>NZ_JCANTA010000034.1:0-53107 GCF_059570575.1 Streptomyces sp. CNX435 | reverse complement strand
GAGCCCACCGGCACCGTCGACTTCCCCACCACCAGACATGGCCGGTCGAGGTGGGGCGCGAGGGTGTCGATCGCGGCGTCGACGTAGCTCATGTCGCAGCCGTACTCGCCGTGCTTCTGCGGCGTGTTCACACACACGAAGTGCACGTCGCCGAAGGCCGCCGCCTCCGCGTACGAGGTGGTGAAGCGCAGCCGCCCGGTCGAGCCCTCGACCCCCGCCACGTGCTTGCGCAGCAGGTCCTCCAGGCCCGGCTCGTACATCGGCACCCGGCCCGTGGACAGCAGCTCGACCTTCTCCTTGACCACGTCCAGGCCGAGCACCTCGAAGCCCAGCTCCGCCATCGCGGCGGCGTGCGTGGCACCGAGGTACCCCGTGCCGATCACAGTGATTCTCAACGACATCCGTGCAGGTCCTTCGAACTATCGGCGGATTCGGCGGAGTCCGCGCCGGGCGGCGCTCCGCAGCAGGTCGGTGGCGCCGCCCCGGCCTCCGGGAGGGCCGTCGGCGGACGCCGGCTTCGGTGCGGTGGCGGCGGCCGTCGCGGTGGCGGTGGACTCGCCGGGCCCGGAGGAGTTCGGCCCGGCGGTGTCCTTCGCCGCCGTGGCGGCCCTGGTATCGAGCGAGGACTGCGCGAGCAGTGCGCCGATGACCGCCTGTGCCGCCGCGGCGGCCGTGATCGTCGCCTCCCCCGGCGGCGAGGCCCGCCCGCTCGGCCGTTTCGCCAGCGAGGCCAGGTCGCCGACGACGTCGACGCCGAGTCCGGCGATCGTGGCGGTCATGTCCTCGGCCAGCTCGGTGGCCTCGGCCACCGCCCACTCGGGGGTGGTGACGCGCGCCTCATCGCGCCCGGGCTGGTACTTGTCGCGCATCCGGCGCAGCGCCCCGGCGCGTACGACCTTGCCGTGCCGCTCCACCGACCAGCCGCGGCGGTGCGACTCCTCGTTGAGCAGCCGGACCAGCTCGGCCTCGCCGTGGGTCATCGACCGGTTGTCCTTCTCGTCGTAGACGAGGAACCCGGCGGGCAGCCCGGCCAGTTCCTCGAAGACCCGCAGCTGCATCTGCTGGTCGGACTCGTCCTGCACCAGGACGGTCACGTTCTCCGGGCCCGCGGCTGCCGCCCAGCGGGCGATCAGCTGGTCGTGCCGGTGCCGACGCCAGAAGCTGGGCGTCGGCTCGATACCCGGCTCGCGGTGGAACATGGCCTCCAGCCAGTCCTCGTACGACGAGCGCAGCCCGTTGCGTACGTACTGCTGCCACTGCGACGGCAGGATCTTCAGCAGCGGCCGCAGCGTGACGACCACCTGTACCCGCTCCCCGCCGCCGAGTTCGGCGACGACCTCGCGGGCGGCGTCGTCGCCGGCGTTGGAGAAGTACTCGCTGCTGATGACCACCCGCCGGTCGCCGGCCTCGGCGCACTGCTCCAGCAGCCGCCGCCAGCGCTCCATGCCCGGGCGGTCGCGCTGCAGGAACACGTCGAGGTGCTCGCGTACGGGCGTACCCGCCGGCCCCGGGAACTCCACTCCGATCTTGGCGAGCGCCGCCGAGACCGGCTGCCGCTTGGTGCCCGCGTAGACGACGTCGTACGCGGGCAGCCGGTCGCGGGCGCTGTGGAAGGCGCCCTGCAGCGCGGTGGTGCCGGTCTTGTGCGGGCCGATGTGCAGGATGCGGCCCCCGCGGGGCACCGTGGGCACCAGCGTCGGCGGCGTTGGCTGCGTCGGCATCAGGAGTCCTCTCATCTGACGCTCCCGGGCAACTGGTCGTTCAGCCAGTCCGTAAGCGTCTCCATGTACGTCTCGGTGATGTGCTCACCCGCCCGGTAGACGATCACGTTGCCGATGACGGCCGGGCAGGTCCCGTCCGGGCACAGCTCGGGCGCGAGGTCGATGACGCGGACCCCGGCCCGCTTCGCGGCCTCGGCGGTGACCGGCTCGTAGTCCATTCCCTCGCGCAGCGGGAACGCGCAGTCGGTGAGCTGGTCGGTGGCTGCCGACACGCACGAGGGTATGTCCTGCGGCGGGTACGGAATGTCGGCGAACGCTGTGACGTCCGCCCCGTTCTTCTCCAGCTCGCGCAGCGTGGCGGACATCCCGTCGCGCAGCGCGGCGGTGTTGGCGTCGCCGTCGAGCTTGTCGCCGCCGCGCATTGCCGCCTGGTCGTCGCGGTTGCCGACGAGCACGAGGTCGGCGCCCTCGTCGGCGATGTGGTCCACCGCGGAGGCCCGCCACTGGTCGCACTCGGTGTAGTCCCGCTCGTACTGCCGGTTGTAGATGGTGACCTTGGCGGGGGTGCAGGCGGACTTGGTGAGGATCAGCAGCCGCCAGCCGCGCTCCTCGGCGACGGTGATCAGCGCCGGGGCGTACTGCGCGGCGTGCGAGTCGCCGAAGAGCGCCACGGTGGTGTCCGCCTTCTTGTCGCCGTAGACGCAGCCCTCGGCCTCGGTGTCGCGCTGCCCGGCGTGGCAGCCGTTGCCGTACACCACGCCCTCGTCGGCGTCGGCGTCCTCGGGCAGCGGGCTGAGCGCGGAGGCGGACTCCTGCATCCGCGTGGAGTCCTTCAGCGCGGCGGCGCCGACGGCCTGGTCGGGGTCGGCGAGCTTGATGGTCGGCACGGTGGCCCAGGTCAGCCAGCCCAGCAGCGCGCCGGCGGCGGTGCAGGCGAGGCCGAGGACGAGGCCGCGGCGCACCGGGGCGAGCGCCCGCGAGACCCGTACCGGGTTCTCCACCAGCCTGTGCGTGAGCGCGGCGGGCACCCAGCTGGCCGCGACGACGACCGCCAGCTGGGCGGTGCTGATGCCGGGCCACTTGACGGTGGCGAAGGCGACCGCCGGCCAGTGCCACAGGTACCAGGAGTACGAGATCCGCCCCACGTACCGCATCGGCGCGGTGCCCAGCAGCCGCGCGCCCAGGGTGTCCTGCCGCGCGGCGCCGGCCGCGATGACCGCGGCGGCGCCCAGCACGGGCAGCGCGGCGGCGGAGCCGGGGAAGGGGGTCTCGTCGGTGAAGGCGAGGGCGGCCAGCGCGATGCCCGCGAGCCCGGCGGCGGCGAGGCCGCCCGCGAGCCACCCCGGCACCCGGCGCCAGGCGTCCGCCGGCACCAGCGCCAGCAGCCCGCCGACGGCCAGCTCCCAGCCGCGGGTGAAGGTGGAGAAGTACGCGGCGCCGGCCTCCTCGCGCGTGAGGTAGACCGAGTACGCGAACGAGGCCACGGCGATGCCGCCGAGCGCGACGGCCAGCCGCGGGCGCACCGCCTTGCCGCCGCGGCGCGTGCACCACCAGCCGATGGCGATGATGAGCAGCGGCCAGACCAGGTAGAACTGCTCCTCGACCGCGAGGGACCAGAAGTGCTGTACGGGGCTGGCGTCGGCGCCCAGCGCGGAGTAGTCGACGGCGAGCGACGCCTGCTGCCAGTTGACGACGTACAGCGCCGCGGCGGCCAGGTCCTTCGCGACCGTCTTGCGCTCCACCGGCGACATCAGCAGCCACGCCAGCAGCGCGACCGCCGCGAGCACGACGGCCGTCGACGGCAGCAGCCGGCGGGCGCGGCGGGCGTAGAAGCCGGTGAGGGAGATCCGCCCGCTGCGCTCCAGCTCGCGCACCAGCAGCCCGGTGATCAGGAAGCCGGAGATGACGAAGAAGACGTCGACGCCGACGTAGCCGCCGGAGATCAGCGGCACCCCCGCGTGGTACAGCAGCACCACGCCCACGGCGACGGCCCGCAGGCCCTCGACGTCGGGGCGGAATCCGCCGCCGGGACCGGACGCGCGCCGCGCGTCCGGCCGGGACCGGCGCTCGGTCGGATCGTGCGCTTCGAGCGCCGGGGCCTGCTGGCCGTGCATCAACCCTCCGGGTAACGGGACTGGCGGTGTCGTCGCATCCGCCGGGACTTCACTTGCGGGCGGCGAGCCGGGCCCGGGCACCGCGCAGCACCCCGGCGAGGGTCCGGCCGCGGGCCGGTGGCGCGCCGGAGGAGTCGCCGGGGCCGGCTTCCGCGGAGCCTACGGGCACGGTCCAGCCGAGGTCGCCGGCGTGCACGGTGACCTTCGGGGTCCACGCGTCGCGCCGGCCGCGCACCTCGCGCGGCAGCCGCAGCCGGGCGCGGTACGTCCGGACGGCGCCGGAGGTCCTGCGCGGCTCGGCCACGGTGGAGGCGATCACCCCGGCGGGGCCCTCGACGTCGAGCCTGACGGCGTCGGCGGGCAGCCCGGTGAGGGTGGCGCGCACGTCGACGACGAGTTCGTCGCGGCGCGTCTCGCGCTGGGCGGCGGCCTCGATCCGCTGGTCCGCCTTGTGCTTGATCTCGCCGACCTCCAGGGTGAGCAGGCCGGTGGAGCGGATCGCGTAGAGCGTGACGACCTGGCCGGAGCCGGCGTACGCCGGGATCACGTGGGCCGCGGGCCGCCTGAGCTGGCTCGCGGTGCGCTGGTCGCCGAAGCGGGTGACGTGGGCGTCGCCGCAGGCCAGGGAGAGGTCCCAGAGCGCCTCGCCGAGCGGTTCGCCGCCGCCGGCGGTCGCCGGATCGACGTCCAGCCGGAAGTTCTGGTAGCCCTCGTCGTCCTGCTGCGGCTCCAGCGTCAGCGGCAGCCGGTGCCGGACGATGCCGCCGCGCTGCTCCAGCAGCAGCTCCGGCGGGGCGCTCCAGCCGTCCGGCGCGGGCGCCTTGACCTTGCCGGAGAGGTGGACGACGCCGGTGTCGGCGTCGAGGTCGGCCTTGCCGACGCGGAACGGGACGGGCAGCTGGTCGGTGACGTCGTAGAACTCGTCCGGGATGCTCCTGGCGGGATCGCGGAAGAACGGGTAGCGGGCGTAGACCCGGCCGTTCTCCACCAGGTGCGCCGCCTCCCGGTCGCCCAGCTTGCGGTGGTACTTCGACGCCGTGATCAGGTCGTCGAGGTCGCCGCGGCGCACCAGCTCCATCAGCAGCCGCTCGATCACCGACAGCCCGGCCGCCGTGCCCTCGGTGTACCACTGGCCGAACAGCTGGCGCATGTCCTGGAAGGCCGTCTGCCGGTCGCCGGCGTCCTTCTCGCGGCGCAGCTGGCGGATGGTGTGCGGCAGGTCGATGGAGTAGTGCCGGGCCAGCAGGTGGTCGCGGCGCGGGCCGTCCGGGACGTGCTCGCCGACCAGCTCGAACATGGCGCGCATGAAGCGGATCCGCGGTGCGGTGCCCTTGGTGACGGAGGTGTTGTTGCCGCCGTCGTCGCGCTTGACCCAGTACACGCAGTCGTAGTCGGCGATCACGCTGATGCCGCCGGCGTGCAGGTAGGCGGCGCTGGTGAACGGCTGGTCCTGGCCGACCCGCAGCTCGGGGCGGAAGCGCAGCTTGTGCCGCTCGACCAGCTCGCGCCGGAAGAGCTTCATCGGGTTCAGCGTCCAGTAGACGCGGGAGCTGAACACGTCGGTACGGGCCAGGTTCTGGTGGTACATGGAGGTCGGCGCGTTGCGGCCGTTGACGCCGACCATCTTGCCGGCGACGACGTCGGTGCCGTTGGCGTCGGCGGTCTCGACCATCCGGGCCAGCGTCTCGCGGCCGAGGTAGTCGTCGGCGTCGAGGAAGAACACGTACCGCCCGGTGGCCCGCTCCAGACCGACGTTGCGCGGGCCGGCCGGGCCGCCGGAGTTCTCCTGGTGGATGACGGTCAGCCGGGGGTGCGCGGCGGCGAGCCGGTCGAGTTCCGCGCCGGTGCCGTCGGTGGAGCCGTCGTTGATGACGAGGATCTCCAGCCGGTCGACGCCGATGGTCTGTTCCAGTACCGAGGTGACGCTGCGGGTGATGTACGGCATCGAGTTGTACGCGCCCGTGATCACCGTGACGTCGGGTATGGATGTCATCGTGCTGATCTCCTTCAGACGGCGCGCTCGAGGTTGCGGCGCTCGGACTTCTCCGCGAGCGCACGCACGGCCTCCCCGAACCGGACGACGGACGCGGGCTCGTCCGGCCCGAGCAGGTACTCCTTCAGTTCCTCGCGCGCGGCGCGCAGCGGGTCCGCCGCGGGGTCGGGGACGGCGGCGAGCAGGTCGTCGAGGCTGGCGGCCTCGGGGTCGAGGATGACCGCCGCGCGTACCGCGGTGTTCTGCCGCATGAACTCCTCCTCCCCCAGGCCCGCGGAGTCGGTCACCGCGTACGGCTTGCCGCTGGCGATGAAGTCCGACACGACGCTGGAGATGTCCGAGACCATGCCGTGCGAGACGTTGAAGCAGTCGTACAGCCGCGGCCGGTCGCCGGTGACCACGCGGTGCTCCCACCAACCGAAGGAGCGCCAGTACGCGTCGTTCCACTCCTCCTTCAGCCGGGCCACCTCCGCCTCGCGGGCCGGGTCGACCACGGCGTCGCGGGAGGTCTGCGCCTCGTCGGCGGCCTCGTCGGTGAGCCGGCCGAGCCGCTCCAGCTGCGCCTCGATACGCACCAGTTCGGCCCGCGCCTCCTCCCGCCCGGCCTGTTCGGCCGCGGCGGCGCGCACCCAGCGGGGCTCGGCGGCGCGGCGCGTACGGGCCTGTTCGACCATGGCGACGATGCGCTCGTGGGCGGCCTTGGCGAGCGGGCTGACCATGCCGGTGAACGGGTGCGGCTTGTACAGCACCCGCACCGGCTCCGCGGCGGCCAGCAGCCGGCGGACGATGTTCTCGCCAGCGAGGATCAGCGAGGTGTTGCCGGGGTCGTCGGTCCAGCCCTCCCACGTGGGCGCGTAGAGGATGGTGGGGATGCGGTCCGCGGCGGGCGCCTCGGCGGGGCGGATCGGCGCCAGCTGCGGGCGGCCGACCTCCACGATGGCGTCGTCGCGGACGCCGACGTCGGCCAGCGCGTAGCGGTCGCGGCCGGCCCGGCCGGCGGTCCACACCTCGTCGTAGACCTTGGCGTACGGGTTGATGCTGGCGACCTTGTCGCTGTCGCCGTGGCCGATGAAGACGTGCTTCATCGTGGGCACCCGCAGCAGGTGGATGTTCTTGCCGACGTTGGCGGGGTAGAGCGCGACCCGCACCGACGACAGGTCCATGTTCATCAGGTGCACCGCGGACGGCACGCACGCCACCGGCACGGTCGTGGAGGCCAGGCCCGGCAGCGTGTGCTGCTCGCGCACGATGAGCAGCGGCCGCTCGTCCAGCGCTGCCAGGTCTCGCAGTGTCTCCAGCCACATGTTGATCTGGTACGTGGACTCCTTGGTGCCGGAGAAGTAGAGCACCAGGGTCGGCCGGTAGGCGCGCAGCCACTCGTCGAACCACTCCAGCACCGCGTCCCGCTTCGGCGGCAGGCCGCCGGGCCGCAGGTAGTACGTCACCACGGCGATGTACAGCAGCACCAGGCCCAGCGTCACGGCCATGCCGGCGTAGCCGTACGCGCCGCGGCCGGTCTCGGCGGCGACGAGGACGCCGGTGACCGCGAACAGGTCGAGGTGCTGGACCTTCTCCGCGGCGCGGTGGGTGAGCCAGCGGGGCGCGGCGTCGGAGATGCCGAGCGGCGTCAGGTCGATGTTGCGGGTGACGACGGGCAGCTTGCGGCGGTTGCGCAGCAGGGTGAGCAGGCCGCTGTGCGGCGCCTGCAGGGTGGCGACGAGGGCGAAGCAGGCGATGGCCTCGTAGCCGAGGGTGTCGCCCGCGACGTCCATCCGGGCCAGCAGCAGCACGAGCAGCAGCTGCCGCAGCATGAAGCGCAGTGTCAGACCGGCGCGGGCCCGGGAGAGCCGGTTGAGCAGGTAGACGTTGCGACGGTGCAGGAAGTGGTCGGAGGCGTAGCTCACCGCGGCCGCCGCGGCGAACGTGCCGAGGCTCGGGATCAGCGCGGCGAGCAGCATCAGCGGGTACGAGACCAGCATCAGGACGGCGGCGGCGAACTCCGCGGGGCTGCCGACCCGGACCAGGCGAAGGAGTGCCCCCGTCACCGCACACCCGCCTCGGCGCCGCCCTCGCTGCGGTCGAGGACCGCGGCCAGCGCGCGGTCGACGTGGGAGCCGCTGGAGCCGCGGGTCGGATCCTGTTGGCGTACGTCGATGACGTGGCCTGTCATCTCGGAGAGCAGCACGTCGAGGGAGGTGCGGGCGACGGCCTCGGAGGGCAGCAGCGAGCCGTCGGGCTCCTCGCCGAACGCCTTGGTGCGCATCGGCGTGGCGGTGCGCTCGGGGTTGATGCAGTTGACGCGGACACCGTCGCCGGCCCACTCGTCGGCGAGGGCCTGGGTGAGGTTGACGACGGCGGCCTTGGTGGAGGAGTAGAGGCTGTACTCGGCCCGGCCGCGGGTGTAGCTGCTGGAGGTGTAGAGCAGCAGCTGGCCGCGGGTCTCGGCGAGGTACTTGTGGGCGGTGCGGGCTATCTGCACCGGGGCGAGGTAGTTGACCCGCAGGGCCTCTTCGAGGGCGGCGTCGTCGGTGTCGGCGAGCCGGCCGATGCGCAGCACGCCGGCGGTGTTGACGACGTAGTCGATGCGGCCTGTCTCGTCGTAGGCGCGGCGTAGCGCCTCCTCGATGTCGGCGGGGTTCTCCACGTGGGTGCCGGTGGTGGAGCGGCCGAGGGCGTAGACGTGCGCGCCGCAGCCGCGGGCCAGCTCGCTGATGTCGCCGCCGATGCCGTACGAGCCGCCGAAGACGACGAGCGTGCGGCCGTCGAGGAGGCGGCGGTGGGCCTCGCCGTCGCCGTGCTCGGGGGCGGAGGTGGAGGCGAGCTGGAAGAGCTTGTCGGCGATGAAGACGTCGACGGGGTGGGTGACCTTCATGTTGTACTCGTCGCCCGCGACCACGTGGATCGGCACATCGGGCAGGTACTTCAGCACCACCGAGCAGTCGTCGGTGGCCTGGAAGTTCGGGTCGTCCGCGGCCACTTCGTACGCCCGCCGGATGGTGGAGAGCTTGAACGCCTGCGGCGTCTGCCCGCGGCGCAGCCGGGAGCGGTCCGGGACGTCGGTGATGAACTCGCCGTCCTCGCCGTGCCGCCGGGTGACGATGATCGTGTCGGCGGAGGGGATGGCGACGTCCACGGCCTGGTAGCGCTCCAGGGCGGTGACGCAGTCGGCTATCACCCGGGCCGAGAGCAGGGGGCGTACGGCGTCGTGGAAGAGGACGTTCGCGTCCTCGCCGGCGGCGAGGTCCGCGCCGATCGCGGCGATGGCGCGCTCGGTGGTCTCGTTGCGGGTCTCCCCGCCCTCCAGCACCCGGCGCACCTTGGTCAGGCCGGCCTTGGCGACGATCCGCTCCACGTCCTCGACGTAGCCGGGGGCCATGAGGACCAGGATCTCGTCGACGCCGTCGGCCTGCTCGAAGACCGCGAGCGTGTGCTCTATCACGGTCTTCCCGGCGATCTTCAGCAGTTGCTTGGGTATGGAGAGCCCCACGCGTTGCCCGGTGCCACCCGCCAGCACCACGGCGGTGGTTCGGGTGGCCTGGGCGGACGTGCTGGCTGCCGGCTCCGTGGGGGCGCCTGTCGACACTGCTGCTCCTGGATGGTCATCGTGAGCGTCGGTCGAATTCGGGGTGAATTCGGCTCGACTGGAAGACATTTTAAAGATGTGCAAAGTTGTATCCGGTTACGGGCTGAGGACGAGATCGTCACCTCCCCGTGATCAGGACGCCGGCCGTGCCACCCCCCGGCCACTTCGGCCGAGCCACGCGCGCAGGACGCGCGCGGGATTGGCGCTCTCCACCCGTACCGACTGAAGAGGCAACTCGGACCTGCTGTTTCCGGCGATCCGCAGGGCGAGGTGCCAGACGCCCGGCTGGGGCACCCGGATGCGGGCGGTGAAGTCGCCCTTGCCGTCCGTGCCTTCCGTGCCGATGGCGCCGTCGGTCGCGGGGGCGGGGAGGGCGACCGTGACCGTGCGGCCGTCGCTCGCGCGGGTCGCCGTCAGCTCCAGCGCCACGGCGGGCAGCCGCGTACGGCGCCGGCCGCGGACCGCTAACACCCGGGCGTCCCGCCGGTCCTGCGCGACGGTGAGGGACGCGGGCCGCACGAAGGAGCGCGCGCCGACCTGGTGGGTGACGTCGAACACGGCGTCGGGCAGGCCGAGGCGGGAGTCGCGGAAGTACGGGTAGTGGGCGAAGACCCGGCCGTCCTCGACGGTGAAGCCGGCGGGCGCCGGCCAGCGCACCGGCTTGCCGCCGTCCTGGGCCGCGAGCGCCCGGCGGCGCCTGCGGATGTAGCGGACGACGGCCACCGCCTCCTCGTACAGCCCGCGCCGCACCAACTCCCCCTGCAGCCGCACGATCGCCGGGACCTGCGCCATCGCCGCCTCGCTGTACCAGCGGGCGACGGGCGCGTGCAGCGCGGCGAACAGGGCGCGGGAGCGGGCGGGGTCGTGCTCGCGCTCGCGGTACACGCCGCGCAGGGCGCGCTGCAGGTTGACCTGGAAGAGCCGGGCGAGGAGGTGGTCGCGGCGGGGTCCCGCGGGGGTGTGCTCGCCGACGAGGGTGAACATCGCGGCGAACGGGCCGGTGCTGCCGCCGCCGGGGCGGGGGGCTCTGCGGACGGTGGTGGTGAGGTTGCCGCCGTCGTCGCGGAGCACGTAGTAGACGCAGTCGTAGGAGGCGAGCACGGAGATCTTCGCGGCGTGCAGGTACGCCCGGGTGACGAAGATCTGGTCCTCGCCGGTGCGCATGTCCTCGGGGAAGCGCAGCCCGTGGCGCTCGATCAGCTCGCGGCGGAACAGCTTCATGGGGTTGAGCACCCAGAAGACCCGGGAGCGGTACAGGTCGGCGTTCGGCTGGTCGCGCGTGAACATGGACGTCGGCGGCGTCCGGCCGCCGACGCCGACGAGCTTGCCGACGACGACGTCCGAGCCGTTCTCGTCGGCCATGGCGGTCATCCGCTCCAGCGCCTCGGGGCCGAGGTAGTCGTCGGCGTCGAGGAAGAACACGTACCGGCCGCGGGCCAGCCCGATGCCCGCGTTGCGCGGGGCGGACGGCCCGCCGGAGTTCTCCTGGTGCACGACGCGGACGCGCCCCGGGTGCAGCCGCGCGAAGCGGTCCAGCTCCGCGCCGGTGCCGTCGGTCGAGCCGTCGTCGACGGCGATGACCTCGACGGTGTCCGGCGGCAGACTCTGCCCGATCACGGAGTCGACGCACCTCGTCAGGTACGGCATGGCGTTGTACGCGGCGATGACCACGCTGACGTGCGGCTGTTCCACTGGCCCCCCAGACCGATCTCCTTCGGTGCAGACGCAGACCGGTCCGGAGGGCGAATGGTTGTCCTGTGTTGCCGGATTCGTGGCGGGTTCAGCCGACCTTCACGGGCTGGGCTCCCGGCTCGGCGGGGGCGGCGGCCGGCTCCTCGGCCTCCGCCGCCGCGGGCGCGGGCACGGGCGCGTGGTCGTCCACGAGGGTCGCCTCGTCGAACGGCACCCGGCCGGCGAGGACCTGCTCGACCCGGTCCTTGTCGATCTCCTTGGTCCAGGTGCCGATGAGGACCGTGGCCACGGCGTTGCCCGCGAAGTTGGTCAGCGCCCGGGCCTCGCTCATGAACCGGTCGATGCCGACGATCAGGCCGACGCCGTCGACCAGTTCGGGCCGGTGCGACTGCAGCCCGCCGGCCAGGGTGGCGAGGCCGGCGCCGGTGACGCCCGCGGCGCCCTTGGAGGCGACGATCATGAAGACGAGCAGCGAGATTTGCTGGCCGATGGAGAGCGGGTCGCCCATCGCCTCGGCGATGAACAGCGAGGCCATGGTGAGGTAGATGGCGGTGCCGTCGAGGTTGAAGGAGTAGCCGGTCGGCACGGTGATGCCGACGACGGGCCTGGAGACCCCGAGGTGCTCCATCTTCGCGATCAGCCGCGGCAGCGCCGACTCCGAGGAGGAGGTGGAGACGATCAGCAGGAACTCCCGGGCCAGGTACTTCAGCAGCCGGAAGATGTTGACGCCGGTGAAGAACCTCAGCACCAGCCCGAGCAGCACGAAGACGAACAGCGCGCAGGTCGCGTAGAACCCGATCATGATCACGGCCAGCGACTTCAGGGCGTCCATGCCGGTCTCGCCGACCACCGCGGCGATGGCGCCGAACGCGCCCACCGGGGCCACCCACATGATCATGGCGAGCACCCGGAAGACCAGCCGCTGGATGTGCCCGATGCCCGTCAGCACCGGATCCCCCACGCGGCCCATAGCCTGCAGCGCGAAGCCGACCAGCAGCGCCACGAACAGCGTCTGCAGCACCTCGCCCGCGGTGAAGGCGGAGACCATCGTGTCCGGGATGATCCCGAGCAGGAACTCGGTGGTCGACTCCGCCTCGCCTTCCGCGGCCTGCTCGGCGCCGGCGTCCCGGGTCGCTTCGGTGATGTGCAGGCCGTCGCCGGGCTGCAGGATGTTGCCGACGACCAGGCCGATGGCCAGCGCGGCGGTGGACATCACCACGAAGTAGCCGAGCGCGAGCCCGCCGACCGCGCCGACCTTGGCGGCCTTGCGGACCGAGCCGATGCCCAGCACGATCGTGCAGAAGATGATCGGCGAGATCATCATCTTGATGAGGTTGACGAAGCCCTCGCCGATCGGCTTCAGCTCGACGGCCGCGTCGGGCGCGGCGAAGCCGACCGCGATGCCGGCCAGCACGGCGAGGATGACGGCGATGTAGAGATAGTGGGTGCGGTCGCGCTTCACGCGCCTTGCTACGGGGGTGGGTGCAGCCACGTCGCTGCCTCCTGACGGCTCGGTGTCCCTGCGGTCCCGGTGAATATGTCGAGCGGGGCGGATGCCGTCACCATTGCGTTCATTTCGTTCATGTGACCGCTCCGGTCACACTGGGGCCATGCGCGTCCCCCGTCCCCGCAGCCTGGCCGGCCAGCTCTTCGCGATACAGGTCGTGCTGGTCACGCTGATGGTGGCCGGGGCGGCGGCCTTCATGTACGTCACGGCGCACGACCGCGCGGAGGAGGCCGCGGCGCGGCAGGCGGAGAGCACGGCGCGGGCGGTCGCGGCGGCGCCGGGCGTGGCCCGGGCGCTCACCGACGGCCCTGATCCGTCCGAGGCGCTGCAGCCGTACACCGAGCGCGCCCGGCGGGACACTGAGGTGACGTTCATCACGGTCATGGCCCCGGACGGCACCCGCTTCACCCACCCCAACCCCGACGTGGTCGGCGAGCCGTTCCTCGGCCACACCGCCCGCGCGCTGCGCGGCGAGACGTTCACCGAGACGTACACGGGCACGCTCGGCCCGTCGCTGCGTGTGGTCACGCCGGTGCGGGCGGCCGACGGGCGGATCGTCGGGCTGGTGAGCGCGGGGATCACCGTCAAGACGATCAGCGACGAGGTGCGGCGGCAGCTGGTGCCCGTGCTGTACGTGGCGGCGGCGGCGCTGGCACTGGCGGGGCTCGCGACGTACCTCCTCAACGCGCGGCTGCGGCGGCACACGCACGGGATGAACGCCGGCGAGCTGAGCCGGCTGCACGACTACCACCAGGCGACGCTGCACGCGGTCCGCGAGGGCCTGCTGATGCTCGACGGCGCGGGGCGGATCGCGCTGGTCAACGACGGGGCGCGGGAGCTGCTTGGCCTCCTGGGGAGCGGCTCGGGCCCCGGCTCCGGGGACGACGTCGTGGGCCGGCCGGTGGCCGACCTCGGGCTGCCGGGGCCGCTGACACAGGCGCTGCTGTCGCCGGAACCGCGGGTCGACGAGGTGCACCTGACCCGGGACCGCACGGTGGTCGTCAACACCTCGCCGGTCACCGGCGGCGAGCACCGCGGCACGGTCGTCACGCTCCGGGACGTCACGGAGCTGCAGACGCTGACCGGCGAGCTGGACTCCGTACGGGGTTTCGCCGAGGCGCTGCGCTCGCAGGCGCACGAGTCGGCGAACCGGCTGCACGCGGTCGTCTCGCTGATCGAGCTGGGCCGGGCGACGCAGGCGGTGGAGTTCGCGACCGCGGAGCTGGAGCTGGCGCAGACGCTGACGGACCGGGTGACGGGCGCCGTGACGGAACCGGTGCTGGCGGCGTTGCTGCTGGGGAAGGCGGCGCAGGCGAACGAGCAGGGGGTGGAGCTGGTGCTGAGCCCGGACAGCCGGATCGACGACGGCGTGCTGCCGCCGACGCTGCCGGTCCGGGACCTGGTGACGGTGCTGGGCAACCTGGTCGACAACGCGGTGGACGCGGCGGCGGAGGGTGCGAGGTCCCGGACGGCGTCCGGGGTACGGAACGGCGGCGGCGGTGCGCCGCAGCCGCAGGTGCGGGTGACGGCGCGGGCGGCGGGCGGCGAGCTGCTGCTGCGGGTCGCGGACGACGGCCCGGGGGTGGACCCGGAGCGGGCGGAGGAGGTCTTCGAACGCGGCTGGACGACGAAGCGGGCCGGCCCCGCGGGCCGCGGCCTGGGCCTGGCGCTGGTCCGCCAGGCGGCGCGCCGGCACGGCGGCGAGGCGACGCTGACGCGGGCGGCGGAGGGCGGCGCGGTGTTCACCGTAACGCTGCCGCTGGGGGCGGGGGCGGGGGGCGGCGCGGAGGGCTGGCCCGCCGAACCCGCCGACGCGAAACCCCCCGGGGGCTCCGGGTGACCGCCGCCGGGCGCTCCGCGCCCATCCGCGTGCTCGTCGTCGAGGACGACCCCGTCGCCGCCGACGCCCACCGGCTCTACGTGGAGCGCGTCCCCGGCTTCGTCGTCGCCGGGTCGGCGCGCTCGCGCGCCGAGGCGGTCCGCCTCCTCGACCAGGTCCCCGTCGACCTGATCCTGCTCGACCTCTACCTCCCCGACGGCCACGGCCTCGCCCTGCTCCGCTCGCTGCGCGCCGCCGGCCACGCCGCCGACGTCATCGCCGTCACTTCCGCCCGCGACCTGGCCGTCGTCCGCGAGGGGGTGTCCCTGGGGGTCGTGCAGTACGTCCTCAAGCCCTTCGCCTTCGCCACCCTGCGCGACCGCCTCGTGCGCTACGCCGGGTTCCACGCCGCGGTCGGCGAGGCCGGCGGCCAGGACGAGGTGGACCGCGCGCTCGCCACGCTCCGCGCGCCCGCGCAGGCCGCACTCCCCAAGGGCCTGTCCGGCCCCACCCTCGCCGCCGTCACCGACGCCCTGCGCCGGGCGGGCGACGACGGCCTCACGGCCACCGCCGCCGGCGAGGCCACCGGCACGTCGCGCATCACCGCCCGCCGCTACCTGGAGCACCTGGCGGAGACCGGCCACGCCGTCCGCGCCCCGCAGTACGGTCAGGTGGGCCGCCCGGAACTCCGCTACCGCTGGTCCGACGCCCGCCCCTGACCGCGCCCCCCGCCCGAAGCGCACCGACGCGGGCTGCCCGTACGGTGCGTAGGGGATCCGGACCGTGGTCGTTCCGGGTCGGCTCCGGCTCGTCCGGCGAAGGCTCGACGCCGGCCCGCCGCGCGAGCCGCCCGCGCCGGCCTCCCCGCTATCTGATGCCTTGGCGGCGCAGCGTCTGGGCCAGCTCGTTGGCGTGCTGCAGCATCGTCTCGGCAACGTGGGCGACCTCGCGGTCGGACGCGCGGGATGCCGGCATCGAGCAGCTGATCGCGTCCGTGGCCGGGATGCGGTAGCCGACCGAGGTCGCGACGCAGCACAGCCCCGGGGTGTTCTGCTCCCGCTCCAGCGCCCAGCCGCGGGCCTGGCTCGCCTCCAGCTCGGTGTGCAGCGCGGAGCGGGTGGCGACGGTGCTCTCGGTGAGCCGGGTCAGCGTCTCGTCGGGGAGGATCGCGTTCACCTCGTCCGCGGTGCGTTCGGCCAGCAGCGCCTTGCCCAGCGCGGTGGCGTGCGCGGGCAGTTGCCGCCCGACCCGGGAGACCAGGCGCTTGGGCTCGGTGGCGTCCCTGGTGGCCAGGTAGATGATGTGGGGTGCGTCCAGGCGTGCGTAGTGCGCGGTGTATCCAGTGGCGGCGCGCAGGCTCTCCAGCTGCCGGACGGCGAAGGGGAGCGCGGGGTCGTGGTCGAGATAGGCGGTGCCGGCGAGCAGGGCGCGCGGGCCGACGCCGTAGGTCTGCTCGCCGTCCGTGGTCTCGATCCACTTCAGGGACGTGAGCGTGCGCAAGAGCGCGTAGAGGCTGGAGCGCGGATAGCCGGTGCGCTCCTGGAGCTGGCCCAGGTTCAACGCGTCCGCGGACTCGGCCAGCACCTCCATGATCCGGGCCGTGCGCTCGGCCGACTTGACGGGGCCGCGGCCGGACTTCGACTCGGGCACCCCCGTCGCGGTGTCGCTCTCCACCACTCTGTCACCCCTTGAGAAAGTGCGCTCCATCATACGGGACGGGCATCTGATGGTGACTGCCCTCCATGGATACAGCTTGCATCCACATACGAGAACGGCTACCTCCGAGATCCTCATACGCGGGCATTGTCTTCATCCGTAGACGTATGACAGGGTGTCGTCATGTCCCCTGCTGCTTCAGGCGCCGGGAAGCACCTGATCACCGATGTACGGGTGACCCCGGTGGCCTTCCGCGACCCGCCCCTGCTCAACACCGTCGGGGTACACGAGCCCTTCGCCCTGCGCACGGTCGTCGAGGTGGTGACCGACAGCGGCGCGTACGGCCTCGGTGAGTCCTACGGCGACCTCCCCCACCTGCGCCGGCTGGAGCACGCCGGCCGCCGCATCGTCGGCCTCGACGTCTTCGACCTGAACGGGCTGCTGCGGGCCGTCACCGCGTCGCTCGCCGACGACAGCGGCGAGGGCGGCCACGGCATGGGCGGAATGGTGCTGACCTCCGCCGGCGCGGATCGCGTGGTCTCCCCCTTCGAGGTGGCCGCGCTCGACCTCCAGGGCAAGATCGTCGGACGGCCGGTGAGCGACCTGCTCGGCGGCGCCGTCCGCGACCGCGTGGCGTACAGCGCGTACCTCTTCTACAAGTGGGCCGGTCACCCCGGCCAGGACGAGGACGAGTGGGGCGCGGCACTCGACCCCGACGGCGTCGTCCGCCAGGCCCGCCGCATCGTCGACGCGTACGGATTCACCGCGATCAAGCTCAAGGGCGGCGTGTTCGCCCCCGAGGAGGAGGTCGAGGCGATACGCGCCCTGCGTGCCGCCTTCCCCCACCACCCCCTGCGCCTGGACCCGAACACCGCCTGGACGGTGGCCACCTCCGTCGAGGTCGGCCGCGCGCTCGACGGCGTGCTGGAGTACCTGGAGGATCCCACCCCCGGCATCGACGGCATGGCCCGGGTGGCCCGCGAGGTGCCCATGCCGCTGGCCACCAACATGTGCGTCGTGGCCTTCGACCACCTCCCGCCGGCCGTGCGCGCGGAGGCCGTCCAGGTCGTGCTCTCCGACCACCACTTCTGGGGCGGCCTGCGCCGCTCCCAGCTGCTCGGGGGCATCTGCCAGACCTTCGGCATGGGCCTGTCCATGCACTCCAACTCGCACCTCGGCGTCAGCCTCGCGGCCATGACCCACCTGGCCGCCGCCACCCCCAACCTCGACTACGCCTGCGACACCCACTGGCCGTGGAAGGACCCGGCGGAGGACGTGATCGTGCCCGGCGCACTCACGTTCCGGGACGGCGCCGTCGCCGTGCCCACCGGCCCCGGTCTGGGCGTCGAGCTAGACCGGGACGCGCTGGCCCGGCTGCACCGCCAGTACGTCGACTGCGGCATCCGGGAGCGCGACGACACCGGCTACATGCGCCGGTTCGAGCCCGGCTTCGACCCCACGTGCCCGCGGTGGTGAGCACGCCGCTGCACGTCCTGGTCACCGAGCCCGTGATGGGCCGGTTCCGGGACGTACTCACCGCGGCGGGCGACGGGCCGACGCACCGCTGGACCTTCGCGTACGGCGGACCCCCCGCCTCCCGCCGGTCCCCCGCCTCCGGCAGCCCTCCCGCCTCCGGCAGCCCTCCCGCCTCCGGCAGCCCTCCCGCCTCCGGCAGCCCTCCCGCCTCCGGAAGCCCTCCCGCCTCCGGCTACGAAGCCGCGGTGCGCGCGGCGGCGGCCACGGCGGACGTCCTGGTGTGCTCGGCAGCGCCCGTCGAGCTGCTGGCGGGCATGCCGCGGCTCAGGCTGCTGCACGTCACCGGCGCCGGCTACGACAAGATCCCCCTGGCCGCGCTGGGCCCCGGCGTCCGGGTCGCCAACACCTTCCACCACGGCCGCTCGATCGCCGAGCACGTGATGATGGTGTCGATGATGCTCCTGCGCGGTGTCGCGCGCGCCGAGCGGAACATGCGGGCCGGTGTCTGGCGCAACGCGATCGTCGACGACTCCTATCCCTTCGGCGGCATCCTCGCCGGCCGGACCCTCGGCGTCCTCGGCCTCGGCGAGATCGGCGCCGCGGTGGCCCGTACCGCCGCCGCGCTCGGGATGCGGGTACGCACGGTGCGGCGCAACCCGGCCGCGCCGCTGCCCGCCGGGGTCGACGTCGACTGGATCGGCGGCCGGGACCGGCTGCACGAGCTGCTCGGCGGCTGCGACGTGGTCGTGGTGACGGTGCCGCTGAGCGAGGAGTCCCGCGGCCTGGTGGACGCGGCGGCGCTGGCCGCGATGAAGCCGTCCGCCGTCCTCGTCAACGTCGCCCGCGGGCCGGTGGTGGACGAGAAGGCGCTGCACGCCGCCCTGTCCGGGCGGACCATCGCCGGCGCCGCCCTCGACGTGTGGTGGCGCAACCCGCGCGAGCCCGGGGCGCCGGCGCCGTCGCACCTGGACTTCACCGGGTTCGACAACGTGGTACTCACCCCGCACCAGTCGGGCCACACCGAGGAGACGTTCCGCGGCCGGGCCCGCGACATCCGGGACAACGTCGACGCGCTCGCCGAAGGGCGGCCACTGCGCAACGTCGTCAACCGCTGAACCGCCCGGTGGTACGGCCCGACCGGGGCGTCGGGCGGCCCTCAGATCAGCTGCCGGCCGATCAGCAGCACGGCTCCCACCGCCGACATCGCGATGGCGGACCAGCGCAGCCGCCGCTTGTCGAGATGCCGGTTGACCTGGCGTGACAGCGCGTACCCCAGCAAGGTCCCGGGCGTCAGCAGGGCGGCCGTCACCAGCGTGTCCGTGCCGACGGAACCGGTGAGCGCGAGCACACCCACCGACAGCACGGAGCCGATGAGGAAGAAGCCGCTCATCGTGCCGCGCAGCACCGGGCCGTCCTTGCCCTGCCACACCAGCGCCATCGGCGGTCCGCCGATCGACGTCGCCGTGCCCAGCAGCCCGGACGCGGAGCCGGCCAGCACGAGGTTCTGCCGGCGCGGGCGCGGCGCCCAGCCGAACGAGGCGAGTGCGACGCCGCCCAGCACCACGCCCGCGAGCAGCAGCGCGAGGCCGCGCGCCGGCAGCGTCGCCACCAGCAGCGCCCCCGCCAAAGTGCCCGGCACCCGGCCCACGAGCGCCCAGCCGGTGCCGCGCAGGTCGATGTGCTCCCGCTCGACCATGGTCACCAGCAGGGTGACCATGGCCGCCAGCATGATGAGCGTGCCCGGGATGAGGGTGGGGTCGACCAGCGCCACCACCGGCGCGGCGAACATCCCCATGCCGAAGCCGATGGACGCCTGTAGGCAGGACGCGAGCACCACCGCGACCGCGATCACGAGATAGCCGGTGAGCGTCACCCCGCTCCCCGGCCCGCCGGCACCGGCTCTGCCCCCTCCCCCATCGGGTGGAAGCACGCGGCGGTGTGCCCGCCGTCGTCCGGGTCGGGGGTCAGCTCCGGCGAGGTCGCGGCGCACTCGTCGGTCGCCTTCCAGCACCGGGTGCGGAAACGGCAGCCGGACGGCGGGGAGAGCGGGGACGGAAGCTCGCCCTCCAGGATGATCTGCTCGCCGCGCCCGTCCCCGTCGAGCGAGGGGGCGGCGGACATGAGCGCGGCGCTGTACGGGTGCCGGGCGCGGCCGAAGACGGCCTCGGTGCCGCCCTGTTCCACGATCCCGCCGAGGTACATCACCATCACCCGGTCCGCGACGTGCCGTACCACCGACAGGTCGTGGGAGATGAAGACGTAGGAGACCCCGAGCTGCCGCTGCAGGTCGTTCAGGAGGTTGAGCACCTGGGCCTGTACGGACAGATCGAGCGCGGAGACGGGCTCGTCGCAGACGATCACGTCCGGGTCGAGCGCGAGCGCGCGGGCGATCCCGATCCGCTGCCGCTGGCCGCCGGAGAACTCCTGCGGGTAGCGGTGCTCGTCGCCGGCGCGCAGCCCGACCAGGCCGAGCAGCTCCCGCACCCGCGCGCCGCGCTCCTTGGCGGAGGGGTACAGGTCCTTGTGGGTGCGCCACGGCTCGCTCACGATGTCGCCCGCCGTCATGCGGGCGTTGAGGGAGGCGAACGGGTCCTGGAAGACCATCTGCACCCTGCGCCGCCACTGGAGCAGTCGCGCTCCCTTGAGCGTGAACGGATCCACCCCGTCGAAGCGGACCGTGCCGCTGTCCGGCCGCTCCAGCATGAGCAGCGTGCGGGCCAGCGTGGACTTGCCGCAGCCCGACTCGCCGACCAGGCCGAGGGTCTCGCCGCGGCTCAGGTCGAAGGAGATGCCGCCCAGCGCCCGCAGCTGCCGCGTCCGGCCGCCGCTGCGGACGGGGAACGACTTGGTCAGGTCGCGGACCTGGAGCAGGGGCTCGTCGGCCGTGTCCGCTGTGTGGGTCATCACTTCACCTCGGCAGAGAAATGGCAGGCGGCCGTGCGTCCGGGCGCGGTCTCGGCGGGCTCCGGCCGGCGGGTCCGGCACAGGTCTCGTACCAGCGGGCAGCGGTCTTGGTAGACGCAGCCGGGCGGGATGGAGTGCAGGTCCGGCGGGGCGCCGCCGATGGACTTCAGGTCGTCGCCGCGGGCGGCGTGCACCGGCACCGAGTCCAGCAGGCCCCTGGTGTACGGGTGCCGGGGCCGGTCGAAGACGTCCCGTACGGGCCCGGACTCGACCACGTTGCCCGCGTACATCACCACGACCTCGTCCGCCTGCTCCGCGACGAGCGCAAGGTCGTGGGTGATGAGCACGACGCTCATGTCCCGCTCGGTGCGCAGCTCCCGCAGCAGCTTCATGATCTGGGCCTGCACGGTCACGTCGAGCGCGGTGGTCGGCTCGTCGGCCAGCAGCACGGACGGGGAGAGCGCGACGGCGATGGCGATCAGGAGCCGCTGGCGCATGCCGCCGGAGAACTGGTGCGGATAGGTGTCGACGCGCGTCTCGGGCTCGGGGATGCCGACCCTGGCCATCAGGTCGACGGCCTCCCGCCGGGCCTGCTTCCGGGAGAGCCCGCGGTGGATCCGGAACGGCTCGGCGAGCTGCGTGCCCACCGTGTAGACGGGGTTGAGCGCGGTCAGCGCGTCCTGGAAGACGATCGCCAGCTCGGGCCCCGCCTTGGCGCGGCGGGTCTGCTCGTCGGCCGCGACCAGGTCGGTGCCGTCCAGCAGGACCCGGCCCTCGGCGACCTCGGCGGTGGGGTCCAGCAGCGAGACGATGGCCTGGGCGGTCATCGACTTCCCGCAGCCGGACTCGCCGAGCAGCGCGAGCGTCCGGCCGCGCCGGGCGCTGAAGCTCACCTTGTCGACGGCGCGCACGGTGCCGTGCGGGGTGCGGATGTCGACGCTGAGGCCGTCGACTTCGAGGGCGGTGCCGGTCACGACTGTGCCTCCTGGGGTGCCGGTGCGGTACGGGCGCGGCGGCGGGCCCGGCGCGGCAGCGTCAGCCGCCAGCGCTGGGCGGGGTCGGTGGCCAGCCGCGCCCAGGCGGCCAGCACGGTCGCCGACACCGTCGTGACGACGATGGCCAGGCCGGGGAAGAACGTCAGCCACCATGCGGTCTGCAGGTAGTTGCGTCCCTGGGAGACCATCAGGCCCCAGCTGACGTCGGGCGGCTGGATGCCGATGCCGAGGAAGCTCAGCGAGGACTCCGCGAGCATGACGTAGCAGAACTCCAGGGTGGCCAGGGTCAGCAGGGTCGGCAGCAGGATCGGGAACACGTGCCGCCGGATGATGGCGCTGCTGGAGGTGCCGAAGGTCCTGGCCGCGTCGACGAAGAGGCGGCTCTGCAGTTCGGTCGACTCCGCCCGGGCGGTGCGCAGGTAGACCGGGATGCGGGTGATGGCCAGCACCACGACGAGGTTGGCCACGCTGGGCGAGAAGACGTACAGCACGACGACCGCCATCAGCAGCGAGGGGAAGCTCATGATGATGTCGGCGACGCGCATCACGAGCGTCTCCCGCAGGCCGCGGTGGTAGCCGGCCCACATGCCGATCAGCGCGCCGGCCGCCAGCGCGAGCGCCACCGCGGGGACCGCCACGCTGAAGGTGGTGCGGGCGGCGACGACGAGCCGCGCCAGCACGCTCTGGCCCAGCGGGTCGGTGCCCAGGATGCCGAGCCAGCCGTTGTCGAAGGAGAACGGGGGCTGGTTGGTGTTGTCGAGATGCTGCTCGGTGGCGGCGTCTCCGACCAGCGGCGGGCCTATCAACGCGGTGAGCACGATCAGCGTCAGCACCGCCGCGGCGGCGGTCGCGACCCGGTCGTGCAGGAGCATGCGCCACAGGCTGACCCGGCTGTCGCGGGCCGGGGCGGGGGGATCGGCCCCGGCGGCGGCGTCGGAGCCGGTGGCGGCGTCGGAGCCGGTGGCGGTGGCGGTGGCGGGACGGCCGTCCGCGGCCTTGTCGAACAGGGAACTCACGGCGTCCTCCTCAGACCGTGGCCGTCTCGCGGACGCGCGCGTCGAGCAGCGCGTAGCAGACGTCGATGATGATGTTGAGCACGAAGATGGTCACGGCGGTGAGCAGCACCGCGGCCTGCAGCACCGCGAAGTCCCGGCCGGTGATCGAGTCGATCATCAGCTTCCCGATGCCCGGCCAGCCGAAGATCGTCTCCACCACCACCGCCCCGTTGACGAGCGAGACGGCGAGGTCGCCGGCCACGGTCAGCGCGGGCGCCGCTGCGTTGCGCAGGGCGTGGTGGCTGACCACCCGTACGCTGCCGGCGCCCTTGCTGCGGGCCAGCCGCACGTACGGGGCAGACAGCGCGGAGACCATGGCGCCGCGCACGACCTGGGTGAGGACGCCCAGCGGGCGGATCGCCAGGGTGGCGACCGGCAGCACCCAGGACAGCATGCCGTCGCTGACGCCCGAGGTGGGCAGCGCCCCGAGGCCGACGGCGAAGATCCACACCCCCGTGATCGCGAACCAGAAGTCGGGCACGCTGGCGGCGGTCATGGACAGGAACGAGGCGATGCGGTCGGCCAGGGAGTTGGGGCGGAAGGCCGCCCAGCTGCCGATGACCACGGCGCCGGCCACGGCGATCAGCATGGTGGCGAAGGCGAGCTGGAGGGTGGCGGGGAAGGCCCGCAGCGCCATCGTCGCCGCCGACTCGCCGGTGCGCAACGACTCGCCGAAGTCGAGCTGGAACACGCCGCCGAAGTAGTCGGCGATCTGCTGCCAGATCGAGTCGTCGAAGCCGTTGCGCTCGGTGAAGGCCGCGCGCTGGTCGGGGGTGGCGGATTCGGGCAGGTACAAGGATGCGGGATCGCCGGTGAGCCTCGCGAGCACGAAGACACCGAGAAGCACGGCGGCGAGCGGCAGGATGCTGGTCAGCACGCGGCGGCGGAGGAAATGGAACATCGCTGTCCCCAGGTGGGAGTCGGTCGCCTGCGGCCGGCGCCGGGCGGGGCGCCGGCCGCGGGCGCGGTCAGTCGGCGGGTGTGAACTCGGCGATCCGCATCTCGTCTCCGGTCGCGGAGTTCGGTCGGTAGCGAACGTCCGGGGCGAGGGCGATGACGCCGTACATGTGGGCGACGTAGGCGTACTGGGAGATCTCGTCCGGCTCCTCGGCGAAGACCTCGGCGAGCGCATCCTGCCGCTCGGCTCCGGTCTTCGCCTCGGCGGCCCGGATCTTCCGGTCGAACGCGGCGGTGCCCCCGGAGCTCTGGAAGCCATCGCTCAGCAGGTACTGGTCCATGCTGAAGGCGGAGTCGCCCGCCTGGTTGCCGTGCTGGATCAGCATCAGGTAGGGGCCCGCGTCCTCGGGGAAGGGGCGTTCCTGGAACTCGGTGCTGCCGGCGGTGTCCTTCATCTCGATCTCGACGTTGAGGCCGAGGTCGTCCAGCTGTTTCTGGAGGACCTGCACCGTCTCGTTGACCTTGGGGAACAGCGCGGTCCGGCTGATCAGCCGGATCGGCTCGTCCACGTCGACCCCGTCGGCCTCCGCGTCGGCCAGCAGCTGCCTGGCCTTCGCGAGGTCGGTCGGCCAGGGCCGCAGGCTCTCGTTGTGTCCGACGACTCCCTGGGGCACGAGCTGGGCCGCGGCCTTCGCCTTCCCCTGGAAGAGCGAGCCGGCGATCTCCTTGCGGCCGATCGCGTAGTTGATCGCCTGGCGCACCCGCCTGTCGTCCAGCGGTGGCTCGGTGACCTGCATCCGCAGGGCGGTGGTCTCGTTGTTCGGATACTGTTCCGCGGCGTCGCCGGCACCGTCCTCGGGGCTGAGGGAGGTGGCCACGTCGACCTCGTCGTTGGCGATCATGGCGGCGCGGACGCTGCCCTCGGTGCGCCACTGGTAGTCCACGCTGCCGTAGGCGGGTGCCCGGCCCCAATACCGCTTGTTGGTGGCCAGGGTGAGCCTCAGCCCCGGCTCCCAGTTGGCGATCCGGTAGGGGCCGGTGCCGACCGGCTCGCGGACCTTCTTCCCGGAGTCGGTGGACGTCGGCACCATCTCGATGAAGGAGAGCCGGAGCGGAAGGATCGGATCCGCCTCCGGGGTGGCCACCGTGAGCGTCCGCGCGTCCGGCGCCGCCACCTTCAGGTCCGCGTCTCCGAAGACGTAGCCCTCCACGTTGCAGCCCAGTTCGGAGTTGACGGCCCGGTCGATGGAGTAGGCGGCGTCCTCGGCGTCGAAGCGCGAGCCGTCGCTGAACTTCACCCCCTTGCGGATCCGGTACGTCCACTCCGTGTCGGAGGTGCGTTTCCAGGAGGTCGCGAGCTTCGGCTCCAGCTCGCCGGTGCCGGGGTCGCGTTCGGTCAGCGGCTCGGTGATATTGGACCGCACCACCACCCCGGTCGAGGTCAGAGAGGCCTCGCACGGCTCCAGCGTGGGCGGCTCCTCCTGCAGCACGATGCGCAGCGCGTCGCCGTCCGCGGTCACCGAGTCGCTGTTGGCCACGGTGCAGGCACTCGCCGCCAGCGCCGAGGACAGCACCAGCGACACGGCCGCACGCCGACGGCGCCCACCGGCACGCGCCGGGCGGGAGTCGGGAACAGGGGACATGGGATTCCTCCACCGCGGCATCCACCCCTGCGTCCACAGATGTAGATGCTGTCTCGATTAGTGAACGCACGGTAGAGGGGCATCCGGAGAGGCGTCAAGGGACCGCACAAGCCTTGCACGTCGTACTCATATGCAGACATCGTTTTCATCGATGTGTCTCATCTGTTAGCTTGACAACCTGCCGCGCCTCACCGTCCGACCCTGGAGAACCCCCATGGCCCGTTTCTCGCCCGCCGACCTAGGCCGCGTCCTGGGCTCCGGCCTGCTGTCCTTCCCGGTCACCCACACCACCGCGGACTACGCCTTCGACGAGCCGGCCTACCGCGCCCACCTGCAGCGGCTCACCGGCTACGACGTTGCGGGCCTCTTCGCCCCCGGCGGCACCGGCGAGTTCTTCTCCCTCACCCACACCGAAGTGGAAACGGTGCTGCGGGCAACGGTCGCCGAGGCCCCGGACGGCCTGCCCGTCGTCGGCGCCGCCGGCTACGGCACGGCGACGGCCACCGCGATGGCCCGGCAGGCCGAGGAGAGCGGGGCCGACGGGATCCTGCTGTTGCCGCCGTACCTGACCGAGGTCGGGCAGGAGGGCCTCCACGCCCACGTCGCGCGGGTGTGCGCGGCCACGTCCCTCGGCGTGGTCGTATACCACCGCGCCAACGCCCGCTTCACCGCCGGAACGGTCGCCCGCCTGGTGGCGGAGTTCCCGAACTTCATCGGGTTCAAGGACGGCGTCTGCGACATCGACCTGATGGCCACGCTGCACGCCGAGCACGGCGACCGGCTCGTCCTCATCGGCGGCCTTCCCACCGCCGAGACCTACGCCCTGCCCTACCTCGAACTCGGCGCCACCACGTACTCCTCGGCGATCTTCAACTTCGCGCCCCGGTGGGCCGTCGACTTCTACGCCGCGGTACGCGCCCACGACAAGGACCAGGTCTACGCCCGGCTGCGCGAGTTCGTCCTGCCGTACCTGGCGATCCGCGACCGCGCCCCCGGCTACGCCGTCTCGATCGTCAAGGCCGCGCTCACCGTCTCCGGCCACCCGGCGGGCCCGGTCCGCCCGCCGCTGACCGATCTCACCGAGAACGAGCACGCCGAACTCGCCGGGCTCGTGAAGCGGGTGGTCTGACATGACCCCCGACGACACCGGCGGTGACACCGCCTCCGCGCCCCCCGGCACCCCCGTCGTCACGGCGCTGCGGGTGGTCCCGGTGGCGGGCCACGACAGCATGCTGCTGAACCTCAGCGGCGCGCACGGCCCCTACTTCACGCGCAACGTCGTGCTGCTGACCGACTCCGACGGCCGGGTCGGTGTCGGTGAGGTGCCGGGCGGCGAGGCGATCCGCCGGACCCTTGAGGACGCGGCCCCCCTGGTCACCGGCCGGTCCCCCGCGCGTCACCGGTCCGTCGTACGCGATGTCGGCGCGGCGTTCCGCGACCGCGACCGCGCCGGCCGCGGCGCGCAGACGTACGACCTGCGCACCACCGTGCACGTGCAGGCCGCCCTGGAAGCGGCCCTGCTGGACCTGCTCGGCCAGTTCCTCGGCGTACCCGTCGCGGAACTCCTCGGCGACGGGCCGCGGCGCACCCGGGTGCCGGTCCTCGGCTACCTCTTCTTCGTCGGCGATCGCCACCGCACCGACCTGCCCTACCGCGACGAGCCGGACGCCGCGGACGCCTGGAGCCGGCTGCGGCACGAGGAGGCCCTGACGCCCGAAGCCGTCATCGCCCTCGCCGAGGCGGCCCGGGAGCGCTACGGCTTCACCGACTTCAAGCTCAAGGGCGGCGTGCTTCCCGGTGAACAGGAGGTCGAGACCGTTCGCGCGCTCGCCGCGCGCTTCCCGGACTCCCGGATCACCCTCGACCCCAACGGCTGCTGGCCGCTCGCCGACGCCGTCCGCCACGGCCGCGCCCTGCGCGACGTCATCGCCTACGCCGAGGACCCCTGCGGTGCCGAGGACGGCTACTCCGGCCGGGAGGTGATGGCGGAGTTCAAGCGCGCGACGGGGCTCACCACCGCCACCAACATGGTCGCCACCGACTGGCGGCAGCTCGGGCACGCGATACGCGCCGGTGCCGTCGACATCCCGCTGGCCGACCCGCACTTCTGGACCCTGGCGGGGTCGGTCCGCGTCGCCCAGCTGTGCGAGGCGTGGGGGCTCACCTGGGGCTCGCACTCCAACAACCACTTCGACATCTCCCTGGCGATGTTCACCCACGTCGCCGCTGCCGCCCCCGGAGCCATCACCGCCATCGACACGCACTGGATCTGGCAGGACGGCCAGCGGCTGACCGCCGACCCGCCGGTCATCGAGAACGGGGGGATCGACGTCCCGACCGCTCCGGGCCTCGGCGTCACCGTCGACCACGACCGGCTGGAGGCCGCGCACGTGCTCTACCTCCGCGAGGGCCTCGGCGCTCGCGACGACACCGTCGCCATGCGGTACCTCGTGCCCGGCTGGCGCTTCGACCCCAAGCGCCCGGCGCTCGACCGCGAGCCGGCCGGAGGTCCGGTCCGCGGCGCGGCCGGGGAGGGAACCGACGCATGACCCGCCCCGCGACCGCCGGCCGCGTCCTCCGGGTCGGCCCGCTGGGCCCCGCGCTCACCGAGACGCTGCGCACCTCCTACGACGCCCTGGAGCTGCCGGACGAGGGCCCGGAACGGGCGGCATTCCTCGCCGCGCACGGCGGGGACGTCATCGCCGCCGTGACCTCGGGCCGCTACGGCGTCGGCACCGACCTGATGACCGCGCTGCCCCGCCTCGGCGCCGTCATCAACTTCGGAGTCGGCTACGACACCACCGACACCGCGCTCGCCCGCCGACGCGGCATACTGGTGAGCAACACCCCCGACGTGCTCACCGACTGCGTGGCCGACACGGCCCTCGGGCTCACCCTCGACCTGCTCCGCGGGCTCTCCGCGGCCGACCGCTTCGTACGCGCGGGGCGGTGGCCGCGCGACGGCGGATTCCCACTGATGCGCAAGGTCAGCGGCGCCCGGGTGGGCATCCTGGGCCTCGGCCGCATCGGCCGCGCCATCGCCGCCCGGTTCGCCGCACTCGGCTGCCCCGTCAGCTACCACAGCCGTAGCCGGGTGCCCGGCACCGCCTACGCCTACGCCGGCTCCCCCGCCGCGCTGGCCGCCGAGGTGGACGTGCTGATCGTCGCCACGTCCGGCGGCGCCGGCACCCACCGCCTGGTCAGCCGCGCCGTCCTGAGCGCGCTCGGCCCCGACGGCTACCTGGTCAACGTCTCCCGCGGTAGCGTCGTCGACGAGGACGCGCTGGTCGAGATGCTGACCACGGGCGCCCTCGGCGGCGCCGGCCTGGACGTCTTCACCGCCGAGCCGCACGTCCCCGAGGCCCTCTTCGCCCTGGACAACGTGGTGCTCCTGCCCCACATCGGCAGCGCCACGGTCCACACCCGCGCGGAGATGGAGCGCCTGGCCCTGGACAACCTCGCCGGCTTCCTCGGCCGCGGCACGCTCGTGACGCCCGTACCGAAGACGGCCTGAGGACGGCCTGGAAGACGACCGGGTCAGCGGCGGGCGCCGACTGCGCCTGCCGGTCGTCGAGATGAGGCGATGGCCGGCTTCGTCCCTCCCGGTGGCTGAAAATCGTCGGTATAACAACGTTGTCACCGATAGGGGCGAGCCACGTCAGAGGCATTGACCGGACATCCGGACAGCCGTACTTTCAGCGCAATCTCGCCAGCGCCGCAGGGAGGTCCCCCCGTGCACCGTCCCGTTTCCCCCATGCTCGCCACCGCACTGACCGCCGTCCTCGCCGCCACCGTGCTCTCCGGCTGCGGAGACTCGGGCAGCGACCCGGACACCGTGAAGATCCAGTTCAAGAAGTCCACCGACGCGAAGAACAAGATCTTCGACCGCGAGATCGAAGCGGTGAAGAAGGAGTTCGAGAAGAAGTTCCCCGGCAAGACGGTGGAGCTCATCCCCGTTCAAGTGCCGGACGAGCAGTACTACACCAAGGTCCAGCAGATGCTGCGGTCCCCCAAGACCGCCCCCGACCTGGTCTACGAAGACACCTTTCTGATCAACTCCGATATCACCGCCGGCCTCCTCACCCCGCTCGACGACTACCTCAAGGACTGGAAGGACTGGGACCAGTACATCGAGACGGCGAAGACCGCCGCGCAGGGCGAGGACGGCAAGACGTACGGCGTTCCGGACGGCACCGACACCCGCGGGCTCTGGTACAACAAGGAGCTGTTCGAGAAGGCCGGGCTGCCCGCCGACTGGCAGCCGAAGACCTGGGACGACGTCCTCGAAGCCGCCCGTACGATCAAGCGCGAGCTGCCCGACGTCATCCCGCTGAACGTGTACACCGGCAAGCCCGCCGGCGAGGCCGCGACCATGCAGGGCTTCGAGATGCTGCTGTACGGCACGGGCGAGGACCCGCTGTACGACCCGAAGGCCAAGAAGTGGGTCGCCGGCGGCAAGGGCTTCACCGACGCCCTCGACTTCGTGCACACCGTCTACAACGAGGGTCTCGGTCCCGAGCCGCAGGAGGCCCTCGACCCGAACATCGGCACCAAGGTCGGCACCGAGTGGCTGCCCGAGGGCAAGCTCGCCATCGACCTGGACGGCTCCTGGATGTCGAACAACTGGCAGGAGACCGGCCCCAAGCCGTGGCCGGAGTGGACCGAGGTTCTCGGCCAGACCGCCATGCCCACCCAGAACGGCCAGGCACCCGGCCGGGTCAGCATGTCCGGTGGCTGGACCTGGTCCATCCCCGCCAAGGCGAACAACCCCGACCTGGCCTTCGAGTTCATGAAGGTCGCCCAGTCGCGGAAGAACAACACCCGCCTGACCATCGCCAACGGCCAGATCGCCGTCCGTGAGGACGTCGCCGCCGACCCCGACTACCAGTCGTACGTCCCGGGCGTCGAGTTCTTCACCGACCTGGTCGAGGACACCCACTACCGCCCGGCGCTCCCGGTCTACCCGCAGGTCTCCACCGCCATCCAGGAGGCCATGGAGCAGGTGACCACCGGCGACTCCTCCGCCGAGGACGCCGCGAAGGGCTACGACGAACAGCTCGATTCGATCACCGACGGCGAAGTGGTCGAGAAGTAGCCCCCGCGAGCAGCCCCGAGAGGCCATGGTGACCAAGCACGTTCCCGCCCCCGCCGGGCCCGGGGAGGCAGCCGCCGGTACGGCGGCGCGCGTCCCCGGGCAGGCGGGCGGCGGCCACCGCCACCCCACCGGACCGCGGAAGGCGGGGCCGCCCCCGAACTCCGTGCTGCGCGCGCTCCTGCGGGCGCTGCCCGTGGGTCCGTCCGTCGTCCTGATGCTGCTGTTCCTGGCCGGCCCCATCGCGTACTGCGTGTGGATCGCCTTCACCGACCTGCAGCTCTCCGGCCAGGCCGAGTCGTCCTTCGTCGGCCTGGAGAACTTCCGTACCGCCTTCGGCGACGAGGGCTTCATCAACGCCGTCTGGCTGACGCTCGTGTTCACGATCCTGTCGTCGATCGTCGGCCAGAACACGATCGGGCTCGCGCTCGCGTCGCTGATGCTGCGGGCCTCGAAGACGGTACGTACCGTCACGGGCGCGATCGTCATCACCGCCTGGGTGGTACCCGAGGTCGTCGCCGGCTTCCTGCTCTACGCCTTCTTCCGCGACGAGGGCACGCTCAACTCCGTTCTCGACTTCCTCCATCTGCCCAGCCAGAACTGGCTGTACACGCTGCCGATCCTGGCGGTGTCGTTCGCCAACATCTGGCGCGGCACGGCGTTCTCGATGCTCGTCTACTCCGCCGCGCTCTCCGAGATCCCGAAGGAGATCACCGAGGCCGCGGAGGTGGACGGCGCGGGCGGCTGGCGGAAGCTGTGGCACGTCACGCTGCCGATGATCCGCCGCTCGATCGCCACCAACCTGATGCTCAATACCCTGCAGACCCTCTCGGTCTTCGGGCTGATCTGGGCGATGACCCGCGGCGGCCCGGGCGACCGCAGCCAGACGCTGCCGCTGTTCATGTACGAGCAGGCGTTCAAGAACAACCTGCTCGGCTACGGCACGGCGGTCGCCCTGCTCCTGCTGCTGGTCGGCGCCCTGTTCTCGCTGGTGTACATGCGGATGCTGCGTACGGAGGTATGAGCCGATGCCCACATCCACGCTCACCCGCGAGGACGCCTCTCCCCCGGGGTCCTCGGCCCACCGGCGGCGCGGGCTGGCGCGCACGCTCACCGGCCGCAAGTACAGCCGGCGGCTGGCCGCCGACCTGTGCCTGCTGCTGGCGGCACTGGCGTTCCTCCTGCCGCTGGCCTGGCTGGTCTTCACGTCCATCGACGCGGACTCGGGCCTGACGGCCCGGCCGCCGAAGGACGTCACCTGGGACAACTTCGATGCGGTGATGACCACCGACATCACCTTCCGGCCGCTGCTCAACAGCCTGATGCTGTGCGGCGGGGCGACGGCCGTCACGGTCGTCGCGGCGGCGCTCGCGGCGTACCCGCTGTCGCGCTTCCACTCGCGGTTCAACCGTCCGTTCATGCTGACCATCCTCTTCACCACCAGCCTGCCGATCACCGCGATCATGGTGCCGGTCTACGGGCTGTTCGTGCAGATCAACCTCATCGACACGATGTCCGGCACGGCCTTCTTCCTGGCCAGCTCGCAGCTGCCGTTCGCGATCTGGCTGATGAAGAACTTCATGGACGGGGTGCCGAAGGTGCTGGAGGAGGCGGCCTGGACGGACGGCGCGTCGTCGATGCAGGCGCTGGTCCGGGTCATCCTGCCGCTGATGGGCCCGGGGGTCGTGGTGGTGACGATCTTCTCGTTCATCATGATGTGGGGGAACTTCTTCGTCCCCTTCATGCTGCTGCTCAGCCCGGACCAGATGCCGGCCTCCGTCTCGATCTTCGAGCTCTTCGGCAACATGGGTTCGGTGGTCTACGGGGAGCTGGCGGCGTTCTCGATCATCTACTCGGCGCCGGCCGTCCTGCTGTACGTGCTGATCGCCCGCCGCCTCGGCGGCGGCTTCGCGCTGGGCGGCGCGGTGAAGGGCTGACCGGGGCCTGGCCGCGCCCTCCACCGCAGCCCACGGGGCCGCGCGCACGCGCCTGACGGGGTCCGCCCGCCGGGCGCGTGCGTACTGCCACGGATCTACGCGGTGGCGTCAGCCGCCGATGTTGACGTCGACGCAGGCGTAGAAGGCGTTCGCCGTGTCGGCGACGTTCCACACGGCGAGCACCTTCTGCTTGCCGGTGATGCCGCCGAAGTCGACGGTGTGGCTGAACTCGGCCGGCGGCTGGGCGCCGCCGTCGTCGAACTCCGCGACCTTCTGGCCGTCGACGAAGTACTGCCAGGTGCTGGTGCTGTGCCGGGCGGTGATCTTCCAGTTGAACGTCGTGGTGTTGCCGACGTTCGTGACGGCCCAGCCCTTGCCGTCGTCGTCGAGTTCGGCGAAGCCCTCGTTCCCGCCGCTGCAGCTGGTCAGGCCCTTCGGCCCCTCGACGCTCTGCGGCTCGTACTTGATGGCGCCGCACTCGACGACACCCGTCGCACACTGGTCCTGGCGGCTCGGCGGGTTGGTGATCCAGCCGTGCGCGCTGGCCTGCTGCGAGGGGATGGCGAGCAGGAGCAGCGGGGCGGCGCCCGCACCGACGACGGCCGCCTTGACGGCTTTACGGCTTTTGCCGGCACGCTTGGTGCTGCGGTGCATACAACTCTCCTTGCATGGGGGGTAATTGGTCTAGACTTTAGCTATTGGCCGTTCACCGTCAACCCCTGCAGCCCGCACGCATCTCTCCGTGCCCCTCCCCCCGCCTTCGGCGGAACGCACGGTTGATAACGGGGTGCTTCACTACCTACGGTGACCGTGTGACGACAAAGGCGCCCGGCTCCGGCGCCGGTCCGCCGGAGTACCTACCACCTTTCGACCCCACGGCGGCCCGTCGATTACGCCGCGCGTTAGGGCTCGGCCACGACCACGTCGCGTACGGCATGCGCGCCGCCTACGGTCTGGCCGTACCCGCCACCGCGGTCGCCGACTGGGAGAAGGGCCACGCCCGCCCCACCCGCCACGAACTCGACGCCCTCGCCGGCGCCCTGTGGTGCACCCCGGCCGACCTCATGGGTTCCCCCACCTCCCTCCACGCCCACCGCCAGGCCCACGGCCTCCCCCTCGACGACGTCGCCCGCCACATCGGCATGGACCCGGCGACGTACCTCAGCGCCGAACAGACCGGCCGCTGGCCCGGCACCGAGTCCCAGGCCACCCGCCTCGCCTACCTCCTGCACCTCCCCCTCCCGGACCTGATAGAGCTCACCGGCCGCAGCGAGCCCCTGGCCCGCCACCTCCGCGAAGCCGCCACCACCCGCTGGCAGCCCCAACTCCGCCCCATAGCCCGCCTCACCCGCCTCCACCGCCGCCCCCTGGAACGCGCCCTGAGCACCCTCCACGAGGAGTACCAGGCCCGCATCGCGGCAGCCCGCAACTGGGGCGAAGACCCGAGTCCGGAGACCACGGCGGCGGTCGCGACCTATCTGCAGCAGGTGCTCCCCCGCTTCTGGGAACTCCTCCGCAACTGAGGCCCGAGGGCGGCCTTCACCAACCGGTGCGATCGTCGCTACGGTGTACGAAACGGAAGCGACCGCGTGTACGCCTTAGGGGGCGGTACCGGTGGGCACCCGTCCGACGGACTGGCACGTACTCGACCTCGACGAGGACCCGGTACCGGGGGACCCGGAGCGGGTGAAGCAGCTGGCCCGGGAGTTACACGACTTCGCCGACGACGTGGCGGACGCGTTACGCCAGATCAAGGGCATGGCGGGCGAGGACGCGCTGCTGCGGTGGGCGGGGAAGACGGCGAAGGCGTTCCAGGACGAGTTCGAGGAAGTCCCCAAGAACCTGAAGAAGCTGCAGCGTTCGTACGACCTGGCGGGCGACGCGCTCGCCGCGTACTGGCCGAAGCTGGAGCGCGCCCAGTCGATGGCGGACAGGGCGTTGGCCCGGGGCCGTGAGGCCCGCAACGAGCTGACGTCCGCGACGGGCCGGCTGGAGTCGGCGAACTCCTGGGTCGACCGGGCGACGAAGAAGACCGAGGAGTACGACGAGAAGGAGGGCAAGGACAAGCCCGACGAGTCGGAGGTACGGGCCGCCGCCCGTAACGCGACCGACGCCAAGTCCGCCCAGTCCAGCGCCCAGACGGCCGTCGACAACGCCGAGTCCGGCCTCGAAGCGGCGAAGAAGCTGGCCGCCGACGCGAAGAAGATGCGCGAAGACGCCGCGTCCGACGCCAAGGACAAACTCGACGACGCCTCCGACGCCGGGATCCAGAACCGTAAGTGGTGGGAGAAGGCGGTCGACTGGGTCAAGGACAACTGGGACACCATCGTCAGTGTCTGCAAGGTCATCGTCGCCGTCCTCGGCATCGTCGTCCTGATCATCGGCGGCCCCCTGGCGTGGGTCGTTCTCGCCGCCGCCCTCGTCGTCCTCGCCGACACCCTCGTCAAGTACATGAACGGCGAAGCATCTCTTTGGGACGTCGCGTTCGCCGCCCTCGACTGCATCCCCGGCATGAAGGGCCTCACCACCCTCAAGGGCCTGGCCAAGGGCCTCAAGGGCGGGCTGAAGGCGATGAAGGGCCTGAAGGCTATGAAGGCCGGGGTGCTGGGCCTGGCCAAGCGCGGCGTGACGATGCTGGACGACGCCGCACAGGGCGCCAAGGGCGCGTTCAACCGGATGAAGAGCATCGTCTCGAAGTTCACCGACCCGGTCGACCTGGCCACCGGGGCGATGTACCTGCCGCAGACCGACATCGAGCTGCCCGGCATTCTGCCACTGACCTTCTCCCGCCGACTGGGCTCGACCTACCGCTGCGGCTGGTGGTTCGGCCCCACCTGGGCCTCCACCGTCGACCAGCACCTGGAGATAGCGACGGACCGGGTGGTGTTCGCCACCGAGGACGGCCGCCTGCTCGCCTACCCCACCGGACCCGGCACCGACACGCTGCCCGAGTCCGGGCCCCGCTGGCCGCTGGCGCGACTGGAGACCGGCGGCTACACGATCACCGATCCGATCACCGGCCACACCCGCCGCTTCACCCCACCCGACGACGACGGCCTGTGCCTGATCGAGCAGATAGCCGACCGCAACGGCCACACCCTCACCTTCACCTACGACGACGAGACCGGCGCCCCGACAGGCATCCGCCACTCCGCCGGTTACCACCTCACACTCACCACCGAAGACGACCGCATCACCAGACTCGCTCTCGCCGACGCGGCCGACGACGGCTCCGACGTGGTGATCAAGCGGTTCGGCTACGACGAAGCCGGCAACCTGAGTGAGGACATCAACTCCTCCGGCCTGCCGCTGCGCTTCACCTACGACGAGCGCCTACGCGCAACTTCGTGGACGGACCGCAACAACCGCCGCTACGACTACATCTACGACAAGCACGACCGTTGCGTCGCCGAAGGCGGCGAAGCCGGCCACCTCGCCGTCACCCTCGACTACGACGGCACCCACCCCGACTGGCCCGACGCCACCGTCACCACCCTCACCAACAGCGACGGCCACGCCACCCGCTTCGTCGTCAACGACAACTGCCAGATCATCGCCGAAATAAATCCCCTCGGCCACACCACCCGCACCGAATACGACGAAGACCACAACGTGATTGCCGAGACCGATCCCTTGGGCCGGAGTAGTACGTTCACCTACGATCCGGTGGGCCACGTCACAGCGATCACTCGGCCTGATGGTGAGACCGCCACCGCCACGCACAACCGCCTCGGCCTACCGGTAACAGTCGTCGAGATGGGCGGTGCGATATGGCAACAGGAATACGATGAGCGCGGAAATCGCACCAGCCTTACCGACCCTGCCGGCCATACCACCCGCTTCGCTTACGATCACGAAGGCCGTCTGGAAGCGGTAACAGACGCCTGCGGACAGACGACTCGCGTGCGCTGTGACGCCGCGGGTCTGCCCACGAAGTTCATCGATTCTCTCGGTGGCAGCATGAGCTACCGGCGGGACGCCTTCGGCCGCCCGGTCACGGTCACCGACGCGCTCGACTCAACAACCAGGTTGGTGTGGACCACCGAGGGAAGGCTCGCCAGCCGTATCGACGTGGGTGGGGATGTCGAATCGTGGGCATACGACGGTGAGGGAAACTGTGTCCAGCACACCGACGCAATCGGCCGGGAGACCCGCTACGAGTACAGCCACTTCGATCTTCTGGTGGCACGCGTCAACCCCGATGGTTCACGTCACGAGTTTACCTACGATGCGAATCTGCGGCTGGCCGAGGTCGCCAACTCCCTGGGTCACACTTGGAAATACACGTATAACCCCGCGGGCCGGTTGGTGGCCGAAGTCGACTTCGACGGTCGAACCACGGCCTACACTCTCGACGCCGCCGGACAGCTCACCGCACGGACCTCAGCTACCGGTGAGACGATCACGTACGAGCGCGACGCCCTCGGGCAGGTCGTAGGCAAGGATGCCGCCGGGTCGGTCACGACATACGCCTACGATCTGGCCGGACGACTGATGGGTGCCCGCGGCGCAGACGCCGAGTTGACCTACCAGCGTGACGAACTCGGCCGCATCGTCTCCGAGGCAATCGACGGACGGACCACCACCTACGCCTACGACGCTCAGGGGCGACGCATCCACCGCACCACCCCCACGGGGGCGCAGACGACCTACGGTTACGATGCGGCCGGGAGGCGCAGCACGGTGACCGCATCCGGTCACACGCTGGACTTCACATACGATGCCGCCGGTCGTGAAACCGCCCGCCACGTCGGTGCAGCCGTCGTGCTGGACTCGACCTGGGACCCGACGGGCAGGCTGGTCAAGCAGGCGCTCACCGCCACCGGTGCTTCGGGGCCGGTGCAGCAACGTTCCTACACCTACCGCGCCGACGGTCATCTCTCCGCCGTGGACGAGCAGGTGGGTGGACGGCGGACCTTTCATCTGGATGCCGCTGGCCGGGTCACCGAGGTGACCGCCCCAGGATGGTCAGAGTCGTACGCTTACGATCCGCTCGGCAATCAGACCCATGCGACCTTGCCAAGCAGGCACGCCCACGCGGAGAGCGCCGGCGCTCGCGCGTACTCCGGCACCTGTCTCACCCGCGCTGGACAGTACCGATACGAGCACGATCTTGCAGGACGGCTGACGCTGCGGCAGAAGATCCGGTTGTCGAAGAAGCCGGATACGTGGCACTTTTCCTATGACATCGAAGACCGTCTGACTCAAACCACCACCCCCGATGGAACCGTCTGGCGTTATCGCTATGACCCGCTCGGCAGGCGTACCAGCAAACAGCGGCTGGCCGCGGACGTCGAGACCGTGGTCGAGGAGACGGTCTTCACCTGGGACGGCCCCACCCTGATCGAGCAGACCACCCGCGCGCCCCAGTATCCCCATCCGGTCACCCTCACCTGGGACCATCAGGGCTTGGCGCCGATATCCCAGACCGAACGCATCACCGACGCCACCACTCAAGCCGAGATCGACTCCCGCTTCTTCGCCGTCGTCACCGACCTGATCGGCGCCCCCCGGGAACTGGTGGACGAGACGGGTGAACTGGCCTGGCACACCCGCACCACCCTGTGGGGCAACATGATGTGGGCCACCACATCGACCGCCTACACACCGCTCCGTTACCCAGGCCAATATCACGATCCGGAATCCGGGCTGCACTACAACGTCCACCGATACTACGATCCCGCCGTCGCCCGCTACACCACACCCGATCCACTCGGCCTCACGCCCGACCCGAACCCCGTCACCTACGTTCAGCACCCGCACACCGAATCCGATCCACTCGGCCTCTCGCCATATTCAGCCAGCTCTCCTCCGCGGACACTCTTCCACTACACCGACGAAGCCGGACAGCAAGGCATTGTGGCGAGTCGGGAGCTTCGCCCCTCGCTCTCCGCAGTGAACCCGAACGACGCCAGATACGGGGATGGGCAATATCTGTCTGACATAGCACCAGGTACCAGAACCAACGCTCAACTCTCACGAGCGTTCATCGGCCAACCGTTCCAGGGGTCACGCTTCTCGCATTACGTCGAGATCGACGTATCCGGCCTCAACGTGATACAAGGGCGGGATAATGTATTCGTGGTTCCTAACAGCGAACCCTTGGACTTGACCGACAGAATTGTGAGCTGGGGATCCAACTGATGCGGTACTTGAGAGTGACGTGGCACCATGAACTACCCGATGAGCCGGTGGAGCTGTACAGCGAGATCGACGAATCTGGCTGGGAGGTCCGTAAGGTGGAGGTTCACCGCAATGGCCGACGCGACTACGCCGGCCCCGAGCAGGCAACCGGAACCACCATGCTCAGCGAAACCAGATTTCCGAGCATCGAAGAAATCGCCGCACAGGAGGAATTCACTCCGCATGCCATCACGGGGGATGAATTCGAGCGGGTCTGGCAACAGGCTACCTCGCGCTGAGCCCGCGGGACGCGGTTGCGGGGTTCTGACGGACACCGAACCCGGCCGGAGTCCTACGGTGGTCCCGTGATCCTTCCGAAGGTCCGGGATCCCCGCTTCGTGACCATCCGCCGTGGCGGCTCCCTCACCGACGCGCACCACCACCTCCTCGCCCTTTGGGCCGCCACGTGCGCGGAGCACGTCCTCGGTCACTTCGAGGCCGCCCGGCCCGGGGATCCGCGTCCGCGACAGGCGATCGAGCACGCCCGGGCCTGGGTGCGTGGCGAGGTCAGGATGATGGATGCCCGGGCGGCCGGCGGGCATGCGATGGGGGCGGCCAGGGATCTGCGCGGGGCGGCGCGGCATGCGGCTTACGCCGCGGGGCAGGCCGCGGTCGTCGCGCACGTTGCCGCTCATGAACTCGGCGCCGCCGCCTACGCGATAAAGGCCGCCCGCGCCGCGGTGCCGGCGGACGAGAGCGAGGCCGCGGGGCGGCGCGAGTGCCGGTGGCAGCGTGACCGGCTTCCGGAGGAGATCCGCGCGCTCGTGCTCGACGACCAGCGGCTGCGCAACGACATCTGCTGGTCGGTGTTCGACTGCTGAACCGGGGACTGGCGGGATCTGAACGGGCCCGGCGGGGATTTGTGTGAAGATGTGCACAATCACGGGAGGTTCTGACGGACACCGAACTGGCCGACGCCGTCGGCGAGACCATACGGACCGCGCGGCTCGACCTGCTCCCGCTGCGCGTCGAGCACGCCGACGAGATGGCCGGCGTGCTCGGCGACCCCGCGCTCTACGAGTTCACCGGCGGCTCGCCGCCCTCGCTCGGCGAACTGCGGGCGCGTTACGCGCGGTTGGCCGCCGGGGCGCCCGGGGGCGGGACCGTGTGGGGCAACTGGGTGCTGCGCCTGCGGGCGGACGGCGTGCTGGGCGGATACGTGCAGGTGACGATCCGGGACGCGGTCGCCGAGGTCGCCTGGGTCGTGGGGACTCCGTGGCAGGGGCGGGGCATCGCCGGGGAGGCCGCGCGGGGGCTGGTCGCCAGGCTCGGGCGGCTGCCGCTGCGGGCCGTCGTCGCGCACGTCCATCCTGATCACCGCGCCTCCGCCGCCGTCGCGGCGTCCGCCGGGCTGGTGCGTACGGACCTCGTCCACGACGACGAGGCCGTCTGGCGACTCGATCTCACCCCGCCGGGGGCCCCCGGCCCTGGCCCCGGCCACCGGAGGAGCCCCCGCCCCCGGCCCGGTGAGCGCTAGCGGCCGATCTCGTCCAGCTCCGCGAATTCCTCGCCGGAGAGCCGGAGTCCCGCGCCGGCGACGTTCTCGCGCAGGTGCGCCACCGCCGACGTACCGGGGATGAGCAGGATGTTCGGCGACCGCCGCAGCAGCCAGGCCAGGGCGACCGACATCGGCGTCGCACCCAGCCGGGCCGCCACGGCGGACAGCGTCGCGGACTGCAGCGGGGTGAAGCCGCCGAGCGGGAAGAAGGGCACGTAGGCGATGCCCTTGCCGGCGAGGTCGTCGATCAGCTCGTCGTCCTGGCGGTGGGCGAGGTTGTACATGTTCTGTACGCACACGATCGGCGCGATCGCCTGTGCCTCGGCGACCTGTTCGGCCGTCGCGTTACTCACGCCGAGGTGCCGGATCAGCCCCTGCTCCTTCAGTACGGCGAGGGCCTCGAAGGGCTCGGCGAGCGAGCCGGGCCGGGGGCCCTGGGCGTCGCCGAGCCGGAGGTTGACCACGTCGAGCGCGTCGAGGCCGAGGTCGTCGAGGTTCTCGCGGACGGCGCGGCGCAGGTCCTCGGGGCGGCGGGCGGGGGGCCAGCCGCCCTGCGGGTCGCGGACCGCGCCGACCTTGGTGACGAGGTGCAGGGAGGTGGGGTAGGGGTGGAGCGCTTCGCGGATGAGCTGGTTGGTGACGCGGGGGCCGTACGCGCCGGAGGTGTCGATGTGCGTGATCCCGAGGGCGACGGCCTCGCGCAGGACGGCGAGCGCGCCGTCGCGGTCTGTGGGCGGGCCCATCACGCCGGGGCCGGCGAGCTGCATGGCGCCGTAGCCGACGCGGGTGACGGTCAGGTCGCCCAGCGGCCAGGTACCGCCGGGGAGTGGTGCGGAGGGGGTGTTCATGGTGACGCCTTTACGGTTGAACCGGTGCATACGGGGCTGCTGCCCGTGCCGTGATGGTCGCACCGATGAGAGCGGCGCATCCAATACCGACCCGGTGGCCTGTCATACCCGGCAGGTATCACCGACGTACGCTGTGGTCATGGACACCCTGGAGACCCGCGAGCTGCGGTACTTCGTCGCCGTCGCCGAGGAACTGCACTTCGGCCGCGCCGCCGCGCGCCTCGGCATGGCCCAGCCGCCGCTGTCCCGGGCGATTCAGCAGCTCGAACGGCGGCTCGGCGTCCGCCTGCTGGAGCGCGACCGCCGCGGAGTCGCACTGACGGGGGCCGGGGAGATGCTGCTGCACGAGGGCCGCGCGGCCCTCGACGCGACCACCGCCGCCGCCCGCCGCACCCGCCGCGCCGGCGGTGCGGACGGTCCGGGCGACGCAGACGGTCCGGGCGGTCCCCGTAACCGCCTGGTGCTGGCGGTGAAGGCCGCCGCGTCCCACGAGTTGCTGCACAAACTCCTCGACGCCTACGCGGCCGAGCCCGGCGCCGCCGAGGTCGAGGTGCTGCCCAGCGGCACGTGCGAACAGGGCGCGATGCTGCGCGACGGCCGCGCCGACGTGGCGCTCATGCACGCGCCGTTCAACTCCCTCACCGGATTCGACAGCGAGGAGTTGCTGACCGAGGGGCAGATCGCCATCCTGCCCACCGCGCACCCCCTGGCCGCGCGCACGACCCTGACCCTGGCCGAGGTCAGCGACATCCCCGGCCTGCCGCTCGCCCGCTGGTCCCGCGACGACACGCACCCGCCCGGCCCGGGCCCCGAGATCCAGGACCAGACGCAACTGGCGCAACTGATCGCCCTCGGCCGTACGGTGGCCGTCTTCCCCGACTCCGCCCGCGCCTGGCTGTGGGCCGAGCACACCGCCGTGCCCCTGACCGACGCGCCCCCGGTCGTCACCCACATCGCGTGGCCGGCGCACAGCCGCTCGCTCGCCCTCGCGCGGCTGGTCCGGACGGCAACGCGGTTGTGACGCCCCCGGGCGGGGCGCCCCGCTACTCCGCCGCCTGCGCCCGCTGCCACGCCAGGTAGTCCACCACCAGCTCCGGCGGGTTCGCCTCCGCCGTGAGCGGGATCTGCTCCTCCGGATCGTCCATGTCGAACAGCACCACCGGCACCGGCCGCCCCAGCACCTCCTCGACCCGGCCCGTCTCGTGCAGATGCCGGGCCACGTCCACGCAGTCCTCGGCGAGTCCGCGCACAGCACGTCGTACACCGTGGACCACCGGTCCGAGAACTGCTCCTCGTCCTCGAACCACAACCCCTTCGCCGTCGCCTCCGCCCGGTGCAGCGCGGTGCCCACCGGGTCCTCCGGCACATGGCCGACGCGCTCGAAGCCGTCCAGGATCCAGTACGCGTACGACCACCGCACCTCGCCGTCCGGATCCAGCTCGGCGCGCGCCGCCTCGCACTCGCGGCGGATCTGCGCCTCGGTGTTGTAGCCGACGGACACGTACGGATAGCGGGCGTCCTGGTCGACGCGGTAGAGCGACAGGGCGACGACGTAGATCTCGGGCCTCAGCTCCTCCGGGAACGTGTCCAGGATCCGGTACGCCTCCTGCTTCAAGTGCTGCCGGAACGTCACCTCCTGCCCACCCCTCCCAGGCGCCACGACCGCTGCGGGCCCACCATCATGCCCCCGCCGGCCCCACCCCGACAGCCCTCTCCAGGCCCCGGGAAGGCCCGGGGGCAGCAGCGCCCGCCAGGCGGCGCGGCAGTCGACCCCCTCAGGCGGCGCCCGTCAGAACACGACCTCCGCCTCGTCCATCCGGTGCGCCGGCACCCGCTTCAGCTCCCGCGTCGCCTCCGCCAGCGGCGCCATCACGATGTCCGTGCCGCGCAGCGCCGTCATCTGCCCGAAGTCGCCGCGGTGCACCGCCTCCACCGCGTGCCACCCGAAGCGGGTCGCCAGCACGCGGTCGTACGCCGTGGGCGTGCCGCCGCGCTGGACGTGGCCGAGGATGACCGGCTTGGCCTCCTTGCCCAGGCGGCGCTCCAGTTCGCCGGCCAGGCGGTTGCCGATGCCGGTGAAGCGCTCGTGGCCGTACTGGTCGATCTCGCCCTTCTGGTACTCCATCGTGCCCTCCGCCGGGTGCGCGCCCTCGGCGACGCAGATGACGGCGAACTTCTTCTGCCGGTCGAAGCGCTCCTCGACCATCTTGCACAGGTTGCCGATGTCGAACGGCCGCTCCGGCAGGCAGATGCCGTGCGCCCCGCCGGCCATGCCGGACTCCAGCGCGATCCAGCCCGCGTGCCGGCCCATGACCTCGACGACCATGACGCGCTGGTGGGACTCGGCGGTGGTCTTCAGCCGGTCCATCGCCTCGGTGGCCACGCCGACGGCGGTGTCGAAGCCGAAGGTGCGGTCGGTGGCGGAGATGTCGTTGTCGATGGTCTTGGGTACGCCGACGACCGGCATGCCCGCGTCGGCGAGCATCGCCGACGCGGTGAGGGTGCCCTCGCCGCCGATCGGGATGAGCGCGTCCAGGGCCAGCTCGCGGCTCAGCTCCTCGGTGTTCTCGCAGGCTTCGCGGAGCCGGTCGCGTTCCAGCCGGGAGGAGCCGAGGACGGTCCCGCCGCGGGCGAGGATGCCGCCGACGGCGTTGAGGTCCAGCTTGAGGTAGCGGCCTTCGAGCAGGCCCTTGAAGCCGTCCTCGAACCCGATCACCTCGTCGCCGTGACCGGCCACGGCCCGGTGGACCACCGACCTGATCACCGCGTTCAGACCGGGGCAGTCTCCACCCGCCGTGAGTACTCCGATGCGCATGTCTCTCCCGCTCGGTCCAGTCGCATGCCTGATCGAAGCGATTCTCCCATGCTCCGAGAGTCACCCGCCCGAACAGCCGGTTAACCCTGAGTCACACCCGGCGGTCACCTCGCCGTCACACCGGTCGTCACACCGGGCCGTCACCCCGCCGTCACACCGGTCGTCACGGGAACGGCCGCCGCGCGTCCGCCCCCGGCCCGACGGTATGGTCGGACGGGACCGCGACGGATGGAGTGCAGGAGTGGCCCGCAGCGTCTACGTCGCCGGCATCGGCCGCGGGGACGGCCGCCAGGTCGTCGAGCTGGGCATGATGGAGCTGCTCTCCCGCCAGGTCGACCGGGTCGGGATCTTCCGTCCGCTGGCCCATGCCGGCGCCGACGCCCGCGACCCGGTCTTCGACCTGCTCCGCGCCCGCTACCGGCTGAGCCAGCCGCGCGCCGGCGTGCTCGGCATGACGTACGAGAACGCCTCCGCGCTGCAGGCCGAGGAGGGTACGGACGCGCTGGTGGCCCGGCTGGTCGGGCGGTTCCACGAGGTCGCCGCGGACTACGAGGCGGTGCTGATCCTGGGCACCGACTTCGCCGACACCAACATCCCGGCCGAGCTGGCCCTCAACGCCCGCCTCGCCAACGAGTGCGGCGCCGCCGTGCTCCCCGTCGTCGGCGGCGCGGAGCAGTCCGCGGACTCGGTGGTCGCCGAGGTCCGCAACGCCCACGACGCCTACGCCTTCCTCGGCTGCGACGTCCTGGCGATGATCGCCAACCGCGTCGCCCCGGCCGCCGCCGCACCGGCCCGGCAGGCCGCCGGTGAGGTCGGCCTGCCCGTCCCGGTGTACGTCGTCCCCGAGGACGCCGGCCTCGCCGCGCCCACCGTCGCGCAGATACGGGACGCGCTCGGCGCCGGGCTGCTGGCCGGCGACGCCGGCGGGCTGGCCCGTGACGTACGCGACTTCGTCTTCGGCGGCGCGATGCTGCCCGCCTTCCTGCCGGCCCTGAGCGAGGGCTGCATGGTCATCACGCCCGGCGACCGGGCGGACCTCGTCGTCGGCGCGCTGGCCGCGCACTCCGCGGGCTCCCCCGCCATCGCCGGGGTGCTGCTGACGCTGGACGAGCGGCCCGGCCCGGACATCATGGCGCTGGCCGAGCGGCTGGCGCCGGGGACGCCGCTGCTCACGGTGGCCGAGGGCTCGTTCCCCACCGCCGCCGCGCTGGTCGGGCTGCGCGGCGAGCTGAACGCCGCGACGCCGCGCAAGGCGGACATCGCCCTCGGCCTCTTCGAGTCGCACGTGGACTCCGCGCAGCTCACCGGGCGGTTGACGGTGGCGGCGAGCGGGCGCGTGACGCCGATGATGTTCGAGCACATGCTGATCGAGCGGGCGCAGGGCGACCGACGGCACGTGGTGCTGCCGGAGGGCACGGAGGAGCGGGTGCTGCTGGCGGCGGAGGTGCTGGTACGGCGCGGGGTGTGCGATCTCACGCTCCTCGGCGAGGAGCAGACGATCCGCAGGCGCGCGGCGGAGCTGGGGCTGAGCCTGCCGCTGCTGGGCGCGGACGAGCCGGCGGCGGAGCCCGGCGGCGCGGCCTCGGCCCGGATCACCGACCCGCGTGTCTCGCCGCTGCGCGAGAGCTTCGCCGAGCTGTACGCGCAGTACCGCGCGCACCGCGGCGTCAGCGTGGAGTTGGCGTACGATGTCGTCGGCGACGTCAACTACTTCGGCACCCTGATGGTGCAGCAGGGCCTGGCCGACGCGATGGTCTCCGGCGCCGCGCACTCCACGGCGGCCACCATCCGCCCGGCGTTCGAGGTCATCAAGACCGCACCGGGCGCCGCGATCGTCTCGTCCGTCTTCTTCATGTGCCTGGCGGACCGGGTGCTGGTGTACGGCGACTGCGCGGTCAACCCCGATCCGGACGCCGAGCAGCTCGCGGACATCGCCATCCAGTCGGCGGCGACGGCCGCGCAGTTCGGCGTCGAGCCGCGGGTGGCGATGCTGTCGTACTCCACCGGCACCTCCGGTTCCGGCTCAGGCGTCGACAAGGTGCGGCGGGCGACCGAGCTGGTCCGGGCGCGCCGGCCGGACCTTCAGGTGGAGGGCCCGATCCAGTACGACGCGGCGGTGGACGCGACCGTCGCCGCCGCCAAGATGCCCCACTCGCGGGTCGCCGGGCAGGCCACGGTGCTGGTCTTCCCCGACCTCAACACCGGCAACAACACGTACAAGGCGGTGCAGCGCACGGCCGGCGCGATCGCCGTGGGGCCGGTGCTGCAGGGGCTGAACAAGCCGGTGAACGACCTGTCCCGGGGAGCGCTGGTCCAGGACATCATCAACACGGTCGCGATCACCGCCGTCCAGGCGCAGGGCACCGCCGCTCAGGCGCAGGGCACCGCCGCACCGGCGCAGGGCGGTGCGCGGTGACCGCCGCGGCCCCGACCCGGGTGCTGGTGCTCAACTCCGGCTCCTCCTCGCTGAAGTACCAGCTCATCGACATGGCCGGCCCGACCCCCGGCGCCGACCGCCCCGCCCGCGGCGTCGTCGAGCGGATCGGCGAGCCGCAGACCCGGGGCGGGGTGGCGGACCACGCGGCGGCGCTGCGCGCCGTGGGCGAGGAGCTGGCCGCCGCCGGGCACGGGCTGGACTCGCCCGACCTGCTGGCCATCGGCCACCGCGCCGTCCACGGCGGCACCCGCTTCACCGCGCCGGCCCTCGTCGACGACGGCGTGCTGGCGGAGATGGAGAAGCTCGTCCCGCTCGCGCCGCTGCACAACCCGGCGAACATCGCCGGCATCCGCGTCGCCCGGGAGCTGCGCCCCGACCTGCCGCAGGTCGCCGTCTTCGACACCGCCTTCCACGCCACCCTCCCCGAGCACGCCTGGCGCTACGCCCTGGACACGGCCACCGCCGACGCCCACGCCATCCGCCGCTACGGCTTCCACGGCACCTCCCACGCCTACGTCTCCCGGACCGCCGCGGAGCTGCTCGGCCGCGATCCGGCGGGCCCGGAGGGGTTCAACGTCATCGTGCTGCACCTCGGCAACGGCGCCAGCGTCTCCGCCGTCGCCGGCGGCCGGTGCGTGGAGACGTCGATGGGGATGACCCCGCTGGAGGGCCTGGTGATGGGTACCCGCAGCGGGGACCTCGACCCGGCGGTGATCTTCCACCTCGCCCGCGAGGCGGGCATGGACACCGACGCGATCGACACGCTGCTCAACAAGCAGAGCGGGCTGGCCGGCCTCTGCGGCGACAACGACATGCGGGAGATCGGCCGCCGGATCGCCGAGGGCGACGAGCGCGCGCGGCTGGCCTTCGACGTGTACGTCCACCGCATCCGCAAGTACGTCGGCGCGTACACCGCCGTGCTGGGCCGGGTGGACGCGATCGCGTTCACCGCCGGCGTCGGGGAGAACTCAGCCGCCGTACGGGAGGCGTCACTGCGCGGCCTGGAGGTACTCGGCATCCAGCTGGACTCCGTACGCAACGCGGTGCGCGGCTCGGCGCCCCGGGTGGTCTCCGCGCCCGGCTCGAAGGTGGCGGTGGCCGTGGTGCCCACCGACGAGGAGCTGGAGATCGCCACGCAGACCCGCGACCTGGTCGGCGAGCGCGGGTTGTCGCTTCCTCCACCGCAATAATTCCGGTTGAGAAGCTGTTGTCTTTCCGTACTTGATCACCGTGTTGTCGCTGTTCAGGCATAGTGCCGGGGTTTCCGTGGCAGGCAGAGCACGTCGTGTCGGCGTGGCTGTGGAGGTGCGGAATGCCGTCGGTGATTGGGCTGCTGGAGGAGCGGGAACGAGTTGCCGCTCAGCGGGTGGAAGCGCTGCGGGCTGAGGCGGACCGGGTGCTGGCCGCGTTGCGGGAAGCGGAACTCGACTGGGAGCGGTTCGTCGTCTCCCGGGAGACCGTGGTGGAGGTTCTGGCTGGCCCGGATAGCGTGGAGGAGGCTGACTCAGAGTCCCAAATACGGTGCGAGGGTTGCGGCGGTAGCAGCGCAAGCGAGGTAGTTGCGCGCATGGTGGAAGCCATATGTGGCGTGCACGGTGTCGGGCAGGTCGAGGGTCACGCCATGGAATGCCTTGGCCAGCCGGGGTGGGATGGCCACCGGGTCTCCGGGGTCGGCTATGTTCACCCAGCGCTCGACACCTGGCGGCCGGAAGCCCATTTCACGGCCCGCGGCGCCGTCCTGTGTGGGCGACGGCTGCAGACGCGGGAATACGGCTTTGGGCAGCGCGAGAGGGGAGCCGAGAGTGAGTAGAAGGGGTACTCGCTGTTTGGATTTCGTGTGGAGAGCCTCGTAGCTGACCACCGTGCCTAGCGAGTGCGCGATGACGACGTCGGGCTGGTGCTCCGCGATGAGGTCTTCGACAGTTCGGCGGGCTCGACCTCGGGCTTCAGAGTCGGGAGTGCGTAGATACGTGGCGACTTCTCGGAAGAAGACCCGGATGAACAGGTGCGTGAGGCGACCGTCCAGGCCGAAGTGTTCGGCGATCCAGGAGGCGGCCTGACGGAGCGGCAGGGTGAGTGCGCCCTGGGCGACCGGGGTTGGTGCACCGAGCTCGGCCAGCCAGTCGGCAAGCATTCCGGCGGCTAATTCGTCGGCGAGTTCGTCGTCCGAGCCCTGTCGCCGTGCCGTGGCGTTCAGGGCGGGAGCGTAGTAGGCGAAGGCAACGTTCAGGCGTTCTGGCTCGATGCCCAAGCCACGGGCCAGATGGCCCGTCCAGTCGGCCGCGTTGGCGTGACGGACTGCGTCGGCAGCTCGGCGCGGATCGTGGTAGCCGACCCCGTGGACCGCGACGACTCGCAACCGGGCATTGGTGTCAACCACGAGCGCCTCCAGGCGGGTTCGGTTCCATGATTACGATGTCCGGACCCACCACCAGGGTGAGGAGACCCGTCGGGGCCAGGCCCAGGTCCTGACATGCGTCGGGAAGCGGCAGAACATAGATTTCCGAGCCGGTGCGCAGATCCCACATTCGCGCAGTGCTGTTGGTGCCTCCGGCGACGGCGATCGGCGTGCCGTTCAGCTCACCGAGGGCGACTGCGGTCACCCTGCCGGTATGACCTTTCAAGGTACGGAGTCGTCGCTGGCTGTGCAGGTCCCACACCTGCAGGACTCCCCTGGTGGTGCCGGTGACGGCTATCAGTGTGCTGTCCAGCTCGCCGAGGGCGACCGCCGTGATGCACTCGCCATTGCCGCGTAGCACGCACATCCTCGATCCGGTGCGCAGATCCGAAATCGAGAGGTCACCGCTTCCATCAGCGGTGACAGTTATCGGCGTGCTGTCCAGCTCGCCGAGGGCGACTGCGAACACTCCGTCTGTGCCGCGGGTGAGTTCGCAGAGCTGTTGTGCAGTACGCAGGTCCCACACCACTGCGTGTCCGCCGACGCTGCCGGTGACGGCGATCGGTGTGCCGTGCCACTGGGCCAGGGCCACTGCAGTGACGCACTCGTCGTGACCTCGCAGCGCGTGCAACTGCTGCCCGATGCCCACATCCCACACGCCTAGGCCACCAGCCGTATCACCGGTGACGGCGAGTGTCGCCCTGTTCGCCCCGTCCGCGGTATTCACCGTGCCCACTGTGATCGCCGAGATGAGACGGCTACCGCGCTCGGTTATGGTTTGGAGCAGAGCCCCGTCGTGCAGATCCCATACGTTCAGGAAGCCGCCATCGCCATCGTCACCAGTGCCGTTGCTGGTGACGGCGATCGGTCTGCCCTCAAGTTCGCCGAGCGCGACGCGGAAGGCGCGTTCGGCGCCGACCGTGCTCCGCTTTTCGGCGCACGGGTCCCACACGTGGGCAGTGCCGTCGGAATTGCCACTGACCGCGATCAGCTTCCCGTCCAGCTCGCCGACAGCGATTGCGCAAACCTTCGCACCGTGCCCGCGTACGCTGTGCAGCCGCTCGCCGGTGCCCGAATCCCGGACCAGTACCGTGCCGTCTGCATCGCCGGTGATGACGAGCGGGGTGTCCGCTGGCCCACTGAGGGCGATGGCAGCGACTGGTCTTTCATGTCCGGTCAGGGTACGAAGTTCCTGGCCGGTGCGCAGGTCCCAGCTATGGACGGCACCGTGTTGATCGCCGATGAAGGCGACCGTCCGGCCGGCGAGGTCGCCGATGACGATGGGCCGTTTCGGTGGTGGTGGGTAGCCGATCATGGGTGGCATTGTCATCGAGCGCAGCTTGCGCCCGTCGCGCAGACTCCACAGTTGCGCAGAGTTTTCAGTGTCGGTGACGGCGATCGGCTCGCCGTCCAACTCGCCGAGGGCAATGCTGCTGTTCTGCCGGTTGCCGATTTTCTGCCTGAGTGTGTATCCGGTGCGCAGATCCCAGCCGCGGATCTCCGGATGATGCTCGTCAGGAAAGATGCCGTCTGGAGCGTAGCTGTTGGTAAACGCGGTTGGCGTCCCGTCGACGACGCCGACCGCGAGGTCGATGAGTCTGCCGATTCCGGAGCCGTGGGACAGTATGTGTAGGAGCTGCATGCTGTGCAGATCCCAGATCCGCGTGCTGCCGTCATTGCTGCCGGTGATGGCGATCGGGACGCCGTCCACCGCGCTGATCGCGATTGAGGCGATGGCGCCGCGGTGTCCGGTGAGGCTGTGGAGACGCTGGCCGGAGCGTAAGTCCCAGATGTGCACCGCTCCGCCGTCCGTGCCGGTGGCGGTGATCGCGGCATTTTCCAAATGGCCGATCGCGACGGCGGTGACCCTGCTGTCACCGGTGAACAGGGTGTGGATGTGGGTTGGGGTGACCCCGCTGCCGGTCGCCCATCGCGGCGTCCAGGTGAGGGGGCGACCGAACTGGTTGGCGAGATCTGCCCGACCGTAGCGGGCCGCTTCGATCGCGAGAAGCAGTCGCCGGTCCTGGAATGTCGTGCCGGGAGCGCTGTGTCGTGGGTATCCCGCGCGGTAGATCGATGCGATCGCTCTGGCTTCTGCGGAATCGACGTCTGGGAGCTCGCGGACCAGCGCCTGGGGGACGCAGTGCACCAGGAACTCCGGATCCTGCACGAGTTCATCGAGCCTGCCGGCCATAACGGCATGGCGCGCCAAGTTCTCGAGCAGGTATGGCTCGGCGTCGACCCACCTTCGTCGGCCGTCGAGGTCTGTCGGCACGGTCTCGAGCAGTCGCGCCAGCACCTGGCCGCTGAATAGCGCGCTGGTCTCGGTCCCTCCCCGGTCGTGTTCCGATTCCGGCTCGACCCGGGAACCGTCCGGCCGGTACGGGCGCCAGCGGAGCGCTTCGGCGAGGCTCTCGTGGAACAGCCGGTACAGAGTGCTGCCGTCGACGTCGATGTCCCGACGCAGGTAGAACCGGCTCTTCTCCAAGCAGGTCCGGATCTGTTCGATCGGCAGCGGTGTGGAGGCGTCGGCCAGGTCGAAGGCGGAACTCACCCGGGCGATAACGCGCTCCGGTATGCCGCGTCCTTCGGCGAAGGCGACAGCGGTCAGGACGGCGCCGGTCGACCACGACGTCATGTGTTCGAGATCGTGGGCTAAGAGCTGGTCCAGATCCCCCGGGACGGCCCGGCCGACCGCCGCCGCCTCCTCGGCGTCCCGCAACGGGGGCCTGCCGATGAGGGTTTGGGTGTAGAGGCCGACCACCAGGAACTCGCCCCACTCCAATGGGCGGGCGGCCAGGGCTTTGGCTGCGGCGCGGGCAAACGCGCGGGCCGCCGGTCGGCCGTCCACCGTGCGGTACCAGGCGGCGTCGGCCAGCAGCTCTTCGACGTATGCCTCCAGGACCTCGGTGCGCCGGTCGGCGTCGGCCGTGTCGAGATCGAGCAGGCCGTGGTTTTCGGCCGCACGGTTCAACAGCGCCGTGAACCGCTGCTCGTGCCGAGCACCGATCAGCAGGCGCACGGCCGGGCCGCCGTCCGGACGGCGGGCGTCGGCTAGTGGCAGGAGCAGGCCGGTCACCACATCGATAGGGCGCTGCGCCTCGTCCAAGGCATCGATGATGATTGAGCACGGTCGGGGGTCCTGGCCTGCTGTTGCGAGTGCGACGAGGTCCCGAGCCGTCCAGCCCTCGCTTGGCCGCTCGGCCACGGCCGAGCCCAGCTGTCGGGCGATGGAATCAGCGATCTGATCCCGACCGAGCTTGCGGGCGTGCACCGCGATCAGGCGCGGATTCTCGGCGGGCTTGGCCGGCAAGTGGCCCCACACGTGCCGGTAGCGGGAACGGAGCTCGGGATGCGCGGCGCACACCAGCGCCCCGATCAGTGCGGACTTGCCGACCCCGGGTTTCCCCGTCACCACCCGCAGATCGGCGTCGTCGTCGCCTTCGAGCCAAGCGGCACAGGCGCGCAACTCGGCTGCGCGCCCCTGGAAGTACCCGCGAGGTGCCAGCCCTGCGCCCGGTGCGGTGCCAGCGGCGCGAGTGGCGAAGTGCTGCTCGTCCAGTGCTTCATCGATGAACGGCCGCAGCGCCTCGTCCACGCCAGCCACGCGGACCGCCGTCGTGTCGAACGCGGGGTTCGGAAAAAACGGCAACTCCTCGATGCGATCCGTCCACGGAGCCCGGTTAACCTCGATGTGCTGTATGCCGCCCTCGGCATGGTTAAACCGTGCGATGTGCAGATCGACTTCACGGGCGATGACCCTCGGGTCAATGAACTCCACCGAGGGGTCCACGCGCAGAACCCCTGTGGTGTACTGGTCCATGACCTCGGCCAGAGCCCGGCTCAGGCGAAAATCGTACGCGCTGCTGCGGGAGTCGGTCGCGGCCAAGACCCAGGCCCGCCGCTGACCGGGGCCGAGGTTCTGGTGCCACGGCAGGGTCGCCGCCAAGCCCGACACGCACATGTCGAGGATGAACAGCACGACTGGCCGCGGCTCATCGCGACCATCCTCGACATACTCGAGCCAACGCTCAACCGGCTCGGCGAGGTCTCGGCCGTCCGGCCCCACCACGACGAGCTTGCCGCTGCTGCGCGTCGGGCGTCCGTGCGCGACCACGTGGACGACGACGACGTCGGCCCCGCAGGATACCGCTGCTTTGACGCCGGTGACGAGTCGTGCCGGATCAGTGGTCCGGCCAGCAAACTGTGCCACGTAGCCCAACCTTGTGAAGGCCCGTTCGACCACCTTGGCGTGCCGGGGTGCGTCGGTCAACGGGTCCAGGGCATCAAGAGGCGGCGGGCCAGTGTCTTCACTCCCTTCTGCATAAGTCAACGACACACCGGCGGCAAAGACGACTCTTCGGTGCTCGGCCACGCGTACCCCCTCATCGGCCAACACCACCTCGCGGGCTCGCTACGCGATCCCAACGTTAGCCTGAAGGTGAGCCGCCTATCCCGCAGCGGCGGGCCTTCCAGATACACCAGCGCGCCTCCGATCCTCGGATGCGCCTGCAGCAGGGTGTGTACAACAGACGGTGGAACTGGATCATGGAGTGACACCGAATGACTGATGTTGTGCCCGAGGCTGAGAACGAGACGTCGCCGGTGCCGGAGGCTGCCGCAGTGCCGGTCGTGGATGACCAGCTGGTCGGGATGCTGGTCGACCGGGCCCGTGCGGAGGGTCTGCAGCTGACCGGCGAGGGCGGTCTGCTGCAGCAGTTGACGAAGCGGGTCATCGAGTCCGCTCTCGACGGCGAGATGACCGAGCATCTCGGCTATGAGAAGCATGATGCGGCCGGCCGGGACGGCGGCAACTCCCGTAACGGGCGGCGGGCCAAGACGGT
>NZ_JCANTA010000033.1:0-67902 GCF_059570575.1 Streptomyces sp. CNX435 | reverse complement strand
GGGCAGCAGGCCGGTCGCGAGCAGGGTGGCGATGCCGATGGGCACGTAGATGATGAAGATCCACGGCCAGCTCAGCCACTCGGTGAACACACCGCCGAGGAAGACCCCGGCGGTGCCGCCGGCCGGGGCGGCGGCACCGTAGAGGGCGAGCGCCTTGCCCAGCTCCCGGGGGTCGTGGCTGAAGAGGATCATCAGCAGGGTCATGGCGGACGGCGCGATCAGCGCCCCGCCGACGCCCTGCACGGCCCGCCCGGCGATCTCGACCCCGGCGGACTGCGCCGCCGCAGCCACCACGGAGCCGGCGATGAGCACGCCCCACCCGGTGACGAACACCCGCCGGGCGCCGAAGAGGTCGGACAGCCGCCCGCCGAGGAGCAGCAGACCGCCGAAAGCGACGACGTAGGCGTTGAACACCCACTGCAGGTCGCCCGGTGAGAAGCCCAGGTCGCGCTGCATCTCGGGGAGCGCGACGCCGATGATCGAGGTGTCCATGATGACCATGAACTGCGCGGTGGCGAGCACGAGCAGCGCCCACCAGCGGCGGGGATTGACGGATGACATGAGGCTCCCCTCTCGTTATACCCCCTGGGGGTATCTGCCAGAGAGTTGTAACATACGGGTAGGGGGTATGCAAGCGGTCGCTCGGGGCACCCGGCTGCGCTGCGGGTACGGCGTCATGCCGCACGAGACTGCCGCGGTGGTCAGCGAGTGAGCGGGCCGTCGAGGAGGTCGAGGACCGGGCCGGCGGCGATGCCGAGAGCGACGGAGGCTGCCGCGGCGGCGTAGGCGGCGAGGGCGGCCGGGCGGACAAGTGGGTGAGGGCGGGGCTCGTCGGTGGCGGTGACCGCGGGGTGGATCCAGCGCAGGTAGTAGAAGAGGGAGGCCACGGTGTTGACGGCGGCGAGGACGGCGAGCCAGGTGTAGCCGCCGTCGACGGCGGCGGTGAAGACTTCGAGCTTGCCGAGGAAGACGGCGGTGGGAGGGGTGCCGAGGAGGCCGAGCAGGCAGACGATCAGGCTGATGGTCAGCCACGGGCGCACGCGCAGCAGGCCGCTGTAGTCGTCGATGGTGCGGGCGTGCGGCAGGGCGCAGACGACCGCGAAGGCGCCGAGGTTGGTGAGGGCGTAGGCGGCGAGGTAGTACAGCAGGGCCTGTTGGGCCTGGTCGGCGCGGGTGGCCACGGCGACGGGCAGGAGCAGGTAGCCGACCTGGCTGATGGTGGAGTAGGCGAGCAGCCGCTTGACGTCGGTCTGGAAGAAGGCGGCGAGGTTGCCGAGCGTCATGGACGCGGCGGCAAGCACGGCGAGCAGCTCGGGCCAGGGCAGGTCAGCGTCAGCGAGCGGCACCGCGGCCAGGCGGTAGAGGGCGGCCAGGGCGCCGACCTTGGGGAGCGTGGCCAGGAACGCGGCGGCGGGCGGACTGCTTCCCTGGACGGCGTCGGGGACCCAGAAGTGCCCGGGCACGCCGCCGGCCTTGAACAGCAGCCCGGCCAGCAGCCCGACCGTGCCCGCGGCCACCAGGACGCCGGGCGCGTCGGGCAGGTCCTCGCTCAGCACGGGGTACGCGGTGGCGCGCCCGGCGGCATACAGGACGGTGATCCCGGCGAGCATGACGACGCCCAGCAGGGCGCCGACGACGAAGTACTTCAGAGCCGCCTCGGTGCCGGGTCCGTCCTTGCGGAAGCCCGCCAGGGTGTACGCGGGCACGCTCGCCAGCAGGTAGGCGGCGGCCAGGAGCAGCAGGTCCTGGGCGCCGGTGAGCATCAGGGCGCCGAGCGCGGCGAGCTGGACGAGGACGTAGAACTCGCTCTCGCGCGCGTCCCCCCGCAGCGGGACGAAGCTGAGGGTGAGCACCACCAGCGTGCCGCCGAGGATGACGACGCGGCCGGTCGACGTCACGACGTCGACGGCGAATGCGCCCTCGAAGGCCGTCGTCGGCGCGTCGGCAGCGGCCTGGCGGACGGCCGCCACGATCCCGGCCGTACAGGACGCTCCCGCCAGGGCCCCGACCAGCCACTGCCGGCGGCGCGGCAGCCAGGCGCCGAGTAGCAGGCCGAGCACGGCGGAGGCGGCGAGGAGCACCTCGGGCAGCATGTCGAGGGGGTTTTCGTTCATGCCCGTCATCTCGTTCATCGGGCGACGAGTTCCAGGACGCGGCGCGAGAACGGCTCGATGACGTCGAGTACGAAGCGCGGGAAGACGCCGAGGATCACGGCGAGGGCCAGCAGCGGGACGATCGACGCGGCCTCGTGCGCGCGGATGTCGGGGAACGGCCGCGGCGTGCCGGGGCTGTCGGGCAGCCGCAGCGGGCCGAGGAAGATCCGTTGCAGGGCGCGCAGCAGCAGGGCGGCGGTCAGCAGGATGCCCAGCACCGCAAGACCGGTCGCCACCGGCCGCGGGCCGAGGCTGCCGGCGAGGATCTGGAACTCGGCGATGAAGCCGGAGAAGCCCGGCAGCCCGAGGGAGGCGAAGACGGCGACGCCGGTCAGGGCGGCGAAGACCGGGGTGCGAGCGGCGACACCGGAGTACGCGCCCATGTCGTAGGTGCGGCCGCGCTCGTAGAGGACACCGGCGAGGAGGAACAGGGCGGCGGTCAGCAGGCCGTGGCTGACCATCTGGTACGTGGCCCCTGTCACCGCCAGCCGGCGGGCGTCGGCGGTGTCGGCGCCGGCCGCCGCGGCGGCGCCGACGGCCAGGATGATGTAGCCCATGTGGTTGACCGAGGTGTACGCGACCATGCGCTTGAAGTCGGTCTGGGCCAGGGCCACCAGCGCTCCGTAGAGCACGGAGACGACGCCGACGACGACGAAGACCAGCGCGTACGAGCGCCAGGACGCGGGCAGCAGCGGCATCGCGATGCGCAGGAACCCGTACGTGCCCATCTTCAGCAGCACCCCGGCCAGGATCGCCGAGCCCACCGCCGGGGCCTCGGTGTGGGCGGGCGGCAGCCAGGTGTGGAACGGCACGGTCGGCGTCTTGACCGCCAGGCCCACGCCGACCGCCAGCAGCACCAGCGCCCCGTAGGCCGAGCGCCCGGCCAGCGGGTTCTGCTCGGCCAGCGCGACGATGTCGAAGGTGTGCGGGTCGGCAGCGAGGTAGAGGCCGATGAAGCCGAGCAGCAGGGCGAGCGAGCCGAGGAAGGTGTAGAGGAAGAACTTCAGCGCGGCCCGGGAGGCACCTGCGTGGCCCCAGCCGGCGATGACGAAGTACATCGCGACGATCGACAGGTCGAAGAAGACGAAGAAGAGGATGAGGTCGAGCGCGGCGAACAGGCCGAGACAGGTGGTCTCCAGGAAGAGGAACAGGGCGGCGAACTCCCGTACCCGGCGGGTCTCGCGCAGCGCGTACAGCGCGCAGGCCAGGAAGAGCACGCCGGTCAGCGCCAGCAGCGGCAGCGACAGGCCGTCGACGCCGACGTGGTAGCCGATGCCGGCGGAGGGGATCCAGCGGGCGTTCGTCTCGTACTGGATGCCGCCGCCGTGGTCGTACCCCGCCCAGACCGCGACGGTCAGCGCCAGCACGGCGGCCGACACCGCCGCCCAGGTCAGGAGGAAGACCCGGCGGTCGGTGGCGCGCGGCAGGCACAGCAGCACCGCCGCCGCGGCGGCAGGGAGGAAGACGAGGGCCGTGAGCACGGTGGCGGTCACCTCACGAGGACGAAGACGACGGCGAGGACGGTGAAGGCCGCAACGGCCTGGGCGAGGTAGGTGTGCACCTGGCCGGACTGCGGACGGCGGGCCAGCCGGCCGAGCGCCTGGCTCACGGCGCCCACGCCATCCACCGCGCCGTCCACCCTGATCTCCAACCGGCGGTTGACGCCGGTGGCGAGGCGTAGCGTGCCGCGGGCGAGACCGTCGATGCCGCGGTCCAGGACCCGGTCGTCGAAGCGGGCGAGCGCTGCGGCGAGGTGCTGCACAGGGCGTACGAAGAACGCGCGGGCCGCGGCCTCCAGGCCCAGCCACCCCACGGCCCACCCCGCGAGGCGTGCAGGAACTGGGCTGTGCCGCCCGCCCCACGCCCAGACGGCGCCGGAGACGGCGAGCGCGAGGACGGCTGAGAGGATGAACTCCCAGGAGTGCGGGGTGGCTTCGCCGCGAACGCCCAGCGTGCGGGCGACGGCGTCCCGCGGGCCCGGCAGGGCCAGGGCGCCGAGGGCCGCGGTGGCGAGAGCGAGCACGGCGAAGGACAGGGCGGCGGGGAGCGGTAGCCGCGCTGTGGAGGCGGTGCTGCGTCGTGCGTCGCCGTGTGCGGGTGCTGGCTGCCAGACGTACCAGAGGGCCTTCACGGCGTAGACCGCCGAGACCACGGCCGCGGCCAGGCCCGTCGCGTACAGCGCCGGGCTGTGCTCCAGCGCGCCGGCCAGCAGCACGTCCTTCGCCGCCCAGAGCGACAGCGGCGGCACCCCGGCCAGGGCCAGCGCGGCCACGGTGAACGCGGCGCCCGCAGCGCGGTGTCCACGGGCGGCGCCGCGCAGGTGCCCCAGTGTCTTGGCGCCCAGCGCCGTGAGCCAGAAGCCCGCCACCAGGAACGCCAGGCTCTTCGCCGCGGCGTGCGCGAGGAGCTGGAGGGTGCCGCCGGTGGTCGCCGACACCCCGGCCGCGAGCACCATGAAGCCGATCTGCGCGCAACTGGAGGCGGCCAGCAACTGCTTGAGGCCCGACTGCGCCACCGCCACCAGGCCCAGGGCCAGCGCCGTGGCCGCACCCGTCCAGGCCACGGCGTCGTCGCCCCAGCCGGAGGCGGCGAGCAGTGGGCCCAGCCGGAGCAGCAGGTACGCCCCGGCGACGACCATCGTCGCCGAGTGCAGCAGTGCCGAGACGGGGCTCGGGCCCTGCATCGCGCGAGACAGCCAGAAGCTGAACGGCAGTTGGGCGGACTTGCCCAGCGCCGCCACCACGACCCCCGCGGTCAGCAGGTGCAGCCACGGGCCCGGCGCCTCGTCCAGCCGGTCCAGCCGCAGGCCCGCCGCCTGCCCGCCGACGAGCGCCGCGCCCGCGGCGAGATACACCCCGAGGTCGGCGGCCCGGGTGGTGACGAACGCGACCCCGGCCGCCTGCACCCGCTCCGACTCGCGCCACCAGTAGCCGATGAGCGCCCACGAGGTGGCGCCCATGACCTCCCAGCCCATCAGCAGCGCGGGCAGCGTCGTCGCGGTGACGGTCACGAGCATGGCGCCGCAGAACAGCAGCATCAGGCCGAAGAAGCGGGCGCGTGCCGCCCCCGGGCCGACGTCGGCGACGCTGAAGACCAGCACGGCGAGGGTGACCGCCGAGACGGTGACAACCATCAGCCCCGAAAGTCCGTCCACCGCGAGGCCGAACGGCAGCCCTTCGAGCAGAGGAGCCCGCACCGCCGGCTGATCGAAGGCGACGAGGACGGCCAGCACCACCGTCGCGCCCGCCGCCGCCAGTGCGACCCAGGGCGCGTACCGGTCGGCCTTGCGTCCGGACACGGCCAGCACCGTGCCGATTCCCAAGGGAACGGCGACCAGCGCCCACAGCAGCCCGCTCACCCCTTCAGCTCCGCCGCCTCGTCGGTCATGTCGACCTCCCGGGCCCGGAACAGCGCGATGACCACGGCGAACCCGATGGCCATCTCGACCGCCATGACGGTGACCGCGAGCACGACGAGCACCTGCCCGTCGGTGGCCGCGGGCGCGACGTAGTGCCAGACCGCGGCGGCGGCAAGGATGACGCCGCCGAGCATCAGCTCCAAGCCCATCATGAGCATCACGATCGACTGCTGGGTGAGCGCGCCGAACAGACCGACGCAGAACAGCGCGGCGGCCACCAGCAGGAACAGCTCCAGCGTCACCGGCCCACCCCTCCGCGTACGGGATCGTCGGCGCGCCGGGACCGCAGGTCGTCACCGAAGCGGTCGTACCGCCCGCGCCGGGTGGCCAGCACGACGGTGGCCACGATGGTGCTGAACAGGGCGAGCCCCAGCGTCATCATCGTCAGCATGTGCGGGCCCATCAGCGACTCGCCCAGCGCCATCGTCGGGTCCGCGTCCGGCTCGCCGCGTCGTCGCGGCCACGGTGCCAGCAGGATGCCCGCGGCCAGCAGGCCGAAGACGCACACGCAGATCGCGGCAGCGGCCTTCGTGTTGTGCAGCATCGACATGGGCATCAGCCCGGCCGGGTTCATCATGAACATCACCATGAACACGGCCATGATGGCCATCTCGATCGTCATCATCAGGATGACGACCACGCCCAGGTAGTCCAGGCCGAGCTGGATAACCAGGCCGCCGACGCAGAGCAGGGACAGCAGCAGCGCGTACGTGGCCCGGGCCATGGAGTCGAAACGGAACACCATGACGCCGCTGGCCACGGCGAGCACGGCCAGCGTCCAGAACACAGCGTCATCGAGCATCTGCCCGGCCTCCGCCCCGCACCCGCGTCTCATCCGTCCTGCCGTCGTCGCTCATTCGTCCCTCACCTGTTGAGCACCACGATCGCGACCCCCAGGGCCTGTAGCAGCGTCAGCGGCACCAGCACCATCCATGCGAACTCCATGTACCGCTCCATGCGCAGCGTCGGCAGCAGCCGCCGGCCGGCGACCAGCAGGCCCAGCACCACGGCGGTCTTCAGCAGCGTCCAAGCCCAGGCCGGCAGCCACGGACCGTGCCCGCCGCCCAGGAACAGCGGCACGCTGAACGCCGCGGTGACCACAAGCAGCAGCCACCGCCCGCCGAGCAGCACCAGCCGGTCCACGCCCGAGTGCTCGGCCGCCGCGCCGCCGGCCGCGTCCCGGCCCAGGGGATGGTCGAACGGGCCCCAGAAGGCCATCGCCAGCGCGCTCAGCAGGTACGCCGCGAACGCCACCGGCATCCACACGGCGAACCACAGTCCCTGCTGGGCCACCACCACCTCGCCGACCCGCAGCGACTCCGCGCCCAGCGCCGCGGTGGTGAGTGCGAACATGTGCGGCAGCTCGTACGCCAGGCCCTGCGCGAGGAAGCGGTAGCCGCCGATCAGCGACAGCGCGGAGTTCGGCCCCCAGCCCGCCAGCCACACCGCCGCCCACGCCAGCGCCTCCATCGCGTTGAACCACACCACGCCCACGACCGGGTCGGTTACGGCACGGAACCCCCATGGCAGCACGGCGGCGGCCAGCACCGCCGCGACCGGGACCAGACCGACGCCGATCCGGCCAAGCCACGGGTCGTCGGCAGTGGTACGACGTGGCTGCTGCGCAAGCAGCCGCAGACCTTCCCGCAGGGGCACCGCGGCTTGTCGTAGCCGGACGCCGCCTCGGCCGCGCTCCGCCGCCGCGGCGAGCACCGCGTCGAAGCCCGCGACGACCACCGCGGCAACGACGAGGGCAAAGGGCAGCAGCACGACGGCCCACAGCGGGGCGGTGTCAGCCATGCACGCTCACCGCCGCCGCCACTTCATCCGGGTCCGGATCCAGGCTCGCCACAATCAGGCGCGCGCACGCGAACTCAGCCCCGCACAGCAGCCCGGGCAGCGCATCCAGCAACGCCTGCGACGGCGGCCGGACGGCATCAAGGCGACCGCGTGGGCCCTCCCTATCATCCGGTGCGAGGGGCCGTTCGTCATCGAGCCCGGCGGCGCAACGCTCCACGCTCGCGAGCCAGACCAGCAGGCGCCCGTACACGTCTCCATCCGCAGCCAGCGCCGGACCGCTCACCCCCAGCTCCCGCGCCCGGGCGGCCGGCAGCTCACCGAGCCCGACGGTCAGCCGGCGCAGCGTGCGCGACCGCCGGACGCGGCGGGCGAGGCGGCGCAGCTCCGGGCGCCACGCACCCGTCGGCGTCCCGGTGAGCACCGCGTCGCGCAACCGCCGGGCCCGCGCCGCGGGATCGGACCACCCGGCGACCGCGAGGAACCGCGCCACGCTGTCCAGGTGCGCGGCGCAGCACCGCCGGTCGGCGGCGCCGCGGCTGACGGCCTCGCCGTACGCAGCTCGTAGCCACGGTTCGTCCCAGTACGGCAGGTGATGCGAGGCGGTCGGCGCGGGCGTACGCACCTGGGCGCCCTGAACCACATCACCCTGCAGCTCCACGTCCACGACCAGCCCGGCGGGCCAGTCCGAAAGTGTGGGCCCCAGCGGCAGATGGAGCAGGTCGAGCCGCAGGCCGTCACGGTCGTCGGCCCGCTCGGCCATAGGCAGCCCGGCGACCATGCCGCCGTGGTGGTGGGTGTGCCCACCGTGTCCGTCGTGGCCGGCATGGCCTCCGTGCCCGACGTCCGAGTCACCTTCGCCGTGACCGCCGTGTTCGTCGTGACCGGCGTGTTCGTCGTGACCAGCGTGTTCGTCGTGACCAGCGTGTTCGTCGTGACCAGCGTGTTCGTCGTGACCAGCGTGTTCGTCGTGTCCCTGGCGCCCGCCATGACCATGGCCGGCGTGCTGGTCATGGCCCGCATGCTGCCTATGCTGCGCGTGCTCGCCGTGGTCCTCATGTCCGGCAGTCCCGTCGTGGCCGTGGTGCTCCGCAAGCTCCCCGTGGCCGTCGTCGCCGGCCCGGTCCTGCCCACCGCGACCCTCGTGCGTATGACCTCCGGGCTCCTCAGAGGCGGTGACCTCCTCGCCGTCACCGCCCCCCGTGGCCGCCGTCCACACCGCCCCCGAGGACAGCCGCCGACCCAACTCCTCCAAGGCAACTGCGACGCCACCCGGCTCGGGCACGCAGACCTGCGCCTTGGGGTGCGGCATCTGTGCCCAAACAGCGCTCAGCCACCCATCCTCCGGCTCCCGCGCCCCCGCCACCACCAGCCCGCTTGCCCCGGCCGGCCCTTCAGCCAACGGCCAGCCGAGCCGCCGGAGTTCTGCTTCGACCGTCAGTCGTACTTCTGTGCCGCCCGGCACGGTGACCAGCAGCACGGCGGGACGACCCGTCGCCATCCGGCGCAGCGCGGCTCTCACGTCCATCGCAAGGCACCCTCACGCCAGGCATACGCGACGGCCGCGAAGAGGATGCCCAGGAAGACGAACATCTCGACCACTGCCGGTGTGCCCATCTCGCTCACGACCCGCACCCACGGATACATGAACAGCATCTCCATGTCGAAGGCCAGGAAGATCATCGTGACGGGATACCAGCGGACATGGAACCGGGAGACTGCGTGTTCCCGCGGCGGCAGTCCACCGCTGAACGGTCCGGTCTCCAACGGCCGCAGCCCGGCCCGCAACCACGCTCCCAGCCCATGAAGCGCAGCGACGCCACCGGCCATGACACCCAGCAGCACCAGCACCGGCTCCCACGCACTCACCTCAGCCGCCTTCCCGTCCGCGCCGCCCCGTGGAGAGATCACTAATTAACTTAGCGACATACCCAGGCGATGCGCCGCCTTCCCGCGCTCGGCGGGTCACACTCCGCGCCAGCAGCCTATACCCCTACCGGGTAACTTCACGTGGGATCGGCGAGTGGTGGCGGGAGGCGGAGCCACTGCCCCTGCGGCGAAGCCGACCGCGAATGACCTTGGCTTGCAGCAGGAGTTGCACAGCCCAGATGGCTGGGTCGGTCTGGGCGGCGCGGCCGCCAAGCCGTGGAGGACCTCTCGGGTCCTGCCGATGACCACCAACCAGAGGAAACAAGATCAGCAACGAAGTGCAGTCAACAGGGCGGTGATCGAGAATGTCCGCGGCCTGCTCTCCACCCGAGCCGGCACCCGCACCCTTCGCCACGTGGACCCCTGCCCGCGGTGTGTGGGAGACCAACCCGATCAACCCCGTATGCGGGCACTGGGCGTGCTACTCGCAGACCTGGCCGACCTCGGGTACGACGCGAGCTGGACGTGCCTACGCGCCTCTGGTGTCGGTGCCCCGCAGCGCCGCGAGCGCGTCTTCCTCGTCGCCTGGCCCCAGGAACGCCGAGACCGTACTGCTGCAGAAAACCCCGACGGCGAACCTGGGCAGCAATGGCGGCTCCCAACACCCGGACAAACGCAAATCCGCAGGCCACGGCCCCACCCTGGCCGACGAGATCGAACACCTCCTCCCCACCCCGCCACCCAGCGACAACACCACTGGCTCACCGAACCCGAAGCACGGCGACGAGAGCCTTACCCATGCCTCCACCGACACGGGACTCGCCGCGCACGGCACACCGACCGGGGCTGCGTTGGAGGTCGATCCCACGCATGCGCTGCCCACCCTGACCTCGTCCTACGGGAACGGCAACGGGAAACAGCAGACCAGACTCTTCGCGAAGAACAAGAAGAAGGCGGCCCTGGCCTACCAGCGCAGCCAGCGCGCGGCTGTCGAGGAGGGCCGCGATCCTTTCCCGCACCGGGGTCGCAAGACCATTAGCTCCACACCCGCCATCGCCGACTACATCGAGACGTTCCTGTCCCGGCACGAAGGGCGCCCGGGACCATCGAGACCTACGGCTACCGTCTGCGCGGCCACGTAGTTCCCACGCTCGGCGAGCGGGCAATCGGCGAGGTGCAACGAGGCGAGTACCGGGACTTCTTCACTGCTCTCAAGACCGAAGGCATGCCGGACTCCACGCGCTCCGCGGTCAAAAAAGCGCTCTCGGCGATACTCTCGATGGCTGTGGAGGACGGCCACTTGCAGGGAAATCCGGTCTCCGGCATCCGCCTCCCCAAAGGGACAGGCAAGGGTGTCCAGCTCACCTGGGAGCATGTCGTCGCGCTGGCAGACGCGATCACCCCGAGGTACCGGATTCTGATCTGGTTTGGGGCGCTACAAGGACTGCGCTCTATGGAAGCCGCCGGTGTTCGGCGCTGCGACCTGGAGACCGTGCCCGCCCGACAGCTGGTCGAGGAACAGCGGCGCCGCGGGCAAGCGGCGCCGCTGAAGACTTCAGCGAGCCGCGCGCCGCTCGCGGTCGGAAAGTACCTCTGGGATGAGTACCAGGCTCACTTGGCCCGATGGCGGGCCCCGCTGTCCGCTGCCGCACTGCACAAGCGAGAGCGGCGCGGGCTTCCTCCGATTCCGGAGGAGTTCAGTGAACTGGTCACGGTCACCAGGTTCTGGACCCCCGTACGGCAGAGCACCCTCTGTACGGAGTTCGATCTCGCGAAGGAGAGAGCGCGGGCGTGCGGCGTGACCGTGCCGCAGGGAACGACTTTCCGGGATCTGCGGCACTTCGCCGATGCCGTGCTGGTGGCCTCCGGAGTAGAGCCTCGCAAGGTTCAGGCGCGCATGCGCCACGCCCGGCTGGCCGAGACACTGGACACGTACGGCTATCTCGTCTGGGAGGTCGACTGGGCCAATGCCCCCGCCTCCTTCGAAGAGCTCTACGGCATCCCCGGCCCGGCCGGCCTACCGGCGGCGGCGCTGCTGCCGAGGGCCGAACGGAAATGGCCGGATACGGCGGCCCCCGTGCCGCTCACACCGAGTGGCCATGCCGGGAGCGACTGGGCGCGCTGACAGCGCGCGGTGGGTAACCGTCCGACTGACTGGCATGTATTTGACCTGGATGACGATCCGACGCCGGGGGATCCGGAGAGTCCGGCCTGCACTACAACGTCCTGCGCTACTACGACCCCGACATCGCCCGCTACCTCACCCCCGACCCGCTCGGCCCGGCCCCGGGCCCGAACCCCGCCGCATACGTCGACAACCCCCATGTGTGGACGGACCCGCTGGGCCTGGCGCCATACGGCAAGCCGGTGCGGATGACGCTGAACAAGCTTCAGACCTGGGGCTGGTCACATTCGACCTGGCGGCAGGAGACACGGCCAAGCTGCTGGAAGTCCTCAGCAAGCCGCGCAGGGCATGGTAGAGACGTGATCGTCATTCCCCGAGTGCTCGGCACCCTGCTCGACGAGGCCGCGGAGCGCCACCAGCGCGAGCTGGCCTTGGACTTCGCCGAGCACGCCCTGGAGATCTGCGCCGACCGGCTCGCGCCGCCCATCCGGGACACCTGCGCCGAACTCCTCGCGGCGGCGCGCGAGGCGGTCGGCCTGGACCGGGCACACGAGCGGCTGGCGGACGCCTACCGCACATTCCACGCGGTGCGCACCACCCCCACCGGAGGCGGTGTGAGCGACGACGCGAGTTCGGTGGCGCACATGGCTCTCGGCTGCAGCGCCCAACGTCTGATGGAGGCGGCCGACCTCATCGTCCGCATGGGGTCGTCGCCACCGAGCTGCAAGGACGTGGCCCGCTCGGCCCAGACCACCGTCGGCCGGCGGCGGGCCGAAGACGCCGATGACCCTGCCGACGAGTCCTCCCGCGCCCGCAGCGGCCGGTGAGAGGAAGCCCGCTGGCAACTCACCCGCGTCATCGAAACCACCCCCGACCCGAACGCCTCCCGGCCGAGCCGCCACGGCAGAGGCTGACCCCGGGTGGTGATCCGATTTCTGGTTCGGCCGCCGTGGGGGGTGCGCTTCTACGATCGGTTTCGTCCGGCCCCGCGGCGTCGAACCAGATCTGGGGTCGGTCTCATGCTGGCGGAAGCGCTTCTGACGCCGGCCGGGGGGCACGGGGTCCATGGGCGCTAATCAACGGCATGTAGCTGGACAGAACCCGGCGTGCCTGAACGGGAAATCAGGTCTACGCGCGGCCACCTGCGGGGACGTACTTGAAGCCAACTGCGCCTGCTGTCACGCTCGTTGGAGGTCCGGCACCCGGCCGGCCCACGTGCCGTGCCCCCACACCCGGCAGCGGCAGGTGTCAACTCCCGGAGAGAGGTCCTTCCGTGGACACGTCCCGAATACCGCGCGCCGCGCTGATCTCCGCCGTGGCTCTGGCCGCGGCGGCCACCGGTACGCTGCCCTCCGTCGCGGCAACGCCCGCCGAACCCGCAACGTCCTCCGTCGTCGCGTACGACGACACGTACTACGAGGACGCGCTCGGCAAGGAGGGCGAGGAGCTCAAGAGCGCCCTGCACACGATCATCAGCGACCAGACCAAGATCTCGTACGACCAGGTCTGGGACGCACTCATGGAGACTGACGAGGACCCGGAGAACCCGGACAACGTCATCCTCCTCTACAGCGGCTACTCGCAGAGCAAGGACTCCAACGGCGGCAACGCCGACGACTGGAACCGCGAGCACGTCTGGGCCAAGAGCCACGGCGACTTCGGTACCTCGACCGGTCCGGGCACCGATGTGCACCACCTGCGCCCCACAGACGTGACGGTCAACAGCACCCGCGGGAACAAGGACTTCGACTACGGCGGCAGCCCGGTCGACCAGGCCCCGGAGAGCTTGACCGACGACGACTCCTTCGAGCCCCGCGACGAGGACAAGGGCGACGTCGCCCGCATGATCCTCTACATGGCCGTTCGCTACGACGGCGACGACGGCTTCGCCGACCTGGAGCCCAACGAACAGGTCGACAACGGCTCGTCGCCGGCCATCGGCAAGCTCTCGGTCCTCAAGGAGTGGAACGCCGAGGACCCGCCGAGCGATTTCGAGAGGAACCGCAACGAGGTGATCTTCGACCAGATCCAGCACAACCGGAACCCGTTCATCGACCACCCGGAGTGGGTCGACTCGATCTGGCCGTAACGATTCAGCGTGTGCCGGCCGTCCCGACCCGGGGAGGGCGGGACGGCCGGCGTTCCTGCGGCACATCAGACTGCTCACGTCGGGCTGTCCGTGGTGGGGCCGGTCGTGAGCAGACCTGTGACGTCGGTGACGGCCATCTCAACGCGCCCGTAGACGCGGGGGTTGAGCAGGGTGGCGCCGTCGAGAAGGCCGCCGGATGGTGCCGACCCCGCTCGGGGAGTCGCTGGTCCGCCCGGTCCGCGACGCGATCGCGGCGACTGAGGCCGTCATGGGCACCAGCAAGGCCTTCGACCCGACGACCGACGAACGGGCATTTCGGATCATCGCCAGCGACGACGTGCTGTTCATCCTCTTGCAGCCGCTGTTCGCCCTGGGCCCACCGGGCTGCTCACCACAGCGCCTGTGCAACCGCGTCTGCCCTTTCGACGGCGAGCGGTACTGCTGGGGTGCCTGGCAGGAGGGCGGTGAGCGCGGCTTCTTCAGCGACCAAGGGAGCCGCAGCGGCGCCGATGACCCGCCGGACGCCCGAGCGGCCACGCGGCACCTGCACGGTCGAGTACCGCGTGTCCTCGGTGGAGCAGACGCTGAAGGTCACCTACGATCCCGCCCCCGAGGACCCTGGGAAGCGCATGGAGTGGCTGGGCGACACCCTGTTCCCCGACGCCGTGACGCAGCGCCTGGGCTGCGGCCGCTCGCACCCGGGAGGACCGGCCGATGACGAACGCACCGCAGCGCCGCCCCCCTGGTGGCACCCTCGCCGCCTGCCGCGTCCCGTGCCGGCCGCTGCGGTCGCCGGCGCTCTCCTCGGCGGTACCGCCGTCGCCTGGCAGACCGACGCCGGGCCCTTCGCCGCGGACAAGGTGTGCTGGGATGCGCTGGACCGGGACGCGCTGTCCCCGATCATCGAGGCCCCGGACGAACTCGACGCCGAACCCCCCGGTCGGCGGGCGAGCGCTGGCCGACGGACGGCTCAACGGCATCCGCCGGCTCTCGAACGAGAGTAAGCCCGGACCAGGTACGAGCGCTCCTCCCCCGCTACGCGGAGGCCGAGGCAGCGCGCCTGGGCTGCGGTCCTCCGGAGCTGAAGCTCCCCCCGGCCGCGACCTGAGTGACCAGTCCGTCGGCTCAGCGAACTCTCAGCGAACTCTCAGCGGGCCGTGATCTTCTGTTCAGTTCGCGATCAGTTGCCGACCCTAGCTTCTTCAGCGTCGGGCCAGAAGGCGCGGCAGCGTCCCTCTCTCGGTACGCATGGCCAGCTAGGAGAACGGTTCATGAAACGCTTGACCGCGACCGGCGTCACCGCACTCGTGAGTGCGATGCTGACGCTCAGCACGGCCGCGCCGGCCACCGCCGCCCCCGACGAACCAGAGACCGGGGACGTGCAACAGGTGATGGAGGAACTGGCGAGCAACCCCGGTGTGGTGGGCGTCATCGCCGAGGCGTACTACGACGGCAAGCGCATCGACCGCGGAACCGCAGGCTCGCAGCTGATCGACGGGCAGGGCGGCACGATTCCCACCGAGTCGAGCTACCGGGCCTGGTCACAGACGAAGTTCATGACGGCGACCGTCCTCCTGCAACTGGTGGACGAGGGCAAGCTCGGCCTCGACGACAAGCTCAGCGACGTCCTGCCCGGCGTGGCCGAGCAGAACCTCGTCGAACGCGCCGACGAGATCACCGTGCGTCAGCTGATCAAGCACACCTCCGGCATCCCCGACTTCGCCGGAGACGTCGATCAGTTCGACACCAGCGACATCTCCCCCGTCGACCTGCTGGAGATCTCCCGGAGCAAGCCCCGCGAGTTCGCCCCCGGCGAGAAGAATCAGTACTCGAACATCAACTATGTCCTGCTCGGCATGATCATCGAGAACGTGACCGGCGACCGGTTCGCCGACGTGCTCGACCAACGACTCTTCCAGCCGCTGCACATGGACCGCACTTACGTGCCCACCTCACCCACCGAGCGCATCAAGGGGCCGCACGGGCACGGCTACTACCCCGACGCCCAGGGACACCTGCGCGACACCGACCAACTGAACGCCACCTTCACCTGGGCGGCAGGCGCCGTCATCTCGAACACGGAGGATCTCACCACCTTTTTCCGGGCCTTCAACCAGGGCAAGCTGCTGCCCCCGGACCTGCAAGAAGTAATCACCACACCTCCGGAAACCACATCTGACCAACCCGCGACGTGCCCGGTCACGAAGGCGGCCGGAGCCGGGCCCGGCTCCACCTCCATGACCTCCACCTCAGCCGACGGACGCCGGCAACTCGCCATCTCCGTCACCATCGCCGTCCCCCCGGACCACATCGGCTCGATCGTCTCCGAGGCGTCCGACGACGTGCTCTGCCCCGGGGAATCCACGTGATTCACCAGGAGCCGGGGACGAAGCGGAACTCCCCGTCGCGGACTTCCCGCCGCTGACGGGGTGTCCCAGAGGTCCGTCGTTGCCTCCCGGCCGAGCCGTCACGGCAGGGGCTGACCCGGGGTGGTGGTCCGATTTCTGCTTCGACTGCCGTCGGGGGTGCGTTTCTACGATCGGTTTCGTCCGGCCCCGCGGCGTCGCACCAGATCTTCGTCATGCCTTCAGCGCTCCCGCGTCCGGTCTCAGGGCCGCGTTCGGTCGGCACTCCTCCGATGCCGTATTGATGCCGGCAGGGGGCTTCGGGGGGCGATGCGAGCGGCCCGGTGGGGTAAACGCACGCTCGGGCCGGGCGTCTGCCCGGTGTGTGCCGAGCCTAGGCTGCGCATGTGATTGCGACGATCGTCCTCGACATCGGGAAGACCCTGGTCCGTGACGACCGCTACTGGGCGAGGTGGGCCGACTGGCTCGGTGTTCCGCGGCACACCCTGTCTGCGCTCGTCGGCGCCGCGGTGGTCGCCGGCCGCGACAACGCCGAGGCGCTGCGCCTGCTGCGTCCGGGCATCGACATCGACGCGGAGCGCATTGCCCGCGAAGAAGCCGGCTGCGGCGAGCAGCTGGCGGAGGAGGACCTTTATCCGGATGTGCGCGGAGCGCTCAGCGGCCTGCGTAGGCTCGGCGTGCGCGTGGTCGTCGCCGGGAACCAGACGATCCGCGCGGGCGAGCTGCTGTGAGCACTCGACTTGCCGGCGGATCTCATCGTCACTTCCGGAGAGTGGGGTGTGGCCAAGCCCGGAGCGGCGTTCTTCGCCCGCGTGCTGGAGGTGGCGCAGGCCGAGCCAACGGAGACCGTGTACGTCGGTGACCACCCGCCTAACGACGTGTTTCCGGCGAAGAGGGCGGGCATGTGGGCAGCGCACCTGCGGCGCGGCCCGTGGGGGCACTGGTGGGCTGACGACCCCGAGGTGGTGCGCGCCGCGGACTGGCGCATCGACACCCTCACCGACCTTACGGCGATCATCGCCGATTGACGTGCGAAAGGTTAGGGCGTCTTGTCTCCGCCGTGGACGAGGTGCACCAGCAATCGCGCGTTCTCCAGGTTCGACAGCACGATGTCAGCCCCAGCCTGGCGCAACTCGGCTTCGTCGCTGCGGCCGGACGCCACCGCAAGTACCCGGACGCCTTGCCGGCGCCCAGCAGCGACGTCTGCAGGCGTATCCCCGATCAGAACCGCGTCTACGGCAGGCACACAGGCGCGTTCCAGGGCCAGGCCGACGAGGTCGGCCCGCTCGTCGTGCTCCTCACCGTATGCGCCGAGGTCCCAGCGGATGTGCCGGTCGAGGCCGAAGAGCTGCAGCTTGATCTGGGCGACACGACGCACGTTGCCCGTGACCACGGACTGCGTCAGTTCAGGTTCGGCGGCAAGGGCATCGAGAGCCGTGGCGGCACCGGGTAGCGCATGGCCACGCTCGCGGAGGTCTGCTGCCCGTTTGAGGTGCTGCTCGGTGAGAGCGTGAGCGAAGCTCTCGAAGTCGCTCCGGTCGCCGGTGATGCCGTGCAGACGCGCGGTCTCTCGGAAAATGACCGCCTCGGTGATCCCGTCGACTTTCGCCTGTTCTTCATCGTCTGGCCGGTGACCTCGCGGAACGCTGTGGCGGACAGCTCGCGGCCGACACCTCGCGTGTCGATCAGGGTGTGGTCGATGTCCCACAGGACCAGCCGGACCATGGGCGCCTCCTCCAACTGCGCTTGCCTGACCGCATCAACGTCTCACATGGTTCGGGCACTACGGTGCCGGGGATCAGTCGGCCGTCATACGCTTGTCCCGACGAGAAGCACGCAGTGAGAGGCGAGGGCGGTGGATCTGCCGGGACTCCCGATCGGCGAGCGCGTCCGCTACTACCGGCGTGAGAACGGCAACCGCTCGCAGGCGGTGATCGCCGGCCTTTGCGGCATCACCGAGCGCTACCTCTCGCTGATCGAGAACGGGAAGAAGACGCCGTCCTCCGCGCTTCTCCACCGGCCGTCGCCGCCGGCGGTATCTTCGTGGTAATGCCCGCCCGAGGGCTTCATGGTCAGGCGCATTGGTCTTCTCCTGCCGTGCATCGGGGGCATCCGTCGGCATCTGCGTGACGCCTTCAGCCGGGGTGCCGGGGCCGCGGCACCGACCGGCGACCGGATCTGCACGAGTATGCAGGCAGGTTCTGCATGCAACCTTGACGGAATCTGGCACGTCGCACCGCCGCGTGGATCGCGTTCCACGAGGTGGTGTAAAGCGATCACGAGTTTCGCCCTCCGGTGCCTGGCTCGCGGTGACCTCTCCTTGGGCGCCGCACGCGAAATGGCCCGGTCAGGCGCCGGAGTGCCCCGGCCGGTCGAGGCGCCGGCGTGACCTGCACGTTCCGGTCCATTGACCGGCTACACCATCCGGCGGGACGCCATCGATTCGGGTTGGATCGCCGGGCGTTGCCACGAGTTGCGGCTGGATTTCTCCGCCTGGGTGGTGCCGGGTGCCGCGGACGGCCTGGCGGGGGATTGCGTAGTGGGCTGGGCGCGTTGATGGGCAGAAGGCGAAATGTGGGCCTGGTTTGTCGGGATTGTTAGGGTATGTTGCGCCGAGTTCGTAGCGGTTTCGTTCGTCCGTCGTGTCCCACCGAGTGCGCCCCGGTCGGGTTACTCTCCGGCGCTACGCCAGGGGCGCGGGGGCGGCTTTTGTGCTCGTGGTTCCAGTTCGGGAAGCCTCATTGGTTCGCTAAGCCCGGTCCTTCGGCTACCCAGAGAACCTCTTGGCCACCGGCGACTGCCTGGGCGGCAACGGCCGAACCCATGGCGCCAGGGTGGAGCATGGTGAGTGTCGTTATCGGGGTCCTCCGGGCGGGACTTCCGCGGCGTCGCTCTCGCGTTCGGGTACATGGGGGTGGGGCGCCGGGTGCTGCGAACGGCCCCCGTCTCCGGGGGCCGTTCGGGTGGTACTCCCCAGGGGTACCGTTCTGGTGTCGCTGCAGAACTGGGAGTTCAGTATGCCCGAGCATCCCGAAGAACACATCGGAGACCGCATCAGGAAGGCCCGTAAGCGCCGGGGGATGACACAGCGGGAGCTATCCGCAGCCGCCGGCCCATCCCTCTCCCTTCTCAGGAAGCTGGAACAGGGTGAACTCACCGACACCCGGCTGGAGACCGCCCGGAAATTCGCCGTCGCACTGCGCGTCTCCACCAGCAGCCTGGTCTGCGGACACACCCAAGAAGCCGCCGACACACACACGTTCGACCGATGGGCGCCCGTACGACAGGCCCTCGCCTCTCTCCCACCGGACGACATCAGCGAACCGCCCACCCCCGAGGGCGTGCGATCCGCTGTGGACGACCTACTAAAACTCCGCGCCAAGCACCGGTTCGTCGAGGTCGCCGACGCGCTCCCGCGTCTCCTCCGAGACGCCGAAGTCCTGGCCGCACACAGCCGAGAGGGGCGCCACCTGCGGTTCCGGGTGATGCTCCTGACCGGGTGGCTGCCCACCCAGACTCGCCAGTTCGACGCCGCCGAGGAACTGATGTCCAGGCATCTGCAGGACGCGGGCGATCACGTCCAGGGCATTGCGATGGTCAACTCCCTGTGCTGGCTGCTTCTACGGCAGGGCCGCCTCCAGGAGGCATACGAGTACGCAGTGCGGTGGGCGGACGATGCGGAGCCTGCTCGGCTGTCCCGGGCCACAGCGGACGAGTTGGCGGCGTGGGGCTGGATGCTGCTCCGTGTGTCGAACTCCTCGATGAGGGACGCGCGGGACGGTGCAGCAGTGGATGCTCTGCGGATGGCGCAGGCGGCAGCGGTCCTGATCGGCCATGAGCAGCAGTCTGCGGCGGATCCGATCCGCACGTTCGGTCCCACGACGGTTGCGCTCAAGGAGTGCGAGAACGCGATGATTCTGGATCAGCCTGACCGCGTGCTGACCTTGGCGGAACCGCTTGCGGCCGGAGGGGTGCGTACGACGTTGGCGAACTGGAGTCGGCATCGTTTGGACGTGGCGAACGCGCAGGTGCGGTTGCGCCGTCATTCGGATGCGATGACGACGCTGCGGGAGGTGCGGGCGGCGGCTGCCGCATCAGCGGTATGGGCGGGACATCGTGGGCCGGCTGGTGGAGCGTCGGCGGACGCTGACTCCGGAGATGCGCGAGTTGGCGGACATCGTGAGATTGCCTCTGTGACCTGCGTATTGTCCTGATTCTCATTGGCACCTTGGATTGCACTCGGGGCGAAGTGCCATGGCGACCACGGCCACAGCGACTCTACGGTCGGTGACGACCTGATCACCGAGGGCAGGCAACGTCATGGACACCTTCTGCACGGGCGTCCCCGCCCGGCCTGAGTCGCAACCCCGCGATCGCGCCGGCTCCGACCGGCCGGCCCTCATCCCTACCGCCCCGGCGGCGCCTCCTGCGCCTGCCGTACGGGCTCGGGCTGCGCTGGTGCGCCCGTACGTCCTCGTCCACGAACGACGACAGGCGGCGCGCCGACAGCGGTTCAGGCGCTGGGTCTTGTGGCTGGCCGTGCACGGTATCGACGTCGGGCCGCGCCGTATCCACGACATGGAGGTGGCCTGAATGCGTACCGTGTCGGATCACTGGCGCGAGGGCTCCGGCTTGACGATGAGGGTCTACCGGGTCACCGCAACGGGGCAGCGCCGCAGCGTGCGGACCACACGTTCCGTCCGAAGGCTGGTGCGCTTCCGGAGGTGACGGCGTGTTGGCCGCCGTGCCGTTGTCCACGCTGCCGCGGGGGCCGGTCGTGACCGCGGGACGGAAGCTGGTGCCGTATGTGACCGCCTGGACCGGTGAGAACCGCCTGGTCGAGCCCGTCGTGATCCGTGGCCCCCGCGGCATCGCCTACCGAGACGAGCAGCCCCACGACCGCGACAGCATGGGCGTGCTGTGGACGCGCCGGCCGCTGAACCAGGGTGTAGGCCGGCCGCGCTTCGGCTACGTCCACCCCCGGCGGCAGCGCCGGGCGATGCAGCGGCTGTTGTGTCAGGTCTGCGGTGCGCCGGCGTACGAGGACGAGCGCGGGGTGCTGTGGCTGCTGGAGGATCGCCGCGACCAGGTGCCGGGCTGGCCTGAGGGCGAGGTGACCGCCCACCCTCCGGTGTGCGCCGAGCATGCCGTGTCCTCGGCTCGCGCCTGCCCGCATCTGCGCCGCGAGGGCGTGGTGACGGTGCGGGTGGAGCATCCGGATATCGACGGGGTGCACGGCCTGCGGTATCGCCCGGACGGGCCGCGGTGCCGGCCGGGGCGGTCACGCTGTCGTACGACGACCCCGCGATTTCGTGGACGCTGGCCGCGCACCTGACGCGCGCGCTGCACGGCTGCACCCTCGTCGAGCCCGGCCAGGTCGGCCGGCTCAGACCCTGACTCCCGCCCGCGGGCCGTCGTCTGGACACCCGGCCAGGGGGCGGGACCCCCCGGCCGGCTGACAGCGCTCTGGCCCGGTCGGGGAAGGCCCCGCCTGCCGTCCGGAATCCTCCGGCAGGCGGGGCAGCGCCAAGCGTCCGCCGCCGGCACGGCGGGCGATTCCCCATCAGCCCCGGCCGCGATGACCCCCGACCGCGGCCGGGGCACCCCAACCGTGAGAAAAGGATCGTGAGATGAGGTCGCCGTCCTCCGGGTCGGAGCCGGGTGAGCCCTGCCACTTGAGCTCGCGGGGCAGGTCGGCGATCTTCTCCCGTCCGTTGACCCCTTCCGGGGTGAGGTTCATCGGCAGCATGGACAGGAAGTCGCGGACCGCGGGGCTGTCCTGGCCGATGGTGACGTCCAGCGTCTCGGATCCGGCGGTGAACCGCACGACGGTCCCTTCGACGTTCTCGTCCGGCGGGGACGTCGAAGAGGCGGCGGCTGACGGGCCGGGGGAGGTCTCGGCGCTCCGGCTCGGCGACGCGGTCGGGCTCTGCAGCGCGCTCTGCCCCGTGTCCGAGTCGCTGCAGCCGGCGGCCAGTAGCAGAGCTGCGACCAGCACCGTGGACACGGCGGTGGCCGTCTTCTTCATCGGTATGGGTTCCTTCGTCATGGGCTGGGATCCAGGTGCTGGCGGGCGGGGACTATTGCGCGGTGTACGCGCCGTCGACGGGCAGGGCCACGCCGGTGACGTAGCCGGCGGCGTCGCTGCACAGCCACAGCACCGCGGCGGCGATCTCCTCGGGCCGTCCGAGCCTGCCCATCGGGATCGCGGCGATGGCGCTCTGGGGGTCGAGTTCACCGCCGGCGGTCATCCGCTCGACCATCGGGGTGGCGATGGTGCCGGGGCAGACGGCGTTGACGCGCACTCCGCGTTGCCCGTACTGCAGGGCGACGCTCTTGGTGGCCCCGAGCACGCCGTGCTTCGTGGCGTGGTAGGTGGTGCGGCCGGCGCCGCCGACGAGACCACCGAGTGATGAGCAGTTCACGATCGCGCCCGACCCCTGCTCACGCATCTGCTTCAGTTCGTGCTTCATCGACGCCCAGACACCGCGGAGGTTGACCGCGACGATCTTCTCGAACGCCTCGGCGGCCTCGTCGGCGGAGTCGACCGGGGGCAGCATGATGCCGGCGTTGTTGAACGCCATGTCCAGGCTGCCGAACGCCTCGACGGCCGCGCGGACCGCCGCGGAGACCTGATCCTCGTCGGACACGTCGCAGGCGATGCCCAGCGCCCGGTGGCCCTCGTGGTTCAGCTGCGCGGCGAACCGCTCGGCCGCGTCGCCGTCGAGGTCGACGATCGCGACGTTCGCTCCGGCCTGGGCGAAGGCGCGGGCGGTGGCCGCGCCCATGCCGGCGCTGCCGCCGGTGACGAAAGCGGTCTTGCCGGTGAAGTCGTAGGTGACGGCCATGAGGGCGTTCTCCCTTCTTCGCGGATGGTCGGGGCCGGAGGCAGCGGGGTTCAGGTGCGCGGCCGTTCGACGCCGGCATGGGCCGCCAAGGCGGCGAGCAGCTCGTCCATCCGCCCACCGTTGCGGTAGCTCGCCGCCGGCAGACCGTCGAGGACCGTCTCGGCCGTGCCGACGCCGAACGAACCGGGCTCGCCGGTCAGCTCGTAGCGCTCAAGGCGGTTCTCATCGCCGGCCGTGAACAGCGCCGCCGCCCGGCCGCGCCGGGCGAGGCCCCGCGTGGTCATGCCACCTCTTCGCCGACCGTGGTGCGGAACGCGCCGCGGTCACGGTGCAGGGACCAGATGCGCTCGGCGAGGGCGTCCGGCTCGTGGTCCGGCTCGCCGCCGCCGATCCCGCCGGGGATGATCAGCTGCGCGACGTGGATGCCCTCAGGGGCGAGGGCGTCGTGCAGCATCCGGCCGTAGGCGCTCTCCCCGGCGAAGGCGACGGAGGTCCCCGTCACCTTGCCGCTCGGGCGGACGGCGCTGCCGCCGTTGATGAGCAGGATCGTGCCGCGGCCCAGCTCCCGCAGGCCCGGCAGCACGTGCTGAACTGCGGTGACCGGGCCGTACACCGACTGCTCGACGGGACCGACGAGGTCCTCCGCCGTGGTCTCGAGCACCGGCTTCATGAACTCGCGCGCGGGGGCCGGACTGTACTGAAGGACCTCGACCGGACCCAGTTCGGCGACCGCGGCGTCAAGGGCGGCACGCAGCGCCCGCGGGTCTCGTACGTTCGCCGCGTAGCCCCGGGTGGTCACACCGTCCGCGGTCAGCTCGGCGGCAAGCTGGTCGACGTTGGCCTGAGTGCGGGAGATCAGCGCGACGGAGAACCCCTCGCGGCCGAAGCGCCGGGCGGCGGCCTGGCCCAGTCCGGAGCCGGCTCCGACGATGGCGACTGTGGTCATGTTGGTCCTTCCGATAGGGGATGCCCGGGCGGGTGGACGGGCCGGAATCTGCTTCCGGGAGATCGCCTCCGCGCCGGCGACGAGGTCGCATCGGTGGGCCGTCGAGGCCGGTCAAGCCCGCCCGACGGTGCCGTTCCCGTCCGCCACGGTGCGCAGCAGATCACGTCCACCACGGTAGGCAGCAGACGACGCGGCCGGGTGTCCCTCCGTCAGCCGCGGTGTTTCGAGCGCTTCTCGTCCGCGGTCGCATCAGCCGCCTCGCTACCGGGGCCATGGACGAGTGCCGCGCCACCAAGGTACTGCTCGAACTCTGACTCCCCGGGTCGTCTGACGCGGACGACTCGTGCTCACGACCGGCTCGAGCAGCACCCGCAGACCGGTCTTCGGGCCCGTCGGGGTTGGCCGGCGTTCAGGTGGGTTCGTCATCATGGGGCCTCGTGTTCCCGAGAGACAAGGCGGTAACGGTGCTGCCGTCCGTCCCCTTCGTCAGTCGGCGGCGACTGCTCACCCGGGCCGCGCCCGCCGTGGCCGCCGCGCTGACCGCCACTGCCTGTTCCCGCGCGGGCACTTCCCCGCCTGCCCCCGCGCCGCTGTTGGCGTTGGTCTACCGCGGCCCGGGGGCCTGCGATGGCTGCGCGGAGGCGGTCGTCGCTCTCCTGAGGAGGGCTCCGCGCCTGTTCACGGTCCGGTACGTCGGTCCCGGCGAGCACATCCCCCTGACCGCCGCGGGTCTGGCTGACGCCGACGTGTACGCGCAGCCCGGCGGCGACAACGACCTCGACGGGACGTGGAAGAAGGTGGCGGGCGCCGCCGACGCGATCCGCGACTGGACCCGGGGCGGTGGCCGCTACCTCGGGTTCTGCATGGGCGGCTATCTGGCCGGGCGCGATCCGGGATTCGGCCTGCTGCCCGGCGACACCGCCCAGTACATCGCTTCCCGGAGCGCTTCCGTCCACGACGAACGGGACACGGTCGTGGCGGTGACCTGGAGAGGCAGGCCGCGCCACATGTACTTCCAGGACGGGCCGATCTTCGCTCTGGAGGCCGGTGCCGAGGCGTCCGTGCTCGCCACGTACGACAACGGCACCCCGGCCGCCGTCGTCGCGCCGTGCGGCAGGGGCCGGGTCGGGGTGGTCGGGCCGCACCCGGAGGCCGACGCCTCCTGGTACGCAGACGTGGGGCTCACCAATCCCGACGGCGTGCGCTTCGATCTCGGACACGACCTGGTCGTGGAGACCATCCGCGGGCTGTGACCGCGGTCCGTCACCGGCATCGGCGGATTCTGGTAGCGCTGCTGGCTGTTCACGCGCGTCATCGAGACCGCCCCCGACACCCACCCGAGGGGCCGGTACGTGAAAGCCGACAAGTCGACGTGAACAGCCGCGAGTTCGGCAACCGTCTCCCGGGCGATCATCAGCCGCTGCACCAAACCCTCTGCCTCCCCCAGGCAGATCAAGCCCATCTCAGCTGAGGTGCTGTCAGCGCGCCGAGGTTGCTCTGCTGGGGGAGTCTGTGCGCGTGTCCAGCGGATGCCCGAGGCCGTTGAGCAAGGGCCGCGCGATCGGCGCGGCGGGCCTGCTGGCGCATGTGATCGCGTTTGCCTCCGTCCCAGACTCACAGGCATGTATGGGGAGTTGCTCCGTTCTGTTGCCTCGGTGAAGACTGTGCGGGCTGTGGAAGAGGCCTGCACCAGTGGAGAGGACATCATGGAGCGACTGGCGGCGTCCGACCCGCGTGAGTTCGGGCCGTACCGGCCGCGTGCCGTGCTGGGCGTAGGCGGCATGGGGCGTGTGCTGCTGGCCACGGGGCCGGACGGCGGCCTGGTGGCGATCAAGATGGTGCACGCCCATCTGGCCACGGACGACGGGTTCCGCCGGCGCTTCCGGCGCGAGGTAGAGGCCACCGGCAGGGTGGCCGGCGGCCACATCGCCTCCGTGGCCGATGCCGACCTGGATGCCGATGTCCCCTGGCTGGCCTCCGAATTCGTCCACGGTCCCGCGCTGCGGGTGGCGCTGGAGGAAGCCGGTGCCCTGCCGCAGGACGCGGTGCTGCGGCTGGCCGCCGGACTGGCGGCGGCGCTGCGCGACATCCACGCGGCCGGGCTCGTCCACCGTGACCTGTCACCCTCCAACGTGCTGCTCGCCGACGATGGCCCGAAAGTGATCGACTTCGGAATCGTCCGGGCAGCGGAAGGAGTCTCCACCACCCGCCGCCACACCATGACCACCACCCTCACGCACGTCGGCTCGGTGATCGGCGCGCCGGGGTTCATGTCGCCCGAACAGGCCTCGGGCAAGCCCTTAACCCCGGCCACCGACGTGTTCTCCCTGGGCGTGATGCTCCTCGTGGCCTGCACCGGCAGCAACCCGTTCGAGGGGCCGGGCATCCCGCAGGTCCTCTACAACGTCGTCCACACCGAGCCCGACCTCAGCCCGGTGCCGGACCCACTTCGCCGGATCATCGAGCCTTGTCTGGCCAAGGACCCGGCTCAACGCCCCACCCCGGCCGAGCTCCTGGGACTCATCGGCCCTCTGGCCGAGGCATCCGCGTCCTGGCCCGAGGAGATCCAGCGGCTGGCCGGACGACAGCGCGCCGACGTCCGCGAGTACATCGCCACCACGGACGAGACCATCGAAGCACCGCCCCGGATGCCGCACGTCCCCACATCGATCATGTCCGCCCCCACCCCCGCACCGCTCCCCCAGACCCCGGGGCCCAGCCCTCAGCCGCCACCCGCTCCCGGAGGCGGCGGCTCCCGCCGGCGGGTCCTCACCGCCGTGAGCGCGACTCTGGCGGCCTCGCTGGCCGTCGTGCTCATCGTTCTCGCCGTCGTGACCTGGACGGAAGACGACGACGACCCCGCGGGCACGGCCGGCTCGGCCGACACGGCCGACACGGCGGTCCGAAACGCCGAGAAAGGCGACTGCTTCGAGAACGAGGGGACGCTGCAGGACCCGGAGCTGACGTCGGCGGAGTGCGAGTCCGGGGTCTTCGAGGTCCTGCGGGTCAGCAACTCGTCCGACCCCGCGGCCTGCGACGGAACACCCCTCAGTGACATGACCGCGACCTACCCCGAGGTCACGCTGTGCCTGACCTACGACCACTCCAGCGAGGTCTACCGCGCGGGCGAAGGGGACTGTGTGGAGGAATACGACTACGACGCCGACCGCTGGATATCGGAGGATTGCACCACGGCCGACTTCACCGTCACGGAACGCCTGGAGGGGACGGGTGACGACGCCGGCTGCGACCGGTCCCGGCCGGGCAGCCACAGCCAGGCGTTCACGGTGGAGTCCTGGCCGGAACTCGACGTGGTGCTGTGCCTGTCGATGAACTACCCCAGGGGTGACATCGGCTACGCGCAGCCGGGCGACTGCATGCACCTGTACGGCAAGGAAGGTGACCGCACCTTCGAGTCCGCCGACTGCGGCAGCGACGATGTCGTCGAGATCACCAGGCGCACGGACGTCTACTACGAGGTCCCCGAGGAGTTCTGCGGCCGGACCAACTGGTCGAATTTCAACCCGGAAGGCTTTCCTGAGCTGGCCTACACCGTGTGCTGGACCTACCCGTGACGGTCCGGGGCCGATGTTCCTGAAACGGAAGCCGCTGGCGCTCGGCCTGGGTGTGCGTTCTCATCAATGCCGCCGGAGGCAGGCCGATTGACCTGTGGTGCTGCATGTCGGCCAGCCAGTGGTCACCGGATGCTGGCAACCCGGCCCGCTCCTCCCCCGTCGACGCGTACGGCGAAGCGGACGACGCATGCATGGAAGCCGACAAGTCGATCTGGCTACAAGCCATTGGTCTACACCTTGTCTTGGTGCAGACCAAGATGATTGACTGCGCCCCGTCAAGCTCCAACGCCGGCGTACGCGCCGGTGACCCCCCACAAGGAGAGTGATGAGGTGCTGAGGAAACTCGGAACGAAGGTCAAGGCCCTGCTCGCGATCGGGGTGTTGGCGGCGGCGCTGGCCGTCGTGCTGCCCGTGACCGCGTCGGCCGGTGAGGGAGGCGACGACGAGACGTCGGCCGCCGCATTCATCGTCAGCGAGGCGCAGTTCGAGCAGATGTTCCCGGGGCGGAACGCCTTCTACACGTACCAGGGGCTGACCGACGCGCTCAGCGCGTACCCGGCGTTCGCGACCACCGGCGATGAGACCACCCAGAAGCGGGAGGCCGCCGCCTTCCTGGCGAACGTCAGCCACGAGACCGGCGGGCTCGTGCACATCGTCGAGCAGAACCAGGACAACTACCCGCACTACTGCGACGCGTCGCAGCCCTACGGCTGTCCCGCCGGGCAGGCCGCGTACTACGGGCGCGGGCCCATCCAGCTCAGCTGGAACTTCAACTACAAGGCGGCCGGCGACGCGCTCGGCATCGACCTGCTGAACGACCCCTGGCAGGTGGAGCAGAACGCCGCCGTCGCGTGGAAGACCGGCATCTGGTACTGGATGACGCAGTCCGGTCCCGGGTCGATGCCCGCGCACGACGCCATCGTCGGCGGACACGGGTTCGGCGAGACCATCCGGGCCATCAACGGGTCGATCGAGTGCAACGGTGGCAACCCCGCCCAGGTGCAGAGCCGGATCGACAAGTACACGCAGTTCACGCAGATCCTCGGTACGACCCCCGGCGACAACCTGAGCTGCTGACCCACCGCGGCCGACGCGGGGCCCGCCCGTCCCGGGGCGGTCCCGCGCCAGCGGACTCCACCCCCACGCACCCCCCACTGGAGGCAGTTGTGGCACGCGCACGAACACGCAGGATCCGGAAGACGCGCAGGCGGCTGGCCGGCGTCATGGCCGCCGCGTCGCTGGCCGCGAGCGGCCTGGTCGTCGCCGTCACGGAGGCGTCGGCCGATCCCGAGCGGCCGGCCGCCGCCGAAGGCACGGCGGCCGTGCCCGCGCACGCCGTCACCGGCTACTGGCAGAACTTCGACAACGGCGCCACGGTGCAGACCATCGCCGACGTCCCGGAGGCGTACGACATCGTCGCCGTCGCCTTCGCCGACGCGACCGGCACGCCCGGCCAGGTCGACTTCACCCTGGATCCGGCGCTGAACTACACCGAGGACGCCTTCAAGGCCGACATCGCCGCCAAGCAGGAGAGCGGCAAGTCCGTCGTCATCTCGGTGGGCGGCGAGCGCGGCGCGGTCGCCGTCAACGACGCGGCGTCCGCGGACGCCTTCGCCACGAGCATCCTGTCGCTCATGGAGGAGTACGGGTTCGACGGCGTCGACATCGACCTGGAGAACGGGCTCAACTCCACGTACATGACGCAGGCCCTGGAGGCGATCCACGCGGGCGCCGGCGACGGCCTGGTGGTGACGATGGCGCCGCAGACCATCGACATGCAGTCGCCGGACAACGAGTACTTCAAGACGGCGTTGAACATCAAGGACTTCCTCACCGTCGTCAACATGCAGTACTACAACAGCGGTTCCATGCTGGGCTGCGACGGCCAGGTCTACTCCCAGGGCACGGTCGACTTCCTCACCGCGCTCGCCTGCATCCAGCTGGAGAACGGGCTCGACCCCTCGCAGGTCGGCCTCGGTACGCCCGCCTCGCCGCAGGCGGCGGGCGGCGGCTACGTCGAGCCGGGCGTGGTGACCGACGCGCTCGACTGTCTGACCCAGGGCACCAACTGCGGCTCCTTCACGCCGGAGACCACGTACCCGGGCCTGCGCGGCGCGATGACCTGGTCGACCAACTGGGACGCCAGCAACGGCAACGGTTGGTCGGACACGGTCGGGCCGCACGTCGACCAGCTGCCGTAGCGCCGGCGCCGGAGCCGTATCAGTAGGAGAACCGCAAGGCGGCGGGGCCGGCCGGGACGTCACGTCCCGGCCGGCCCCTCCTTGGGGAAGGCACGTGGTGTCGATGTCAGTCCTCCTTGCTACGGGCCGGGGTGCCGTTCTCCGCGCGCGGTGCTTTCTCCGGACCGCCGGCCCGGCGCGGGTAGGCTGCCGAAGGGCGGAGGGGAACCGGAAACGTCACCGCGGGAGGATTCGTGCTCGTACTGCTGCCGCCGTCCGAGGGCAAGGCAGAGGGCAGGCGCGGGGCCGCGCTGAAACTCGACTCGCTCTCCCTGCCCGGGCTCACCGCCGCCCGCGAGGCCGTCCTCGACGAGCTGGTCGGACTCTGCGCCGCCGACGAGGAGAAGGCCGCCGACGTGCTGGGGCTCAGCGACGGCCTGCGCGGCGAGGTGGCGCGCAACGCGCGGCTGCGGACCGCGCCCACCCGCCCGGCGGGGCAGGTGTACACCGGCGTGCTCTACGACGCGCTCGGCCTCGCCACGCTCGACGCCGCGGCGAAGCGGCGCGCGTCGGCGTCGCTGCTGGTCTTCTCCGGCCTGTGGGGCGCCGTCCGCATCGGCGACCGCATCCCCGCGTACCGCTGCTCCATGGGCGTACGCCTCCCGGCCGCCGGCCCGCTCGGCGCGTACTGGCGCGGCCCGCTGGACGCCGCCCTGCCGGCGGCGGCGAGGCGCGGGCTCGTCCTCGACCTGCGCTCGTCCGCGTACGCGGCGGCCTGGCGCCCGCGCGGTGAGCTGGCGGCGCGCACGGCCGCGGTGCGGGTGCTGCACGCGACGGTGGTCGGCGGGGTGGAGAAGCGGTCGGTGGTCAGCCACTTCAACAAGGCGACGAAGGGCCGGCTGCTACGCGACCTGCTGACCTCCGGCGCCAAGCCGCGCGCTCCCGAGCAATTGGTCACGGCGCTGCGCGACCTGGGCTACCGGGTGGAGGGCGAGGCGCCGCGGCGCGCGGGGCAGCCGTGGGAGCTGGACGTGGTGGTGACGGAGCTGTAGCCGGAGGCGTAGCAGCCCCGGCCGAGGCGGTTGTCGTCAACGGCTGTTGGCGGATGCCTCGTTCGAGGCGGTGACCGCATCTGCACCGGTAGAGCGTTGCGGCGTCGCGGGGCCTTCGGCGGGCTTGGACCTCGCCAGCCACAGGCCGGTGAACACGGCGGTGGCCAAGGTGAGGGCGCCGGCCGCGACGAAGGCGCTGTTGAGGCCGGTCTCGAAGGAGGCGCCGCCGGATTGCCGGGTGCGGACGACGGCTCCGAGTACCGCCACGCCGAGCACCGCGCCGATCTGCCGGGTGGTGCTGCTGATGCCTGACGCGAGGCCGCCTTCCTGCGGGCTGACCGCTTGGATGGCGGCTCCCGTCAGTGGGGACATGGTCAGGGCGAATCCGATGCCGACGACTCCCAGCCGCCACCACACGTTTCCGTAGCCGGTGTCGGCGTGCACCATGCCGAGCGCCAGCAGTCCCAGGCCGGCCAGGGCCAGGCCGGTGGTGACCACGATGCGGAAGCCGTACCGGGCGGCGAGCCGGCCCGCGTACGGGCTGACGACCACCATGGCGAGGGATACGGGCAGGGTCTGCAGGCCGGCGCGCAGGATCGAGCTGCCCTGGACGTACACGAAGAACTGGGAGAAGAAGAACGACGAACCCATGAGCGCGAAACCCACCACGACCATGGCGGTGTTGGACACGGTGAACAGCCGCTGCCGGAACAGCCGCAGCGGCAGCATCGGAACGGAACGACGCGCTTCGACGGCGACGAAGGCGGCGAGGAAGATCACCGCGGCGGTGAAGCTGCCCAGAATCGCCGGCGACGTCCAGCCGCGGGCACCACCCTCGATCAGACCGTAGGTCAGCACCCCCACCCCCAGAACGGACAGCACCGTCCCCGGGACATCGATCGCGGGCGCGCTCGGATTGCGGGTCTCCTCAAGGCTGCGCAGACCGACCAGCAGAAGGACCATGCCGATGGGCAGATTGACCAGGAAGATGGCGGGCCAGCCGAAGGCGTCTGTCAGCACGCCGCCGGCCACGGGGCCCGCGGCCAGACCGATTCCGCTGAATCCGGCCCACAGCCCGATCGCCTTGACTCGTTCTTGCGGCACGGGATAGGCGGCGGCGAGCAGTGCCAGCGAGGCAGGGCTCAGCGCCGCGGCCCCGACGCCCTGCAGCACCCGGCCGGCGACCAGCCAGCCGACCGAGGGAGCGAGGCTGCACAGCACCGACGCGGCGGTAAACACCACCACGCCGGTCAGGTACACCCGCTTGCGGCCGAACCGGTCGGCGAAGATGCCGCCGGACAGCAGCAGCATGGCGACCAGCAGTACGTACGCGTCGACGATCCATTGCAGCCCGGTCAACTGAGTGTGCAGCCGGTGCTGCATATCGGGCAGCGCCGCTCCCACGATCGTGTTGTCGAGCAGGACCATGAACTGGCCTAGGCAGGTCACCGTGAGCAGCACGGCCCGGTTTGATCGACTGCCTACGGCCGCATGCGATGCAGCCATGGGGATTCCTCTCCATCGTAAGTTGCGCCCGATACCCCCGAACGCTCTAAAGCAGTCAGCGACTGCGTTAGGACTGTAAGGAGGGTTGCCTCACAAACGCAAGTCCGGACTGCGTTAAGGTGGGGGCATGAGCGAGCGACAGGGGGCCCGGCGGCCGGGTGGGCGCAGCGCCCGCGTCGGCACGGAGGTGCACCAGGCCGTCACCGACCTGATCAGCGAGCGCGGCTACGGCAACTTCACCGTCGGCGACGTCGCGGCCCGCGCGGGCGTAGCCGACAGCAGCGTCTACCGGCGGTGGGGCAACCTGGAAACCCTGCTCACCGACGTGGCGCTCACCCGCCTCAACGCGCGGTCACCGATGCCCGACACCGGGAGCCTGGCAGGCGACCTGCGCACGTACGCGGCCAACGTGGCCCGCGAGATCACCGGACCCGACGGTCCGGCGTTGCTGCACCTGGCCGTCGCCCTGTCCCACAACGGTCAGCAGGGCCTGCAGGCTCGTGACGACATCCGCGATGAACGGACCCGGCAACTGCAGGCCATGCTCGATCGCGCCCGCGAACGTGGCGAGCCCGCACTCGACGCGTTCGACGTGCTGGACCACGTCCTGGCCCCGATGTATATCCGCGTCCTGTTCGGCGTGGGCCCGCTCGCCCCGGACTACGTCGACGGGCTGGTCGACCGGTTGCTGTGACCTCAACCCGGTTCCGCGGCCTGAGCTGGATTGCACCGTACGCAACGTGCGTTGCACCGGCGTAGTCGCAGCGGGACGATGACGGCGTGACCAGTGACCCCGCCCCTGCCCCTGCCCCGGCCCCCGCCTCCGTCCTCGGCCTCGCCCCCGTCATCCCCGTTGTCGTCCTCGACGACGCCGCCGACGCCGTGCCGCTCGCCCGCGCGCTCGTCGCCGGCGGGCTGCCCGCGGTCGAGGTGACCCTGCGCACCCCGGCCGCGCTCGACGCGATCCGGGCGATCGCCGCCGAGGTCCCGGACGCGGTGGTCGGCGCCGGCACCGTGCTGAGCGCCGAGGCCGTCGACTCCTCCGCCGCCGCGGGCGCGCGGTTCCTCGTCAGCCCCGGCACCACCGACCGGCTGCTGGCCGCGATGGACGCCTCGGGCCTGCCGTATCTGCCCGGCGTGTCCACCGTGTCGGAGGCGATGGGTCTGCTGGAGCGCGGGGTGACGGACATGAAGTTCTTCCCCGCGGAGGCATCCGGCGGCATCGCGTACCTGAAGTCCCTCGGCTCGCCGCTCCCGCGCGCCCGGTTCTGCCCGACGGGCGGCATCACGGTGGAGTCGGCGCCGCGCTATCTCGCGCTGGCCAACGTCGGCTGCGTGGGCGGCACGTGGATGCTGCCGAAGGCGGCGCTGGCGGCGCAGGACTGGGCGACGGTGGAGAAGCTCGCCGCCGAGGCCGCGGCGCTCGCGCGCTGGCTCAAGCCGGTGTTGTGACCGCAGGAGTTCGCCGGGTTGGCGGTGCCCCCGGCGTCAAGGTCAAGAGACGAAGGACTGCATCAGGCACGGAAGTCGGCGGCCCTCTGGGGTCACGGCGACCACGGTCCGGCACCGGGCGGGGCGCGGTCCGCGGGCTGGGCCGGGCTTGGCCGCGCGGAGCGTCAGCGCAGGTGGGAGGTGTCGTTCAGCAGGCGTACGCTCGCGTGGGCGTCCGCGTAGTACGCGACCTCCGACAGCGACGCCGGCGACAGCTCCATCCGGTACAGCGACTCCGGCGGGGCGCCCAGCGCCAGCCGGACCAGGGTCTTGACCGGCGTCACGTGGGAGACGAGCAGCACCGTGCGCCCGGCGTAGCGGGCGAGGATCTTGTCGCGGGAGAGCGCGACGCGGCGGCTGACCTCGGCGAAGGATTCCCCCGCGCCGGTGGGCGCCGCCTTCGTCGAGCGCAGCCAGTCGGCGAGGTCGGCGGGGTGCCGCTCCTGCACCTCCGCGAACGTCAGCCCGTCCCAGGCGCCGAAGTCCGCCTCGCGCAGGCCGTCGTCGACCCGCACGTCGAGCCCGAGCCGCCCGGCGACCGCGTCCGCGGTCTCGCGGCAGCGGCGCAGTGGGGAGCTGACGACGGCCTGGACGGTGCCGGTGCCGGTGCCGCGGGCGGCGAGGAGGCCGGCGGCGGCCATGGCCTGGCGGCGGCCGGTGGCGGAGAGCGCGGGGTCGGTGCCGCCGCTGCCGGAGAACCGCTTCTGGGGGGTCAGGTCCGTCTCGGCGTGGCGGAGCAGGAGGAGCGTGGTCGGCGCCCCGAGGTCGGTACCCCAGCCCACGGCGGGTGTCGCGGTCTCGCGGACGCCCCCGGCCCGTACCCCCGTGTCACCCCGGGCCGCGGCACCGCCGTCCCCCGCGTCCAGCTCCGCCCGTGACGCCGCCGGGCTCCACCGCTCGCCGCGCCTGCCCGCGTCCATCGCCTCGTTCGCGAGCCGGTCCGCGTGCTTGTTCTTCTCCCGCGGGATCCACTCGTACGACACCCGCCCCGCCGGGAAGACCTCCCGTGCCTCGGCGGCCAGTTCCCGCATCCCGGGGTGCTTGATCTTCCAGCGCCCCGACATCTGCTCGACGACCAGCTTGGAGTCCATCCGCACCCGGACCGCCGCGTCCGGATCGAGCGCCCGCGCCGCCCGCAGCCCGGCGATCAGCCCCCGGTACTCCGCGACGTTGTTGCTCGCCACCCCCACGTACGCCGCGTCCTCGGCCAGCACCGCGCCGGCCGCGTCGCGCACCACGGCGCCGTACCCCGCGGGACCCGGGTTCCCCCGCGAGCCGCCGTCCGCCTCGACGACGAACTCGCGTCGGGACGAGCCCGGCATCAGAGGCCGGATTCGGGCGTACGGACCAGGATCCGGCGGCAGTTCTCGCACCGTACGACGGTGTCGGGGGCCGCGGCCCGTACCTCGTTGATCTCGGTGATGTTCAACTCCAGCCGGCAGCCCTCGCAGCGCCGCTGGTACAGCCGGGCCGCGCCGACGCCGCCCTGCTGCTCGCGCAGCTTGTCGTACAGCTTCAGCAGGTCCGCGGGGACCTCGCCGGCGGCCTGCTGCCGCTCCTTGGCGACCGTGCCGGCCTCGGCGTCGATCTCACCGACCGCCGCGTCGCGCCGCGCCGTGGCATCCGTGATCTTGGCCTGAACCGACTCGACCCGCCCGGTCAGCTCCGCCACCCGCTCCTGCACGGTCTCGCGGCGCTCCATGACCTCCAGGACCACGTCCTCCAGGTCGCTCTGCCGCCGCGCCAGCGAGGCGATCTCGCTCTGCAGGCTCTCCAGGTCCTTGGGCGAGGTCACCGCGCCGGAGTCCAGCCGCTGCTGGTCGCGGGCGGCGCGCTGGCGCACCTGGTCGACGTCCTTCTCGGCCTTCGCCTGCTCGCGCTCGGTGTCGCTCTCCTCGGTCTGCGCGGCGACGAGCAGGTCGCGGTGCTGCACGAGGTCGGCCTCCAGGCCGGCGACCTCCTCGTGCTCCGGGAGGGTGCGGCGGCGGTGCTGGAGCTGGGTGAGGCGGACGTCGAGGTCCTGGACGTCCAGCAGGCGGATCTGGTCGGCGGGGGCGGCGTTCAAGCTGGCTGCTCCGGGCTCGTAGGGGCAATGCTGGCGTAGGGGGTCGGCGACCCCGCGCCGCTCGCGGTCGGGGCGGGCGAGTGAGTGGTCCAGGGGTCGGTCACGATACGCGACACATGGGTGCGCAGACCCCATGTGTTCCGGTCCGAGATCGCATCCAGCTGTGCGGCGGCCTGCTCGCACCACGGCCACTCCGTGGCCCAGTGGCCCGCGTCGATCAGGTACGGACGGCCGCCGGCGGCGAGCGCGGCGTGCTGCTGTGCCTCGGAGACCGGGTGGTGGCGCAGGTCGGCGGTGACGTAGACGTCGACGCCCGCGGCGCGCACCGCGTCGAAGAGGCCGTCGCCGGAGCCGCCGCAGACGGCCGCGGTACGGACCTCGCCGGCCGGGTCGCCGGCGACGCGCAGTCCGGTGGCGGTACGGGGCAGGGACGCGGCGGCGCGGTCGGCGAACTCCCGTAGCGGCACGGGGGCGTCCAGCTCGCCGAGGCGGCCGAGGCCGCGGCGACCGGCTGGATCGTCGGGGGCACCGGCGTCGGGCACGAGCGGGCCGGTGACGCGGAGGCCGAGGGCGCCGGCGAGGGCGTCGGAGACGCCGGGGTCGGCGCGGTCGGCGTTGGTGTGGGCGACGTGGAGGGCGACGTCGTTCTTGATGAGCGTGTGGACGACGCGGCCCTTGAACGTGCCGGCCGAGACGGTCGACGTACCGCGCAGGTAGAGCGGGTGGTGGGTGACGAGGAGGTCGGCGCCCAGCTCGACGGCCTCGTCGACGACCTCCCGCACCGGGTCGACGGCGAACAGCACGCGCTCCACGCGGGCGTCCGGGTCGCCGCACACCGTGCCGACCGCGTCCCACGGCTCGGCGCGGCCGGCGGGCCAGAGGGCTTCGAGCGCGGCGACGACGTCGGAAAGTGCGGGCACGTGGCAAGGCTACCGCCGCCGGCGCGGCCCGGGCGCGGTGCCCGCTCGTAAGCACAACGGGGCGGCGTGGCGAAGCGGAACGCCGGATTCGTTACCCGTTCGGGTGAAGTCATCGGCGCCGCGCCGATGGCTTTGACGTGCGAAAACTACCTTCCCGTACGGAGGTGAGGGGACCGGATGAGGCCCAGTGCAGAACCGATTCCGTCAGCGACGACGGCGGCGGGAACGTCCGTCCCGGAGGCCGCGGCGGCGGACGCGAAGTCGGCGGCGGGAACGGCCGCGGATGCGGTATTCGCCGAGGCGGTGGACCGGGGCGCGGACTCGGGCTCCGGCTCGGGTACGGGGGCGGGTGCCGGCCCTGGTGCGCGGACGAGCGCCGATCCGGGTACGGGGGCAGGTGCCGACCCGGGCGCGCGGACGGTTGCCGGTGCAGGTGCGCGGGCGCAGGCCTCCGCGCAACCTGCGGGTACGGGTGCGCCGGCCACGGCAGGGGCGGCGGCCGGGCCGGCCACGGCGGGGGCGGCGCCCGTCACGGAGGCCGGGAACGGTGCCGGAGCGGCGGCCACTTCGGGCGCGGCCACGCCCGCGATGGTGCCCGTCTCGGCGACGCCACCCGGCACCACGACTCCCCCCGCCCCCGCCACACCCCGCCCCGGCTCCCCCGCCACCGCATACCCCGACTCCCCCGCCGCCGCCACGCCACACCCCGGCTCCCCCGCCCCGGCGCGCCCCGGCTCCCCCGGGACCGGCCTCGGCGCCGGCCCCGGGCACCCCGTCGGCCGGGCCGGCTTCACGCTCACCGCCGACGGCTCGTACGGCGCCTGCCTCGCCACGGACGCCGACGGCAACTGGTATCCCGAACGCTGGACCCTCCACGGCCCCGAGACCTACACCGTCCCGCTGCCCTGCGCCCAGCCGGAGGAGCCCGGGACCACGGTGCTGCCGCTGGCCGACGGCCGCGTGCTGATCCGCCGGCTCGTCGGCGGCACCGAGCACACGTTCTCCCTCCTGCACCCCTCCGGCCCCGACACCACCGAGCACACCCTCGGCTCGGTGCCCGCGCCGCGGCTCGCCCTCGTGCCGCCCGCGCCGGAGAGCGCCGCGGTGTACGCGCTGGCGCCCCCGGAGCCGGGCGGCGAGACCACCGCCGTGTGGCGGGTGTACGGCGGCGGGTTCGCGGGCGGCGGCGCGGCCCGGCCGGAGCGGGTCGGCGAGCTGCGGGGGCGGTGCGCGGGGCGCGGCTGGCTGGACCGTACGGGACAGGCGCTCGCCGTCGACCAGGAGCTGGCCGGGCGCACGAAGACCGTCGCGGTCGGGCTGCGCGGCGGGGTGGAGGTCAACCCGCTGCTGCAGCTCACCGAGGAGAGCAACGACCGCCTGCTGCTCGCCGACCCCGACAGCGGGCTGCTGCTCCTGTGCTCCGACGCGCCCGGGCACGACCGGCTCGGCTGGGGGGTGCTGGGCAGCGGGCGGCCGGTGCGGTTCCCCGTGGCCCTGTGCCCGCGGGACACGGCGGTGACGCCGTTCGCGGTGCAGCCGGGGCAGGTGCTGACGCCGGAGGAGTGCGGGGTGGCGCTGCGGCTCGACGGGCCGGGGGGGTGCCGGCTCGGGGTGTGGCGGCCCGTGGCGCGGCGGCTCGTCCAACTGCCGCCGCTGCCGGGGTGGATCACCGGCACCGGGCTGTGGACGCAGTCCGGCGAGCTGCGGCTGCCGTACGCGACGCCGGCGCAGCCCTGCGGGCTGGCCCGGCTCGCGGTCCCCGACCCGGCGGCGGACCCCGCCGGAGCGACGGCGACCGCGGCGGGGGCACGGGACGGGGCGCACCCGGCACCGGACTCCGCCCCGGACGGAGCCGGCGACGCCCTCGGTGACCGGGAGGCCGCCACGCGTCCCGTACCGCTGCAACACGCCCCGCTCTGACCCTCCGACGCGCTACGCGACGACCGCACCCGGCGACCTCCGCGCCCGGCCCCGACCCCCGCCACCCGCCACCCGCTCGCGCTTCAGCCTGCCGGAGGCAGACCGCGCTCAGTCGTACTCGACCACCGTGTCCGCCAGCACCGGCGCCTCGCCCCGCTCCACCGCCCCCGCGGTCAGCCGGATCCGCCCGCTCCCCGCCGGCACCGCCCCCGCCTCCGGCCCGGGCTCCCCCGCCTCCGGCCACATCCGGATCCGCAGCGTCTCCCCCGGGTACACCACCCCCGCGAACCGCGCCGCATACGACCGCACCCGGCCGACGTCCCCGCCCAGCACCGTGTCCACCGCCGCCTTCAGCGCCATCCCGTACGAGCACAGCCCGTGCAGGATCGGCCGCTCGAACCCGGCCAGCGCGGCGAACTCCGGGTCGGCGTGCAGCGGGTTCCAGTCGCCGGACAGCCGGTACAGCAGCGCCTGGTCCGCGCGGATGCCGCGGTCGACGACGTGCGCCGGCTCCCGCTCGGGCGTGGGCAGCCGCGGCGACGGGCCGCGCTCGCCGCCGAAGCCGCCCTCGCCGCGTACGTAGAGCTGGGTGTCGGACGTCCACAGCGGGCCGTCCCCGTCGGCCGCCTCGGAGCGCAGCACCAGCACGGCGGCCTTGCCCTTGTCGTACACGGCGGCGACGCGCGACGTCCGGGTCGCCGTGCCGGCGGGCGGCAGCGGGCGGTGCAGCGCGATGCGCTGGGCGCCGTGGAGCACGGCGGTGAGGTCGACGTCCACGCCGGGGGCGTCGAGCCCCGCGCCCTCGCCGGCCACGCCGCCGTCGCCGGCGACGGTGACGAAGCTGGGCAGCACGTGCAGCCGGCTCTCCAGGACGTAGCGCAGCTCGTCGGGGTCGGTGGCGGGGCGGCCGGCGCCGATGCCCAGGTGGTAGAGGAGGACGTCCTTGTGGGTCCAGGCGAGCCGGGTCTCGCGGGGCCCGGCCGCGAGGGCCCGGGCGGCGTCGATGGGCATGGTGGTGCCGGCTCCTTCGCGGGGCGGGGCGCGCTCGCGGACCGCGGGGGCCCCGGCGACCGAGAGCACGAAAAGACCCCGGCGTGCCGTCCGCACCAGTCGGCACGCCGGGGTCGCTCTCGGGGACGACGACCGGAACGTGTGACAAGAACACGTTCTAGCCGTCGGATATATGTATAACGCAGTCCCCCGCGGTTGGGAAGACCGTAAAGCGCCGTTACTGACACTCCGTCAGTATTCAGCCACCGGCAGTGTTCGCCCCCGCGGGCGCATACGCGCGATCCCAGGCCGCCGTTCAGGGGACCGCCCGGCCAGGCTTCTTGTATGCCTTACCGCACTCCTGTGCATTCGAGGCATGCACCGTTATAAGACGACTAGTACGACCACCGGAGCCCTGGCGCTCGTCGCCGCCGCCCTGCTCGCCGCCGCCACCGCCTGCGCCCACGGGCCGGTCGGCACCACCCCCGACGACGGCAAGGCCCCCGGCAAGGAGGCGCGGTCGCCCTTCACGCTCGTCGCCACCGGCGACATCCTCCCGCACGACTCGGTCATCGAGCAGGCCCACCGGGACTCCGGCGGCGACGGCCACGACTTCCGCCCCATGCTCGCCGGCGTCAAGCCCGTCATCTCCGCCGCCGACCTGGCGATCTGCCACATGGAGACCGTCTACGGGCCGGCCGGCGGCCCGTACACCGGCTACCCCTCCTTCGCCTCCCCGCCCGAGGTCGCCACCGCCGTCAAGGCCACCGGCTACGACTCCTGCTCCACCGCCTCCAACCACACGCTGGACGCCGGCTTCGCCGGCGTCAGCCGCACCCTCGACGCCCTCGACGCCGCCGGCGTCGCGCACGCCGGCTCCGCCCGCGCCCCCGCCGAGGCCCTCCGGCCGGCGGTGCTGGAGGCGGGCGGCGCGACGGTCGCGCAACTGGCGTACACGTACGGCACGAACGGCCCCCCGCTGCGGGACCAGCCGTGGGCGGTCAACATCACCGACCCCGAGCGGGTCGTCGCGGACGCGCGCCGCGCCCGTCGGGCGGGTGCCGACATCGTCGTGGTCAGCCTGCACTGGGGCACGGAGTGGCAGGACGCGCCGGACGCCACGCAGCAGCGGCTCGCCCGCGAGCTGACCGCCTCGCGCTCGGCCGGAGCGCCGGACGTCGACCTGATCCTCGGCACGCACGCCCACGTGCCGCAGGCGTACGAGATGGTGAACGGCACCTGGGTCGTCTACGGCATGGGCGACCAGATCGCCGGCCGCATGATCAACCACGCGGGCGAGCGCGACCCGCGCGGCAACCAGGGCACCATCGGCCGCTTCACCTTCTCCCCGCCCGAGCCGGGCAGCGCGCGCTGGCGGGTGACGAAGGCGGAGTTCCTGCCGCAGCTGATGGACCACGAGCGCGCGGGGCCGCCGCGGGTCGTCGACCTGAACGCCGAACTGGCCGACGGCGACGCCCCGGAGCGCTACGCGCGCGTACGCGACCGCATCGCCGAGGTCGTCCTCAGCCGCGGCGCGGGTGCGGACGGCCTGACGACGCCCCGCTGACCGGCCATGTCCGTACGCCCCCCGCTGCCCGTACGTACAGCCCGTACGCCCCGAACCCCGGCGCCGGACACACCCCGCCAACCGGCCCCGCCCCCGGCTCACGCCTTCGCCGGCTCCGGCGCGGCGGCCGGGCGGGGCAGGGCTATGAGCATCAGGGCGGCGCAGCCCAGCAGGATGCCGACGCCCGTCTGGAACGCCAGCGAGTACCCCGAGGACAGCGCGTCGGGCCCGGACTCGGCGCCGATGCGGGTCGCGGCCACCGTGGACAGCACCGCGAGCCCCAGCGAACCGCCCATCGTCCGCGACGTGTTCATCACCCCGGACACCACGCCCGCGTCGCCCGCGGGCGCCCCCGAGGTCGCCAGGTGCGCCAGCGGCGTGGCCATGAAGCCCACCCCGGCCATCATCAGGATCCCGGGCCCGGCGACGTCCGTCACGTACTCCCCGCCCGCGCCCGCCGTGCTCTGCCACAGATAGCCGCCCGCCGCCATCAGCACCCCGGCGATCGCCAGCGCCTTCGCGCCGATACGGGCCAGGACCCGCGGTGCCAGCTTCGAGGCGGCCACGATCGTCAGCGAGTGCGGCACGAAGGCGAGGCCGGCCTCGATCGGCGTGTAGCCGAGGACGTTCTGCATGTAGAGCGACAGGAAGTACCAGGACGAGAACATCGCCGCGCCGGTGACGAACATCGCCGTGTTGGCCGCCGACACCGAGCGCAGCCGGAACAGCCCCAGCGGCATCAGCGGCGCCCGCGTCCGGGCTTCCACCGCCAGGAACGCCCCGACCAGCGCCAGCCCGCCGAAGAGCGGCACCAGCGCCGCGGCCGTCGTCCACCCGTGGCTCTCCGTCTGCACGATCCCGTACGACACGGCGCCGATCCCGGCGGTGACCAGGACCGCGCCGGGCACGTCGAGCCGCCGCCGCGGCCCGCCCCGGCTCTCCGTGAGCCACAGCGCCGCGCAGGTGAGGACGACGGCGCCGACCGGCACGTTGATCAGCAGCACCCAGCGCCACGACAGCGCGTCCGTCAGCACCCCGCCGACGAGCGCACCGGCCGCCCCGCCGCCCGCGCCGACCGCCGTCCACGTCCCGATCGCGCGCACCCGGGCGGGGCCCTCGGGCACGGAGGAGGTGAGCAGCGTCAGCGTCGAGGGCGCCAGCACCGCCGCGCCGACGCCCTGCACCGCCCGCGCGGCGAGCAACTGCCAGGACTCCTGCGCCAGGCCGCCGGCGAGGCTGGCGGCGGTGAACAGGGCGAGGCCCACGAGGAAGACGCGCTTGCGGCCGAAGAGGTCCCCGGCCCGGCCGCCGAGCAGCATGAGCCCGGCGAAGGCCAGCGTGTACAGGTTCACCACCCACTGCAGGCCCGACGCGCTCATCCCCAGGTCGGCGCGCATGGACGGCAGCGCGACGTTGACGACGGAGACGTCGAGCACGACGAGGAACTGGCCCGCGCACGCCGTGAGCACGATGACCCACAGCGGCGCGGCGGCGCGGCGCTCGGCCGCGTCCGGCAGCCGGGTGCCGGGGGGTGGCTGGGGCATGCCGTCCATGGTCGCACCGGCCTCTGACACGCGCACGGGCATATCGGTGTACGGGCCATCCGACCCCGGTCGTACGCCCGTAGGGACCGGCGGCCGGCCGGAGTCCTACGCCCATGGGGCAGGATCGGGCGCGTACCCGGCACCGCCACCGCCGCCCCCGCCCCCGCCACCACGCCCGACACCCCGCCCGCCGCCCGCCGCCCGACGCCCGAAGCCCGACGACCGACGAAAGGCACCGCCGATGGAGCTGGCACACGAACGGCGGCACCGCCCCGGCCCCGGGGTCCTCGCCGCCTTCGAGGCCGCGCAGGGCTTCATGCCCCGCGACGAGGGCCTCGCCCTCTACGCCGCCGCGGCCGAGGCCGCCGGGCTCGGGCTCCCCCTGCTGGAGGTCGGCACGTACTGCGGCCGCTCCACGATCCTGCTCGCCGCCGCCGCCCGCGCCGCCACCGCGGCAGGGTCCCCCGGCGTCGTCGCCGTCACCGTCGACCACCACCGCGGCAGCGAGGAGCAGCAGCCCGGCTGGGAGTACCACGACCCCGCGCTCGTCGACCCCGCGACGGGGCTCATGGACACCCTGCCGGCGTTCCGCCGCACCCTGCACGCGGCCGGCCTGGAGGACCACGTCGTCGCCGTGGTCGGCCGCTCGCCGCAGGTGGCCGCGGTGTGGAACCGGCCGCTGGGGCTGCTCTTCGTCGACGGCGGCCACACCGACGAGCACGCCACCGCCGACTACGAGGGCTGGGCCCCGCACCTGGCGCCGGGCGGCCTGCTGGCCGTGCACGACGTCTTCCCCGACCCCGCGGACGGCGGGCAGGCACCGTACCGGATCTACCGGCGCGCGCTGGCCTCGGGGGCGTTCACGGAGACCGCCGCGACCCGGAGCCTGAAGGTACTGCGCCGTACCGGCACGGGAATCTGACCCTCCGATACTTCTGCTACGGTCGCACGGATGTCCAGCCAGAACCGGCGACCTCTCCGCGCCTTTCTCCTGCTCGCCCCCGTGGCACCGCTGGCCTTCACCGGCGTGCTGGTGTGGCAGGCGACGGACGGCGACAACTCCGGGGACAGCGCGCGGGAACCCAGCCGGGCCCCGTCGGCGTCCTCCTCCCCGAGCCGCCCCGCCGGGGATCCCACGCAGGCGAAGGATCCGGAGGTGGGCGAGAAGCCGCTGGCCGGAAAGGTGATCGTGCTGGACCCCGGGCACAACCCGAACAACCGCGACCACGCCGCCGAGATCAACCGCAAGGTCGACATCGGCACCGCGCGCAAGGAGTGCGACACCACCGGCACGGCCACCAACGGCGGCTACGCCGAGGCCGACTTCACCCTCGACGTCGCCCGGCGCGCCCGCACCCTGCTGCGCGCCCAGGGCGCGGAGGTACGGCTGACGCACGACGGCACCCCCGCCTTCGGGCCGTGCATCGACGAGCGCGCGGAGGCCGGCAACCGGGCCGGGGCCGACGCGGTCGTCTCCATCCACGCCGACGGCAACGGGCCGGGCGCCCGTGGGTTCCACGTGATCCTGCCGGGGCGGGTGAGCGAGGGCAGGGCGGACACCACCGCCATCGTGAAGCCGTCGCGGGAGTTGGGCGAGGAGTTGAAGACGCACTTCGCGAAGAGAACCGGAAGCAAGCCCTCCAACTATGTGGGCAACGACACAGGCTTCACGGTGCGCACGGATCTGGGTGGGCTGAACCTCTCAACTGTGCCGAAAGTCTTCATCGAATGCGGCAACATGCGGGACGCTAAGGACGCCGACCTGCTGACGGACGCCGCATGGCGGCAGCGGGCGGCGCACGGAATCACGAACGGCATCGGGGCTTTCCTGGCAGGGTAGGCGCAAGCCACCGACAGACCGGGAAAAGCGCACCGGGGGAACAAGGGGGACTCGTGGCCAGGGGGCCCGATGTGGCTGATCCACCGACCCGTACGATGGGGCGGCATTTCGCGCTCAGCAGCGTAAGGATCTGCACCGGCAACAGCGACAACGACCATAACGTAAAGGACATTTCGTGAACATCCGCTCACTCACTCGGGGCGACGGCGTAGTGATCGGAGCAGCGCTGCTGCTGATTATCGCCTCGTTCCTCGGCAGCATCTCGGTGGACTGCCCCGGCGGGGCCGACTGCGGGGACGTGCCCAGCGGCTGGGACTCCGACCAGTTTCCCCTGCTGCCCGCCGTCTTCCTGACCGGCATCATCGCCGCCGCGCTCATCTTCGTCGGCCGGACGAAGACCGGCGACCGCGAGTTCGGCGGTCTCCGGTTCGACCAGTGGGGCACCGCGCTGTCAGCCGCCGCACTCCTCAGCTCGCTGTTCATGCTCTTCGGCGGCGCGCGCAACCTGGCCAACGACGCCGCGGGGCAGGACGTCTTCGGCATGGGCATCGGCCTGATCCTGGCGCTCATCGCGAACCTCGCGATGAGCGTGGCGGCGGTCCTCAGCCACACCGTCCCGGCGCTCAAGGCGAACCTGCTGTCCAGCCCGTCCGCCCCGCAGCCCGCCGCCCCGTACGGCGGCGGCCAGCCGCAGCCCGGTTACGGCTACCCCGGCGGTGGCCAGCCCGGCCCCGGCGCCCCGCAGCCCGGCGGCCCGCAGGGCGGCGCCCCGTTCGGCGGCCAGCAGCAGCCGTTCGGCGGCCCCGGCGGGGGTGCCCCGCAGCCCGGCCCGACTGCCCCGCAGGCGGCCGGCCGGCCGCAGCAGGCGCAGGCCGCGCCGCCGCCTGCCGGCGGCGGGAACTTCGCGCCGTTCTGGTTCGCGGTGCCGGCGGCCCGGCCGCTGTTCGCGGAGGACGGCTCGTCGGCCCAGATCGCCGAACTGACCCCGGGCATCTGGTACCTGGCGGTGGACCAGCGCGGTGCGGCGCTCGTCGCCCAGACCCAGGACGGCCGCCGCGGCGTGCTGCAGGACACCACGGGCATCCAGCGCGGCGCCTGACAGGCCGCGGCTGACCCGCACGTCCCCCGACGGCCCTCGCCCGAAGTCCCGGGCGGGGGCCGTCGCATGTCCCCCCGGCGGTCCGTCCCCGCCGTCGCGTCCTCCCCCTCCAGCCCTGCAGCCGTCCTTCCCGCCCGTCCCCTCACCTCCTGGCCGTCGCCGCCAGCCAGCCGTCCAGCAGCCCGACCTCCCCCAGCACCTCCGCCCGGTCGCTGTCCCGCGGCAACCGCCGGTAGAACACCAGCAGCACGTCCGCCAGCGGCCCGCGCAGCGCCACCGCCGCCTTCGCGTGCGCCCGGCGATGAATGTGGGGGTGGCCACTCGCTCGGATCTCATCGGTCCACGCTCGTGCGCCGTCGGTCAGAGACTCCCGGGGGCGGCGACCCATGCAGCCTTCAGGTCAGTCGCATCCGCGACGGCCTCGAAGTCACGGTCGTAGTGCAGCAGGGTCAGACCGGATAGCTCGGCGATGGCGGCCAGGGTCAGATCCACGGCGCCGGCGCTGCGATGCGTGCCCTTCTCCGTGAGCCTGAGCTGGACAGCGTGCGCACGGTCGAAGGTGGCATCCGGCGTCGGGGCCCAGTTGAACAGGGTGCGGATCTGCTCCTGCATGTGGAGTCGGTCGACAAGGGAGCGCGCAGAATACAGCAGCTCAAGCTGGGTGATGTCACACATGGCGATGACGCCCTGAGCGATGTGATCACGCCATCGTTGCCGTACGCCGGAGTCGGTCAGGATGCGTACCGCTGCTGAGGTGTCGATCAGGTGGGTGACGGTCACCGGTAGTTCTTCTTGTCAAGGAGCAGCTCGATGTCGTAGGCACCGTCCTCGCCCATCTCGACCAGCCGGTCGAGGGCGCGCAGTCGGCTTCGGCGCTGGGTGATCTCCAGCAGCGCCGCATTCACGGTGTCCTTCTTGGTCTTCGTGCCGAGAAGCTCGCCAGCCTCGGCGAGTATGGCGTCATCGACCTCTACAAGCAGCTTGGACATTGCCCGCCTCCAGCGATAGTCAGTATATCCACGGTAACTATCTCACATATGCAGAGCAGGCGGGGTGTGCTGACGGGGCGGTCGCCAAAGGCGCCCGGGCCGCCACTCAGGCCGTAGGTCACCCAGCCGGCCCCGGCATCCGTTCCGGCGCCACGTCGACCAGCCGGCAGACCGTCTCGATGTCGACCCGCACCTGCGCGATCGACGCGCGCCCCGACAGCCAGGTGATCAGCGCCGAGTGCCACGTGTGCTCGATCACCCGCACCACCGACAGCTGCTCCGGCGTCGGCCGGCTCCCGGCGCCCATCGCGTCCAGGATGATCGCCGTGGTCAGCCGGGAGGTGACGTCGACCTCCGAGCTCACCGACCGGTCGGCGAAGCTCAGCGCGCGCACCATGGCGTCCGCGAGCTGCGGTTCGCGCTGCAGCGCGCGGAAGGCGCGCATCAGCGTCTGCGCTACCCGGGCGCCCGGGTCCGCGGCCGTCGGCGGGCGCTTGCGCAGCCTCTCGTGCAGCTGCCGCAGCTGGTCCTGCAGGGTGGCGACGAGCAGGTGGATCTTGGAGGGGAAGTACCGGTAGAGCGTGCCGAGCGCGACGCCCGCCTGCTCCGCGACCTCGCGCATCTGCACGGCGTCGTAGCCGCCGCGGCCGGCCAGCTCCGCTGTCGCCCGCAGGATGCTGCGGCGGCGCGCCTCCTGCCGCTCGGTGAGCCGCGACTGGGCCGGGCCGGGACCGGACCGGCCGGACCCGCCCGGGACGCCCGGGACGTCGGCCCTCGATGTTGTCGTCATGTGTCCCGATCTGTGCCGTGCTTCCCCCGACGGCAGTGCCGGCGGGCAGGTCCCGCTACCAACCGGTAGATTCGAAGCCGCCGCACGCCTGCCTGAAACTTGTTCTAGATTAGCGCGAGCGGTTACGCTCCGGCGAAACTGCAGTGAGAAGGGGGCCGTACGTGACCGCCGAGGTGCCACTGCGCATCGCCCTGCTCAGTTACAAGGGCAACCCCTTCTGCGGCGGACAGGGCGTCTACGTCCGCCACCTCTCGCGCGAGCTGGCCCGCCTCGGCCACCGGGTCGAGGTGATCGGCGCCCAGCCCTACCCCGTACTCGACGCCGGCGTCACCCTGACGGAGCTGCCCAGCCTCGACCTCTACCGGCAGCCCGACCCCTTCCGCACCCCCGCGCGCGGCGAGTACCGCGACTGGATCGACCTGATAGAGGTCGGCACCATGTGGACCGGCGGCTTCCCCGAGCCGCTCACCTTCAGCCTCCGCGCCCGCCGCCACCTGGCCGCCCGGCGCGGCGACTTCGACGTCGTCCACGACAACCAGACGCTCGGCTACGGCCTCCTCGGCGGCGCCCGTGCCCTCGGCGCCCCGCTCGTGACCACCGTGCACCACCCGGTCACCGTCGACCGCGAACTGGAGCTGGCCGCCGCACCCGACCAGCGGCGGCGCTACTCCGTACGCCGCTGGTACGGGTTCACGCGCATGCAGCGCCGCGTCGCCCGCCGGCTGCCGAGCGTGCTGACCGTCTCCGGCTCGTCGCGGGCCCAGATCACCGACCGGCTCGGCGTCCCGCCGGAGCGCGTCCACGTGGTGCCGATCGGCGCGGACACCCGGCTGTTCGGCCCCGACCCCGCCGTGCCGCGGGTGCCCGGCCGGATCGTCACCACGGCGAGCGCGGACGTGCCGCTGAAGGGGCTGGTCCACCTCGTCGAGGCGCTGGCGAAGATCCGTACGGAACAGCCGGACGCGCACGTGGTGGTGGTCGGCAAGCGGGCGGAGGACGGGCCGGTCGCGCAGGCCGTCGAGCGCTTCGGGCTGGGCGAGGCGATCAGGTTCGTCACCGGCGTCAGCGACGAGGAGCTGGTCGGCCTGCTGCGCAGCGCGCAGGTCGCGTGCGTGCCTTCGCTGTACGAGGGCTTCTCGCTGCCCGCCGCCGAGGCGATGGCGACGGGCACGCCCCTGGTCGCCACCACCGGCGGCGCGATCCCGGAGGTCGCCGGGCCCGACGGCGAGACGTGCCTGGCGGTGCCGCCGGGCGACGCGGGCGCGCTGGCCGCCGCGCTCACCCGGCTGCTGTCCGACGCCCCGCTGCGCGACCGCCTCGGCGCGGCGGGGCGCGAGCGCGTGCTGGCCCGCTTCACCTGGGCGCAGGCGGCGAAGCTGACCGCGGAGCGCTACCGGGAGGCGATAGCCGCACACGCCGCCGGGGCCCAGGGCCCCTCTGCGGGCAACCGGCCGGCGACACCGCGGACACGCGCCGCAGGCGGTGACCGCCGATGACCCGTCGGCCGACCGGCCGACGCGACGGCACGCCGGTGGGCCACCACCACACCACTCGCCCCACCGCGCAGCCGGCAGACCCCGCCACACCCTCCACTCCCCCGGCCCGTGGCAACGACGCCCCGCCCGGCCGCCGCCCCTCGCCCACCCCTCCGGAGGAGCCTTGCTGACCGTCGACTTCACCCGCTTCCCGCTCGCGCCCGGCGACCGGGTGCTCGACCTGGGCTGCGGCGCCGGGCGGCACGCCTTCGAGTGCTACCGGCGCGGGGCCCGCGTCGTCGCACTCGACCGCAACGGCGACGAGATCCGCGAAGTCGCCCGCTGGTTCGCGGCGATGAAGGAAGCGGGCGAGGCGCCGGCGGGCGCCTCCGCCTCCGCCGTCGAGGGCGACGCGCTGGCGCTGCCCTTCCCCGACGACAGCTTCGACGTCGTGATCGTCTCCGAGGTGATGGAGCACATCCACGACGACAAGGGCGTGCTCGCCGAGACGGTGCGCGTGCTGCGCCCCGGCGGCCGGATCGCGGTCACGGTCCCGCGCTACGGTCCGGAGAAGGTCTGCTGGGCGCTCTCGGATGCGTACCACGAGGTCGAGGGCGGCCACATCCGCATCTACAAGGCGGACGAACTGGTCGGCAGGATCCGCGAGTCCGGGCTCAAGCCGTACGGCCTCCACCACGCGCACGCGCTGCACTCGCCGTACTGGTGGATCAAGTGTGCGGTCGGCGTGGACAACGACAGGTCGCCGGCCGTGCGCGCGTACCACAAGCTGCTGGTCTGGGACATCATGAAGAAGCCGCTGGCGACCAGGCTCGCCGAGCGGCTGCTCGACCCGGTCATGGGCAAGAGCGTCGTCGTCTACGCGACCAAACCGCACGAGGGCGGCCGGTGACCGGCGCCGAGCGGACGGAACACCTGGTCCTGCCCGGCGTGCTCTCCGCCGCCGAGGTGGGGCGGACCGTCGCCGGGATCGCCGCGGTGCAGCGGGAGGACGGCGCGATCCCGTGGTTCCGCGGGCACCACCTCGACCCGTGGGACCACACCGAGGCCGCCATGGCGCTGGACGCCGCGGGCGAACACGGGCGGGCCGAGGCGGCGTACGAGTGGCTGCGCCGGCACCAGCTCGCGGACGGCTCCTGGTACGCGGCGTACGCGGACGGGGACGCGGCCCGGCCGACCGACCGGGGCCGGGAGACGAACTTCTGCGCGTACCCGGCGGTCGGTGTCTGGCACCACTATCTGGCCACCGGCGACGAGGCGTTCCTGCGCCGGATGTGGCCGGTGGTGCAGGGGGCGATGGAGTTCGTGCTGCGGCTGCAGCAGCCGGGCGGGGAGGTCGGCTGGAAGCGGGAGGCGCCCGCGGCGGGCGCGGCGGCGGACGGGGCGGAGGCGGGCGCGGCGGCGAGGGCGGAGGCGGGCGCGGCGGACGGGGCGGTCCTCACCGACGCGCTGCTGACCGGCTCCTCGTCCGTCCACCACGCGCTGCGCTGCGCGCTGGCCGCCGCCGAACGGCTGGGTGAGCCGCAGCCCGCCTGGGAGCTGGCCCTCGGCCGGCTCGCGCACGCGATCCGCCGGCACCCGGAGCGGTTCCTCGACAAGGACCGCTTCTCGATGGACTGGTACTACCCCGTGCTCGGCGGCGCGGTCACGGGCGCGGCGGCAGTGGAGCGCATCGAGCGCGAGTGGGAGCGCTTCGTCGTCCCGGGGCTCGGCGTGCGCTGCGTCAGCGACCGGCCGTGGGTGACCGGCGGCGAGAGCGCGGAGCTGGCGCTCGCGCTGTGGGCGGCGGGCGACGGCGAACGGGCGCTGGAGCTGCTGCGCTGGCTCAAGCACCTGCGCGCCGACGACGGCATGTACTGGACGGGGTACGTCTTCGAGGACGACGCGATCTGGCCCCGCGAGCTGACGTCGTGGACGGCGGGGTCGCTGCTGCTCGCCATCGCGGCGGTCGGCGGCGACGAGGCGACGACGGCGGTCTTCGGCGGCGCGGGGCTGCCGGCGGGGCTGGACCCGGGCTGCTGCTGAGCGGCGATGGTACGGGCCGGGGGCGCGGGTGCGTACGGGCGCGGGGCGCGGGTGCGTACGTACCGGGGCGCCGGCGCGCACCGCGGATCCGTGTGCAACCAGCCTCGTCAGGCGCCGCCTGGCCAAGACCGGCGCTGACCCGAAGGTGGTACAGGGCGGTAAGGTGAGCGGCGACAACTTCAACCGCGCCCCGCAGGAGAAGCCGGTGCGAATCCGGCGCTGACCCGCAACCGTGAGTGCGGCCCCCGTGGCCGTACGAGCCGGAGCACCCGCGGAGCGCGGCAGGCTCATGGGCCACGCCCGGCACCGACGCCGGCCCGGCCCCGTCCGTCGCGGTATGCGGAGCTGAGCCCGGCACCCCGGCGCGCCCCAGGCGCGGGCGGGTGGCCGCGGCCGGTTGTGCCGGCCGCCGTCACGAAAGGCCCCGCCTCCGCCATGCCTCCGATAGGCCGGACCGCCGCCGCCCGCGGCACGCGCGCGGCGCTCGCCGCCGCCGTGCTGCTGCCCCTGACCCTCGCCGGCTCGGCGACGGCGGCCTCGGCCGCCGCGCAGACCGCGCCGCAGGCCGTACCGCAGGCCGTACCGCAGACCGCGCCCGCGCAGAAGAAGCTCCCCGAAGGGCTGTACGGCACCGCGGACCCCGAGTTCGACGGCGTCTGGCGGCAGTCGCTGGCCATCCTCGCCCAGCGCGCCCAGCAACTCGTCCCGGCGCCCGCGGCGGTCGCGTTCCTCACCGGCCAGCAGTGCGCGGACGGCGGCTTCGCGGCGTACCGCCCCGACGTCGCCAAGCCCTGCGACGCGGCCACCGAGGACACCAACGCCACGGCCGCCGCGGTGCAGGCGCTGAGCGCGGCGGGCGGGGAGCGCAAGGCCGTCGACAAGGGCGTGGCCTGGCTGAAGAAGATCCAGAACGACGACGGCGGCTGGGGCTTCAACCCCGGCGGCCCCACGGACGCCAACTCCACCGCCGTCGTCGTCGGCGCCCTCGCCGCGGTCGGCGAGCGGCCGGAGCAGACGACGGCGGGCGGCGGCAGCCCGTACGACGCGCTGGCCGCGCTGCAGCTCGGCTGCGACGCGAAGAAGGCCGAGCAGGGGGCGTACGCGTACCAGCCGGAGAAGGACGGCGCGCTGTTCCCCAACGACTACGCCACCGCCGCCGCCGTCCTCGCCGGCACGGGCAACGGCCTCGGGCTCGGTCTGCGAGAGCTGAACGCGGCGGGCGACAAGGACAAGCCGGTCGAGGCGGGCGCCTGCGCCAAGGACCCGTCCCCGGCGGCGGCGTCGGAGGCGGGCACGGCGTACCTGGCACAGAAGCTCGCGGCCGGCGGCGAACACCTCCCGGCGATGACGGGCGAGGGCCCCGACCACAACGCCACCGCCGTCGCGGCCATCGCGCTGGCCGCGGGCGGCCACCGCAGCGCGGCGCGCGAGCCGTACGGCTGGCTGGAGCGCGACAAGAGCACCCTGCCCTGGACGAAGGACAACCCGGCGGCCCTGGCCACCCTGATCCTCGCCGCCGACGCGGTCGACGCCGACCCGCGCGCCTTCGATGGCGACACGGACCTGGTCGCCCGCCTCAACGCCACGGGCCCGCGGCCGACCGTGGAGAAGCACGCGACGGGCGCCATGCCGGCGGACGAGGAGTCGTCGGACGACGACGGCCCGGGCGCGGCGGTGTGGGCGCTGCTGGGCGTGGGCCTGGCGGCGGGTGCGGGGATCGGGCTGCTGGCGAGCGCCCGGAGAAAGAGGAGCGAATGAGGGGCGGGACGCGACACCGCCGGCGGCGGACGGAGCGGCCGACGACCCGCGTCGCTCCGCGCGCGACGCCGGAGGCGGCGCGGGCCGCCGCCCCCCGCCACACCGCCCCGCGGTGGCGGCGCCTTCGGCGCCACCTCGTGGCCGGGGTCGGGGGTGCCCTGCTGGTGCTCGGGGTGGCCGGGCCGGTGCAGGCCGGGCCGGCGGCGGACGGGTACCGGTACTGGTCGTTCTGGGAACGGGACGGGGACTCGTGGGTCTACGCCACGAAGGGCCCCGGGATCGCGCGGCCCGCGAACGGGGACGTGCACGGCGTGCGGTTCGCCGTCAGCGAGGAGTCCGGCGGCGGGCCCCGCCCCCGCGGGGCCGCCGGCTTCGACGCCGTCTGCGGCGACACCCGGCCCGCCGACGGCGACAAGCGCGTCGCCCTCGTCATCGACTTCGGCACCGCGGCGCACGCCCCGGACGGCCAGACCCCGCCCTCCGCTCGTACCGAGTGCGCCTCCGTCCCCGAGGACGCAACCCTCGGCGACGCCCTCGCCGCCGTCGCGGAGCCACTGCGCTACGACGCGGGCGGCCTGCTCTGCGCCATCGACGGCTACCCGCGCAGCGGCTGCGCCGAGCCGGCGTCCGGCGGCGGAGGCGGGGACGGCGATGACGGCGACGACGCGGCCCGGGAGCCGGGCGCCGAGGGCACCGACTCCGTCGCCGCCGACGAAGCCGGCGGAGCGAGCGACGACGACGGCGGCTCCGGCCCGTCCACGGGCCTCGCCGGCGGCGTCGCCATGGTCGCCGTCCTCGCCGGGCTCACCGTCTGGCAGCTGCGCCGCCGCCGGACATGACACCCCACGCCGCCGACCGCCCCGACTCCCCGCGCACCACCCGGTCGTGGGACACCCCGGCCACCGCGGAGGACCGGCGCGGCGCCCACCCGGCACGCCCGGCGCCGCAGCCCCGCCCGGCGGAGGGCACCGCGCACCGTGCCGCGGAGCCGCCCCGCGGCACGGGCGGCGCAGACGGCACCGGCGGCCCGGGCAGCCCGGCGGCGCCCGCCGCCCCCGCGGAGCCCGCCGCCCGCGCCGCCGGGAGCCCCCGGCCCCGTGCCAGCCCGGCGGACGCCCCCACCGCCACCGACCACCCGCCCCACGCCCTCGGCGGCTCCGCAGCCGCACCCCCTCGCCCCGCGGACAAGGCCCCGCCCCGCACCACCCACCTCCGCCGCGCCCTCCACCCCCTCCGCCCGCCCCTCGCCGACCGGGCCAACGCCCTGCACGCCGGCGCCTGGTGGCTCTGGGCCCTCGGGCTCGCCACCGCCGCGTCCCGCACCACCAACCCCCTCCTCCTCGCCCTCCTCGTCGCCGTCGCCGGCTACGTCGTCGCCGCCCGCCGCACCGACGCGCCCTGGGCCCGCTCGTACGCCCTCTTCCTCAAGCTCGGCCTCCTCGTCATCGCCATCCGCCTCCTCTTCGCGACCTTCCTCGGCTCGCCCATCCCGGGCACCCACGCGCTCTTCACGCTCCCCGAGGTCCCCCTCCCCGAGTGGGCGCAGGGCGTCCGCCTCGGCGGCCGGGTCACCGCCGAGCAGCTGACGTTCGCGCTCTACGACGGCATGAAGCTCGCCGCCCTCCTCATCTGCGTCGGCGCCGCCAACGCCCTCGCCAACCCCGCCCGCCTGCTGAAGTCCCTTCCCGCCGCGCTGTACGAACTCGGCGTCGCCGTCGTCGTCGCGATGACCTTCGCCCCGCACTTCGTCGCCGACGTCGCCAGGCTGCGCCGCGCCCGCCGGCTGCGCGGTCGCGACGACCGCGGGCCGCGCGCCCTGCTGCAGGTCGGCCTGCCGGTGCTGGAGGGCGCGCTGGAGCGGTCGGTGGCGCTGGCCGCCGCCATGGACGCCCGGGGCTACGGCCGTACGGCCAGCCTCCCCCGCGCCGTCCGGCTCACCACCGCCGCGCTCACCCTCGGCGGGCTCCTCGGCGTCTGCGCCGGCACGTACGGGCTGCTGGCCTCCTCCGGCGCCGGCTACGGCCTGCCCGTGCTGGCGCTCGGCGCCGCCGCCGCGGCCGGCGGGCTGTGGCTCGGCGGGCGCCGCGCGGTGCGCAGCCGCTACCGGCCCGACCGCTTCGGGCCGCGCGCGTGGCTGGTCGCCGCCTCCGGCGCCGCCGTCGGCGGCCTGATGATCTACGCCAACTCCTACGCCCCCGAGGTCCTGCACCCCACCGTCGTACCGCTGACCGCGCCCGAGTTGCCGCTGTGGCCGGCCGCATGCTGCCTGCTCGGCCTGCTGCCCGCGCTCGTCGCGCCCGTACCGCCGCGACTCCCCGGCCCCGCCGGGGACCGAACCCGCAAGGAGACCGCCCAGTGATCCGTTTCGAGGACGTGTCCGTCGTCTACGACGGCGCCGCGGAGCCCGCGATCCGGGGCGTGGACCTCACCGTGCCCGAGGGCGAACTCGCGCTGCTCGTCGGGCCTTCGGGAGTCGGCAAGTCGACACTGCTGAACGCCGTCTGCGGGCTCGTACCCCACTTCACCGGCGGCACCCTGCGCGGCCGGGTCACCGTCGACGGCCGCGACACCCGCACGCACCCGCCGCGCGAACTGGCCGACGTCGTCGGCACGGTGGGACAGGACCCGCTGGCCCACTTCGTCACGGACACCGTCGAGGACGAACTCGCCTACGGCATGGAGTCGCTCGGCCTGCCGCGCGACACGATGCGGCGGCGGGTGGAGGAGACCCTCGACCTGCTCGGCCTGACCGAGCTGCGCGACCGGCCGATCGCCTCGCTCTCCGGCGGCCAGCAGCAGCGGGTGGCGATCGGCTCGGTGCTGACGCCGCACCCGCGGGTGCTGGTCCTGGACGAGCCGACGTCGGCCCTCGATCCGGCGGCGGCCGAGGAGGTGCTGGCGGTGCTGCAGCGGCTGGTGCACGACCTGGGCACGACCGTGCTGCTGGCGGAGCACCGGCTGGAGCGGGTGGTGCAGTACGCGGACCAGGTCATCGTCCTGCCGTCCCCGGGCGCGGCGCCGGCGGCGGGGGCGCCGGCGGAGATGATGGCGGTCTCGCCCGTACGTCCGCCGGTGGTCGCGCTCGGCCGGCTGGCGGGCTGGTCACCGCTGCCGCTGACGGTACGGGACGCGCGGCGCCGCGCGGCGCCGCTGCGGGAGCGGCTGGCGGACGTGACGCCGCCGGCCCCGGGGGTGCCGCCGGCACCGGAAGGCGGCCGGGGCGGGCCGGGAACCCGGCCCCGCACGCGCCCCGCCGCCACGCCCGGCGACTCCAGGAGCGCCGGGAACCCCGGGGACCCCGGGCCGCGACCCGCCGCAGCGCCCGGCGGCGCCGGGGCGCAGTCCCGTACCCGCCCCACCGACGCGCCCGCCCCCGCCGGCCCTCCGCCCCCGCCGGCACGTTCCGACGGACAAGCCGCCGCCCGCACACCGACCGCGGACCCAGACCCCGCACCGGCCCCCGCCCGCCCCGCGGAGCAGGCCACTGCCGGCACCCCCGCACCGGCCAGGGCCCCCCTCGCCCCCCGCACCGGCCGCGCCGCCGGCCCCGCCGCCACCGCCGACCGGCTCACCGTGCGCCGCGGGCGTGCCGACGTGCTACGCGGGGTGTCCCTGTCCGTCGCCGCCGGCGAGACCGTCGCCGTCATGGGGCGCAACGGCGCCGGCAAGTCCACGCTGCTGGCCGCCTTCGTCGGCATGCACCGGCCGGCGGCCGGCTCCGTACGGCTCGGGGACCTCGCCCCGCACCGCACCCGGCCCGCCGAACTCCTGCGGCACGCCGGGCTCGTACCGCAGGATCCGCGGGATCTGCTGTACGCGGACACCGTCGCCGCGGAGTGCGCCGCCGCGGACGCCGACGCCCGGGCAGCGGCCGGCACCTGCCGGGACCTGGTCGCCGAGCTGCTGCCCGGCGTACCGGACGACGCCCACCCCCGCGACCTGTCCGAGGGCCAGCGGCTCGCCCTCGCCCTCGCCGTGATCCTCACCGCCCGCCCCCGGCTGCTGCTGCTCGACGAGCCGACCCGCGGTCTCGACTACGCCGCGAAGGCCCGGCTCGTCGGCGTGCTCCGCGAACTGGCCGCGGCGGGGCACGCCATCGTGCTGGCGACGCACGACGTGGAGCTGGCCGCCGAACTGGCGCACCGGGTGGTGATCCTGGCGGACGGCGAGGTGGTCGCCGACGGGCCGACCGCCGAGGTCGTCGTCGCGTCGCCGTCGTTCGCGCCGCAGGTGGCGAAGATCCTGAGCCCGGCGGGCGGCGGCGGCCCGGCGGGAGGGCCGGCGGCGGGTACGACATGGCTGACCGTCGCCCAGGTCCGTAGCGCCCTGGCGGCGGCATGACCGCCGAAGAGCGCGGCGGCACGCCCGCGGGCGACGGCGGCGCGCCCGGCGGCGCGTACCGGAGCGCCGACGCCGCGAACCCGGACGGCGATCGCGCCGCCACGCCGGCCACCACCGACGCAGACAACTCCCGCAAGCCGGACGTGAACCGCCCGCCCGACGACCCCGCACGCCCCACCCCCCGCCGCACGAGCGGCGCCCCCCCCGCCGCCCCCGTCCCGCTCCGCCGGCCGCAGGCCCTCCGTGCCGTCCGCCTCGGCCCCGTCTCCGCCGCCGCCCTGCTCCTGGTCTCCGCCGTCGGCGTCGCCGCCTTCGGCTGGCCGCTGCTCGCCGGACCCGACTCCGACCTCGCCCACTCCGGCGACGCCCCCTGGCTCTTCGCCGCCCTCCTCCCCCTCCTCGTCGCCGTCGTCGGCGCGACCATCGCCGACTCCGGCCTCGACGCGAAGGCCGTCGCGATGCTCGGCGTACTCGCCGCCGTGGGCGCCGCCCTGCGGCCCCTCGGCACCGGGACGGCCGGGATCGAGCCGATGTTCTTCCTCATGGTGCTCTCCGGCCGGGTGCTGGGGCCCGGCTTCGGGTTCGTGCTCGGGGCGGTGACGATGTTCGCCTCCGCCCTGCTCACGGGCGGGGTCGGGCCCTGGATGCCGTTCCAGATGCTCGCGATGGGCTGGGTCGCCATGGGCGCCGGGCTGCTGCCGGGCGCGGAGCGGCTGCGGGGGCGGCGGGAGTTGTGGCTGCTTGCCTCGTATGGAGCAATCTCCTCTGTCCTTTACGGGACGGTCATGAACCTCCAGGGGTGGCCGTATCTGAGCGGTATGTCTACGGGCGTGTCGTTCGTCGCGGGCGATCCGCTGCCGGAGAACCTCGCCCGTTTCGTCGCGTACTGCCTCGCCACATCGCTGGGTTGGGACCTGCCGCGCGCGGTGGTGACGGCGGTGTGCACGCTCACCCTCGGCCGGGCGGTGCTCGCCGCGCTGCGCCGCGCCACCCGAAAGGCGGCATTCGGTACATCAGTGACGTTCGAGGACGTGAACCGCCTGAATGGGCGTGCATCTCATAGGTGAGATAGCTTCCAAGTCATGGCAGACGACTACCTCGTGCGCATCGGCAGACTCATCCGTGACGCCCGGCAGCACCGGGGATGGTCGCAGAGTCAGCTGGCCGGAGCACTGGGCACCGGTGGGAACGCCGTCAACCGCATCGAGCGCGGCCACCAGATCATCAGCCTGGAGATGATCGCGCGCATCGGCGAGGCGCTGGACAGCGAGATCGTCGCCCTGGGCACCGCGGGCCCGATGCATCTGCGGGTCCGCGGGGGCCGTCACCTGTCCGGCGCGATCGACGTGAAGACCAGCAAGAACGCCTGCGTCGCGCTGCTCTGCGCCACCCTGCTGAACTCCGGGCGCACGGTGCTGCGCCGGGTGGCGCGGATCGAGGAGGTCTTCCGGATCCTGGAGGTACTGAACAGCGTCGGGGTGCGTACGCGCTGGATCAACGACGACGCCGACCTGGAGGTCGTACCGCCGGCCGAGCTGGACCTCGACTCCGTGGACCACGAGGCGGCGCGCCGCACCCGCAGCGTGATCATGTTCCTCGGCCCGCTGCTGCACCGCGCGGAGCACTTCAAGCTCCCGTACGCGGGCGGCTGCGACCTCGGCACCAGAACCGTGCAGCCGCACATGACCGCGCTGCGCCGCTTCGGCCTGGACGTGACGGCGACCGAGGGCGTCTACCACTGCGAGGTCGTCCCGGGCACCGCCCCCGACCGGGCCATCGTGCTGACCGAGCGCGGCGACACCGTGACCGAGAACGCGCTGCTGGCCGCCGCCCGGCACGACGGCGTGACCCTGATCCGCAACGCCAGCTCCAACTACATGGTGCAGGACCTCTGTTTCTTCCTGGAGCACCTGGGCGTACGCGTGGACGGCGTCGGCACCACCACGCTGCGCGTGCACGGCGTGCCGGAGATCGACCGGGACGTCGACTTCTCCCCCTCCGAGGACCCGGTGGAGGCCATGAGCCTGCTGGCGGCGGCGGTCGTCACGTCGTCGGAGCTGACGGTGCGGCGGGCGCCGGTGGAGTTCCTGGAGATCGAGCTGTCGGTGCTGGAGGAGATGGGCCTCGATCTCGACCGCACCCCGGAGTACACCGCCGACAACGGCCGTACCCGGCTGGTCGACCTGACCGTACGGCCGTCGAAGCTGCAGGCGCCGATCGACAAGATCCACCCGATGCCGTTCCCGGGCGTCAACATCGACAACGTGCCGTTCTTCGCGGCCATCGCCGCCTCGGCGCAGGGCTCGACCCTCATCCACGACTGGGTCTACGACAACCGCGCCATCTACCTCACCGAGCTGACCCGCCTGGGCGCCGGGGTCAAGCTGCTCGACCCGCACCGGGTGCTGGTCGAGGGCCCCACGCGGTGGCGCGAGACGGAGATGATGTGCCCGCCGGCGCTGCGGCCGGCGGTGGTGGTGCTGCTGGGGATGATGGCGGCGGAGGGCACGTCGGTGCTGCGCAACGTCTACGTCATCAACCGGGGGTACGAGTCGCTGGCGGACCGGCTCAACTCGGTGGGCGCCCGCATCGAGACGTTCCGAGACATCTGATCAGCCCTGTTTGCCGCGTTCACCGGCGCCGGCCGGCGCGGGCGAACGCGCCGGGGGTGATGCCGTAGCTCCGTACGAACCACCGGTGCAGATGGCTCTGGTCCGCGAACCCCGCCGCCGCGGCGGCCTCGGCCCCGCTCGCCCCCGCCGTCAGCCGGCGCCGGGCGTCGCGGAGCCGGAGGAGGCGCTGCAGGTCGCTGGGCGACATCCCGTACTCCGCCCGGAACGCCCGGTACAGCGCGTACCGGCTGCAGCCGGCCGCCGCCGCCAGCTCCGCCGCCGGGACCTCCTCGGCGAACCGCTCCGCCAGCACCGCCCGCGCCCGCCGCGCGGCACCGGCCTGCGGGCCGCCGGGGCGCAGCGCGCGCTCCCGCGGCGGGGCCGTCGACGCGCGGTGGACCATGGCCGTCACCGCGGCGGTCAGCCGCTCGTCGCGCACCAGCGGGCCGGCCCCGTCCGTGAGCGCGGCGTGCAGCCGCAGCAGGGCGCGCCACAGCGGCGGGTCGCGGTGCACGGGCTCGGCGAAGAGGGGGAGGGCGGCGGCGGCGCCCTCCGGCCTGCCGGCGTCCGCGAGGACGTCCCGTACGACGTCGGGGCCGATGTGCACCATCCGGTACGTGAAGCCCAGCTCGGTCGCCGCCTCTCCGTCGTGCGGGTCGTCCGGGTTGAAGGCCATGACGAGGCCGGCGGCGGAGGTGTGCGAGCCGCCGCGGCAGACGAAGCGCTGGGCGCCGGTCTCGGTGAGGCCGAAGGAGTAGGCGTCGTGGCTGTGGCGGTGGAAGACGTGCTCCTCGAAGTGGGCGCGCATCGCCTCCACCGGCCGCTGCGCGTCCCGCCAGTACGAGACCCAGTCGCTCACGCTGTCCATGGTGCCGCACGGCCGTGCCGCACGAGCGTTCAAGACCGGGACGGCCGGGTCGGGGCACGCTGGCGGCATGCGCTTCGAGACCAAGATCGCCGTGGTCGTACGGCACGACCTGGCCGCCTGGCAGCGGCTGAACGTCACCGCCTTCCTGTGCAGCGGCGTCGCCCACGCCGCCGACGACATCATGGGCAAGCCGTACGAGGACGCCTCCGGCAACACGTACCTGCCGATGTTCCGCGAGCCCGTCCTCGTCTTCGCCGCCGACGCCGCCGGCCTGACCCGTACCCACATCCGGGCCCTGTCCCGCGGCCTGGCCACCGCCGTCTACACAGACGAGTTGTTCGCCACCGGCAACGACGACGACAACCGCGCCGCCGTCCGCGACGTCGCCGCCGCCGACCTCAGCCTCGCGGGCCTCGCGCTCTACGGCCCGCGGAACGCGGTGGACCGTACGGTCAAGGGCCTGAGCCTGCACACCTAGGGCCTGGACCTAAGGCCGACGCCTCACAGCTCTCCCCAGCCCGACCGGGAGCCGTGGTCGCGGCTCGTGATGGCGAAGCCGCGGCTTACGGCCCACTGCTCGGCCGCGTACCTGAGCCGCTGCGAACCGCAGTTGAGGTACTCCTCGGCGATGCCCTGGTCCCCTCTGCGCCCCAGCGCCGTCTCCAGCACGGGCAGGGAGTCCTCGCGGCCGAGCCGGATGGCGGTCACCAGAAGCGCCCGCAGCGGCCCCCCGTCCACCGTCCGGTCGAGCACGTTGATCAACGCCACGGGGAAGACGGGGGCGGGGTGGTACCGGCGCAGCTCGGGGGCCAGCTTCCCGGCCCGGCTCCGCGCGTCGTCGTCGTCCCGGCCGTAGAGGTCGACCAGCTCCTCGATCCGTAACTCCGTCTCGGCCACCGTGGCGAGCTGCCGCGGCAGCAGCCTGTCATTGTTGAACATCCCCTCGCCCGCGCCGAGGGCGAGCAGCGTCTCCACGAGTTCGTCGTCGCCCGCGTAGTAGGCGTAGTGCAGCGCCGTGTCCCCCCGATCGTCGGAGATGCCGAGGCTGTAGCCCTTGCCCGCCAGGGCGCGCACCTCCGCGGGATCGCCGCGCAGTACGGCCCCGAGGAACGTCTTCCGGCGCCGGCGCCGGCGAAGCCGGGAGCAGGCGAGGATGACACACGCCACGAGTGCGATCAGCAGACCCAGCACATTCCCTCCACTTCTCCACGGTCGGAAGCGGACCACAGTGTCGCCCGCCCGCCCCGGGACCGCTCCCCGGCACGGCGCCCGTCCGCGCGGGGCGGCCGGGCGCGGTGCCGGGTCAGCGTCGGGTGATCAGCGGCTCCCACTCCCGAGGACCGTCGTCGTACCGGTAGCCAGTGAGCGGGACCTTGTTACGCCCCGCAGGGTCGGTCAGGACCAGCCGCTCGCCCGTGCCCTGCGTGCAGACCCGGTCCGACGCGCAGTCCCAGCGCACCAGGTGCCCGATGTCGGCCCACGCGAGCGTCATGCTCCCGGTCGACCCGGGGACCGTCCGGTGGGTCCGTGCGTCCTTCACGGTCGCCGTCCAGCCGTCGCCGACCGTGTAGTAGCGGCCGTCCGGTGACGGGCCGGCGGGCGACTGGTCCAGGCCCTCGTACGGGGGGGCCTTCTCTTGCGCCCGCCCTTCCAGGTCGTACCAGGTCTCGATATCGCCGCCCGGCGCTCCCAGAACCATCAGCAACGTACCGTCACGGCTCCACCGCACGTCCCTGCGGCCGACCCCGACGGCCCCGTTGTCGACGCCCATCGGACGGTATTCCTCCTGACCCGAGTCGACGTCAACCAGGTAATAGCCGGTCCTCGCATGGGACGTATACCGATCGCGGTCGCTGGTCTCGACATCCGGGTATCCGCGGTACGCGGTCACCACCAGCCGCTTCCCGTCCGGCGACCACTGCACCCCGCCCGCCTCGTGCTGCAGCGGGATCCACTTCGTCACCTTCCCGGTGTCCAGATCGAGGATCCCGACCCGGGACGCGGGCAGTGTCTTCTCCAACACGGCCGCCCGCCGCATCCCGGGGGCGACGTCCAGCCAGCCCCAACGCGTCTTCTCGTACTGCCGCGTCCCGGGGTCGTACAAATACCAGGTGTAAGCCGTCCGCTCGACCCCGTCCTGCTCCTCGGTGCGCAGGTCCGCCCGGTACGCGGACACCGCGACGTCCCCGGCGGCGACCAGATGGCGCGGCGGGGACTCGCGCGGGTACGCGGACACGTCGTTGTTGATCATTCCCCCCGGCTCGGAGCGGCCCGCCTGGTCGATCTCCGCCAGCACCGGCACCGCCACTCCGCCCGCCAGCAGCGCGAAGGCGGCGGCCGTCGTCACCGTCACCGCGGTCACCCGGCGCCGACGGCGCCGCAGCAAAGCCCGGCCCGCCAGGTCCGGGCTGGGCGGGTGCGGCGTCTCCTCGGCCCATTCGCGCAGGGTGTCCTCCAACAGCCGGTCAGCATTCATTTCCATGCTCCCGAGGGTGAGTTGCCGAATTCGGGGCCGCGGGAGGCGGCGCCGGGGTCCAGCTCCGGCACCAGCTTGCGCAGTTTGGCCAGTGCCCGGTGCGTCGTGCTGCGGACCGTGCCCACCGAGCAGCCGAGCAGCTCGGCCACCTCCCTTTCGGGGGAATCCTCGAAGTAGCGCAGCACCAGCATGGCGCGCTGGTGTGCCGTCAGCTGGGCCAGCGCCCGGCGCACCTGGATCCTCAGCTCGGCGGCATCGGCAGGGTCCTCGCGCGCGGCATCGGGGAGTTCGGCGACCGTGGTCTCGCGGCGCGTGCGCAGCAGCCGCCACAGGCTCACCTGCTGCCGGTAGAGCACCTGCCGCAGATACGCCTCGGGACTCTCCAACCTGCCCCAGCGCGCCGCCGCCTTCGCCAGCGCGGTCTGCAGCAGGTCCTCGGCGGCATGGATGTCGCCGCCGGTCAAGAGGGTCGCCGTGCGCATCAGCGCGGGCGAGCGCGCCGCGACGAACTCGCGGAAGCGGCGCTCTTCCTCATCAGTCATGGTTCCCCGTGTTCGGTTGTCTTCGGCTCGTGGTCGTCTGTCACCTCCTTGGACGTGAGCAGGGCCGCTCAGCTATGCCGGGTCCGTCAAAAAAGTTCGAGCCGGACGGTCCTTCCGCCCGGACCTTGGTGGCGACCACCTCGTCGAGGCACGTTCTCCACTCGCGAGGATCCCTTCCGGCGGACACTTCCCGCACCCGTGCCCAAGATGCACGTTCCCCACCCGTGGGGGTCTACCGATCGGCGCTGATGACCGTGTCCGGGGCGGGAGGCCAAGCCGAGATCGAACAGGCCCAGGCCACCGGCCGGTGGACAGCACCTCAGCCGGACAAGGCCCCTGCGGATACGGCGACGCCCCGGCGTAGCGGCACGCCACAGCGCTTCACGGTAGGCCACTCGCAGAAATGGGGCCAAGACGGGTTCTGGGCGTTGCTGGCAAGTTCCGGCAAACTTCTTCCACCGCACGGGTGTTGGCGGGCAAGCTCTGGCATACGGAGCGACGCCTACACCGGAGGTGGACATCGTGACGCTGCGCAAGCTGGGCAAGGACCCCGACAGTCCGAGCGGCGGTTCTCCCACGATCTATATGGACGACGAGAAGGACACCTACCTCGTCCAGGGATGGAAAGTGGAGGACGGGGAACGCCGCGAGCAGATGGACATCCCCGGCCACGAGGACGTCATCGAGATTCCGCGCCGCCTGGTCCAGTTCTTCTTGGAGGTACAGAGTGACAAGGGTTCCGACGTTCGAGGAGCTGTTCCAGAGCAGCCGTGAGACTGCGGTGCACCTGGAGATGCGGGACGCCTACATGAAGTCGGACCCGGCGTATGTCGACTGGGAGGAGGGTATCCCGCTCGATCCCGCAAAGCGCTGGTCAGACTGGCACGCGCTCGTCTCCGAAGCCGTTGGACGCGGCGTGACGGTCCGACGCGCCCGCATCGTTTCCGAGCCAGTCAGCACGTACATCCGCTTCGAGCACGAGGTCACCGACGGCTTGAACATCGCCGCCGGCGAGGACGTCCGCTGGCTGCCCCGAAGGAACGCCGCAGTCATCGCCCTGCCCGCCAACGACTTCTGGCTGTTCGACAGGTCGCTGCTCCTGGTGAACCACTTCGACGGCGAGGGCGAGATGCTCGCCTCCACCGTGAGCGAAGACTCTCAAGAGATCAAGCTCTGTGCGGACGCCTTCGAGGCAGTCTGGGAACGCGGCATCGCGCACGCCGAGTACCAGCCAGCCTGATACGCCAGAGAAGAGCACCTCACCGCAATGCCTTCCCCCTCCTCCAGCGTTCAGGAGGCCCGCAAGGCCCTCGGCCAGCGCCTGCGTGAGATCCGGAAAGACTCCGGACTGACCGCGCGAGCGCTGGCTGAGCGTGCGGGCTGGCACGAATCCAAGTGCTCCCGATTCGAGAGCGGCGCGCGCAGCCCGTCAGAAGCAGACCTTCGCGCATGGGCAGATCACTGCGGCGTGCCGCACCTTGCCGACGAGCTCATCACCACGGTTCGGGGCATCGACGGTATGTACGTCGAGTGGCGTCGCATGGAGCGCTCCGGCCTCCGCAAGGCACAGGAATCCGTGGTCCCCCTGTGGGAACGCACCCGACGCTTCCGGATTTACTCATCGTGGCTGATCCCTGGACCCGTTCAGACTGCACCGTACGTGAACGCGCTGCTCACTTCGATCCGTAACCGGCGCGGACTCATCGACGACGTGGCGGAGGCTGTCCGCGTCCGTATGTCCAAGCAGCACGTCGTGCACGAAGGGCACCACAGCTTTGCGATCCTGCTGGAGGAGGCCGCTCTGCGCTACCGCATCGGTGGAGCGGAGGTCATGGCCGGCCAGCTCGGACACCTCCTCGCCTCAGCCGCGCTGCCCTCCGTGTCTCTCGGAATCATCCCGCTCACTGCTGATCGCTCGGACATCTGGCCCGTCGAGGGCTTCTTCCTCTACGACACCGACGAGGTCAACGTCGAGCTTGTCTCTGCCCACTTGGCCGTCACCCAGACCCACGAGATCGAGCTCTACTCGAAGACGTTCGCTCAACTTGCCGAACTCGCCGTGTACGGAGCCGAGGCCCGCCAACTGGTTACGGATGCGATCGACGCGCTCGGGTGACCTCCTGGCAAGTTCTGGCACACTCCTGGAGCCCCTGAGCACCCCGCTCCTACCTTGATTCGCATGGCGGACAAGGCAACGGACGTCTGCAACGAGTGCCGGCGTCTCACAGACGAAGAGCGGGCAGCGGTCGCGCGCCGCGACTGGAGCCGTCAGAGCGACGTGCACGTGTTCCAGCGCAGGCACGCGAAGTCGTACCCGGCGAGAGCGGGGGTGGAGGAATGACACCCGGGCGATCGCCTTACAGATCGGCGAGATCGTCTACGACGAGAGGGCCGACCGTATCGGCCGCCTCATGGCCTACGAGGGCAGCCAGGCGTACCTGCGCCTCGTCAGGGGCGGCGTCGAGTGGACGACGCTTCCGGAGGACCTGCGCCCGCCACTGCGTCAGACAGCTTGTCTCCTCGCATCGCCGAGCTGAACCGGCGGGCGTCGGCATGAGCCCGCGCGCCGTGTACCGGTTCGTCGAGTACAGCAACACGCACGCTCCCGAGAACGGTCTGATCGCCGAGATCACGTGCGCAACGTACGGCTGCTGAGCCGGTTCCGGTCCTCTGGACAACGCCAACGAGGCCCAGGACTGGGCCCTGAGCCACCGAGCCAGTCACCCTGCGCACGACCTTTTCCGCCGGGTCTACACCGATCACGCCAGGGTCCGGCCTCATGAGACTCCCGCCCCGATCGACCGATCCACGGCAAGGAAGAAGTCGACCGAAGCGGACGAGCAAGTACACCACGGCGCGGAGACCGGATTTCCGCACAGCGCACCTGCGTAGGAGGAGCATCGCATGGACAAGCAGGGTCTCTACAGCCTTCCGACCGACGGGGCCGAATTCACGCGGTTCTGTGGCGGCAACCTCCAGAGCGAGCACGAGTCGTGCGTCGACGTGGCCGAGCTCCCCGGCACGACCGAAGCGTTCGCCATCCGCGACTCCAAGCCCGAGGGCGCCGGCCGCGAACTGCGCTTCACCGCCGACGAGATGGACACCTTCGCTCTCGGCTGGGCCAAGAAGCGGGGTCTCACGCTGTAGCCGAACATCCCCTCACGCATTCAGAACGATGACGGGCCGCCCTGCGTTGGTGGGGCGGCCCCACTCCCCTAGGAGTCTCAATGACGAAGTCAAGCCGCTTGCTGCGTGACGGGCGGGGCGGGGGTGAAGAGTCGTCCGTCGCGCAGGAGGGCCCACAGGACACCAGCTCGTCGGCGGGCCAGGGCGATGACGGCCTGGACGTGCTTGCAGCCCTCGGCGCGCTTCTTGAGGTAGAAGTCCCTGTTCGGCCCGTCGCGGATGATGCTGGTCTGCGCGGACATGTAGAACACTCTGCGCAGGCGGCGGCTGTAGCGCTTGGGCCGGTGAAGGTTGCCGGTGCGGCGGCCGGAGTCGCGCGGTACGGGCACCAGTCCGGCTGCCGAGGCCAGATGGCCGGCGTCCTGGTAAGCGGCCAGGTCGCCGGCGGCGACGACGAACTCGGCGCCGAGGATGGGGCCCATGCCGGGCAGCGACTCGATGATCTCCGCCTGGGGATGGCTGCGGAATGTCTCGCGGATCTGCCGGTCGATCCGCTTGAGCCGGTCGTCCAGGGCCAGGATCTGCGTCGCCAGGTCGGCGACGATCTGCGCGGCGACGTCCTCTCCGGGCAGTGCGGTCTGCTGGGCCTGGGCGGCCTCCAGTGCGGTGACCGCGACGGTGTCAGCGCTGCGGACGCTCCGGTTGGCCAGCCAGGCGGTCAGCCTGGCCCGGCCGCGGCGGCGGATCGCCGCCGGGGTCTGGTAGCCGGTCAGCAGCACCAGCGCGCCCTTGTGTGCCGAGTAGTCGAAGGCCCGCTCCAGGGCGGGGAAAATGCCGGTCAGCACGTCCCGGAGCCGGTTGATCATCCGCACCCGGTCGGCCACCAGGTCCGAGCGGTGCGCGGTCAGCAGCGCGAGGTCGGCGGCGAGCTGGGCGGGCACGTCGATGACAGCGAAGTCCCGGCGGTGGCGGGCGGTCTCGGCGATGACGTAGGCGTCCCGGGCGTCGGTCTTGGCCTCGCCCCGGTAGGCCCCGGACATGCGGTTGACCGTGCGGCCGGGCACGTAGACGACTTGCTGGCCATGGGCCGCGAGCAGGGCCAGCAGCAGCGCGGAGGACGTGCCGGAGATGTCCACCGCCCAGCGGACCTCGTCCGCCAGCTCCAGGATCTCGCCGAGCGCGGTCAGGATCGCCGACTCGTCGTTGTCGATCTTCTTCGACCACAGGGTCGCGCCGGTCTCGTCGACCACCGTCGCCCAGTGATGCCCCTTGCCCGCATCAATCCCGGCCCAGACCCGGGCCCGCCGCTGAGGCACTCGCCCCTCCTCGTTTCGCACAGCATGCCGTCGGCCCGAGGAACACCCCGCCGTCATCTCCGTAAACAGCGACCGCACAAGGCGCGCACATCTCAATCAGCAGCCAGGGCGCCCCGGAGAGCCGGACGGCCACTCCCAGGAAGCCACTGAAGGCAAGGACACATAAGCCACATCCGGCCCTCCCGGGCCACCCAATAACTTACGGA
>NZ_JCANTA010000032.1:0-73303 GCF_059570575.1 Streptomyces sp. CNX435 | reverse complement strand
TGACGAAGAACTTCGCGACGTCCTCCGGGTCGTGGTTGTTGACCAGGATCGTCGGCATACCCTTCATCAGCACCAGCGCCATCGCAGCGAACAGCCGCGAATGGACGAACGGGATACTGATCGCGACCGTCTCCCGCCGCCGCATCAGCGCCAGCATGAACAGCTGCGGGCGCAGCCGGGTACGCATCGTCCGCGCGGTGTGCACCACCAGCTTCGGCAGACCCGTGGTGCCCGAGGTGTGCGTGATCATCGCCGGCTCGTCCAGCCCCGTGAACACGGGCCTGACCCCCGGCGAGTCCTCCAACTCCGCCAGAGAGGCGACCGTGATGACCGACTCCGCCAGCGCATCGAGATCCTCACCCGCCAGCAGCTTCAGCTTCGCCGCGTCGGTCAGCAGCCGGGGACGGCCCAGACGCTCCATCAACGCCGCGACCGTGGGGGCGTCCAGAGCCGGGGAGAGCATCACCGGTATCGCACCCACCCGGGCCGCGGCCGTGCCCAGGAGCCAGGAGTCGAAGTTCGGCCGCTTGTAGACCACCACATGGTCCCCGGCCCGCACCCCCGCCGCGGCGAGACGACCCGCCAGATCAACAACATAATGCGCCAGCTCGTTGACCGTGATCCGACGCCCCGCCTCGGGCAGCACATCCAGATCATGATCCAAAGTCAGCAGCGTCGACCCATGCCTGACGGCCGCACGCTGCGCGAGCACCCCCAGATACAAACCACGTTTGTGAATCGGATTCTGGCTCACAAGGCCCTCCACCCAGACCAGCGTCGTTGCTCGAACAGACCGGTGAACGTGCCGTCCCGCAGCGCCCGTCCAGCATCAGGCACCCCACTTGGCCACCACACACCAACGACTTGGCGTTCACTTGGTTTGCACGGCCCCGACCCAGGTCAGTGCGGTCGGCCGGCCGGTGGAGGGCCGCCGTCCGCGCCCGGCACACGACCGATCGGGCGGCCCGCCGCCGCGGGCCGCCCGATCGGTCGTGTGCCGGCTTCGTGGAGCGTCGGTGCCGGTCGCCGGGGTCAGTCGCCGGGTCAGGAGTGCGCCTTCTCCTTGTCCGCGGGCTGTGCCCCCCACGCCGGTGCGGGCAGCGGGCCGGAGCGGATCAGCAGGCCGCAGATGACGGCGCCCGCGGCGAACAGGCCCGCGCACCACCAGAACACGGTGACGTAGCTGTCGACCGCGGCCAGTTGGAGGAGTTCCTCGGTCGGCGATCCCTGGGAGTGCTCCGTGACGTAGTCGGTGATGGCGCTCGCCGCGATGGTGTTGAGCAGCGCGGTGCCGATCGAACCGCCGAGCTGCTGGCCGACCTGGATGCTCGCCGAGGCGATGCCCGCGTCCTGCGGCTGTACGCCGGTGGTGCCGGTCTGCAGCGCCGCGGCGAAGATGAAGCCCATGCCGAAGCCGACGACCAGGATCGGGCCGAGGAGCGCGGCGACGTAGGAGGAGTCGACGTCCACGTTGGTCAGCCAGGCGGTGCCGACGGCGTTGAGCGCCAGGCCCGCGATGACCAGCGGCTTGGGGCCGTACTTCGGCATGATCTTGATGTTGCCGATGTTCACCGCCACGGCGGTGAGCACGACCATCGGCAGCAGGGCGACGCCCGAGGTGATCGCCGAGTAGTCCAGCGTGGTCTGCATGTAGTAGATGAGGAAGAGGAAGAAGCCGAAGACGCCGGCGCCGACGAGCAGCATCGTCAGGTACGCCCCGCCGCGGTTGCGGTCGAGGACGACGCGCGGCGGCAGCAGCGGGTGCTCCGCGCGCGACTGCCAGCCGGCGAAGGCGATCAGCAGCACGACGCCGGCGACGAGGAAGCCCCAGGTCTCGGGGGTGCTCCAGTCCTCGTTCGCGGCGTTGGAGAAGCCGTAGACGATGCAGAACATCGCGCCCGACACCAGGACGACGCCGGGGATGTCGAGCCGGGCGCGCGGGCCCTGGGGGCCGCCCTTGCCGCCGAGCGGCAGCCCCGCGCCGAGCAGCGCGACAGCGGCGAAGACCAGGTTCACGTACATGCACCAGCGCCAGGAGAGGCCGGAGGTGAGCGCGCCGCCGATGATCAGGCCCAGGCCCGCGCCGCTGGCGGCGACCGCGCCGAAGGCGCCGAACGCCTTGCCCTTCTCCTTGGGGTCGGTGAACGTCGTGCTCAGCAGCGTCAGGGCGGCCGGTGCCAGCAGGGCGGCGAAGATGCCCTGGCCGACGCGGGCGCCGACGAGCATCTCGAAGTTGGTCGCGGCGCCGCCGACGGCGGAGGCGACGGCGAAGCCGACCAGTCCGACGAGGAATGTCCGCTTGAGGCCGAAGAGGAGGACCAGCCGGCCGCAGAAGAGCAGCAGGCTGCCGAACGCCAGGGCGTACGCGGTCACGATCCACTGCCGGTTCGCGATCGAGAACTCCAGGTCCTCCTGCGCCGAGGGCAGCGCGAGGTTCATGATGGTCGAGTCCAGGACCACCATGAGCTGTGCGACGCAGATGACGAGGAGGATGAGCCACCGCTTGGGGTCGGCCTCCGTCACTCCGCCCGCTCCCGAGTCGGGCCCGGCAGCAGAGTCTGCGCTCTGTGTTGCCACGATCTTCTCCTTGTCGTGTGTGACGGACAGACGTCCCCAACCCTCATGACAGGGGCGGCGGGGGGAATGTGACCCGAGGCCGAGCCGGACACGCGTGCGGGCGGCGGGGGCGCGGCGCCGCGACCGTGGTCGGTCCGGCGGGCGCGGTCGAGGGGGGGCGGCGGGCGGCGTCCGGAGCGCATCGTGTCCCGGAGCCGCCGTCTCCTCCCTGTCGTGCTCGTGCCGTGCGGTGTTGGCGTTGTTGTCGGCGACGCCGTCGGCACTGTCGTGCTGTGCCGTGCTGTGGTGCGCTGCGCCGTGCGGTCGTGCTAGCCGCGGGCGAGGATGCGCGCGAGCGCGTCGTCCAGCGCGGCGGCCGGGTCGTCGCCGGCGGTCCTGCTCCGCCACGCCACGTGGTGATCGGGGCGTACCAGGACGGCGCCCTCGTCGGTGATCTCGCGGACGGCCGCCCACCGGCCGTCGGCGGCGGTGTACTCGGCCCCGGCCCCGGCGCCGTCGCCGATGCGGACCGTGGTGAGGGGGACCGAGAGCTTCTCGGCGGCCTCGGCCGCCGCGTCGCACCACGCCTTCCCCTCGGGGCCGGCGATCAGCACGAAGCCGCCGGCGCGGCCGACCAGGTCGTGGGTGGACAGCCGCTCGCCGTCCCGCTCGATCCAGGCGTGCGGGAGCATGTGCCCGGGCCGGGTGGTGGGGTGGTACTCGTTGCCCAGGGCCGCGCGGGCCGGGGGCTCGGTGCCGTCGGGGACGAGCGCGCCCTCCTCGTACGCGAAGCCCACTTCCAGGTCGTGCGCCTGGCACTCGGAGCGGTGGGTGTTGAGGATCTCCGCCGCCCGGGCCCGGACGGCCGCGCCGACCGGGGAGGAGTCGAAGAAGGCGGCGAACACCGACGGGCGCCGCTCGACCGGGATGTGGGCGCCGAGGCCGACGGCGGCCTCGGTGACCACCTTGTGGTGGAACCAGGTCGACAGGCCCCATTCGACGTTCCGCTTGCCGACGGGGCGGCGCTCGGCCTCGTACGAGTCGAGGAGGCCGTCGTCGGCGCGGCCGGAGACCACGGCGGCCAGCTTCCACGCCAGGTTGTGCACGTCCTGGACGCCGCCGTTGAGGCCGAGGCCGGTGGTGGGCGGCTGGCGGTGCGCGGAGTCGCCGACGATGAGCACGCGGCCCTGGCGGTAGCGGTCGGCGAGGACGCCCTCGACGGTCCACTGGCTGATCCGGTGCAGGGTCAGCTCCAGGTCAGGTATGCCGAGGACCTCGCGGATCCGGGCGATCATCGCGTCGGGGTCGCCGCGGTCGGCGTCGCCGGGGTTGAAGTGGAGCGCCCACTCCTCGCAGTTCTTCCCCCAGGTGGGGCCCATCTCCATCAGGGTGCAGGAGAGGTCGGGGCGGTAGGGGTTGACGAACCAGGTGATGATCGTGCCGTCGTGCCACCACCGGGAGAGGTCGGCGGTCAGATACGCGGTGGTGACGTTGAGCATGCTCGGCACGCCCTCCATCCGCACGCCCAGCTGGGTGCCGATGGTGCGGCCGCCGTCGGCGGCGATGACGTACTGCGCGGTGACCGTCGTGGTCTCACCGGTGGCGACGTCGCGGATCTCGGCGACGACGCGGTCGCCCTTGTCGGTGAAGGTCGTCAGCTCGTGGCCGAAGAGCACCCCGCCGGGGTTGTCCTCCTCGGCGCGGCGGCGCATCTCGGGCTCCAGCCGCAGCTGCGGGAGTTTGGCCGGCAGAACCGGGCCGTGCTCCGCGTACACGTCGGTCAGCGCGCCGCCGCCGAAGGCGTCCATCTCGTGGATGACCTGGGCGTCCAGCGGTCCGTCACCGGTGAGCGAGGTCTGCCAGCGCACCCTGCCGAACATGTCCACCGGCGCCGAGTGCTCGTGGACGACGTCCACGAGCCCGTGCTGCCGGAAGATGTCCATGGTGCGCTGGTTGAGGTAGTGGGCTCGCGGCAGCCGCGACGTGTCCGTGTGCCGCTCGACCAGCAGATGTTCCACGCCCAGGTCGGACAGGAAGATGGAGGCGGACAGGCCGCACCCGCCGCCGCCGACGATCAGAACCGGAACTTCGATGGCATCCATGCTCGGCCTTCCATGAGTGACGGCTCGGGCAGGACACCGGGATCCCGGCAGCCTCCGTCGGCCGCCGCCGAACCGCAGGAAGCGGCATCCGAGACCGAGCGCTGTCGTCATCCCCACGATCTGGAAGCGAGGACTTCCGGATGAGCCTCCCCGACACCGTCCTGCCGACGTCTCTATTACCGATGCTGCGTGTGTGCTCAGCATCGGCCGGGTGATTTGGCTGGCACTATCGAACGGGTTGGCGCCGGCTTGGCGGCATTCCGCGAACGGGCCCGCCGGCCAGCCCGGTCGGGACCGCGCGCGGCGCCGCGCGGCGATGGGCCGGAATCCGGTTCAAGATCGTCGGTCACGTTTTGCGTACGCCAACTGTCATCAGTTTGAGAGGTGTTGCTCCCTTCGGCACAAGAAGGGAAAAGAAGGACGAGTCCGGACGTTCCTCACCCGTGCGGCGCCGCAAGCCTCCGGCGCCCGCCGCCGGCGGACGTCTCCGGCGTACGCCCCCTCCCCCGCGCGGCCGGTGTCGCCGACGCGATCACCGCCCGGCGGGCGGCACCCCCCGAGCCGCGGGCTGCCGGCACCCCCGGGATAGGTTCCGCTTTCGCTATCAATGCAAAGGACCGGACGCTCCGCCAGGCCGCCGCGCCGATCTTATTCAGCGCACCGGGAATTGGAAACGGTGGGAAAACCTCCGCCATCGGTAGCGCCGCGAGTACGGCCCCGTGGCCGGGTGACGTCTCGGCAAACAACGGATTATTTCACTGCGATAATCGCCTGAACCCGGCACGGGAAAGGTGAAGATCGGCATCCGGCCGGGCCCCGGACCAGCCGCGGAGCCGCGTCGGGTCCGGCCCTCGCGGACCAGAATGAAATTCCATCGCCGACTTTGCCCGACTTGCCGGCCGTCGGCCCTCCCCCGGCGGCACGCGCACGGCTTGCGGCACGACGGTCGCCGTCACGCTCTGCTACGCGCGTGGAGGGCGCCGCGGTACTGACACGGGGTCTACGTCCGCCGCCCCGGCCGACCGGATCCGGAATAGCTCACTCCGCCCGGCTTCCGCTTCACACAACCCCACCCACCTGGGCATCCGTCCGCAACGGGGGGACCCGACGGGGCCCGTTATCGATCTTGCGAAAACGTCACGGCAACCCTCCGTGTAGCAAGTTCCTGCCATGTCGCGAACGCATAGCAGGACCTTGCCCCCCAACCCTCAGCTGGCACAATCGATCACACCTTCGACGTGCGGGAACGGGTGGGTACCGGATCAGGAGAGCCACGTCACGACCGGAACCGTGTTGACAACACCGGTAGGCGATGTTGGGATCGAATAGCCGGGGAGAAAAGCGTCGAAGCCCTCAGATCGATCGTTGCTCTCAGTACCCGGCAGGCGAAGATCCATTGCGTTGTGTATCGGCCGCGTAAAACCGCGGTCGGCATTGCCGGGCCTTGACTGGATTAAGGTTCACGGCTACGCTGGCCCCCGGCCAGTCTCGGGGGACTGGACGACACACACGGGGGCAGCAGAAATGCTAATGATCGACGCAGGGCCGGAACCCGGCCTCTGGCCTCGCGGCCAGATTCAGAACTCCTGGCCGTCAAATCCGGCAAAAGTCGAATTTCACGAAACTCCAGTTGAGATTGCTGCTTTTCGGCAGCAAATCCTTGCGGCGCCTACGCTCTCTGACGCGGCGCACGTCGTCTCCGCTAACCGCCCGGTAGCCCGGCAGCGCACACCCATCGCGCCGCGCCACCGGCGGGCCGCTGTCATGCCGCGGTGTGGGAGCGCTCTCCAGAGCGCCACGCAGATCCACTCGCGTACACCGCACGGAGCGTACGGTGACCGGATCCTGCTTGGCTGTACGGCCGGCAGCCGGCCAGGCCGACACCCGGCCCTGGCCAGGTGCCCCGGAAAAGGCGGTGAGATGTTGGGAGTTCATAGATGACGAACGACAGCACCAACGTCGACACGATGGTTATCGGCGCTGGATTGGGCGGAAGCTGCCAGTCCCACGCGGACGGCGGGCAGCGCACGGGAACCGGCAACGGTGACGCGCGGCGCATCGCGGAGCTGGAGCGCGAGGTGCAGGAACTCCGCCGCGCCAACGAGATATTGAAGGTGTATTTCGCAAAGGAACTCGACCTCGAACTCGAATCCACCACATCCGCTCTCACCGCCGGCACGCCCGGCGAACCGGCTCTCGCGGAGGCGCCGCCGACCGCGACTCCGGCCCCTTCGCGCACGATCCACTGGAGCCCTGCGCAGCCGTCCGTAAATCCGGATCCGCCCCGGCCCATGGCGGAGTTCCGGGCGCTCGGCCCCATCGAGGCCGTCGTCGACGGCCGGCTGTTAGACCTGGGCGCACCCAAGCAACGGGCACTGCTCGCCCTGCTGGTCAGCAAGGTCGGCCAGCCGGTGGCGGTGGACGTCATCGTCGAGGAGCTGTGGACCGGCAACCCGCCGCCCTCGGCGATCACGTCACTGCAGGCGTACGTGGCCAACCTGCGCCGGGTGCTCGAACCCAACCGCGCACCGCGCACCCCCGCGACCGTGCTCCGCACCTACGGTCGCGGCTACCTGCTGGACAACCACGTCGTCGAGGTCGACGTGCACCGGTTCAGCGAGCGCGCCAGCGCCGGCTGGGAGGCCCTCGACCGCGGCAAGCCGCAGCAGGCACTGCGTGAATTAGAAGCCGGACTGATGCTGTGGCGGGGGCAGGCCTACGCGGAGGTGGCCGACACCACCTACGTACGGCCCGAGGTCGCCCGGCTGGAGGAGCTGCGGCTCTCGGTCATCGAGGGGCGGTGCGCCGCGCTGCTCGCGGTGGGCGCCCACGAGATGGCGGTGGCCGAGCTGGAGGCGTTCACGCAGGCGCATCCGCTGCGCGAGTACGGCTGCGAGCTGCTGAGCCTGGCGCTGTACCGGGCCGGCCGGCAGGCCGACGCCCTGGCGGTGCTGCGCACCAACCAGCGCCGGCTGGCGGAGGAGCTGGGCATCGATCCCAGGCCCGCGCTGCAGCACTTGGAGAACGAGATCCTGAACCACGCGCCCGCGCTCGACTGGCGGCCGCGCCCGGGCGGTGGTGCTTGAGATCGCCGCATCGCGATCTCTCTTGCCGGCAGGACAACCGCACACTGTCCGCACGACCGTCGCGGCCCGGGGAGACCCCTCGGGCCGCTTCGGTTTTCCCGGCGGTCCGCGGGCCGCGGCTGCCGCTGCTCAGTCCGGGGGGCGGACCAGGCCCGACTGGTAGGCCAGCACGACGAGCTGGGCGCGGTCGCGGGCGGCCAGCTTCGTCTTTGCGCGCTGCACGTGGGTGCGTACCGTCAGCGGGCTGACGACCAGCTCCGCGGCGATCTCGGCGTTGGACTTCCCGGCCGCGACGAGCGCCGTCACCTCGCGTTCCCGGGCGGTGAGCACCGCCAGGTCGTCCGGGGTGGCCGGGGCGGCGCCCGGCTCGGGGGTGGCGAGGAAGCGGGCGATGAGCGCGCGGGTGGCGGCCGGCGAGAGCAGCGCGTCGCCGGCCGCGACCGTGCGGACGGCGTCCACGAGTTCGTCGGCGGAGGCGTCCTTGCCGAGGAAGCCGCCGGCGCCGGCGCGCAGCGCGCGGGCCACATGCTCGTCGGTCTGGAACGTGGTGAGGACCAGCACCCGCACGTCCGTCAGCTCCGGGTCGGCGCAGATCGCCTCGGTCGCGGCGAGGCCGTCGGTGCCGGGCATGCGGATGTCCATGACGACGACGTCGGGGCGGTGCACGCGGGCGAGTTCGACGGCCTCGCCGCCCTCGGCCGCTTCGGCGACGACCTCCAGGTCCGGGTACGAGTCGAGCAGTATCCGGAACGTCGCCCGCAGCAGGGCCTGGTCGTCGGCGAGCAGCACACGGACGGTCATTGAGTCTCTCCGGAGGGCTCGGGGGCCGGCGGGGCGGGGTCTGCGGGGGCGGGGCCGGACGGGGCGGACGGCTGCCGTACGGGCAGGGGCAGCTCGGCGGTCACGGCGAAGCCGCCTTCCGGCCGCGGCCCCGCGCGCAGACTGCCGCCGGCGGTACGGGCCCGCTCGCGCATGCCGATCAGCCCGAAGCCGCCGCCCGGCACCGGCGGCGGCTGCGGCCGGCCGGCGCCGCCGTCGTCGCTGACGGACACGGTCAGCCGGTCGTGGGTGTACGCGAGCCGTACCCGCGCCGCACCCGCGCCGGCGTGTTTGGCGACGTTGGTGAGCGCCTCCTGCACGATCCGGTACGCGGTGAGGTCGAGCCCCGGCGGCAGCGCCCGCTCCGCGCCCTCGACCGCGACGGTGACGGGCAGCCCGGCGGACGCGAAGGCGGCGACCAGCTCGGGCAGCCGGCCGAGCCCCGGCGCCGGCTCCAGCGACCCGCCGGAGCCGGCGGCGCCACCCGGGCTACCCGGGCCGCTGGGGCCGCCCTGGCCGTCCTGGCCGTCCTGGCCATCCGGGTCTTCGGCCTGGCGCAGCAGGCCGACGGTGGCCTGGAGTTCGCGCAGCGCCGCGGACGTCGTCCCGGTCAGCTCGCCGAGGATCTCCCCGGCCTGCGCGGGCCGGATGCGCGCCAGCCGGGCGGCGGTGCCGGCCTGGGCATGCGCGAGCGCCATGTGGTGGGCGACGACGTCGTGCAGCTCGCGGGCGATGCGTACGCGCTCCTCCGCGACCCGGCGGCGGGCCTCCTCCTCGCGGGTGCGCTCGGCGTGCTCGGCGCGCAGGTGCACGGCGTCGAGGTACGCGCGCCGGGCCTGCACGGAGGTGCCGGCGAGCAACGGCAGCAGGAGCCAGAAGACGGGGGCGACCGCCTCGTCGCGCCAGGTCTGGCCCCCGCCGTCGGCGAGCAGCGCGGCGGGGACGACCAGGGCGAGAATGAGGGCGTAGTGGGCGTAGACGGTCCGCTGCGGAGCGCGTACGGCCAGCTCGTAGAGCGCGACGAGGGCCGGCAGCACCAGCATCGGCGTGAGCGCGTAGCCCAGGCCCGCGGAGGCGGCGCCGCATACCGCGGTGGCCACCACGACGGGGCCCGGGTGCCGCCGGCGCCACGGCAGCGCGAGCACGGCCGCGGCCACGAGGGGCTGCCCGGCGGCCCAGCCGTGGCCGGCGTCGGCGTACTGCCGGCTGGTGACGACGAACACGAGCAGCAGCAGGGCCGCCTCGACGAGGCGGGGGTGGCGGTCGTGGAACCGCGACCAGATGGGGAGCACGGCGTCCTCCGCTCGGGTGGTCTGGCCCGTGGTCTGTTTCATGGTCGGGCACGCGGCAGCCGCCGGGCGAGCGGCGCCGGAAGGCGTCCGGGGGTCGGCCGCCCGCGCGGGCGGCCGACCCTACGGACCGGCGCGTCAGACGCGCGTGAGGTCCTGATCGGACTCGTCGTCCGGGACCGGCCGCGGGCCGGGAGCGCCGCGGCCCAGCGCCTCGCCCTCCATGTCCACGCGCGGCAGCAGCCGCGCCAGCGGGCGCGGCAGCCACCAGGCGCGCCTGCCGAGCAGGGCGAGCACGGCGGGGACGAAGGCCATGCGGACCACGACGGCGTCGAAGAACACCGCGACCGCCAGCCCGAAGCCGATCATCTTGATGACCTGCTCGCCGCCGGTCATGAAGCCGGCGAACACCCCCATCATGATCACCGCGGCGACCGCCACCACCCGGGCGCTGTGCCGGAAGCCGCTGACCACGGCCTCGCGGGGGTCCTCCCCGTGCACGTACGCCTCCCGCATCCGGGAGACGAGGAAGACCTGGTAGTCCATGGCCAGGCCGAAGACGATGCCCACCAGGAAGATCGGCATCATGCTCATGACCGGCCCGGTCTGCTCCACGCCGAAGAGCCCGGCCAGGTGGCCCTGCTGGAAGACGGTGACGACGGCGCCGAGGGCGGCGAGCACCGACAGCAGGAACCCGAGCGCCGCCTTCAGCGGCACCAGCACGGAGCGGAAGACCAGCAGGAGCAGCAGGAACGCCAGGCCGATGATGGTCGCCAGATACGGGACCAGGGCGTCCTGCAGCTTCTGCCCGACGTCGATGTTGAGCGCGGTGGCGCCGGTGACCTCATACGTCGCGCCGGTGGCGGCCTCGGTCTCCGGGCGCAGGTCGCGGATGCCGTGGACGAGGTCCTTGGTGCGTTCGTCGGTGGGTGCGGTGGCGGGGGTGGCGGAGAGCACGGCGGTCGAGCCGGCCTCGTCGAAGCGCGGCGGCGAGACGGAGACGACGCCGTCGGTGGCGCCGATCCGCTCGGCGACGCGGGCCACGGCGGCCTCGGGGGCGTCGGCGCCGGTGGCGTCGACGACGACGGTCAGCGGGCCGTTGAAGCCGGGGCCGAAGCCGTCGGCGAGGGCGTCGTAGGCGCGGCGCTCGGTGGTGGAGGTGGGCTTGGCCTCGTCGCCGGGCATGCCGAGGCGGAGGTCGGCGGCGGGTACGGCGAGGATGCCGAGCCCGGCGACGGTGGCGAGGAGGACGGTGACGGGACGGCGCAGGACGAAGCGGGCCCAGCGGACGCCGAGGGGGTCGGACGCGCTCGTGGCGCCAGGGGCGCCGGCGGGGCCCGTACGGTCGGCATGGCTCGTACGGTCCGCATGGCCCGTACGGTCGGCAAGGCCCGTACGGTCCGCAGGGCCCGTACGGTCCGCAAGGCCCGTACGGTCCGCAAGGCCCGTACGGTCCGCAAGGCCCGTACCGCCCGGAGGGCCCGTACCGCCCGGAGGGCCCGTACCGTCCGCAGGGCTCATGCCGTCGCCACGACCCGCGCTCCCCCGCCGCCCGGCGCGCCACCCGCCGAGCCGTCCCGCACCGGTCCCGCCGCCGCCCCCGCGCGCCCGGCGGGGCCCGCGCGCCAGCACCGCGTCCGGCCACCACCCCAGCAGCGCCGGCACCAGCGTCAGCGCGACCAGCACCCCCACCAGCACCGCCCCCGCCGCGCCCAGCCCCATCTTCGTCAGCATCGGCACCCCGACCACCGAAAGCCCGGCCAGCGCGATGACCACCGTCAGCCCCGCGAACACCACCGCCGACCCGGCCGTGCCCGTCGCCCGCCCCGCCGCCTCGCGCGGCTCGTGGCCCGCGGCCCGCTCCTCGCGGTAGCGGGAGACGACGAACAGCGAGTAGTCGATGCCCACCGCGATCCCGAGCATCATCGCCAGCTCGCCGACCGTCGAGGACAGGCCGAGCGCGCTGCCCAGGGTGAGGATCGAGAACATGCTGACGCCGATCCCGACGACCGCGGTGATCAGCGGCAGCCCGGCCGCGGCCAGCGAGCCGAAGGTGACGAGCAGCACCACCGCGGCCACGGCGATGCCGGCCACCTCGCCGATGCCCGCCGAGGCCGAGGACTCCAGCGCGCTGCCGCCGGCCTCGACGGTCAGGCCCGCGTCCCGGGCCTCGCCGACGGCGTCGTCGAGCGCCGCCCTGGCGGCCCCGCTGACCTCGTCCTCCGCGACCTCGTAGGTGACGGTGGCGTACGCCGTCGTCCCGTCCTCGCTCACGCCCTGCCCGTCGAACGGGTCCACCGCCCCGGCGACCTGCGGCGCGTCGGCCACGTCCGCGACGAACGCGGTCACCGCCGCGCGGTTCTGGTCCGCGGTGATCTTCTCGCCCCCGGGCGCGACGAAGACGACGCGGGCGTCCGCCCCGTCGGCGGCGGCACCCGGGAAGCGCTCGTCGATGAGGTCGTACGCGTGCTGCGCCTCGATTCCGGGCATCGAGGTGGAGTCTTCGGGCGGGTCGGCGGCGGACAGTCCGCCGATGGCGGCGACGGCGAGGACGGCGCCCCACAGCAGCACGGCGGCCAGCCGCCGGCGGAACGCGAGCCGGCCTAGCCGGTACAGGAAGGTGGCCATGGAACGGGTCTCCGCATCTGGGTCTCGGGAACCCTGCCAGCGTTTCCCCGCGGACCCCGCGCCGTCGTCGTCGCCCGTACGGCACTTCCGGCTACTCAAAACCGAGTACGCCGCCTCGCCCGCTCCGCCGCGGGGATGACGCCCGTCCATGTGAGCGGGGTGCCGGACGGCCGGCCGGCACCCCGCGAGTCCGCGCGTGCGTCAGCCGAGCCGCTCGCCGTAGACGTGGTCGACGGTCATGGTCATCAGCACCCGCCGGTCCGCGACCATCACCGTGCGGTACTCGTCCCAGTCCGGGTGCTCCCCCGCCGCGGCGCGGTAGTAGTCCACCAGCGCCTCGACCTCCGGTCCTTGCGGGTCGGTGCCGGGGCCGGTGAGGGTGGCGGTGCCCTCGGCGGTGGCCCAGGAGCGGCCGTCGGGGGCGGTGACCTCCAGGGCGGCGCGGGCGTCGCGGCGCAGGTTCGCCGTCTTGGCGCGGCCCTCGGTGATCGACACGTGGATGACGCCGGCGTCCGGGTCGTAGTAGGGCATGACGGGCGACAGCTGCGGGCGGCCGTCCTTCTTGATCGTGGCCAGCACGCCGAGGCGGCTCTCGGCCAGCAGCGCGCGCGGGTCGTACGGGGTCGTGGTCATGTTCGGTGCCAAGTCCTGGTCTGTCGGTGGTATTCCGGGGGTGGTGTCACTCCGGTGTCACTCCGGCCTCGCCGCCGGGCGGCGGAACTCCTCGATCATCGCGGCATATCCCTCCCCGCCGTGCCCGGCCGCCGCCGCCCGGTCGGCGAGGGACTGGATCAGCGCCGGGAACTCCGTGTTCACGCCGAGGGATTCGCTCTCCCGTACGAGGTGTGCCATCGCCGCCCGGTGGATGTCGAGCGTGGCGTCGTCCGCCGGGAAGGTGCCGGTGTCGATCTGCTTCGCGTATCCGGGAAGCCAGTCGACGACGGTCGGGATGCCCTTCGCCGCGACGGCGGTGAACTCCGCGGCGGAGACGCCCGCGGTGCCGAGCAGCGCGGCGCCCTGCAGCCAGCCGTTGAGCATGCTCCACATCAGGCCCACCACCGCCATCTCGTACAGCGCGGTCAGCCCGTGGTCCGCGCCGAGGTACGGGAAGTCGCCGGCCAGGGCGCGCAGGACGGGTGCGTGGCGGTCGAACTCCGCGCGGGGGCCGCTGAGGACGACGGTCGCCGCCGCGGTGCCGATGCCCGGCGGGGAGGCCATGATGGCGCCGTCGAGGTACGTCACGCCGCGGTCGGCGGCCCACGCCGCGGTGTCGCGGGCCTGCGCCGAGGTGCCGGTGGTGAGGTTGACCAGGGTCCGGCCGCGGAGGGCCGCGCCGTCGTCGGCCGCCACGGAGTCGAGGAGGGCGCGCAGCGCGTCGTAGTCGGTGACGCAGGCGACCACCAGCGGGGCGGCGGCGACGGCCGCGGTGGGGGTGGCGGCGCGGTGTGCGCCCTGGGCGACGAGGGCGTCGGCCTTGGCGGCGGTGCGGTTCCAGACGGTGGTGGGGTGCCCGGCGCGCAGCAGGGCGCCGGCGAGGGCGCGGCCCATCAGGCCGAGGCCGAGTACGGCGACGGGGGCGGGGGCGTTCTCGGAGAGCGTGTCGGTCGTCATGGCAGAATGGTCAACGTTCACACCGGTATGAAGGTCAAGCCGGTCAAGCCCGGCAAGCCCGGAGTCGGGGAGGAGCGCGCATGCGGATCGGCGAGCTGAGCCGGCGTACCGGCGTCAACGCACACCAGTTGCGCTACTACGAGGCCCAGGGCCTGCTGAACCCCGAGCGCCGCGGCAACGGCTACCGCGAGTACACGGACGACGCCGTGCTCACCGTCACCCAGATCCGCCGGCTGCTCGACGCCGGCCTGTCGACTCAGGACATCGCCTGGCTCCTGCCCTGCGCCACCGGCACAGGACCCGACTTCTATCCCTGCCCCGAGTTGCTGGACAAGTTCCGCGACCGGCTGGACGGGCTCGACGCGCACATCACCACGCTCACCCACTCCCGCCAGGCGCTGAACGAATACCTGCACGCCGCCGAGCGGCGGGTCGCGCAGTACAGCTGAGGGCCCGTTACGCCGCGTCCGGCCGCCTGATACGCCCACGGCCCGCTCCTTTCCGCCCCGTTCACCGTCTCTCTGCCGTCCCGCGGCCCTTCAATTGCACGTCGCGCCCCGGCCATCCCGCCCAGCGAATATCCTTTCGGATCTTCACAACGCCGGGAGGCTCAGGTGACTTCACCATCCCATTCCCCGCGCCGACGCTCGTTCCTGCAGGCCGCGGGCGTCGGTGTCGGCGCGCTGCTGGCCGGGGCCGGGCTCGCCGGGCGGGCCGAGGCCGCGGGCGGCGCGCCCCGACTGCGCGACGACCCGTACCGTCTGGGCGTCGCCAGCGGCGAACCGGCGGCGGACGGCGCCGTGCTGTGGACCCGGCTGGCGCCGGACCCGCTCGCCGACGACGGCCACGGCGGCATGCCCCGCGCCGGCTACGACGTGGGCTGGCAGGTCGCCGAGGACGAGCGCTTCCGCCGGGTGGTACGCGCCGGCTCGGCGGTCGCGCTGCCGGAGCTGGGGCACTCCGTCCACCCGCAGGTCCGCGGGCTGCGCCCGGGCCGGCAATACTTCTACCGCTTCCGTACGCAGGACCACACCAGCCCCGTGGGCCGCTTCCGCACCGCGGCCGACGCCCGCTCCACGCGCGGCTCGTTCACCTTCGCCACCGCCTCCTGCCAGGCGTGGTACCACGGTTACTTCTCCGCGTACCGCGACATGCTCGCCCAGGACCCGGACGTAGTGTTCTTCGTCGGGGACTACATCTACGAGTACGGCATCACCGCCGCCAACATGTGGCGCAGCGCCCCACTGCCCGGCGCGCGCCACGAGATCGAGACCAACACCCTCGCCGACTTCCGGCTGCGCTACGCGCTGTTCAAGTCGGACCCCGACCTCCAGGCCGTGCACGCGGCGGCGCCGTGGATCCTCACCCCGGACGACCACGAGGTGCAGAACGACTACTCCGACGAGGCCTCGTACTACGGCCTGAGCGAGGAGGACTTCCTGCTCCGCCGGGCCGTGGCATACCGCGCGTACTACGAGAACTGCCCGCTACCCGCGCTCGCCCTGGCCCATGGCCCCGACGCCCGGCTGCACCGCCGGCTGCGCTACGGCGGCCTGGCCACCCTGCACGTCCTCGACGCCCGCCAGTACCGCGACCCCAAGCCGGCCGACGCCGCCGAGCAGCACGCGCCCGGGCGCACCATGCTCGGCCGGGAGCAGGAGCGCTGGCTGTACCACGGGCTGCGGTCCGCGGGCACCCGCTGGAACCTGCTGCTCCAGCAGGTCGGCCTGGTCCGGGTGATGGAGAACCGCGTCGACCAGTGGGACGGGTATCCGGCGGCGCGGCAGCGCCTCCTCGACGTCCTCGGCGAGCCGGGCGTGGCACCGTCCGTCGCCTTCACCGGCGACTGCCACCGCTCCATCGCCGGCGACCTCCTCGCGGACTTCGCGGACCCCGGATCGCGCGTCGTGGGCAGCGAGTTCCTCGGTACGTCCATCGCCTCGGACGGCGACGGCGCGCCGACGGACCACTACACGCAGGACTGGATGCAGCACCCCTGGATGCGGTTCTACGACGGCCGCCGCGGCTACGTCCTCGGGCACGCGGACGCCGACGCGGTCACCGCCGAGTACCGGGCGGTGCCGTACGTACGGGCCGACAACCGGGCGGCCGGGTTCGCGCTCGACCGCTTCCGGGTCGCACACGACCGCCCCGGCATGCAGAAGGTGAGCTGACGATGACCACACCCACCGCACCCACCGCGGGACGGCCCGGTTCCGGCGCCGCGCCCGGCACCGTCTCCGGGCTCACCGCCGCCGGCGGCATCGGCACGGTCGAGCTGACGTGGCGCCCGTACCGGACGCACGGCACCCGACTCGTCGACCACTACGAGGTGTACGAACTCTCCGCCGCCGGCGACACCCTCCTGGCCCGCACGCTCTTCCCGCACCACACCCACCGCGTCGGCCCGGAGCCGGTGACCCGCCGCTACACCGTCGTCGCCGTGGTCGACTCCGGCGCCCGCACCCGGCCCGCGCGCGCCGCGGCGGCGACGAGCGAGCGGTCGCTCGCCGCGGGCCGCCCGGTGGCGCAGGTCGGCGACTTCGACCACCGGGGGCTGGAGTTCGCACTGTCGCCGAACCTGAGCGCGCAGTACCCGACGGCCTTCCCGCAGGGCGTCGACTTCCGCCACGGCACCTCCGACGCGGGCCGGGACTGGTGCTATCTGCACCCCGGCCCGGGCGACGCCTGGGCGGGCAGCAGGGAGCACACGTTCACGCTCCGCTTCGACCTGGCCGCGGCGCCGGAACGGGACCTCGGCTTCGCGCTGTGGCTGATCGACTCACACGCCACCGCCGCGGGCACCGCCGAACTGGCGCTCAACGACCGCGCGGTGCGGACGCTGGAGTTCCGCGGCGGCGCGACCCGCGGTTCGCTGGAGGGCGACGCGGCCCGGTCCGGCAGCATGCTGAAGCCGTCGTCGTACGAACTGCCGCTGGCGGCGGAGCTGTTCACGGCGGGGGAGAACGTGCTGACGCTGCGGAAGACGAGCGGGTCGTGGATCGCGTACGACGCGCTGGGGGTGTTCGCACAGGAGTGACGGCCGGTGCGTTCTCTCGCCCGCTGGGCATCCACGACCTTCGTGGCCGCCGCCGGCATCGCCCTGGCCATGCCGGCCCAGGCCGCGGTCGCCGGCCCGGTCGAGTCGGCCTCGCCTACCCCAACGGGGAGTCCCGCACCGTCCCGACCACGTACGAGTGCCAGGACGTCCAGCTCGGCGATCTGCCGGCCATCCGCGCGCAACTGCGCAACGACGGTCCGCCGGAGCTGGTGATGGCCTTCGCCGAGCCCGGGTGCCAGGAGCCGGCCGGCTTCATCCTGCCGGACGGAAAGGACTACCCGGACGGCGTCCGCTCGATCCAGCGCTGGCGCTGACCGCGCCGCACACCCGCGACGGCAGCGCGGGCAGCGGCTGACGGCAACGGCGTCCCGGCCCGCCCACCGGGACGCCGTTGGTTGATTCGGGGTTCACGTGACGTCGGCGTTCAGGGGCCGTCTGACCGGCACGGACGCCAGGCGCGGGGTTCAGTGGGGGTGCCGGCGGATGAGGACGTTGGCGTCGCTGGCCGCTGAATGGTCGCCCGACAGGTGGGCCTGTTGCGCCAGGGCCTGCTGTGTCATGTGGCGAATCTTGCGGTAGTCGGCGATCCGCGCGCCGGTGTGGTCGTCAGCGGGGTGTCGCAGGCTGGCTCCAATTCGACCTCGACACCGGGAAACCGTACTCCGCGTCGCGCCCGGGGAGCGCCCCCCGAACGGGTCCCGCTCAGCCACCGCCCACCAGCCTTGTGGCCGGTCCGGCGACGACGTATAGGCAGCGCGCGCGGCAACCGTTTACGGTGCGGGTGTCTCCTGCGACCCGAAGGACGGTATATGGCTGCCGAGCTGCGAAGCGCCCAGTGGTACGGGGGTTCGGACCGGAACGCGTACATCCACCGCGCGTGGATGCGCCGCGGCCTGCCGCACGACGCCTTCTCCGGCCGCGCCCACATCGCGATCGCCAACACGGCCTCCGATCTGACCCCCTGCAACTCCCACCTCACCGAGGTCGCCCGCTCCGTGCGCGACGGCGTGCACGAGGCGGGCGGCGTCCCGCTGGAGCTGCCGGTGGTCTCGCTCGGCGAGACCCAGGTGCGCCCCACGGCGATGCTGTGGCGCAACATGGCGGCGATGGCGGCGGAGGAGATGTTCCGCGCCAACCCGGTCGACGGCCTGGTGCTCCTCGGCGGCTGCGACAAGACGATCCCCGCGCTGCTCATGGCCGCCGCCTCGGTGGACCTGCCCGCGCTCGTCGTTCCCGGCGGGCCGATGCTCACCGGCACCTTCCGCGGCAAGCCGCTGGGCTGCGGCACCGACGTGTGGCGGCTGAGCGAGGAGGTGCGCGCGGGCACCATGTCCGAGCGGGAGTTCACCCGCTCCGAGTCGTCCATGATCCGCAGCCGCGGGCACTGCAACACCATGGGCACGGCCTCCACGATGGCCGTGCTCGCCGAGGCGCTGGGCATGGTACTCCCGGGCCTGGCCGGCACGCCGGCGCCGGACAGCCGGCTGCTGGAGGCGGCGCACGAGTCGGGGAAGCTGGCCGTCGACCTGGTACGCGAGGGGCGTACCCCGTCGCGCGTCATGACGGCCGGCTCGTTCCGCAACGCGATCGTCGCCCTCGCCGCCACCGGCGGCTCCACCAACGCCGTCGTCCACCTCCTCGCCCTCGCCGGCCGGCTCGGCGTGGAGCTGAGCCTCGACGACTTCGACCGCATCGGCGCGGACGTGCCGCTGCTGGTCGACCTGCAGCCGGCCGGGCGGTTCCTGATGGACGACCTCTACCGCGCGGGCGGCCTCGCCGCCGTGCTCGACGAGGTACGCGACCTCCTCGACCCGGCGGCGCTCACCGTCACCGGCCGGCCGCTGGTGGACCACCTCGACGACGCCCGCATCTGGGACCCCGAGGTCATCCGCACCCACGACGCGCCGCTGCAGCCCGCCGCCGGCATCGCCGTGCTCCGCGGCAACCTCGCCCCGTCCGGCGCGCTCATCAAACCCGCCGCCGCCTCGCCCGAGCTGCTGCGGCACCGCGGGCGCGCGGTGGTCTTCGACAGCATCGAGGACTTCCACGCCCGCATCGACGCCCCGGACCTCGACGTCGACGCCGACTCGGTGCTCGTCCTGCGCGGCTGCGGCCCGCGCGGCTACCCCGGCATGCCGGAGGTGTCGAACATGCCGCTGCCGCGCAAGCTGCTGGAGCGGGGCGTACGCGACATGGTGCGGGTCTGCGACGGCCGGATGAGCGGCACGGCGTACGGGACGGTGGTACTGCACGTCGCACCGGAGGCGGCGGCGGGCGGGCCGCTGGCGCTGGTGCGCAGCGGCGACTGGATCAGCCTCGACGTCGAGGGCCGCAGCCTCACCCTGGAGGTGCCGGACGCGGAGCTGGCGGCACGTACGCCCAACGAGGCGACGGTGGCGGGCTACGCGGCGCCGCGGCGCGGCTGGGAGCGGCTGTACGTGGACCACGTACAGCAGGCGGACACCGGGGCGGACCTGGACTTCCTGGTCGGCTCGTCCGGTTCCGAGGTGAGCCGTGAGTCGCACTGAGATCCGGTCTTGAGGGCGTTCGTGCTGCACGGCCCCCGGGACGCGGGGGTCGTGGACGTCGAGCCGCCGGTGGCGGGGCCGGGCGAGGCGGTGGTGGACGTCGCGCGCGTGGGCGTCTGCGGCACGGACGTGGAGCTGTTCTCCGGCGAGCTGCAGTACCTCCGCGACGGCCGCGCGCGCTTCCCCGTACGCCCCGGGCACGAGTGGTCGGGCCGGGTCGCGGCGGTCGGCGCCGGCGTGGACCCGGGCTGGGTGGGGCGGCGGGTGACGGGCGACACGATGCTGGGGTGCCGCGCCTGCCGCCGCTGCCGGGGCGGGCGGCAGCACCTGTGCGAGGACCGCCAGGAGGTCGGCATCCGCGGCCGGGCGGGCGCGCTGGCCGCACAACTGGCCGTCCCGGCATGGTCGTTGCACGCGCTGCCGGACACGGTCGACGACGCGCTGGGCGCGCTCGTCGAGCCGGGCGGCAACGCCCTGCGCGCCGCGCGCGCGGCGGGGGTCGCGGCGGGCGACCGGGTGCTGGTGGCCGGACCGGGGACGATCGGGCTGCTGGTGGCGATGTTCGCCCGGCGGGCGGGCGCGGAGGTGCACGTGCTGGGCCGCGACCCGGCGACGCTGGAATTCGCGGCGTCGCTGGGCTTCGACCGGTGCTGGACGGCGGAGTCGCTGCCTTCCGTCCCGTACGACGCGGTGGTCGACGCCTCCAACGCCGACTCGCTGCCGGCGCGGGCGGTGGAGCTGGTGGAGCCGGGCGGCCGGGTGGTCCTCATCGGCCTCGCCGGCACCCCGAGCCTGCTGGACACCCGCAACCTGGCCCTCAAGGACGCCACGGCGGTGGGCATCCTGAGCGCGTCCCCGGGCCTGGCGGCCACGATCGCGGCGTACGCGGAGGGCGCGGTGGACCCGCGCCCGCTGGTGGCGGCGACGGTCGGCCTGGACGGGGTGGCGGCGGCCCTCGCGGGCGACCGCCCGGAGGGAGCGGGCGGCGGCCCGAAGGTACACGTGATCCCGCACAGTCCGGGGACGGCGGAGTCCGGCTGACGACCGACGCAGCGCCGCATACGCGGAGGCCGCGGTGACCGGACGACGACCGGTTGCCGAAAGCCCGCCCGCAGGCCCTCCGTGCCGGAGGCGACCCAGCCGCGCATCGACGGCGCGGCGCGCGCAGCGCGCCCCGCACCGTGCCGCGGTGCGCGACTGCCGAAGGCCTGCGCCCGTGGTCTCCGAGCAGCAGGATGCCCCGCCTGTCTGCCGAGGGGAACGGCAGACAGGCGGGGCGGGCGGTTCGGTTGGCTGGCTACGACTGTGGGTTCCCCGGCCCGACCGCGTCGGTCGGGGAGGCGACCAGCACGCCCGTCACCGCGGTATGGAAGCGGGTGTGCCCAGCCCGACCGGTATGCGCAACGCACCAGTCCTGCACCGGCACCCACCCGTCATGTGCACCGGAGGCTGCCGGACACGTGGTGCACGCCGCCGAGTGCGTGAGCCCCGTTGCGCCGTCCGTGGCCAGCGTCCACGAGGCGGACCCCCACCGCGCCCTCACCGCAGCGGTGCCGTCCGGTGCGCTCATCCGAACGCCTCCGCCGGTGGCGTCCACGGCAACAGCCGCATCGCTGACAGGGACCCGTTCACGACCGGTCCCCCTCGTTGCCGGTGGCGTCCGCGTGAGCGTCCCGCAGGTGCCGCCGCTGCAACACCCGTGCGTCCGTCACCCCGCTCCAGTCGTACCGCTGCCGCGCGTTCAGCAGCATCTGCGCAAGCCGCCCGCAGTCACCACACCCCGCCACTCCCCGGGGAGCGTCGTTCTCCGGCCACATACTCATGCGGGCACCTCCACCCCGTGAATCCACCGCGGTCCCACATCAACCCCGCGCACCGCAAGCCACAGCACCCGCCGCCGAGCACGCTGCCGACGAGCCCTCTCACGCTCCTCATGCACCACCGCACACGGCCGCACAAGCGCCACGTCCACGCTCCGGCAGTCCACACGTGGCAACCGCGCCGTGGACACTTCCACGAAGGTCGCCTCGGGACCTGAGCCGGCCGACCGATGACGGCCAGAACCGGACGGCAACAGCCGCAGTAACAGCCCGAACAGTCTCGCGGTAGCGTGAATCACGTCGTCAACCTCCGTGGGGTTGGTGGCCACGCCCCCGGGCCGTTCGCGCGGTCGCGGGGGACTGATCACTCGATCACTGTCTACGCAACCGTGTGGCACCCCCCGGCGGTACCGTTGAGGCAGCGCCGGAACTTGAAAGCCTTGAAAGTCCATGCGCGGCAGGGAGTTGGTGACGGTGGCGGAGCGCGAGCCGAATGCCCGACTGGGGCGTCTGCTGGTCGAGACACGATGGACCTACAGTCAGTTCGCCCACGCCGTAAACCACGCCGGTAGGGAGACAGGGACGCCCCTGCGGTACGACGAATCAGCGGTGGCGCACTGGCTGAACGGGACCCGGCCTCGCAAGCCAGTACGACCGATCATCCTGGAAGTCCTGTCCAGACGACTTGGCCGACCAGTCACACACGAAGAAGCAGGAATCCCGCCCTCCACGGATCAACAATCTCAACCCGCCAGCACAACAGAGAGTTTACTTGATCTCGGGAGGCGCGACATGGACCCGTCGCGCAGGAGCGTTCTATCCGCCGGATTGTTCTCCGTCGCTATGACCGTTCCGGATTGGCCGGAGGTCGTTGGCCGCATGGAGGCCGTACAGACTGGGCGGAGTCGCCGTATCGGCTACGCCGAAGTTGATACGGTAGCGGCAATGACGGAGAAGCTGTCCGAGCTAGACGACCAGTTCGGCGGGCGCCACGCCAGGCCGCTGGCTGCCGCGTTCTTGGTGAATACAGTTGTTCCGCACCTTCAGGCCGATTCTCCGGAGAATGTACGCAAAGACTTGTTGGCCACAACGTCGGATCTTCTTTATCTGACGGGGTATATGGCCGTAGACGAAGGGCTTCACGGACTGGCGCAGCGGTACTACGTCAAGGCTCTGGAACTGGCCGGGGCCGCTGAAGATCACCTAACGTACTGCACCACGCTGCGGGGAATGAGCCTCCAAGCGGTTGACCTTGGACACGTCTCACACGCAACTCGGCTCGCGGATGCAGCCGCCGCAGCGTCCCCGGCAGCAGGCCCCCGCATGCGTGCGTTTCTAGCCGGGCAACAGGCACACTGTTACGCTGCCGCCGGGGACCGACAGACCGCACTTCTCTACATGAAAGAAGCGGAAGTAGCCATGGAGCGCGCGGAGAGTCGCGCGAAAGCTTTCGGGAGCTACGACCCATCTTCGTTGGCGTATCACAACTCTCAGGTCCGCTACGAACTAGGAGATAAGGTCGGGGCGGTGACGTCCCTCGTTGAAGCTGAAAAATCCCGGGACGCTCACTATCGGCGAACAGGTATCCGCTATAACGCGCTTCTGGCGGAACGCCAGTTGGAGGTTGGTCGCCTAGAGGAGGCGTGCGCCACCTGGAACAAGGTGCTGGATGAATACCCCTTGGTGCAGTCCGGCCGCGCTGACCAGCGTATGAGAAACATGCAGGCACTCATTCGTCCCCACACGCGCAACCACGCGGCCCGGACGCTCTACGAGCGGGCCCGAACTGTGGTCCCGCCGCAGATCCTCGTCTGACAATCCTGCGCGACCCAGTACGCCGGACGACCGCGGCGTGTCACAGCAGACAGCTACAGTTACGGGCCATGAGCACCGCACCCGATCGTAGGGCTCGATGCGACGCCTCCGTCATCGTGGCCCGTGACGCGAACGGCAAAGTTGCCGTCCTGACCTCCGACTTTCCCCGGCACGGCGGCGCGTACCTATTCCTGCCCGGGGGGCGCCGGGAAAGCGAGGAGACAGCCGAAGAATGCGCACGGCGCGAGCTGCGCGAGGAAGCCGGCGTCACCGCCGAAACCTGGCGCTCCCTCGGCTCGTACGCCATCACCCTCGACTCCACCGCCCGCATCCACCTCTTCCTGGCCGAAGGACTCACCCTCGGCCCGCAGCAGCTCACGCCCAGCGAGGCGGACTTCAAGCTGATGTGGTGGCCCATGGCTGACACACTCCGGGCGGTCACGGAAGGGCGCTTCCTGCTCCAGGGGGGCCCGCTGGCTCTGCTGCTGGCTCAACAAGTCATCTGAGCACGACCGACGTTGCCCTCGCATGGAAAGGTTCTGCATGGAGGTCGTTGATGCCTGGGAGCGATACGCCCTGGGACGGACACCACGGAGGCGGACCAACGACTCCGGGGCCCACACGTGGTTGAACTGGACGCAGTACCCGGACCACGGCCCCAATGAATCGATCCTCGGAGAGCTTCAAAGTCGGACCGTCCTGGAACTGGGCAGCGGTACGGGCTGCAACCTGGCCCATCTCTCCACCCTGGGTGCCACCTGTACCGGCGTGGACATCGCACCCAGCCAGCGCAAGAAGGCGGTCGCCCGGTGGGGGCACCTCCCCGGCCTCACCTTCCACACGGCGGAGGTGACCGACTACCTGACCCACACAGACGGCCCCTTCGACGTGGTTCTCTCCATCTTCGGGCCCGTCTGGTTCACGGACCCCGAGCAGCTCCTCCCCCTGATCCGTAGGAGGCTTTCCCCTGGTGGCGTGCTGGCCTTCTCCCACAAGCCCCCGGCTGAAGGAATGGAGCCGGTAGGCACTCTGAGAGAGGCCAGGGCAGTAACCAGGTGGGATTACTGCCCAGAAGAGTGGTCAGCCCTTCTGACCTCTTCGGGGTACTCGAACCCCAAGGCTGAGGTCATCTCTCCTCCTGAAGGACAAGGCGTCGGAACCCTCCTTGTAAAGGCCTCCACATAGCGCGGCATCCCTCCGATCCCAGGGCTCCGGCAAAGTCGTCAGGTGATGCCGAGTAGGTCCGGTAGACGTGTGGCATTTCAGGCCTGATGGCGGGTGGGGGTGGCGGTGCTGGTGGAGCCACTCGCCCGTAGCGCCCGGTCACCTGGCTGCGGTCCAGGAGCCTCTGCCGCCCTTGGCCTGCCGTTTCGCCCTGCGTACAGCTGTTGAGTGATCCGGGTTGTCGGACGCGCCGACTATCCTGCCCGGATGTCTGACGAACGTTTGATTCTGAGCAGCGCAGCGCCTGGCAAACACCGGATCGACGACCTTGCCGTAGTCGACGTGGACGGGGCGCCTTTGGTGGTGTGCACCGGCTTCTACACGCTGTGGAGCTGGGCCCCGTTGCAGGACGAGTGGCAGGAGAGGCCGTTGACGTACGCCTTCGCCGAGGACCCACTCGCCGCCGAGTACCCGGATGCCGAGAACGATATCGACTCGGTTGCCGTGGCTGTTTCCGGCGGGCGCGTGGTAGTGGCCGCTGGCGGCGACGAACAGGGAGCGGCCATCTGGGACCTGGCCAGCGGCAAGTTGCTCCGCGGGACGACCTACGGCGAGCCCTACATCTCGTCCGTCGCCACGGTGACAGGCGAGGGACCGCCGCTGTTCGTGGCAAGTAGTGGGGTCCACTGGGACGGAGTCCGGTTGTTGGGGTTGTCCGGCAAGGAGTCTGCGGTGGAGCTGGACGCCGGCTCCATCTGGGGTCTCGCCACCGCAAGGGTCGACGGCCGCTCGCTTATCGCCGGGGGCGGGGAAGAAGGGGTGGAGGTGTGGGATGCGGCAAATGGCGAGCAGGTCGCGTCGTTCTACGTGGACGACGAGCAGAGGGCATACGCCGTCGCATTCTCCCGGCTCGACGGCCGTCCGGTCGTCGTGGCGGGCACGGACTCCGGAAAGGTGTACGTATTCGACCTGTCCGGGGACGAAGACGACGATCCGATCCACGAACCGTCCACCGGTCACGAGGGCGGCATCAACGCCGTAGATGCCGCCCTGGTCGGCGACCGTGCGGTCGCGGTGACCGGCGGCGAGGACGGAACCGTGCGGATCTGGGACCTTGCTAACGGCCGACAAGTCGGGCCGCCGCTGACCGGCCACGATTGGAGCGTTGAAGCTGTGGTCGTCACCACGATGGAGGATCGCGCGGTCGCCCTGACAGCCGGTCGGGATGGCGTCGTACGCATCTGGGACCTGACCCTCTGACAAGCCTGTGCACCCGACGAGCCGGCAGAGCGGCCAACGCCGTGATCGCCCTGTCACCCGGGGCCCACGGCGTTCGTCGTCGGCTACCGCCCGGGGCTTCGGTGCAGTCGTGCTTAAGGCCGGCAACGGCCCCGCGTCATGGCTGCCGCCGGCCACATCGGCGCTACGAGCGCAACGCCGAGCACTTCCTCGGCCTTCGTCGGCATCGCCAGCACCTCATCTGCTACCGGCTCCGGGACAGGCGACCTGGGTCAGACCGCACCGAGAAAACCCGGATCCGGCCCGTCGAACTGGCGGGACGCATCGCGGCTCAGACCCAGCAGCTCCGCCATGGGGACTGCGCGGCGACTGGCGGCAGGCAGGTCGCGGCGCGCTTCGGCGGACCACAGCGACGGGAACACGGACAACCCCTGGGAGCCTGCCAAGCCTTCGACCTCGTCCTGCCACCCGGGCCAGCGCAGATCCTCGTAGAACTGCTCCAGCGCCCCGGACACAAGCCAGGACAGCCACTTGCCATGGCCGACTCCCAGCGCCTCCCAGCGCAACGAATCCGGCGCAAAGTAGACCACTTCGCCCGGCTCTCCTGGGCGTCCCGCCTCATCGGGGGACGCGCCGTTGAGCGCGAAGACGCCACCGAGGAGGTCATGGGCCACGATCAGTCCGTCGCCCGGCCGCCAGGACATATCGGGTGTCGCCGGGAACCGGTTGACCTGAGCCAGGCTGGGCAGTTCCTGGGCATCGTCGGCGGCGGGACTGCCGAAGACGCGCAGCCAGCCGTGGTCCACGAGCAGGCCACCGGTGCGCAACACGATCGCGCCAAGGTACGACCTGGCCGTGATCTGTAGCTGCAGGAGCGCGGCACGTCCCCGGCCGGCATCGACGGGCAGCACGTCGACCTGCGCCGCACCGGCGTCGAGAGCACGCTGCAGCAAGGGCCACGCAGGATCTTCTACGTCGATCAACTCGGACAGCTCGCGCATCACGGCATCGTCGCATTACCCGCTGGGCGCCAGCCCGCCCGGGCACCCGTGCTGTGACTCACCCGTCAACACGAGGTCTCGCTCAGGCCCCCAGCGCCTCCGCCACCTTCGCCAGGTCCGCCGCCGACGCCAGCCCTCCGTGGTACAGGCGCAGTTCGTCCGCGCCCAGTTCCGCCGCGTGGGCGGCGTCCTCCGCGAGCGTCGCCGGGCTGCCGCCCATGCCGGAGACCACCGTGAGGTTCGCGGCCAGCGTCGTGTGCGGGCGGCGGTGCGGAACGCAGGGTTCCAGGGCGGCGGTGCGGGCCGCGGGGCCTCCGGTGCAGGGCAGCACCAGGCCGTCGGCGAACGTCAGCACCTCCGCCGGGTCCACCCCCGCGTTCGCGCCGCAGGCGTACGGCTCCGGGCTGGCGTGCAGCAGCACGCGGAACGCCGAGTCCGGCGCCTCCGCCCGTACCGCCGCGACCGCCTCGCGCTGCAGCCGGGTCGCCGCCGCGCGCCGCCAGCCCAGCACCGCCGCCGCCCGCTCGGCGCCCAGCAGCCCGGCGATCCGGGCCCAGGTCCCCGCCGACGCCGCCGCCTCCGCCGACGCCGCGTCCGCCGCCTGCGCCCCGTCCCAGTACGGCTCCAGCGCCGCCGTGACCGCCGCCCGCAGGTCCTCCGGTTCCGCGCCGTACGCCGCGTAGCCGTCGCGGCAGCGGTCGCAGAAGCACAGCGACATGAGCAACTGCCCCGCCGCGTCCAGCGCCACCCCGGCGATCTTGTCGTGCGCGTGCAGGTGCGCCAGCCCGTACCACCCGCAGGACTCCAGCTCGCACCCCCGCGCGCCCGGCCGGGTCGCGGCCTCCGCGGCGAGCCGGACGAGGTAGTCGCGCACCTCGGGGCGGCCGATGCACGGCGCCCACGGGTAGCGGTCGCCGTGCGCGTTGACCACCGACGTGTCCGGATGTTCGGCGCCCAGGCGGGAGTTGTGCGCGAGCACCACCCAGCTGTGCACCTCCACCCCCGCCCCGGCCAGCGCCTCCGCCGCCACGCCGAAGGGGTCGGCGGCGTCGACCCAGTCCTGGGCGTACGGGCGCAGCGCCTGCCCGGCCCACCTGCGCTCGTCCGGCGGGTAGAGCACGGCGGAGTGCCGGGCGGTGACGATGCGGTGGCGGGGGTGGCGCGGGGTCACGGCGCGGACGGAGTGGTACGCGGCGGCGAGCGTCACCAGCCGTACGCCCAACTCCTTGAGGCGGCCCGGCGCGGCGGGGTCGCCGATGACGTCCCACGGATACAGAAAGACCGAAGCACGAGGTGTCATCATCAGGGTGTACACATTTCTGCCCGGCGTCCATATTGGTGAACAGGCACGCTAGAGCCGCCCCGACGCACCGTCAAGACCGCGTCCCCGCCGCCCGACCCACGCGCCCGAACACCCCCGAACCACCGAGGAGCCACCCACGATGTCTACCCACCACCCCCCGCGCACCGTCCTGCTCACCGGCGCCGCCGGCGGCGTCGGCACCCTGATGCGCGGCCTGCTGCCCGCCCACGGCTACGAGCTGCGCCTGCTCGACCGCGTCGCCGTCGACCCCGGCCCCGAGCGGGTGTTCACCGCCGACCTCGCCGACTCCGCCGACAGCGAAGCGCTGCGCGAGGCGGTCCGCGGCGTCGACGCGGTCATCCACCTCGCCGGGATCTCGGTGGAGTCGACGTTCGAGAAGGTGCTGCGGGCCAACGTCGAGGGTACGTACCACCTCTACGAGGCCGTACGCGCCGAGGGCGTCCCGCGCGTCGTCTTCGCCTCCAGCAACCACGCCGTCGGCTACCACCCGCGCCCCCGCCACGCCCGCCGCGTCCCCGCCGGCGAGCTGATCGGCGTCGGCGCCGCGCACCGCCCGGACACGTTCTACGGCCTGTCCAAGTGCTTCGGCGAGGACCTGGCGCAGCTCTACTGGGACCGGCACGGCATCGAGACCGTCTCCGTCCGCATCGGCTCCTGCTTCCCCGAGCCGACCAGCGTGCGCATGCTCTCCCTCTGGCTCAGCCCGGCCGACGGCGCCCGGCTCTTCCACGCCGCGCTGACCGCCCCGGACGTCGGCCACACCGTCGTCTACGGCAGCTCCGCCAACACCCGCGTGTGGTGGGACCTCGGCACGGCGCGGGCACTCGGCTACGACCCGCAGGACGACTCCGAGCGTTACGCGGACAAGCTGCTCGCCGAGCTGGGGCCCGACGACCCGGACGCGCCGGACCAGGCGAACCTGGGCGGCCCGTTCTGCACCGACCCGCCCATCTGGCCGCACTGACACCGCCGTTCGCCGCCGCGACCGCCGCCGCCCGAAACCGCGCGCACCCCCTTGACGGCCCTCGCCCCCGGTTCTACGTTTCCGGCACGAATTCAGATTCATATCTCTTGTTCAGATACATGAATCGAGGTTCCGGTGCGGCTCGACGGCGTCCTCTTCTTCCCCATCACCCCCTTCGACGGCGGCGGTTCGGTGCCCGAGGACGTGCTCGCCGCCCACGTCGCCGACGGCGTCGCGCACGGCGCGGGCGCGGTCTTCGCCGCCTGCGGCACCGGCGAGTTCCACGCCCTCGACGGCGCCGAGCACCGCCGCGTGGTCCGTACCGCCGTGGCCGCCGCGGCCGGCCGGGTGCCGGTGCTCGCCGGCGCCGGCGGCCCGCTGCCGCACGCCGTCGCGTGCGCCCGGGCCGCCGCCGAGGCCGGGGCCGACGGGGTGCTGCTGATGCCGCCGTACCTGGTGGCCGCGCCGGAGGCGGGGCTCATCGCGTACGTGCGCGAGGTCGCCGCCGCGACCGGCCTGCCGCTGGTCGTCTACCAGCGCGACAACGCCCGCTTCACCCCCGCGGGCGCCGCCGAACTCGCCCGGATCCCCGCCGTCACGGGCTTCAAGGACGGTCTCGGCGACGTCGAGCTGATGCAGCGCATCATCCCCGCCGTGCACACCGTCCTCGGCGAACAGGGCGGGACGGCCGAGGACTTCACCTTCTTCAACGGCCTGCCCACCGCCGAGGTCTCGGTCCGGGCGTACGCGGCCGTGGGCGCCCGGCTGTACTCGTCCGCGGTCTTCTGCTTCGTCCCCGAGGTGGCGCTCGCCTTCAACCGCGCGCTCGCCGAGGGCGACGACGAGCGCGTACGGCGGCTGCTGAGCGGCTTCTACATTCCCCTCGTGCAGTTGCGCAACGAGGTCCCCGGGTATGCGGTGTCGCTGGTCAAGGCCGGCGTCCGGCTGCGCGGCCGGGATGTGGGCGGCGTACGGCCACCGCTGGTGGACCCGCACCCCAAGCACCTGGCGGAGCTGGAGCTGCTCGTCTCCGCGGGCCTGGAGATCGCCGGGGCGGCGCGATGACCCCGGCGCCGCGGATCCGCGAGATCACCGTCACCGACGACGGCCAGAACGTGATCACCCCCGGGGCCCTCACCTTCGCCGGCGGCGGCGCCGTACCCCTGCCGCCGGGGCCCGGCCCGGGCGTCGAGCTGGACCGCGACGCGCCGGCCGTACCGCACGAGCAGTACGAGCAGTACGAGACGCGCGGCGTTCGGCGCCGCGCCGACACCGCGTACCTGCGCCGCTTCCGCCCCGGCTGCTCCCCCGCGCGGGCCCGTTGGTGAGCGCAGCGCACGCGGCACGTGCACCACCCCCCACGTCCCCCAACACCCGACATGTGCAGGAGCCGCTATGGCCATCGCTGACTGGATCATGGTCGGTGCCTACTTCTGCGTGATGGTAGGCATCGGCTGGTGGTCGAAGAACCGCATCCACACCGTCAAGGACTTCTTCACCACCGGCGGCCGCATACCGTGGTGGCTGTCCGGCATCTCGCACCACATGTCCGGCTACAGCGCGGTAATGTTCGTCGCGTTCGCCGCCGTCGCCTACGACCACGGGCTGACGGTGTACGTGTGGTGGGCGCTGACCATCGGCCTCGGCATCGGGGTCGGCGCGTTCCTCTTCGCGCCCCGCTGGGCGCGGCTGCGGGCGAAGCACGACGTGGCCTCGCCGCTGGAGTACCTGGCGAAGCGGTACAACCTGCCGACCCAGCAGGTGCTGGCGTACAGCGGCGCGCTGCTGAAGGTCGTCGACATCGCGGCCAAGTGGGTGGCGATCTCCGTGCTGCTGCAGGGGTTCGCGGACGTGCCGCTGGAGTGGGGGATCCTCTTCACCGGCGTGGCCACCATGGCGTACATGGCGGTCGGCGGGCTGTGGGCGGACGTGCTCACGGACTTCAGCCAGTTCCTCATCCAACTGCTCGCGGGCGTCGTGATGTTCGTGGCGGTAATGGCGGAGCTGGGCGGCATCGACTCGCTGTGGACGATGTGGGACGACCTGCCGGACAGCCACCACGACCCGGTCACGGGGCCGGTGACGACAACGCTGGTGCTGGCGTTCCTGCTGGTGAAGACCTTCGAGTACAACGGCGGCATGTGGAACCTGGCGCAGCGCTACATGGCCGCGCCGTCCGGCTCCGCCGCGAAGCGCTCGGCGCTGCTGTCCAGCGGGCTGTGGCTGGTGTGGCCGTTCATCCTCTTCCTGCCGATGTTCGCCGCGCCGCTGATCGTGCCGGGGCTGGAGAACAGCGAGGAGTCGTACATCGAGCTGTCCAAGGAGCTGATGCCGGCCGGGCTGACGGGCCTGGTGCTGGCCGGGTTCTTCTGCCACACGATGGCGATGGTCGCCTCGGACTCCAACGTCATCTCGGCGGTCATCACCCGGGACATGGCGCCCGTGCTGGTGCCGCGGGTACGGCGGCTGACCGACCGGGCGCAGCTGACGTTCGCCCGGGTGACGACGGTGTCGTTCGTGTCGGTCAGCATGATCATCGCCATCGCGACCGGGGGTGAGGGCTTCGTCCTCGACGTGGTCGTGGACCTGGTGGCGGCGACCATGGGGCCGATCTCGATCCCGCTGATGCTGGGCATGCTGCCGTGGTTCCGGCGCTGCGGGCCGACGGCCGCGATCGTGTCGTGGGCCGGCGGCCTGGGGCTGTGGGCGGTGCTGCACTGGGGTCTGGACGACACCTCGCAGGCGGCGCTCGTGGGGCTGCCGCTGCTTACGTCGCTGACGCTGTACGTGGGCATCGGGCTGCTCCGGCCCGAGGGCGGGGCGGAGCAGGACGCGCTGATCGAGTCGCTGGGCTCGGACCCGGAGGGCCCGGCGGAGGGCGCGGAATCCGCGGCGGCGTCGAAGGACACGCGGCCGCCGGAGGCGACGGCGGACGTCGGCTCGCGCTGAGCGGTCTACCCGGGCGGCAACCCCCGTGTGCGGGGCGGGGGTTGCCGCCCGGGCACGCGGGGCGACGCACGGGGCGGAGCCGCGGTGGCGCGGTGGCGCTGCGGCTGGTGGCAGAGGCAACGCGGTACGTACACGCCGGTCGTACGCCGACGCGCCGCGCTCCGCCGCCCCGCCGGAGGCGGCCCGCTACGACACGTCCAGCACCAGCTTCCCGCGCGTACGCCCCGACTCGCTGCGCCGGAACGCCTCCGCCGCCTCCGCCAGCGGCAGCACCGCCGCCACGTGCACCGTCAGCTCCCCCGCCGCCACGAGCGCCGCCAGCAGCGCCAGCCCCTCGGCGTCCGGGCGTACCCACACGACCTGCCCGCCGAGCTTCTTCACGTCCCCGTCCGCGACCGACGCCGACCGCGCCGCGTCCTTCAGCACCTCGCGCGAGACGTGCACCGCCCCGCCCCCGGCGAAGTCCAGTGCCGCGTCCACCCCGTCCGGCGCGATCTCCCGCACCCGGCCGGCCAGGCCGTCGCCGTACGTCACGGGCTCGGCGCCCAGCGAGCGCAGGAACTCGTGGTTGCGCTCGCTCGCGGTGGCGATGACGCGCGCCCCGCGCCCGGCCGCCAGCTGCACGCCGAACGAGCCGACCCCGCCCGCGCCGCCGTGGATGAGCACCGTCTCGCCGCCCCCGAGGCCCACGCGGTCCATGGCGCGCAGCGCCGTGAGCCCGGCCAGCGGCAGCGCCGCGGCCTGCTGCCAGCTCAGCTCGGCGGGCTTGCGGGTGAGGGTCCGTACGGGCGCGGCGACGTACTCCGCGTACGTGCCGTGCCCGACCTCGTCGCGGCGCACGTACCCCAGCACCTCGTCGCCCACGGCGAACTCCGGGGTGTCCGCGCCCAGCTCCTCCACCACCCCGGCCGCGTCCCAGCCGGGGATGAGGGGAAAGTGGACGTGCATCATGGAATCGAGCCCGCCCGCCGCGACCTTCCAGTCGACGGGGTTGACCCCGGCCGCCTTCACCCGCACCAGCACCTGGTCGGGGCCCACCTTGGGCTTGGGCACCTCAAGGAGCCGCAGGTTGTCCGCTCCGCCGTAGCCGTCCGTGACGATCGCTTTCATGATCCCCTTCCAAGGTCGGTCCGAGGGGATTATTCCTCCGCGCGGGCCCGTAGAGTCGGTGACATGGCTGGAGAGGACGGGACCGTTCGGGTCGACAGCTGGATCTGGTCCGTACGGCTCACCAAGACCCGCTCCGCGGCGGCTGCCGCCTGCAAGGCGGGGCACGTCCGGGTCAACGGCGACCGGGTGAAGCCGGCGCAGGCGCTGCGGGTCGGCGACGAGGTGCGGGTGCGCCTGGCCGGGCGGGACCGGATCGTCGTGGTCAAGCGGCTGCTGCGCAAGCGGGTGGGCGCGCCGGTCGCCGTCGAGTGCTACGCCGACCACAGCCCGCCCCCGCCGCCGCGCGAGATGGCCGCCCCGGTCGCCCGCCGCGACCGCGGCACGGGCCGGCCGACGAAGCGGGACCGGCGCGAGATGGAGCGGCTGCGCGGCCGGGCGGAGGACCGGGGCGGGGTCGAGCCCTAGGATCTTCGGCGCCGGCGAACCCGACCGCAAACCGCGGCGCCCCCGCTCCCGTAGCCCTGTGACCCACGTCACGTGCACTTCCTGTCAGCAATCGGGCCGCTGCCCCGCTCAGTCATCGAGAGCGAGCAAACGACAGGAGCAGCCATGAAGCACCGCATCGTCGTCCTCGGCGCCGGCTACGCCGGGGCCTACACGGCCGGGAACCTGGCCCGCCGGCTGTCCCCGGCGGACACCGAGATCACCGTGGTCAACGCGGTGCCGGACTTCGTCCAGCGGCTGCGGCTGCACCGGCTCGCGGCCGGCGGGGAGATCGCCGCCCCACGGCTCGCCGACGTCTTCGCGGGCACGGGGATCAGGCTGCGCGTGGCCCGGGTCACGGCCGTCGCCCCGGAGAGCCGGATCGTCGCCGTAGCCGACGCCGACGGGGGCGGCGAGCTGGGCTACGACACGCTCGTCTACGCGCTCGGCAGCCGCGTCGCCGACCACGGCGTCCCCGGGGCGGCCGAGCACGCCTTCCACGTCACCGCCCGGCCCGCCGCGCTGCGCCTGCGCGAGCGCCTGGACCGTCTGGACGTGCGGGGCGGCGGGCGCGTGACGGTCGTCGGCGACGGGCTGACCGGCATCGAGACCGCCGCCGAGATCGCCGAGGCCCGGCCCCGCTTGTCGGTGACGCTGGTCGCCCGCGGCGAGCTGGGCGCCCGGCTCTCCGCCGGCGCCCGCGCCCACCTGCGCCGGGCCTGCGAACGGCTGGGCATCGACGTCCTGGAGCACACCTGCATGGAAGCCGTGGAGGCGACGCGGGTGCGGTGCGACGACGGCACCGCCCCGGCGTCCGACGCGACCGTGTGGGCGGCGGGGTTCGTAGTCGACCCGCTCGCCGCCGCCGCCGGGCTGGAGGTCACCGAGAACGGGCAGCTGGCCGTCGACCGCACCATGCGGTCGGTCTCGCACCCGGACGTCTACGCAGTCGGCGACAGCGTCTGCGCCATCGGCGACAACGGCAGGCAGCTGCCGATGTCCTGCGGCTCGGCCGGCTACACCGGCAGGCAGGCGATCGACGCCGTCGTGGGACGCCTGACCGGCCGCAGGATCGGCTACACCAAGCTGGTCTACACGTTCAACCACATCAGCCTCGGGCGGCGGGACGGGCTCCTGCAGTGGGTCGACGACGAGGCGCGGGCGAGGCCCCGGTACGTGGGCGGCCGGACGGCCGCACGGGTCAAGGCGGGCATCGTCTGGGGGTCGTTGTGGGCCACCGCGCACCCGGCCTACGGCCTGCCCAGGCTCAGGCGCCGCCTGGCCGCCGGGCCGGAGGGCGGGCCGGAGGCCGCGCCTGGTCCCTCGTGGGAGGTGTCCGACGGGACGACATCCGCCGCCTAGAGTCGTTCACGTGGACGGGACCGCCACCGATCGCTTCGACACCGCGCTGTTCGAGGCCAGCCGGAACCGGCTGGCCTCGCTGGCGTACCGGATGCTGGGCTCAGCCGCCGACGCCGAGGACGCCGTGCAGGATGCGTACCTGCGCTGGCAGGCCGCCGACCGGCGCCGGATCGAGGTGCCGGAAGCCTGGCTGACCAGGGTCGTCACCAACCTGTGCCTCGACCGGCTCCGCTCGGCACACGCCCGTCGCGAACGCACCGTCGGCGCCTGGCTGCCCGAACCTCTCCTGGACGGCGACCCGATGCTCGGCCCGGCCGACACGTTCGAGCAGCGCGAATCGGTGTCCCTGGCCGTGCTGACCCTCATGGAGCGACTGTCACCCGTCGAGCGGGCCGTCTATCTCCTGCGCGAGACGTTCTCCTACGGCCACGCGGAGATCGCCGGGATCCTCGGCATCACCGAATCCGCGAGCCAGCAGCACTTCCGCCGGGCCCGCCGCCGCATCACCGCCGCGCGGCGCCGCGGCGGCGAGGTCGATCCGGCGTCCGCCCGCAGGATCGTCGAGGAGTTCTTCACCGCCGCCGCCTCGGGCCGTACGGAACGGCTGGTGGCCCTGCTCACCGACGACGCGACCGCGATCTCCGACGGCGCCGGCCTGACGAGGACGATGTTGCGGTACGACACCCCGCCGCGCATCGCCGCGATCGCCCGGACCGGCTTCACCTCCACACGCGTGAAACAGCAGTTCGCCGGCGACACGCCCGCCGTCCACTACGCGCTCCTCAACGGCGCCCCCGCCCTCGTCTTCGTGGTCGGCGACGAGGTCGTCGGCGCCGTGACGTTCGACCTCGCCGGCGGAAAGATCGCGCTGGTGCGCGGCATCGCCGCCCCCGTCCGCCTCACCCGTCTGGCCGATGCCTGGCGGCGGCACGAACCGGGCCCGCCGGTCGTCGCGAAGTGGTGACGCGGGCCGACCGCCGCGTACCTGCGGGAACATCGAACACGGCCTCGCGGGTTCACCCCGCATGACCGACGTGCTGCGCTACACCGCCTTCACCACCGACCCCGCCGGCGGAAACCGGGCCGGGGTCGTCCTCGACGCCGCCGGCCTGACCGACGAGCGGATGGCCGCCATCGCGGCCGAGGTGGGCTACTCCGAGACCGCCTTCCTCACCCCCGGCCCGGCGGACGAGGCCGGCGCCGGGCGGTCGTTCACCGCCCGCTACTTCAGCCCCGCCGCCGAGGTCCCCTTCTGCGGCCACGCCACCGTCGCGACCGCCGTCGCGCTCGCCGAGCGGCTCGGCCCCGGCGGCTTCGCCCTGCACACCCCGCCCGGCCGGGTGCCGGTCGCGGTGGCCGAGGCGGACGGCGTGCTGAAGGCGACGCTCAGCAGCGTCGAGCCGTCCGTCCGCGAGGCCGCGGACGCCGACGTCGCGGAAGCCCTGGCCGCCCTGCGCTGGCCCGCCGCCGACCTCGACCCCGCCCTCCCCCCGCGCATCGCCTTCGCCGGCGCGCACCACCTCGTCCTCGCCGCCGCCACCCGCGCCCGTCTCGCCGACCTCGACTACGACTTCGAGCGGCTGCGCGCGCTCATGGAGCGGCTGGACCTCACCACCGTCCAGCTCGTCTGGCGCGAGTCCCCCGACGTCTTCCACGTGCGCGACCCGTTCCCGGTCGGCGGCGTCGTGGAGGACGCGGCCACCGGTGCGGCGGCGGCTGCCTTCGGCGCGTACGCCCGCGAACTCGGCCTCGCCGCCGCGAGCGCCCGGCTCACCCTCCACCAGGGGCACGACATGGGCCGCCCCTCGCTGCTGGAGGTCGAGCTGCGCGCGGACGACCCCCGGGTCCACGTCACGGGCGCGGCGGTACGCCTCTGAGGGGCCACCGTCTCATGTGACACGTGTCACATCGAGGATTTCTTCCGCTCCGGTGTCGAAATCCGTCCCGCCCGCTCGACGCACGGGTGAGAGGCGCCCAAGGGGGCGCCGGACGTTGTTTCCGACAAGGAGCACATCCCATGGCTACCGACATCGCGACCCGGGCCGGGCGGCGGGAGTGGATCGGGCTCGCGGTGCTCGCGCTGCCCGTTCTGCTCATCTCCATCGACGTCTTCGTCCTGCTGCTCGCCCTCCCGCACCTCAGCGCCGACCTGGGCGCGAGCAGCTCCGAGCAGCTGTGGATCATGGACATCTACGGCTTCATGCTCTCCGGCTTCCTCGTCACGATGGGCACCCTCGGCGACCGCATCGGCCGCCGCCGGCTGCTGCTCACCGGCGCGGCGGCGTTCAGCGTCGCCTCGGTGGTCGCCGCGTACTCCACCGGCCCGGAGATGCTGATCGCCTCCCGGGCGCTGCTCGGCATCGCGGGGGCGACGCTGGCGCCGTCGACGCTGGCGCTGATCACCAACATGTTCAGGGACCCCCGGCAGCGGTCGGCGGCCATCGGCATCTGGTTCATGTGCTTCATGGGCGGCGCGGCGATCGGCCCGCTGGTCGGCGGGGCGATGCTGGAGCACTTCTGGTGGGGCTCGGCGTTCCTGCTCGGGGTGCCCGCGATGGTGCTGCTGCTGGTCCTGGGCCCGATCGTGCTGCCCGAGTACCGCGACACCGGGGCCGGCAGGCTGGACCTGGCCAGCGTGGGCCTGTCGCTGGCGGCGGTGCTGCCGCTGGTGTACGCGCTGAAGGAGCTGGCGAAGGACGGCTGGGCGCCGGTGCCGCTGGCCGCGCTCGCGGCGGGCGGGGCGTTCGGGACGGTCTTCGTACGCCGCCAGCAGCGGCTGGAGCACCCGCTGATGGACCTGCGGCTGTTCCGCAACCGGGCCTTCTGCACCGCGCTCGGCGGGATGTTCGCCGGCACGTTCCTGATGGGCGCACTGATGCTGTTCATCACGCAGTACCTGCAGCTGGTGCAGGGGCTCACCCCGCTCAAGGCGGGCCTGTGGATGCTGCCCGCGGTGGCGGCCTCGGGCATCAGCTTCGGTTTCGCCCCCGTCGCGGCCCGATCGGTCCGCCCGGCCCGGCTGATCGGCGGCGGGCTGTGCGTCTCGGTCGCCGGCCTGCTGCTGCTCGTGCTCGCCGACGCCGACGGCGGGCTGCCGTACGTCGTCACCGGGTTCGCGCTCATCAACCTGGGGGCGGGGCCGCTGGTGACGCTCGGCACCGACCTGGTCGTCAGCTCCGCGCCGCCGGAGAAGGCCGGCTCGGCGGCGGCGCTGAACGAGACCAGCGGCGAGTTCGGCTACGCGCTGGGCATCGCGGCCCTCGGCAGCATCGGCGCGCTCGTCTACCGCGGCCGGATGGAGGACGCCGTCCCGGCGGGCACCCCGGGCCCCGCGGCGGACAGCGCCCGCGAGGGCATCACCGGCGCGGCGACGGCGGCGGCGGACCTGCCGGCCCGGGCGGGGGACGCGCTGCTGGCGCCGGCGCGGGAGGCGTACGTCGGCGGGATGCACGTGGCGGCGGTGATCGCGGCGGTGCTGCTGGCGGGGGTGGCGGTCCTGGCGGTCCGTCTCCTGAAACACGTCCCGCCCACGGGCAAGGCACCGCAGGAGCCAGCGGACGAGCAGGGGGCCGAGCCGGCGAACGAGCCGGTGTCAGTGGACGCCACCGCGACCGCGACCGACGGGAACACGTCACTCACGCCGGGGCCGGTACGCGGCTGACCCGGCCCCGGCACACGTAACCGGTCGAACCACCCCCGGGGTGGGCGGTCCCACCGCCCGCCCCGGACCGCTGTCCGCACCCGGATCACCGCCGCCCGGCGCGCCGCCCGCACCCCAGCCACCCGCACCTCAGCCACCCGACCGCCGGGCCGCCTCGCGCAGCGCCATCCGCGCCGCGACCGCGCCGCCGTTCAACGTCTCCCAGAACGGGTGGATCGATATCTCGATGGACAGCTCGCGGAACCTCTTGCGCAGCACCGTCTCCTGCCGGTCCAGCTCCGGCGTCCAACCGCTGTCCGCCCGGTGCTCGACGCCCGCACTGTCCGTATACGGGCGCAGTGGGAACTCCTCCAACCGCTGCGCGACGGCGAACCACTCCCGCTTCGCCCGCAGCAACTCCTCCGGAAACTCGTAGTCGCTCACCCTCGCTATCATACGTGTGTTCGATTTCGAGAAGCGAGCATCGACGCGCAACCGGGGTGCATAGGATCGCCGCATGGCGCTGCGACCCGTCCAGGTGAACATCAAGGCCCTCGACGCCCCGGCGGTCGGCCGGTTCTGGGCGGAGGCGCTCGGCTGGCGCGCCTACGCGCCCGGCGCGACCGTCTACGTCGGCCCCGCCGGCGGTCTCGTCTGGCCGGACCCGGCCGTCCTCGGCATCGACGTCGTCCCCGTCCCGGAACCCAAGACCCCGACGAAGAACCGCGTGCACCTCGACCTGGCCACCACCTCCGCGGCCCACCAGGCGGAGCTGGTCGCCCGCCTCCGTGCGCTCGGCGCGACGCCCGCCGACGTGGGCCAGGGCGCGGTGCCGTGGACGGTCCTCGCCGACCCCGAGGGCAACGAGTTCTGCGTGCTGGAGCCGCGGGAGGTCTACCGGGACGCCGGGCCGGTCGCCGCGGTCGTGGTCGACTGCGCGGACCCCCGCGCCATGGCCCGGTTCTGGGGCGGGGCGACGGACTGGACGGTGCACGAGGCGACCGCCGCCCAGGCGTCGCTGCGCTCCCCCGCGGGCACGGGCCCGTACCTCGAATTCCTCCGCGTCCCCGGCGCGAAGACCGTCCCGGACCGCGTCCACCTCGACCTGCTGCCGTACCCCGGCGACGACCAGGCGGCGGAGGTCGCCCGGCTGCGCGCCCTCGGCGCGACGGACCTCGACCTCGGCCAGGGCGACGTCCCGTGGACGTGCCTGACCGACCCGGACGCCCACGAGTTCTGCGTCCTGGCCCCGCCGTGACGCGGCAGGGCAAGACACCGGCCGGAGGCGCGCCGGAAGGGACGGAGCCTCGCGCCCGCTGTCCGTCGCCGCGGACGAGCCCCAAAAGGCTGGATTCGGCCTGGCCAAGCTCGCTTGACACCTTCACGCTCGAAGCCATCAACCTTCAAGGCATCACCCTTCGAGCGTGAGGGAAGTGCATGAGCCAGGACTGGAAGGCGGATCCGGCCGCGGGCTTCGCCCGCCGCCCCGGGAAGTCCCCCAAGGAACTCGACGTCTCCTCCGCGCCGGACCACTGCCCGGACATGTGGCTTCTGGACAACGGCGACGTGGCGGTCATCGGGCAGGACCTGACCGAGGCATACCGCCGGCGCCTGCCCGACGACGTCAGGCTGGCCCCCGGGGAACGCCTCGTCGTCATCCCCGGCGTCACCCTCCGGTCGGCGAAGCAGGGCATACCCGACGCATGACACGTGAACGTCGGGTGCGTCGACCAGGCGCGCCGGCCGAGGGGCACGTGCCGACGTGAACTCCCCGGCAGGACAGGCGCCGCGGGACGACGACCCGTCGGACGCGGGCGATCGCTCGGGCAACACGAGGTCCGAGATGTCCGGAAGCGCCGGCGCCGTGCTCCAGGCCCGGGACGTGACCGGCGGTGTGCACTTCCATCAGGCGGACTCCCGATCGTCCGATAGCGGAGTTCCGGTTCCCCGCCAACTGCCGGTCGCACCCCGTGTCTTCGTCGGCCGGACCGGGCAGCTGCGGGAACTGGACGGCATTCTCGGCAGCACGGAGGAGGCACCGCCCGAGCACCCCCTGATCGTCATCGCCGGTACGGCCGGTGTCGGCAAGACCACTCTCGCCCTGTGCTGGGCCCACCGGATCGCGGCACGCTTCCCGGACGGGCAGCTCTACGTCAACCTCCGCGGCTACGACCCCGGCCTGCCGCTGCAGCCCGGCGAAGTGCTGCACCGGATGCTCACCGCCCTCGGCGTCCCCGCCCAGGCGATCCCCGCAGACCCGGACGCCGCGGGGGCGCTGTACCGCTCCCATCTCGTCGGCCGCCGGGTGCTGATCGTGCTGGACAACGCGGCCTCCGCCGCGCAGGTCCGCCCCCTGCAGTCCGCGGGCGGAGACTGCCTGACCCTCGTCACCAGCCGGAGGCGGCTCGGCAGCCTGGCCGTACGCGACGGCGCGTACCAACTCACCGTGCGCCCCCTGTCCGAGCCCGATGCGGTCGCGCTGCTTCGCGCCGCCACGGCGGGGCGTCGCGTCGAGGACGACCCGCCCGAGCTGACGGAACTCGCACGGCTCTGCGCCAGCCTCCCGCTCGCTCTCCGGGTCGCGGCGGAGCGGGTGGTCAGCCGTCCGCACCTGCGCCTCGGCGATCTGATCGACGACTTGCGGGACAGGTCGTCGCTGTGGCAAGCCCTGAGTATGGGAGACGACGAGGATGTCGATGGCGTGCGTACGGTCTTCGCCTGGTCCTACCGCGCGCTGCCGGAGCCGGAGGCCCGGCTGTTCCGGCTTCTCGGCCTGCACCCGGGGCCGGATTTCAGCCTCGCGGCGGTCTCCGTGCTGGCCGCCGACTCCGTGAGCAGGACCCGGCAGCTTCTCGACACCCTCGTCGGCGTCCATCTGCTGGAGCAGACCGCTCCCGACCGGTTCGAGTTCCACGATCTGCTGCGTGCGTACGCCACCGACCAGGCGCACGCGGAGGTGGCACAGGACGATCGGGATGCCGCGCTCAGGCGGGTGCTGACGTGGTACCTGCTGACCACCGAGTCGGCGCGGCAGTGGGTCCGTCCCGACGGGATCGAGCTGCCTGTCCCGACGCCCGACGACGGCGCGTCCCCCCTGTCCTTCACGGACCACGACGCGGCCGTGGACTGGATCGAACGCGAGCGTCTCAACATCTACGCCGCCACCCGGGCGGCGGCGGGGGCGGGGCTCGACGACATCGCCTGGCTGCTTCCCGTCGTGCAGTGGCGCAGTTCGAACCACTCCACACCCACCGCGGAATGGTCCGAGACGGCCGGCCTCGGGCTGGCGTCGAGTCGCGCCCTTCACGACCGGTTCGCCGAGGCATGGATGCTGCGGTGCCTGGGCGAGGCGCACGTCCGCAACAGCCGTCTCGTGGAAGGGGAGGAATGCCATCGCCAGGTTCTCGCCATCCGCCGTGAGCTGGGAGACCGGACGGGCGAGGCGACCGCGCTGAACTCGCTCGGCCTCGTCTTTCTGGCCAGGAGGCGACTCGGCGCCGCCGTCAGCCACTTCGATCAGGCGCTGGAACTCTTCCGGGAGCTGGGCGTGCCCCGATGGACGGCCGTCGAACTGTCCAACCTCGCCACCACTCACTACGAGGCGGGATCCCTCGCACGTGCGGACGAGTGCGCTCAAGAAGCCCTCGCCGCCTACCGGGACCTGGGAGACGAACTCGGCGAGGGAAGCGTACTGCGCAGCCTGAGCAACATTCAGCGTGAGCGTGGGCAGCCCGCCGCGGCCCTGGCGTCGGCGCAGCGCGCCGTGGACATCGCCGTCCAGCGCCGCCAGTCCGTGTCGGAGGGCCTTCGCCTGCTGGTCCTGGGAGCCGCCCAGCAGGCCAACGGGCTGTTCGGCGAGGCCCTGGCCACCTACCACCGGTCGGTGGTCCTCCAGCGCCGTGTCGGCGACCGCAACCGTGAAGCGCTCGCCTGGCACCGCACCGGTGAGACCTACCGGGCGCTCGAACGCGACGACGAGGCGGCGGCGTTCCACCGCCAGGCCGCCTCTCGTTTCCACGAGACCGGCGACTCCTGGCACGAGGCCCTCGCCCTCAGCGGCCTGGCCGCGGCGGTCCGGGAACGCGATCCGGACCGGGCACGCCACCATTGGGAGACGTCCCTCGCTCTGCTCGCCGACTACGACGACGAGCGGACGGTCGCGCTGCGCGACGGCATCAGGGCGCGACTCGGGGGCCAGGGCTGAGCCGGACCGCGGGCCGGCCGCGGTGAGCGTCAGTCTCCTTGGGTGGCGTGCATCGCGGCGAACTCGTCTTCGAGCAGGCTCATCACCAGGAGATCGCGGTACCGACCGGAGATAAACGCGAAGTCCCGCAGGCGGCCTTCCGCGACGAATCCGAGCCCGCGCAGGAGGGCGAGCGACGCGTGATTGCACGCGAAGAGCCTCGCCTCACAGCGGTGCTGGCGCCGTTCGGTGAACATGAACCCCAGGAGGATCCGCCCGGCTTCCGTGGCATAGCCACGGCGCCGGTGGTCGGCACCGAGCGCGACGCCGAAGCCGAACCGCCCCGCACGTGAGTCCGTGCTGTGGACGGTGACCGTACCGACCATCTCCTCGGTGTCGAGTGCCTCGATCGCCAGCTGGAACGATCCGCCGTCCGCCGCGGTGCCGGTCGGCCGGGTCGCGAGAGCGCGGAACTCCTCGGCGGGCCGGGGCGGTTCCAGCATGTTCATCGACCGCTCGTAGTCGTGGTCCTCGTAGAAGCGCCTGAGCGCTGTCCAGTCGCCCGGCTCCACGGCGCGCAGGCGTACCCGGCTGCCGACCCAGGGGGATGCCATGGGGTCATGGTGGTGAGGTGGCACGCAAGGGGTCCAGGTGTGATCCGGCCCTTCTTGCACAGGGGGGCGCGGGCGGGCTGAGGTCTTACGCGTACGCCTCCGGGTCGCGCACGCACTCCCGTACCGCCGCCAGGAAGTCCGCCACCGGCGGGCTCGTCCGCTCCCGCGGCCACGCCACCGCGATCCGCAGCGGCTCGATGTCGCGCACCGGCCGCCAGACCAGCTCCGGGTGCGCGTAGTACGTGGTCATCGACTCCGCCGCGAGACACACCGCTCCGCCCGTCGCCACGTGCTCCAGCATCTCCTCGACGTTGTCGTTCTCCGGCCCCCACAGCGGCTCCGAGCCGTCGGGCCGCGGGTTGACCGCCCACCAGTCGACCCACGCCCGCGGCGCCCTGCGCGTCCACATCAGTCGCTGGTCGGCCAGGTCCGCGATGCCCACGTCCGGCTGCGCGGCCAGCCGGTGCGCGCGCGGGAGCGCGACCCAGCGGCGCTCGGTGGCGACGGTGCGCGCACGCAGCCCCGTCAGGTCGGCGGGCAGCCAGACGAACGCCACGTCCGCGAGCCCCCGGCGCAGGCCCTCGGCCTCACCGCCCCAGTCGAACCGCTTCAGCTCCAGCACCGCCTGGGGCCGCCGCGCGGCGAAGGCCGCCCGCGCCCTGAGGCCCAGCGGCCCCGCGCCGGTGGCGACGAAGCCGAGCCGCAGCACGTTGCGGGCGGCAGCCGCGGCCGTGCGGACCTCGCGCACGGCCCGCGCCCAGTCGCCGGCGATCCGGCGCGCCGCCGGCACCAGCGCCTCGCCGGCCGCGGTCAACCTCACCTCGCGCCCGGTGCGTTCGAACAGGTCGGCGCCCAGGTCCTCCTCCAGCCGGCGGATCTGCCGGCTCAGCGAGGGCTGGGTGACGTACAGCTCGCGGGCGGCGGTGGTGAAGCTCAGCTGCTCGGCGACGGCGAGGAAGTAGCGCAGCACGCGCGTGTCCACATCCGGGGCCGCGCCCCCGGTCATCCGCCGCACGTCCATGCCCGAAGCGTATGGGTGCAGGCATTGGACCCGCCCCGAAGTCCGGTGTTTCGGTGGATCCCGACCGGAACACCGGCCGGTGCGGGCACGGCCACGCGGCCCCGCCCGCACCGCGGAGAGGAGCCCACCCATGACCGCACCCGACACCACATCCGGTACCGCAGCCGACACCACATCCGGCACCGCAGCCGCCGCGTCCGGCCGCGCCGCCTCCAGACGCGCCCTGCTCCGGACCGGCACCGCCGGCCTGGCCGCGGGACTCGCCGCCGGAGCCGCGGGGGCCGGTACCGCGCGGGCCGCGGCGCCGGCCGCCGGCCGCGGACAGCGCGCCGGTGACGACGAGTTCGACGGCAAGGTGGCACTCGTCACCGGCGCCACCTCCGGCATGGGCGAGGCCGCCGCCCGCGCGCTGGCCGGCCGCGGCGCCCGGGTCTTCTTCTGCGGGCGGCGGGCCCACCTCGGCCGCGAGATCGAGGCGGACATCCGCCGCGCGGGCGGGGAGGCCACGTACATGCGCACCGACGTGCGCCACGAGGAGCAGGTACGGGACTTCGTGCGCGGCTGCGTGCGGCGGTACGGGCGCATCGACGTCGCGTACAACAACGCGGGCATCGAGAGCCCGCGCGCGGCGCCGCTGCACGAGCAGACGCTCGCCGACATGGAAGACGTGTGGCGCACCAATGCCGCCGGGACGTTCCTCTGTATGAAGTACGAGATCCCGCAGATGCTCGCGCAGGGCGGCGGCGTGGTCGTCAACACCGCGTCGATCTCCGCGGAGGTCGGCTTCGCGACCATCTCCCCGTACAACGCCAGCAAGCACGCGGTGGCGTCGCTGACCAAGGTGGCGGCGCTGGAGTACGCGCCGGAGGGCGTGCGCGTGACGGCGTTCGCGCCGGGGGCGGTGGACACCCCGATGCTGCGCCGGGCTGCCGAGGCTTTCGGCGTGACGTACGAGGAGATCGCGCAGGACTACCCGATCCGGCGCATCGTACGGGCCGAGGAGATGGCCGCGGTGATGATGTGGCTGGGCTCGTCCGCCGCTGCGCCGGTCGTGGGCACGGACGTTGACGTGTCGGGCGGCTGGCTGACGGCCTGAGGGAACGAGGGAACGGTTCGGCGACCCGCGGCGTTGAGGGAAGGAGCCGACTCGCGGGAGGCGCGGGGATGAACATCGTCGAGGAACTGTTCGCGCCCGGCGCCGCGCACGCGCGGCGGGAGCGGGAGCGGATGGAGCTGGTCGTGGACGACGTCGGCTCTGGCGACCCGTCCCGCGGGCCGATAGACCTCACGTCGGGCAAGGTCGTCATCGCTCTCGGCGAGACGGCGGCGCCGGGCGCGGAGCCGGAGGACGCGGTCCCGGCCGACGCGGTACGCGACGCGGAACCCGCCGACGCGGAACCCGCCGACGCGGAACCCGCCGACGCCGTACCGGCCGACGCGGTCCCTCCCGCCACCACCCCCGCCGACGCCGCCGGCGCCGCGCGCCCGTAGCCGTCGGAGAATCGCACGCATGACAAAGGTTCTCGTGGTGCAGAACGGCCCCGGCGGCGGCCCGCGGCGCTTCGGCGCGTGGCTGGAACAGCAGGGTCTCACCCTCGACGTCGTCCACGCCTACGCCGGCGCGCCCCTGCCCCGGCGCCTCGGCCACGCCGCGATCCTCCCGCTCGGCGGCGGCCCCATGCCCGACGACGACGTGGCGATGCCGTGGCTGGCGGCCGTGCGCGAGCTGGTCGCCGAGGCGCTGGAGCGGGAGATCCCGGTCTTCGGCGTCTGCCAGGGCGGCCAGCTCCTCGCCCACGTCGCCGGCGGCCGGGTCACCGCCGCGCACGGCGAGCCCGAGCTGGGCAGCACGCGGATCACACTGCGCCCGGAGGCGGCGGCCGACCCGCTCTTCGCCGGGCTCCCGCAGCACGTGACGGCCGTCCAGCGGCACGTCGACGCCGTCACGGAGCTGCCGCCGGGCGCGGCGTGGCTCGCGGAGAGCGAGCGCTGCCCGCACCAGGCGTTCCGCTACGGCGCCCGCGCGTGGGGCGTGCAGTTCCACCCGGAGGCCGGCGCCGACCGCGTACGGGCGTGGAGCGACGAGTCCATCCGCGCCGGCGGCTTCGACCCGGCCCGGCTCCGTACCGAGGCGGACCGCGACGAGCCGGAGTCGGCAGCGGTCTGGCGGCAGGTCGCCCACCGCTTCGCCCAGGTGGTCAAGGCGCACGGCTGAGGGCAGGCGCCCTGCCCGTCACGACACCGCGGCTCTCCCTCGGCACCTTGGTAGGGGTAGGGTGCGCGGGTTGCGCCGCTGGGAGAGCCGGAACAGTGCTCAAGCGAGGGGAGGGGCCGGGCGACGATGCAGGTGTCAGAGGTCCCGCGTGCGGTGGCCGCGGCCACGTCGACCGCCTCGTCACTCGGCCTGGCGGTCGACGACGCGATCGTTCTCCAGGACTCGAACAAGCTCACACTGCGGCTGCTGCCGTGCGACGTCCTGGCCCGGGTGGCACCTGTGGCGGATCAGATCGCGCAGTTCGAGGTCGAGCTCGCTCAGCGGCTCGCCGAAGCCGGATGCCCCGTGGCCGCCCTCGATCCACGTGTGGAGCCACGCGTCCATGAACGTGACGGCTTCGTGGTCACGCTGTGGACCTACTACGACCCGCTGACGCCTCGCGACGTCTCACCGGCCGACTACGCTCACGCGCTTGAGCGGCTGCACGCCGGCATGCGCACGCTCGACGTCCCGGCGCCGCACTTCACCGAGCGGGTCGAACAGGCGCAGCACCTCGTGGCCAACCGCGACCGCACTCCGGCGCTCGCCGACGCGGACCGGGAGCTGCTCGACGACACGTTGCGGAGTCTGCGCCGAACGGTGGCCGAGCGCGGCGGCGCCGAGCAGCTGCTGCACGGCGAGCCGCACCCGGGCAACCTGCTCACCACGGCGAACGGGCCGCTGTTCATAGACCTTGAGACGTGTTGCCGTGGGCCCGTCGAATTCGACCTCGCCCATGCGCCCGAAGAGGTCGGCGAGCACTATCCGGGGGTCGATCAAGACGTGCTGCGCGACTGCCGGATCCTCATGCTGGCGATGATCACCACATGGCGCTGGGATCGAGGCGACCAGCTCCCCGACGGGCTCCGGCTGGGCAGGGAGTGGCTCGGCCAGATCCGAGCAGCACGCGAGGTCATGTGACGCCGGGGTACGTCCGTCGCCGGTGAGCCCCACCGGAACGGCACCTCACGCAACCCGTCCCCCTCCACCTCGCCTGACATACCCGGCATAACGCCCACCGCTTGCTACGTTGCCCGCATGACCACCGCCACCGACCCGGCCCAGGCCCTCCGCCCGCCGGGCCGTGCCCGGCGGCTGGCCACACCGCCGCCCCCGGTGCCCCGCCCCCGCCGCCGCGGCGCCGAACTCGGGCTGCTGACCTGCGCCGTCGCCGTCATCGCCTACGGGTACGCCGCCGTCGGCCACGCCACCTCCGGCGCCCTGCCCGCCGACCTGACCACCCACCTCGGCGGCCTCGCCGCGCTCGCGCTGGCGGCGCACGTCGTCGTCCGGCTCCGCGCCCCGTGCGCGGATCCCGTGCTGCTGCCCGTGGCGCTGCTGCTCAACGGCCTCGGCCTGGTCCTCATCCACCGCCTCGACCAGGGCACCCCCGGCGACCGCGCCGCGCCCACCCAACTCCTCTGGTCCACCCTGGGCGTCGTCCTCTTCGCCGCCGTCCTCGTCCTCCTGCGCGACCACCGCGACCTGCGCCCCCGCGCCGGGAACTACGCCTTCACCGCGCTGTGCCTGATGGCCGCGCCGATCCTCTTCCATCCCGTCAACGGCGCCAGGATCTGGATCCGGATCGGCGGCCTGTCCCTCCAACCCAGCGAGTTCGCGAAGGTGCTGCTCGCGATCTTCTTCGCCTCGTACCTGGCCGCCAACCGCCACGCGCTCACCTTCACCAGCGGCCCGCGCATCCGCCGGCTGCTGCTGCCGCCGTGGCGGGTGCTCGGGCCGATCGTCGCGGTCTGGGGCGTCAGCCTGGTCCTGCTGATCCTGGAGCGGGACATCGGCGCCTCGCTGCTGTTCTTCAGCCTGTTCGTGGCGATGCTGTACGTGGCCACGGGGCGGGCCGGGTGGCTGGCCATCGGGCTGCTGCTGGCCGCGGCGGGGGCGGCGGCGGTGGGGGCGCTGGAGCCGCACGTGCACACGCGGGTGGCGGACTGGCTGTCGCCGTTTCGGGCGATCGAGGAGGGCCACGGGCCGGGGCAGCTGGCGCAGTCGCTGTTCGCGTTCGCGGCGGGCGGGGCGCTGGGCGCGGGCCTCGGGCAGGGACACTCGCTGCTCATCGGCTTCGCCGGCAAGTCGGACTTCATCCTGGCCACCGCGGGCGAGGAACTGGGGATCACCGGGCTGACCGCGCTGTTCCTGCTCTACGCGATCTTCGTCGCCCGCGGCTACCGCACGGCGATCGCCATCGGCGAGCCGTTCGGCGCGCTGCTCGCCGCCGGCCTCGCGGCGATCATCACGCTCCAGGTGGTGGTGATCGCCGGCGGGGTGCTGGGGCTGATCCCGCTGACGGGGATGGTCACGCCGTTCCTGGCGCAGGGCGGGTCGTCGGTGGTGACGAACTGGGTGATCGTCGCGCTGCTCGTACGGCTCAGCGACGAGGCACGTACGCCACCGGAGGCACCCCGCCCGGCCGGGACCCCGGCAACGGCGACGGAAACGGCAACGGCGACGGAAACGGCAACGGCAACGGAACCGACACCCGCACCGGACCCCGCATCCGCACCGGCACCGCCCGGGCGTGACCCCGCACCCGGCGCCGGCTCCGCCTCCGTCCCCGTAGCGAACGCGAACGCGAACGACACCCCGGCCCCGGCCCCGGACGGCGGCGTCCCGTGATCCGCAACACCCGCATCGCCGCCGCCTGCAGCCTCCTCCTCTTCTCCGTCCTCCTCCTCGGCGCCGCCCGCGTCCAGATCCTCAACGCCCCCGAGTACGACGCCAACCCGGCCAACCGCCGCCACGCCCTCGACCGCTACGCCCAGCCCCGCGGCGACATCTACGCCGCCGGCCGCCGCCTCACCGGCTCCGCCGACACCCGCCAGGACCTGCGCTACGAGCGCTCCTACACCCGGGGCCGCCCCTACGCCCCCGTCACCGGCTTCGCCTCCCAGCTCTACGGCGCCACCCTCCTCGAAGACGCCGAGGACCGCATCCTCGCCGGCACCGACGCCCGGCTCGCCCCGCTGCCCCTCTGGGGCGACCTCACCCGCAGCCGCCAGCCCGGCGGCCAGGTACACACCACCGTCGTACCGGCCGTCCAGAAAGCCGCGTTCCGCGGGCTGCGCGGCCGCAAGGGCGCCGTCGTCGCGCTCGAACCCGCCACCGGCCGCATCCTCGCCCTCGTCAGCAGCCCCGGCTACGACCCCGCGCTGCTCTCCGGCAACTCCCCCGCCACCGCGCTCGCCTGGGACCGACTCACCTCCGACCCCGCCCAGCCCCTTCTCAACCGCGCGATCCGGCAGACGTATCCGCCCGGCTCCACGTTCAAGGTGATCACGGCGGCGGCGGCGCTGGACTCCGGCATCGTCACCGACATCGACGCGCCGACCCGCACCCCGAGCCCGTACCGCCTCATCGGCAGCACCACCCTGCTGCGCAACGAGTCGAGCGGCTGCGCCGACGCACCGCTGCGGGAGGCGTTCGCGGAGTCCTGCAACACCGTGTTCGCGAAGCTCGGCGCGACGGTCGGCACCGAGCAGATCGTGGCGACCGCGGAGGCGTTCGGCTTCAACGAGGACGGGCTGGAGATCCCCTCCCCCGTGCTGCCGAGCCACGTCGACACGCGGATGGACCCGGCGCAGGTCGCGCTCTCCGCCATCGGGCAGTACGACACGCGGGCGACGCCGCTGCAGATGGCCCGGGTCGCGGCGACGGTGGCGGGCGGCGGCCGGTCGATGCGCCCGCACCTGGTGGACCGGCTGGCCGACGCCGACGGCGGGACGGTGGCGCGGACGCGGCCGGAGGCCGGGGAGCCGGCGATGAGCCCGGGCACCGCGGCGCTGCTGCGGCAGATGATGATCGACGCGGTCACGGACGGCACCGGCGGCCTGGCGGCGATCGACGGCGTGACGGTCGGCGGCAAGACGGGCACGGCGCAGCACGGGGTGGACAACTCGGAGAGCCCGTACGCCTGGTTCATCTCCTGGGCGCAGCGGCCGGGCACTGCGGTGCCGGAGGTGGCGGTGGCGGTGGTCGTCGAGGACGCGGACGCGGACCGCGCGGACATCAGCGGCGGCGGCAGCGCGGCCCCGATCGCCCGCGGGGTCATGCGGGCGGCGCTGCGCTGACGCCGCCCGCCCAGCCTTCCGTACGGGAACCGGGACCGCTCCCCGGGCGCGCTCCTACGATGTCCCGCGTGAAGGACATCCTGGTCGGCATCGTCATCGGCTTCATATTCCTGCTCGTCGGCGGCGCCGTGGTCTGGCTCCTGGCCTCCAGCAGCGACGCCAACCGCGAGAAGTGCGAGGAGCAGGCCGAGCGCTCCAACGGCCAGATCACGTGCATCGTCACCGTCGAGTGACGCCCGTCGCCCCGCAGTTGCTCACGTTACCCACGCGTCGGCCGAACGCGTCCGGGGCATTGACGAGGCTTGCTGACAAGCAGTCTCATAAGAGGTGACCGCCGGCAACTCTCCCAGGAGACGCGATGACCACGACGACGGGGCACCTCGCGCTGACGGACGCCCTCGGCCCGCTCAAGGACCGCGAGAAGGTGGCGGAACGGCTCCTCGCCGCGTCGGAGAAGCACTCCTTCGACCCGGACAAGGAGCTGGACTGGGACGCCCCGATCGAAGAGGGCAAGTGGTTCTGGCCGCCCGAGCTGGTCTCCCTCTACGACACCCCGATGTGGCGGCGGATGCCGGAGGAGCAGCGGATGGAGCTGGCCCGGCTGGAGGCGGCGTCGCTGGCCTCGCTGGGCATCTGGTTCGAGATCATCCTCATGCAGCTGCTCGTCCGGCACATCTACGACAAGCCGGTCACGAGCAACCACGTGCGCTACGCACTCACCGAGATAGCCGACGAGTGCCGGCACTCGATGATGTTCGCGCGGATGATCACCAAGGGCGGCGCCGAGCCGTACCCGGTCTCCCGCTTCCACCACAACCTCGCCCGCGTCCTCAAGACCGTCTCCACCACCCCCGGTTCCTTCACCGCGACCCTGCTCGGCGAGGAGATCCTCGACTGGATGCAGCGGCTGGTCTTCCCCGACGAGCGGGTCCAGACACTGGTGCGCGGCGTGACCCGGATCCACGTCGTGGAGGAGGCGCGGCACGTGCGGTACGCGCGCGAGGAGCTGCGCCGGCAGATGCTCACCGCGCCGCGCTGGGAACGGAACGTCACCCGGCTCACCTCCGGTGAGGCCGCCCGGGTCTTCTCCGTCTCCTTCGTCAACCCGCAGGTGTACGCGGACGCGGGCCTCGACCGCGCGGCGGCCGTCGCGCAGGTGAAGGCCAGCCCGCACCGGCGCGAGGTGATGCAGACGGGGGCGAAGCGGCTGACGGACTTCCTCGACGACGTCGGCGTGCTGCGCGGTGTCGGACGGCGGCTGTGGCGAAGCTCGGGGCTGCTGGCCTGAGCGGGCGTACGAAGTCGGAGAGGACTGCTCGACGGAGCGGATGGAACGGATCGAGCAGGACGAGCAGGACGAGCAGGCCGTACGGGGCTCGTACAGGGCCCGTACGGCCCCCACCCGGGGCAGGGCCGCCGGAGCCCCGCCCGGGCAGCTACGCTGCCGGACATGAGCACCGCGTCCGACCGGGGAGCCCGGCCCGCCGCGCCCCAGCCGGCGGTCGCGTACCGCAGGCTGAGCGTCTCCCAGCGCCGCAGCCAGCTGATCGAGGCCGCCCTCGGCCTCTTCGCCCACCGGGCCCCGGAGGACGTCTCGCTCGACGACGTCGCCGCCGCCGCGGAGGTCTCCCGCCCGTTGGTCTACCGCTACTTCCCGGGCGGCAAGCAGCAGCTCTACGAGGCCGCCCTGCGCAGCGCGGCCGACGAGCTGGAACTGTGCTTCCGCCAGCCCCAGCACGGCCCCCTCACCCGGCGCCTCACCCGCGCCCTGGACAGCTACCTCGGGTTCGTCGACGAGCACGACGCCGGCTTCAAGGCGCTGCTGCAGGGCGGGAGCGTCGTCCAGACCAGCCGCACCACCGCCATCGTGGACGAGGTCCGCCGCTCCGCCGCCGAGCAGATCCTGCTGCACATCGGCGTGCCCGAGCCGGGCCACCGGCTGCTGATGATGATCCGCACGTGGATCACCGCGGTCGAGGGCGCGTCGCTGATATGGCTCGACGAGGGCAAGCGACCGCCGCTGCCCGAGCTGCGCGGCTGGCTCGTCGACCACTTCGTCGCGCTGCTGGTCGCCACCGCCGCGGGCGACGAGGAGTGCGGCCGGGTGCTGCGCAGGGCGCTGGAGCTGGAGACCGCGGACGGCCCGGCGGGCGACCTCGTCCGCCGCGTCGCGCAGTTCCTGCCCGACGCCGGTCATCTGCTCGGCGAGGGCTGACCGCCGTGCGCACCGAGGACACCGCCTTCGTCGGCGGCCCGCTGGACGGCCGCACGCTGGCCGTGCACGTCGGCGCGACGGGCCGGCCGCCGAAGGTGTACGAGGTGCCGGTGCCGGACCCCGCGGGCGGCCCGCCGGCGGTGTACGTCTACCGGCTGGAGCCGGCCGACCTCAGCCCGCGGCTGAAGCTGCCGCGGGGGTGGGTGTACACGTACGACCCGGAAGGCGTGCCGGAGCGGCGCAAGTGGCCGTGGTCGCGCTGACGGGGCGTCAATCCTCTCGGGTGATGATATTACTCGGTTTCGCCCAGCTTTGAGGGTTATACGGGGAATGCGGCGATCGCGGTGGCAGCCTTCCGTACATGTCGCGCACCCTCCGCTCCGCGCTCTCCGCCGCCTCCGCCGTGCTCCTCGCCGCCGTGCTGACCCTGCCCGCCGAGGCGGTCCCGGTGCCGGACGGCCCGGAGGGGCCGGACGCCGCCGAGGCGGGCGAGGTGGGAGAGGCCGGTGAGCCGGGCGACGCGGACGCGAACGCGAACGCGGTCGAGGGCGCGGACGGCGCGGACGACCCCGCCGACGCGCCCGCCGGCGCCCCGCTCGGCGAGCTGCTCACCCGGATGCAGACCCTCCACGGGCAGGCCGAGCGCGCCACCGAGGCGTACCACGCCACCGCGGAGGACCTGAAGGACCTGCGCGCCGAGACCGCCGAGCTGGCCGGCGACCTGGCCGGCACCCGCGCCGACCTGGCCACCGCACGCCGCCGGGCGGCGCTGATCGCGCGCGCCCAGTACCGGGGTCCCGGACTCGCCCCGTACCTCCAGTTGCTCGTCGCGCGCGACACCGAGACCGCGCTCGACCAGAAGCAGATCATCAGCCGCGCCGTCGGCAACCAGGCCGCCGTCGTGACCCGGCTGGAGGCCGGCGCCAAGCGGCTCGACGCGCTGACGGGCTCCTCGCGGGAGGCGCTGGCGCGGCAGCGGGAGCTGGCCGGCGAGCGCAAGCGGCGCCGGGACCGGGTGGACGACCGGCTGGCGGAGGTGGCGGACGCGCTGGCGGAGCTGACGCCGGGGCAGTCGGCGGCGCTGGACCGGCTGGAGGTGCGGGGGGCGGAGGCCCAGCGGCGGGAGCTGATGGGGCCGGGCGGTGCGGGTGCCCCGGACGACGGCCGGCCGGGCGGGCGCGAGCCGGGGGGCGGGGCGCGGGGTGCGGAGTCGGTGGGCGGCACGTCGGACGGCAAGTCGGGCGGGAAGGGCCGGGAGTCTTCCGGCGGTACGGAACGGGCCCGGCGGCCGGGCGCGTGGGGCACCACCGAACGGGAGCCATCCCCCGCCGGGCAACGGGCCGTCTCGCACGCCCTCGACCAGGTCGGCAAGCCGTACCGCGCGGGCGCCGGCGGACCCCGCGCCTTCGACTCCTCCGGGCTCACGCAGCGCGCCTGGCGGCGGGCGGGCGTCCGCATTCCGCGTACGGCGCGGGGCCAGTGGCGGGAGCTGCGCCGGGTGCCGCCGGCCGAGATGCGGCCGGGGGACGTCGTGGTGTACCACCGGGACGCCTCGCACGTGGCGCTGTACCTGGGGAGCGGCCGGGTGGTGGAGGCGCCGCGCACGGGCCAGCGGGTACGGGCCGTACCCGTCACCATCCGCCCCCTGCGCGGCGCCGTACGCCCCGGCTGAGCCCCTCCGTCCCGCCCTCCCCCGCTCAGCCGGTCAGCTCGCCGCGCAGCCCCGAGGTGAGGGCGTGGCCGACGCGCCCGACGAACAGCTCCATGTGGTAGGCGGCGACGCTCAGGTCGCAGTCCGGCTCGGTCAGCACGCCGAGCAACGAGCCGTCGCCCGCCTGCATCACCACCAGGCAGCCGTCCTCCATCGCCACCATGGTCTGCTTCACCCCGCCGCCGTCCATGACGTCCGCGGCCCCGTTGGTGAGGCCACCGATACCGGAGACCACGGTCGCCAACTGCTCGCCGTCCGCGGCGGACTGCGGCGGGGCGGCGAGCAGGGGGAGCCCGTCGACGGAGACGACGACCACGGACCGTACGCCGGGCACCTCCGCGGTGAAGTTGTCGAGCATCCACCGCAGGCCGCTGATGGTGGCCCGGTTGTCCTCTGTGCTGTTCACGTGCTCGCTCCCGGTTCCCACGTCGCGGCCTCCGCGGCGGCGGCGCGCCGCCCGTCCCGGGAGCCCTGCTGCAGCCCGCCGAGCAGCCGCCGCACCTCGCGGGCGTCGACGGCCCGCCGCGACGGCTGCGCGCGCATGGCGGGGACGGCGGACACCGCAGACCCGGAGGGCGCGGGTGGCACGGCGGTCATGGTCCGGGCGCCGGCGGCGGGGGTGCTGCCGGAGGACTGCGCGCCGCGCCGCCCAGCGCCGCGGACGGCGGGCGAAGTGCCGGTCGGCACATCGCTGATGGGCGCGCGGCCGGGCGCGGCAGGGGCGGGTGTCGGTAGGCGGGGCGCCGGGTCGCCGGCCGCCCGGTCGCCGATCGCCGGGTGGCCTGGCGCGGGGTGGCCGGACACGGGGTGGCCGGGTGCCGCGTCGCCGGCCGCCTGGTCGCCGAGCACCGCATGGCCGGACGCGGCGGAGCCGGACCCCGGACCTCCGAGCGCCAACGCACCGTGCTCGGCAGGACCGGCCGCCGCACGGCCGGATACCGCATCGCCGGACACCGCATCGCCGGGCGGCGTACGGCCGTGCGCCGCATCGCCGGGCGCCGCATGGCCCCTCGCCGCTCCGCGCTCCGCCGCGCCCCACGACGGCTCCCCGCCGCCCACCGCCGTAGCGTGCCGCGCCGCCGTGCCGCCGGTCGGGGCCGCACCGCCGGACATCGTCCCGCCGGGCTTCCGCCGCGGCAGCATCCCGGCCTCGGCGCGCACCCACCCCCCGGTCCCCGGGGTCGCCACGGGCCGGGCCGCCGCGTACGGCTGCGCCAGCGTCGGTGCACCGCCGTCGTCGGGCGGCGCTGAGCGCTGCGGCCCGAGCCGTACGGCCAACGCGCCACGCCCGTCCGCGCCGCCGTCGTCGTCCCGTACCGGTGCGCCCTCATGCGCGCCTTCGTGCCCGCCGTCCCGTACAGGTGCCATGCCACGCGCGGCATCCCCGGTGTCGCCGTCCGGCGCGAGTGCCAGGCCGTGCGCGCCCTCGCCGCCGCCGTCCCGTACTCCTTCGGAGGCCGCACCCGGGCGCGCACCCGGCTCTCCTCCGCCCGACCCGCCGCCCGACCCGCCGCCCGACCCGCCGCCCGACCCGCCGCCCGGCCACCCGCCGGCGTTGCCGCCCGGCCGGCCGCCGTCCGCTCCGGCCACCCCGCGGTACGGCGCGGCGTACCCCGTACCGCCGTCCCCGGCCGGCGCGCCCGCCGCCGTCCCGACCGCACCGCCGCGACCCACCGACCCGGCACCTTCTCCCGCACCCTCCGCCGCAGCCGCAGCCCCGTCCCCCACGGCGCCACCCGCACTTCCCCCGCCCCCGCCCCCCGCCGCGTCCGCCAACAGCCGCGCCGGCAGCCGCACCTCCGCGTCCAGCCCGCGCTCCCGGCGCCGCAGCTCCACGCCCACCCCGTGCCGCGCCGCCAGCCGCGCGACCACGTACAGCCCCAGCCCCAGCGACTCCCCCGGCGCCGGCCCCGGGTCGGCGTCGGCGAGCCGGGCGTTGAGGTCGTCGAGCCGCCCCGGCGGGCTGATGCCGATGCCCTCGTCCCGTACGATCAGCAGCAGGTCGCCCGTCCCCAGTAGCCGCCCGGTGAGCAGCACGTCGGATTCCGGCGGGGAGCAGGTCATGGCGTTCTCCAGCAGTTCGGCGAGCAGGTGGCTCGCGTCGGCGGAGGCGAAGCCCGTGACGTGCAGCTGCGGGAGGTCCGGGGAGAGCACCACCCGCTGGTACGACTCGATCTCGCCGACCGCCGCGCGCAGCACGTCGATCAGCGGGACGTCCGCGCGCCGCGTGCCGCGGTGGTCGGCGCCGGCGAGCACGAGCTGGTTCTCGCTGTGCCGGCGCATGCAGGCCGCGAGGTGGTCGAGCCGGAACAGGGTCTCCAGCGTGCCGGGCTCCTGCTCGTGCGCCTCCAGCTCGTCGATGAACGACAGCTGGCGCTCGACCAGGCCCAGGGTGCGGCGCGACAGCCCGACGAACGTCCCCTGCACGCCGGCCTGCAGCCCGCCGATGCGCTCGGCGAGCGCCGCCCGTTCGCGCAGCAGCGAGTCGCGCTCGACGACGTGGCGCTCCCTGGCCGCGGCCAGCTCCGCGCGTACGGCGGCGAGTTCGGCCTCGGCGCCCGCCGCGGCCTTGGTACGTCCCGCGCCGCCGCCCTCCGCGCCGCCGCCGTCCGCGCCCGCGCCCTCCGCGCCCGCTCCTTCCGCGCCGCGTCCGCCGCGGGCGGCGTAGACGACGACGCCCACGGCCAGCAGCGCGCACAACGCCAGCAGCGCGCCGTGCAGTTGCAGCGTGCTCGCCGCCTGCGCCCGCCGCTCCGGGTCCGGATCCGGGGCGCGGACGCCGCGGACCGCGCCGGCCAGGCCGGGCGCGCCCGCCGCGAGCACCGCGGCGCCGACGACGAGGTACGCGGCCCTGGCGCGCGGCGACGTACACAACGGCTTGTGCGACGGCGTACGCGCCGCGGTGCGCGCACCGTGCCGCCGGGCGCCCCTGCCCTCCTGCCGATACGGCTCCACGGGGGTCCGCAATCGCCCTCCCTCAGCTCTTTGCCCGAGTCGCCATGTCCCTGCATTTCGGACTGTTTCCGATCGAGTCCGATAGCGCCTCGGTCTCGCTGGTTGACCTTCGCAGCAGGGGTCCCGCGCATGCGGACTTTGCCCCGGCGCTCACCCGAAAGAGTGAGGATTGTTTGCCGGCGGGCCGCCGGGCCGCCCCCGCGGCGTCGGGGGCGGACGGCCCGTACGGGCAGACTGGGATCATGCGCATCGAACTGGCCACCGACCCCGCCGCTCCCCCCGCCCCGAACGAGGACTACGCCGCCGTGGCCCTCCCCGCCTCCGGCGCCGGCGGGGCGCTGGTGGTGCTGGACGGCGTGACGCCGCCGCGGGACGGGGACACCGGCTGCGTCCACGGGGTGCCGTGGTTCGTGGCGCGGCTCGGCGGCGCGTTCCTGGAGCTGGCCGGCGCCCGCGCGGCCCCGCTCGCGGACTGCCTGGCGGACGCCGTCCGCCGCACCGCCGCGGCCCACGGCCCGGCCTGCGACCTGACCCACCGGCGCACGCCGCAGGCCACGGTGGCGGCGGCGCGCTGGGACGGCGAGACGGTGGAGCACCTGGTGCTCTGCGACGCCGCGCTGCTGCTGGAGGGTCCGGACGGCGCGGTGCGGCCGGTGCTCGACCTGCGGCTGTCGCGGCTGCCGCGGGACCGGCCGGCGGAGGAGATGCGCAACCGCGAGGGCGGCTTCTTCACCGCCGCCGCCGACCCGGAGGTCGCCGCCCGTGCGGTCGTCGGCAGCGTGCCGCGTACGGAGGTGGCGGCGCTGGCGGCGCTGACGGACGGGGTGACGCGCTGGACGGAGGTGTTCGGCCTCGGCGACTGGGCGGCGCTGCTGGGCCGGCTGCGGAAGGCGGGCCCGCAGGGGGTGGTGGACGAGGTACGGGCGGCGGAGGCCGCGGACGCGGACCGCAGCCGGTACCGCAGGGGGAAGGTGCACGACGACGCGTCGGCGGTGCTGGTTGAGCTGTAGCCGGCAGCCCGGAGCCCGTGACGGCCGCCGGGGCCGGGACGGGGAACGGGTCACGCGGTGACGCGGTGACGCGGTGACGCGGCCGGGGCACGGGGGACCGGTCGCGGGTCTCCCTACCGCCCCAGCTCGTTGAAGCGCCCCAGCAGCCGCGCCAGTTCGGCGACCTCGTCGCGGTCCCAGCCGGCCAGCCTCTGCACGTACTCGGCGTGCCGTGCCTCGCGTACGCGCAGCAGCCGCCGCCGTCCCTCTTCCGTCAGCCGTACGAGCACCGCCCGGCCGTCGGCGGGGTCGGGCTCGCGGTCGACGAGGCCCAGCTCTTCGAGAGCGTGCAGCTGCCGGCTCACGGTCGCCTTGCCAATGCTGAAGTAGTCGGCGAGTTCGCTGGCGCGCCGCCCGTCGGCCTCCAGTTGGGCCAGCATCGCGTACGCGCCGGGTTCGAGCCCGGGGTCCACCTGGCGGGCCATTTCCGCCGCGATGCCGCGGGCCCGGCGGTAGAAGACCGCCAGCTCCCGCTCCAGATCGAGGAAGACGTGGTCCACACCATTCTCCTCGTTTTCCTGCTTGCCTCCGGGAGTTTCGGCCTTGTGCACGTCAGGGGCCTTTCCGGCTTTCCGCGGGCTGAAAGATTTCTTCAGAAGCGGCAGAAGCCGCAGCTCCCCCAGTATTTCGCAGGCGTAGACCAAAGGCACCCGCCGGGCCCTCTTTCGCTCGCTCACGCTCTGCGCTTACGGTCGGCGCAGCACGTAGTGACATGGTCACACCAAGCACCGGGCCCAGGGCCCGGCCGGCGTACGAGGACGGGCCACCGCCGCCCCGCCGCTCCCGCCGCACCCCGAGCCGACACCACCGCACGCCCGGCACCTCAGCACCGCCGCATTTCCACACCTCTGCCCACCGGCACCACCGGCACACCGGAACCACGGCACCACCGGAACACCGGCACCACCGGCACCACCGGCACCACCGGCACCACCGGCACACCGGAACCACCGGCACACCGGAACCACCGGCATCACCGAGGAACCCCCACACCCGGAGGAACCCATGTCATCCCGAGTCCGTATCCGCCCGCGCACCGCGCGCCGCTCCCTCGCCGCCGCCCTCGCCACCACCGCCACCTCGCTCGCCCTCGTCGCCGGCCTCACCACCCCCGCCGCCGCGGCCGGCGGCGACCGGCTCAACCCGGACCCGCGCGACATCGAACGCGGCGAGGCGTACATGGGCGCGGGCGTACGCCTCCACGAAGGCACCGGCGACGCGGGCGGCGCCGGCGGCGAAGACGCGGGGCCGCTCGCGACCGTCGAGGGCGTCGACGTCTCCAGCCACCAGGGCAACGTCAACTGGTCCACCCTCTGGAACGCCGGCAACCGCTTCGCGTACGTCAAGGCCACCGAGGGCACGAGCTACAAGAACCCGTACTTCGCCCAGCAGTACAACGGCTCGTACAACATCGGGATGATCCGCGGCGCCTACCACTTCGCGCTGCCCAACTCCTCCAGCGGCGCCGCCCAGGCCGACTACTTCGCCAGCAACGGCGGCGGCTGGTCCCGCGACGGCAAGACGCTGCCGGGCGTACTCGACATCGAGTACAACCCCTACGGCTCCACGTGCTACGGCCTCAGCCAGTCCTCGATGCGGAGCTGGATCACCTCCTTCCTCAACCGCTACCGCGAGCGCACCGGCCGCTACGCGGTGATCTACACGACCACCAACTGGTGGACCCAGTGCACGGGCAACTACGGCGGCTACGCGAACAACCACCCGCTCTGGATCGCCCGCTACGCCTCCTCGCCGGGCACCCTTCCGTCCGGCTGGGGCTTCTACACCTTCTGGCAGTACACCTCGACCGGCCCCACGGTGGGCGACCACAACAAGTTCAACGGCGCCCTGGACCGCCTCAAGGCCCTGGCCAACGGCTGACCCCCCGTCAGCCCCCAACCCCCGCCGGTCTCTCCAGAGCTGCTCCTCCGGAGAGACCGGCGGTCACTCCGCCCCGGCCGGCAGACAACCGGCATCAACGAGGACCTGCCGCAGATCGACGACCATGGCGGCCGGGGTGGCCGCGCCTTCGTCTTCACCGACGAGTGAGCTGGGTCGGAAGCCCTACGATCAGCGCACCACGGTCTGGATCTCCTGCACGGTCACGTCGTACGTCGTCTCGAAGACGCCGTCCGGCAGGTCACCGCCCGTATTGCCCGAGCCGGTCCAGTCGACCTCCCAGGTGATCGACGCCTTCAGCTCGAACGAGCCGCCGGCCGCCTCGCTGGAGCGGTGGTACGTGATCCCGCACGCCGGGACCGCCTCGGCGTCGCCGCTGTACTTCGTGCCGACGCTGCCGTCGTCGTCGATCGCGCACTCCCCGCCCTCCGGGTGGACGACGGCGTCGTCCGTTCCCGGGTCGAGCCGCAGGCTCGTGGGCGTGGCGGTGGTCTCGGCCCACAGGTCGGTGCCGGGCAGCGAAGCCCTGACCGAAACCTCGTCGAACGCCGCGGGCTCCTGCCAGATCCAGGTGGGCAGGTTCACCTTCAGCCGGTCGTCGCCGGGCTGCATCTCGATCTCGGTGTCGGGCACCTTGACGGAGTCGTAGGCGTACTCGGCGAGCATCTCGGGGGTGATGGCCGTGGGCACGTCGGGAGCGGTTTCGTCGTCAGCCCAGAACATCAGTTGCTGGTCGCATTCGCGCGACTCGAAGTCGTCCTCCCGGTTGGGGTTGCGCACTGCGCGCCACCACATCCCTTCGCCCTGCTGGTCCAGGGCGTAGTTCTCGGGATTTCCGTCGCCGCCGTCGCGGTAGTGCTCGAGCATGAGGTCGGTGCCCCAGTTCAGGCTGGAGCTGACGGGCACGAGGTTGCCGTTCTCGATGGCCTCCACCGCCTGCTCCAGCTCCCGCGGAGTGGCGACGGGCTCGTGCCAGCAGGCGGGCGGCGTCCAGTTCGTGTCCACGGCGCTGATGGGCTGCCCGCCCTGCCCCCCGCCCCCGGTCTGCTCGACGACGACCTGGGTGGCGGTGGCGCTGATGGTGCCGTCGTCGGGATCCGAGTCACCTTCCAAGCCGATGCCGTCCTGGGCGAGGGCGTCCTGCGTCAGCGGCAAAAGCAGGAGAGTCGCGGCGGCTGCGAGAGTGGCGAGTCTGCGGATCCTCACTGCGACAGCCCTCCCGCATCGCACACGTCCCGGTGGTTGGTGACGTCGGCCGTCAGCCACGCGCCCTCGTCGCCCTTCTGCAGCGTCGTGCGGTACTCGACGAATTCGTACGGGTCCGACTGGGTCAGGACCTTGCCGGTTTCACGGCTCTTCTGGTCCACGTCGCGCTCGTCGGAGCAGAACCGGAGCGTGGCGGTGGCGCCGTCGTCGGCGACCTTCACCTCCGGGGCGAAGAAGCGGAACGTGCCCTCCACGGTGGCGTTGGCGTCCTTGAACTCGCCGACCCAGTCCTGCAGCGACGTCCACGCACCGGTGCCCTTCATGTTGTAGAGCGCGATGTACTCGGAGTCCGGGTTGGGCGGGTCCTGGGTGATCGCCTCGTACGTGGCCCGCTGCCGCTGCGCTCCGGAGTCCAGGACCGCCTGCTCCTCCGGGTCCTCCGACTCCCAGCCCTCGAAGACCAGTTCCACGCTGGCCGGCAGCTTGATCTCCGGCGCGTCCGCATCGCCCTCAGCCGCGGACGGCGACGTCGCCGGGCTGCTCTTCGCCGCGCCCTCGATCTTGTCGTCCGACGACCCGGAGTCGTCGCCCCCGCACGCGGAGACCAGCAGGGCCGCGGCAGCGACCGCCGCGAGGGTGGCTGAACGGAGGGGGCGGACCACGTCGGCTCCTGTGGCGATTCGGGGACGTCGAATGACAGGACGCTACCAACCGCTCGGACAGTTCCGTCACCTCGGCCCTGCGCGCCGCGCCCACGCCGAACGGCCCCTCCCGGGTGGGTGGTCGGGAGGGGCCGTGCCTGTGGCCGGGCTGGGCCGGGCGAGCGGGACGGGAGACGGGGGGTCAGGCCGCCAGCGGGATCTCCGGGCGGTCGCGGTCGGCCGGGGCGGTGGCGTCGGCCGGGGTCAGGGCCAGGTCCAGGACGTGGCGGACGTCGGAGACCGGGTGGACCTCCAGCTTCTCCAGCACCTCCGCCGGCACGTCGTCCAGGTCCGGCTCGTTCCGCTTCGGGATGATCACCGTGCTGACCCCCGCCCGGTGCGCCGCCAGCAGCTTCTGCTTCACGCCGCCGATCGGCAGCACCCGGCCCGTCAGCGACACCTCACCGGTCATCGCCACGTCCGTCCGCACCTGCCGTCCGCTCAGCAGCGACGCCAGCGCCGTCGTCATGGTGACGCCCGCGCTCGGGCCGTCCTTCGGGACCGCGCCCGCCGGTACGTGCAGGTGGATACCCCGGTCCTTGAGGTCCCCCACCGGCAGCTCCAGCTCCGCCCCGCGCGAGCGCAGGAAGGAGAGCGCGATGTGCGCCGACTCCTTCATCACGTCGCCCAGCTGCCCCGTCAGGGTCAGCCCGGACGCGCCCGACTCGGGGTCGGCCAGCGACGCTTCGATGTACAGCACGTCGCCGCCGGCGCCCGTCACCGCCAGGCCCGTCGCCACGCCGGGGACCGCCGTGCGGCGCTCGGCCGGGTCGGTGGCGGACTCCGGGGTGTGGTGCGGGCGGCCGATGAGCGGGCGGAGCCGGTCTACGCCGACGGTGTACGGCAGCTTCGCCTCGCCCAGTTCGTGCTGCGCCGCGATCTTGCGGAGCAGCCGGGCGAGGGCGCGCTCCAGGTTCCGTACGCCCGCCTCGCGGGTGTACTCGCCGGCCAGCTTCCGCAGCGCGTCGTCCTCGACGGCGACCTCGCCGGCCTCCAGACCCGCGCGCTCCAGCTGCCGCGGCAGCAGGTGGTCGCGGGCGATGGTGACCTTCTCGTCCTCGGTGTAGCCGTCGAGACGGACCAGTTCCATCCGGTCCAGCAGCGCCTCGGGGATGGCTTCGAGGACGTTGGCGGTGGCGAGGAAGACCACGTCGGACAGGTCCAGTTCGACTTCCAGGTAGTGGTCGCGGAACGTGTGGTTCTGCGCCGGGTCCAGGACCTCCAGCAGGGCCGCGGCCGGGTCGCCGCGGAAGTCGGAGCCGACCTTGTCGATCTCGTCCAGCAGCACGACCGGGTTCATCGACCCGGCCTCCTTGACGGCCCGTACGACGCGGCCGGGCAGCGCGCCGACGTACGTACGCCGGTGGCCGCGGATCTCCGCCTCGTCCCGTACGCCGCCCAGCGCGACCCGGACGAACTTGCGGCCCATGGCCCGCGCCACGGACTCGCCCAGCGACGTCTTGCCGACGCCGGGCGGGCCGACGAGCGCGAGCACGGCGCCGCCGCGCCGGCCGCCGACGAGGCCCAGGCCCCGGTCGGCGCGGCGCTTGCGCACCGCCAGGTACTCGGTGATGCGCTCCTTGACGTCCTCCAGGCCCGCGTGGTCGGCGTCCAGGATCTCCCTGGCGCCGGTGATGTCGTACGCGTCCTCCGTGCGCTCGTGCCACGGCATCTCCAGGACCGTGTCGAGCCACGTCCTTATCCAGCCGCCCTCGGGCGAGGCGTCGGAGCTGCGCTCCAGCTTGTCGACCTCCTTCAGGGCCGCCTCGCGGACCTTCTCGGGCAGGTCGGCGGCCTCGACCCGGGTACGGTAGTCGTCGGACTCCTCGCCGTCGGGCTCGCCGTTCAGCTCGCGCAGCTCCTTGCGCACGGCCTCCAGCTGACGCCGCAGCAGGAACTCGCGCTGCTGCTTGTCGACGCCCTCCTGGACGTCCTTGGCGATGGACTCGGCGACGTCCTGCTCGGCCAGGTGGTCCTTCAGCCACTGCGTGGCCAGCTTGAGCCGGGCCACCGGGTCCGTGGTCTCCAGCAGCTCCACGCGCTGCTCGGCGGTGAGGAACGGCGAGTAGCCGGCGTTGTCGGCGAGCTGGCCGACGTCGTCGATCTGCTGTACGCGGTCCACGACCTGCCAGGCGCCGCGCTTGCGCAGCCAGTCGGTCGCGACCGCCTTGTACTCCTTCATCAGCTCCGCGACGGCGCCGGGAACCGGATCGGGGACGGACTCCTCGATCTCGGTGCCCTCCACCCACAGCGCGGCCCCGGGGCCAGTGGTGCCGGCGCCGATGCGGATCCGGGCGACGCCGCGGATCAGCGCGCCCGGGTCGCCGTCGGCCAGCCGGCCGACCTGCTCGACACGGCCGAGGACACCCGTGCCCACGTACGTGCCGTCGACCCGTGGAACGAGCAGCACCCGGGGTTTGTGTCCGCTGCCGCGTGCCGCGGCCTGTGCGGCCTCGACCGCGGCCCGCACCTCGCGGTCCGAGAGGTCGAGCGGCACGACCATGCCGGGGAGCACGACGTCCTGGTCGGCGGAATCGAGCGGCAGTACGGGCAGGGCCAGCGGCGTGTTCGAGCCGGACTCAGTAGCCATTGATCTCCCCTTCGGCATGCAAGTTGAGTTACAGGGGCTCAACCCGAAGGGGGGTCGTGATGTTCCCGGCCGTCTGTTCGCTGTGAGCGATCGTGCAGGATAGGGCCATGAGCAGCGACGACGACGCGACGACGGTCGACCGCAGGTCCGGCCCGTACGGGGAGGTCGTGCTGCGGCGGCGCGGCGCGCACCACGAGATCATCGCGAACGGCGTCTTCCTCATGGACACCTCGGACGGCCGCTCCGAGCGACTGCTGATCCGGGCCGCGGCGGAGGCCGTGCGGAGCGCCGGCCGGGCCCCGGCCGTGCTGATCGGCGGGCTCGGGGTGGGCTTCTCGCTCGCCGAGGCGGCGGCGGACCCGCGCTGGGGGCGGATCACGGTGGTCGAGCGCGAGCCGGCGGTCATCGAGTGGCATACGGACCCCGCGACCGCCGGGCGCGAGCCCGCCCCGCCCGCGGCCGACGAGCCCAACGCCCCCGCACCCGACGCCCCCTCAGCCAGGGCCCCCTCACCCGACGCCCCCGCACCCGGGGCCGCCGTACGCTCCGCACCCCTCGCCCGCCTCAGCGGCCCCGCCCTCGCCGACCCCCGCGTCGAACTCGTCGAAGCCGACCTCCTCGACCACCTCACCACCGCCCCCCACCCCCACCGCCACTCCTACCGCCACTCCTACGACGCGATCTGCCTCGACATCGACAACGGCCCCGACTGGACCGTCACCGACGGCAACGCGGGCCTCTACGCCCCCGCCGGCCTCGCCGCCTGCCGCGACCGCCTCACCCCCGGCGGCGTCCTCGCCGTCTGGTCGGCCCGCCCCTCCCCCGAGTTCGAGGACGCCCTCCGCGCCGCCGGCTTCACCGGCGTACGCACCGAGGAGATCCCGGTACGCCGCGGCGCCCCCGACGCCGTCCACCTCGCCGTCCGTCCACCGAACGCCGCGCACACAACGCACCGCGGGGCTGTCCGTTCCCCATAGCCGAGTCGCGTCACCTCCCCATACGCTGCTAGCAGAACCGGAGGGCCTACGGGGAAGAGACGCGAGGGCCACGAACCAATGGCAGACAGACACCTGAACGGCCGCGCTGACCACGCGGCCACGGTGACGCCCGGTGCCCAGCGCAGGGTGCTGGTCGTCGAAGACGACCCGACCATCGGCCAGGCCATATCGGCGCGGCTGCGCGCCGAAGGCTTCCAGATACGCACGGCCGGCGACGGCCCGGCGGCGGTGGCCACCGCCGCGGAGTGGGGGCCCGACCTGCTCGTGCTCGACGTGATGCTGCCCGGCTTCGACGGGCTGGAGGTGTGCCGCCGGGTCCAAGCCGAGCGGCTCGTGCCGGTGCTGATGCTCACCGCGCGGGACGACGAGACGGACATGCTCGTCGGTCTCGGCGTCGGCGCCGACGACTACATGACCAAGCCCTTCTCCATGCGCGAGCTGGCCGCGCGGGTGCACGTGCTCCTGCGCCGCGTGGAGCGCGCCACGCTGGCGGCGGGCACCGTCCGGGACGACACGCTGCGCCTGGGCGAGCTGGAGATCGACCACACCGAGCGGCGGGTACGGGTCGGCGGGGACGACGTACACCTGACGCCGACGGAGTTCGAGCTGCTGGCGTGTCTGGCGAACCAGCCGCGGGCGGTGCTCTCCCGGGAGCAGCTCCTGGTGGAGGTCTGGGAGTGGGAGGACGCCTCGGGGACGCGGACCGTCGACAGCCACATCAAGGCGCTGCGCCGCAAGATAGGCGCGGAGCGGATCCGTACGGTCCACGGCGTGGGATACGCGCTGGAGACCCCGGCCACATGACGACCGCGGACAGCGGCACGGAGCCCGGCTTCTGGCGCCGGGTGTGGGACGCGCTGCGCCCGCTGGACCCGATGCGGTCGGTGAACGCCGCGCTGGGCGCCCTCGTCATCGGCTCGGTGGTGATCGCCACCGGGCTGGTGTGGGTGGCGATCCGCTCCTCCACCGAGGTCCGGCTGATCACGGTCTTCTCACTCATCGCCGCGCTGCTGATCACCCAGTTCGTGGGCCAGCGGCTGACGTCGCCGCTGGGGCAGATGACGGCCGTCACCCGCGCCATGGCGCACGGCGACTACACCGCCCGGCTGGCCACCCGCCGCCGCGACGAGTTCGGCGAGCTGGCGCAGACCTTCAACCGCATGGCGGCCGACCTCCAGTCCGTCGACCGGCACCGCAAGGAGCTGGTCGCCAACGTCTCGCACGAGCTGCGCACCCCGATCGCCGCCCTGCGCGCCGTGCTGGAGAACGTGGTGGACGGCGTCTCCGAGGCCGACCCGGACACGATGCGCACGGCGCTGCGCCAGACCGAGCGGCTGGGCCGGCTGGTGGAGCAGCTGCTCGACCTGTCGCGGATCGACAGCGGGGTGGTGCCGCTGCGGCTGCGGCGCTTCTCGGTGGAGCCGTACCTCGCGGGGGTGCTGAAGGAGGCGCACTTCGGCAGCGGCGCCCACGGCGCGGCCGACGCCCCGGAGGCGAGCGCCGACGCCCCCGGCCCCGCGGGGCGCGGCGACGTCCGGCTGCACCTGGACGTCTGGCCGCCCGAGCTGGTCGTACGGGCCGACGCCGAGCGCCTGCACCAGGTGATGGCGAACCTCATCGACAACGCCGTGAAGCACAGCCCGCCCGGCGGCCGGGTCACCGTGCGGGCCCGCTCCGGCACGGAGCCCGACGCGCTGGAGGTGGAGGTGCTCGACGAGGGCCCCGGCATCCCCGCCGCCGAGCGGCACCGGGTCTTCGAGCGCTTCAACCGCGGCCGGGAGACCGGGGTGCTCGGCCACGGAGCGGACGGCGGCGGCACCGGGCTGGGGCTGGCCATCGCGCGCTGGGCGGTGGATCTGCACGGCGGCCGGATCGGTGTGGCCGAATCGCCCCGCGGCTGCCGGATCAGGCTCACCCTTCCGGGTTAACGCTCGTTCGTGACTTGACCTACACTTCACCTTGTCGGAGCGTGGGGACACGGCAGAGCACAGAGCGGGCACAGAGCGGGCCCAGAGCGGGCACAGAGCGGCCGGTGAACGGCCCCGTACGACGGCGGGACGCGGCACCACCGCAGTGGTCTTGGCATGCCGGGCGCGGCCAAACTTTCACCTTTTCCCGCCAAATCCCGGACCCAAACCACGTTCGCATTGTGACTTGCGCGACCCCGAGCGGGTGCGGCCTGCACGTACCAGCTCAGTGGGCGTAGCCTTGTTTTCCGCTGTCCATCACCTTGTGAAGCGGAAGAGGGCGGTTGCCGCCGTGTCGTCACAGTCCCCTAAGAGCAGCTCGTCGAGCGTCCGTACCGAAGAGCCGAGCCAGGGCCGGGACCCTGCCGCGGCGTTCGGTCCCAACGAGTGGCTCGTCGACGAGATCTATCAGCAGTACCAACAGGATCCGAACTCCGTGGACCGGGCCTGGTGGGACTTCTTCGCCGACTACAAGCCCGGCGTCGCCGCCGGGAAGCAGGGGGCAGCGACCGAGGCGGCGCCCCCCGCCCCCGCCGCGCCCCCGTCGCCGGACGGCGCGCAGTCCGCCGCGCCGGCCCAGGCGCAGCCCGCGCCGGCGGCCCCCGCAGCGCCGCCGCAGCAGGCCCCCGCCCCGACGGCCCCCGCGCCGACGACGCCCGTCGCCGACGGCCGGCCCGTGGCGCCGCCGCAGGCCAAGCCCGCGACTGCCGCACCCGCCCCGCCGGCGGCCAAGCCGGCCCGGCCGGCCGCGAAGCCCGCCGCCGCCCCGGCCGCCGGCCCCGAGCTGGTCACCCTGCGGGGCCCGGCCGCCGCCGTCGCCAAGAACATGAACGCCTCGCTGGAGCTGCCGACGGCCACCTCCGTCCGCGCGGTCCCGGTGAAGCTCCTCTTCGACAACCGCATCGTCATCAACAACCACCTGAAGCGCGCCCGCGGCGGGAAGGTCTCCTTCACGCACCTCATCGGGTACGCGATGGTCCAGGCGATGAAGCTGATGCCGTCGATGAACCACTCCTTCGCGGAGAAGGACGGCAAGCCCACCCTGGTCAAGCCCGAGCACGTCAACCTCGGCCTGGCCATCGACCTGGTCAAGCCCAACGGCGACCGCCAGCTCGTCGTCGCGGCCATCAGGAAGGCCGAGACGCTCAACTTCTTCGAGTTCTGGCAGGCGTACGAGGACATCGTCCGCCGCGCCCGGTCCAACAAGCTGACCATGGACGACTTCACCGGTGTGACGTGCTCGCTCACCAACCCCGGCGGCATCGGCACCGTCCACTCCGTGCCGCGGCTGATGCCCGGCCAGTCCATGATCCTCGGCGTCGGCGCGATGGACTACCCCGCCGAGTTCCAGGGCACCTCCCAGGACACCCTGAACAAGCTGGGCGTCTCCAAGGTGATGACGCTGACGTCGACGTACGACCACCGCGTCATCCAGGGCGCCGCCTCCGGCGAGTTCCTGCGGATCATGCACCAGCTGCTGCTGGGCGAGAACGACTTCTTCGACGAGGTCTTCAAGTCCCTGCGCATCCCGTACGAGCCCGTCCGCTGGCTCCGCGACATCGACGCCAGCCACGACGACGACGTCACCAAGGCCGCCCGGGTCTTCGACCTGATCCACTCCTACCGGGTCCGCGGCCACGTGATGGCCGACACCGACCCGCTGGAGTACAAGCAGCGCAAGCACCCCGACCTCGACGTCACCGAGCACGGCCTGACGCTCTGGGACCTGGAGCGGGAGTTCGCGGTCGGCGGCTTCTCCGGCAAGTCGATGATGAAGCTCCGCGACATCCTCGGCGTGCTGCGCGACTCGTACTGCCGCACCACCGGCATCGAGTACATGCACATCCAGGATCCCAAGGAGCGCAAGTGGATCCAGGAGCGGGTGGAGCGCCCGCATGACACCCCGGAGCGCGAGGAGCAGCTGCGCATCCTGCGCCGGCTGAACGCCGCGGAGGCGTTCGAGACGTTCCTGCAGACGAAGTACGTCGGCCAGAAGCGCTTCTCGCTGGAGGGCGGCGAGTCCGTCATCCCGCTGCTGGACGCGGTCATCGACGCCGCCGCCGAGTCCCGCCTCGACGAGGTCGTCATCGGCATGGCGCACCGCGGCCGGCTCAACGTCCTGGCGAACATCGTCGGCAAGTCGTACGCGCAGATCTTCCGCGAGTTCGAGGGCAACCTCGACCCGAAGTCGATGCACGGCTCCGGCGACGTGAAGTACCACCTGGGCACGGAGGGCACCTTCACCGGACTGGACGGCGAGCAGATCAAGGTCTCGCTCACCGCCAACCCCTCCCACCTGGAGGCCGTCGACCCGGTGCTGGAGGGCGTGGTCCGCGCCAAGCAGGACATCATCGGCAAGGGCGGCACGGACTTCACCGTGCTGCCGCTCGCGCTGCACGGCGACGCCGCGTTCGCCGGCCAGGGCGTGGTGGCCGAGACGCTCAACATGTCGCAGCTGCGCGGCTACCGCTGCGGCGGCACCGTGCACGTCGTCATCAACAACCAGGTCGGCTTCACCGCCCCGCCGGAGTCCGCACGCTCCTCGATGTACGCCACGGACGTGGCCCGCATGATCGAGGCGCCGATCTTCCACGTCAACGGCGACGACCCCGAGGCCGTCGTGCGCGTCGCCCGGCTGGCCTTCGAGTACCGCCAGGCGTTCAACAAGGACGTGGTCATCGACCTCATCTGCTACCGCCGCCGCGGGCACAACGAGGGCGACAACCCGCAGTTCACCAACCCCCAGATGGTCGAGCTGATCGACAAGAAGCGCTCGGTGCGCAAGCTCTACACCGAGTCGCTGATCGGCCGCGGCGACATCACCATGGAAGAGGCCGAGCAGGCGCTGCAGGACTTCCAGGGCCAGCTGGAGAAGGTCTTCACCGAGGTACGGGACGCCACCGAGACGCCCGCCCCGGCCGAGGTGCCGCCGCACGCGCTGCCCGGCTTCCCGGTCGCCATGGACACGGCCATCTCCGAGGAGGTCGTCAAGCGGATCGCCGACTCCCAGGTCAGCCTGCCCGACCAGGTCTCGGTGCACCCGCGGCTGCTGCCGCAGCTGCAGCGCCGGGTCACGATGGTCGAGGAGGACACGATCGACTGGGGCATGGGCGAGACGCTGGCGTTCGGCTCGCTGCTGATGGAGGGCACCCCGGTCCGGCTCGCCGGCCAGGACTCCCGGCGCGGCACGTTCGGCCACCGGCACGCGGTGCTCGTCGACCAGAAGACCGGCGAGGACTACACCCCGCTGAACTACCTCGCCCCGGACCAGGCCCGCTACAACGTCTACGACTCGCTGCTCAGCGAGTACGCGGCGATGGGCTTCGAATACGGCTACTCGCTGGCCCGCCCGGACTCCCTGGTGCTCTGGGAGGCGCAGTTCGGCGACTTCGTCAACGGCGCGCAGACCGTCGTCGACGAGTTCATCTCCTCGGCCGAGCAGAAGTGGGGCCAGACGTCCGGCGTCGTGCTGCTGCTGCCGCACGGCTACGAGGGCCAGGGCCCGGACCACTCCTCGGCCCGTATCGAGCGGTTCATGCAGCTCTCCGCGCAGAACAACATGACCGTCGCGATGCCCACGCTGCCGTCGAACTACTTCCACCTGCTGCGCTGGCAGGTCCACAACCCGCACCACAAGCCGCTGGTGGTCTTCACCCCGAAGTCGATGCTGCGGCTGAAGGCGGCGGCGTCGCGGACGGACGAGTTCACCACGGGCGGCTTCCGGCCGGTCATCGGCGACGGCTCCGTCGACCCGGCCGCGGTCCGCAAGGTCGTCTTCTGCTCCGGCAAGGTCTACTACGACCTCGACGCCGAGCGACAGAAGCGCGGCGTCCAGGACACCGCGATCGTGCGGCTGGAGCGGCTGTACCCGCTGCCGGGCGCGGAGATCCAGGAGAAGCTGGCGAAGTACTCCCGCGCCGAGAAGTTCGTCTGGGCCCAGGAGGAACCGGCCAACCAGGGCGCGTGGCCGTTCATCGCGCTCAACCTGGTCGACCACCTGGACCTGATCATCGGCTCCGGGCCGGTGCCGAACGCCGACCGGCTGCGCCGGGTCTCGCGCCCGTCGTCGTCCTCGCCGGCGGTCGGCTCGGCCAAGCGCCATCAGGCGGAGCACGCCCAGCTGCTCGCCGAGGTCTTCAACCTCTGAGTTCCCCGCGGGTACGGGCCGGGGTCCCGGTCCGTACCCGTGCAGAAGGGGCCGCCGTCGGTGCCGTGGACTGCCCCGGCGCCGTATCGTTTTCGGGAGGTTCCGGCCGGTCCTCGATCCCGTCCGCCGGAACGGGCGCGTTGGTCACGTCATCTGTCTTGACCGTGACCGAGGAACGCGGGCATTGCGCCATCGTGCGGCCGGTCGCCTGCCGCTCTCCCCGGCTCCGGAGCTTCCGGGCCCCTGCACATCGTGGCGGAGCCGCTCGCGTCGGCGGCGTTGGTCTGCCGCTGTGGCGCGAGCCAGACGGCGCGCAGCCGGCGGGGTCGCCCTCACCCGGATCGAGACTTGGAGACAGGCCACGGGCCGGCGTGCGGCACGGACCGCACGCGGCGTGCTGCCCGTGCTGACGTCCGGCCGCAGGGGGGAAGGAGGAAGCTCACGACGGGTCGTGGCCGCCCGCCGCGTGCGCCGCCGTAGCCGTGCCGCGCAGCGCCTGCGGTCCCGGTTGAACCGGGAGGAGGGGCAGCACGTAGTACCGGAGCAAGAGGCCGGTTTCCCGGCGTCAGGCCCAGAACACGGTGGAGGGTGTCATGGCTCCTGCAGATACCCGGCCTCAGTTCGCTTGGGAACACCGGTACGCCGAAACAGGGCAAAACCCTACAAAAGACACAAGCTAAGGAGATGCACAAACATTGCCTAGCCACCCAGAAAAAATCGCCCGGATTCAGCAGCATCTGCGGGATTATATCGAGGCCGCCGCCGCCCACGACACATCAATAGGACAGTTCGCAGAAAGCCGGCCCGACTCCGTCCCTCAAAGAACATTCCAAGATTGGGCAGCCGGAAAAAGCTATCCTGAGGCGCGCCAGGGGCTAACCGACGGTGAACGAAAGGCCCTTGACGATCACCGGTACCGTACGGGGCGGATCGCGCAAGTACGAATCCCGCTTGGCTCCCGGGAGTCCCGGACGGCCCCCGCGGCCGATGGCGCTGGCGGTCCGTCCGGCTACGGCCAGCGGGAGACTGCGGCGGTCGCTCACGCTGACCAGCCGCAGCCAGAAGGCGCGGCGCACGGTCACCAGGGGTATGCCGGGGGGCTTCGGCATCCTCACCACTGGCAGGGGACTGCGGCGGCTGCTCGCACTTACCAGCCGCAG
>NZ_JCANTA010000031.1:0-75931 GCF_059570575.1 Streptomyces sp. CNX435 | reverse complement strand
GGGGACGTCGGGGTGGGGGTCGTGGGGGGCGGGGTGGCGGGTGGCGGCGCTGGGGTGGCCGGTTGCGGAGCCGCGGTGGCCGCCTGGGGCGCCGGGGTGTCCTGCGGAGCCGGGGTGGGCGGTTGCCGGGGCGCCGGCCCCGGTGCCGCCGCGCTCCCAGCCGTCCGGCCATTGCGCACCGTCCCCGGCGGCCGGGTCGTGGTCGGTGACCGGTGGCAGGTAGGCGGTCTGCTCGACGGCTGCCCCGCCGCCGGGGCCGCCGTGCGGCGCGTGGTCGCCCGCTCCGGTGCCGCCGTATCCGGAAGCCCCGTCGTCCGTCACCGGCGGGAGGTACGCGGTCTCGTCGACCGCCCCCGCCGCCTGCGGCGGCACGGCGTGCGGCTGCCCGGCCGCCGCGCCCGCGCCGAGGCCGTCGCCCGCGTGCGGCGGCGGATACGCCGCCGGCCGGCCGCCGGGCCCGCCGCCACCGGGCGAGCCGGCGCCGTATCCCGGACCGGGCCCGCCGAGCGAACCTGCGCCGTACGCCGGGCCGGGCCCGCTGGGGTGCCCGCCGCCCGCGGGGTCCTGGCCGCCGCCGTACGGCGCCGCGTGCGCGCCGGTCCGGCCCTCGGCCGGGGAGCTGTGGCCGTCGCCGTACGAGCCGTCGCCGTATCCCGCGCCGGGCCCACCGGGCTGCCCCGCGCCCGCGCGGTCCTGGCCGCCGCCGTAGGGCGCCCGGTGCCCGCCGATGTCCGTCGACCCGCCGCCGGGCTGCCCGCCTCCCCCGTACGAGCCGCCGTAGGCGTTCCCGTACGGGCCCGTGTCCGTCACCGGCGGCAGGTACGACGTCTGCTGGGCCGCCGCCGACTCCTCGTGGAGGGCCATGCCCAGCTGCGTCTCCGGGCCGGCGTAGCCGCCGTCGCCCTGTCCCGCCGCCGGCGGGAACTGCGTATGGCCGCTCGGGGTGTCACCGGCACCGGCACCGGCGCCGTTACCGGCGCCGCCGTCGGCACCCGTACCGTCGCGCTGCTCCTCGTCGTACGGCCCCCAGCCCGCGGCGGCCGACGGGGCCGCCGACCACGGCGGGGGGTCGTGTCTCTGGTCGCTCATCGTGCGCCTAGCCTCCCGCGAACGGGGGCAGGACCTCAACCGTCCCCCCGTCTGCCAGCGCCACCCCCGCGTGGTCGCGGGCGCCCACCGCCCGCCCGTCCACCAGGAACGAGCACCGCGCCAGCACCAGCGCCAGCCCCTCCCCGTGCCGCCCCCGCGCCGCGGACAGCGCCTCGGCCAGGGTGTCCGCCGCGTAGGGCTCCTCCGCGGTGCCGGCCGCGGCCTTCGCCGCCGCCCAGTAGCGGATGGTGCCGTTGGCCGTCATGACGTGGCTGACCTCCTTCGAGTCCCGGCCGCCTCCCGGCCGAGTCCCAGCCGAGTCCCAGCCGAGTCCCAGCCGAGTCCCCGCCGAATCCCGGCCGGGTCCCGGCTTCCTCGCGTACTCCGTACGCCCCCATCATGCCGGTGGCGAAATCGTTGTCGCCCCGGGCAACCATCGACGTACCCTTCGCACGTGCTCGTCCGCATCCTCCGCGCGCATCTGCGCCCGTACCGCCGGGACATCGGCTGGGTCGTGGCGCTGCAACTGATAGCCACGCTGACGACTCTCTACCTCCCCACCCTCAACGCCGACATCATCGACCACGGCGTCATCCCCGGCGACAACGGCTACATCCTGCGCACCGGCGGCTGGATGGTCGCCTGCAGCGTGCTGCAGTTCTGCGCCGCCGCCGGCGCCGTGTTCTTCGGCGCCCGTACCGCCACCGCCCTCGGCCGCGACGTGCGCGCCGCCGTCTTCGACCGGGTGCAGTCCTTCTCCGCCCGCGAGATGGCCCGCTTCGGCGCCCCGTCCCTGATCACCCGCACGACCAACGACGTGCAGCAGATCCAGATGCTCGCCCTGATGACGTTCACGATGATGGTGACCGCGCCGATCATGTGCGTCGGCGGCGTCGTCATGGCGCTCAACCAGGACGTGCCGCTCACGTCCCTGCTGCTGGTCGTCGTACCGTTGCTCGGCATCGTCGTGGCGCTGATCGTGCGCCGGATGCGCCCGCTGTTCCGCAGCATGCAGAAGCGCATCGACGAGGTGAACCGCATCATGCGCGAGCAGATCACCGGCATCCGCGTCATCCGCGCCTTCGTCCGCGACAAGCACGAGCAGCAGCGCTTCGGCAGGGCGAACGCCGACCTGATGGACGTCGGCCTACGGGCCGGAAGGCTGATGGCGCTGCTGTTCCCCACCCCGATGCTCGGCGTGAACCTGTCGAGCGTCGCCGTGGTCTGGTTCGCGGCCGGCCGGATCGACAGCGGCGCCATGGACGTCGGCGCGCTGACGGCGTTCCTGTCCTACCTCATGTACATCCTTATGAGCGTCATGATGGCCACCTTCATGTTCATGATGATCCCGCGCGCGGAGGTCTGCGCCGAGCGCATCCAGGAGGTGCTGGACACCGAGTCGTCCGTCGTCCCGCCCGCGGCCCCGGTGCCCGCGGCGGCCGAGCCGCGCGAGCGCGGCCGGCTCGACGTCCGCGGCGTCGAGTTCCGCTACCCGGGCGCGGAGGAGCCGGTGCTGAAGGACGTCGACCTGGGGGCCCGCCCGGGGCGTACGACGGCGGTCATCGGCAGCACGGGCAGCGGCAAGTCGACGCTGCTGGCGCTGGTGCCGCGGCTGTTCGACGCCACGGCGGGCAGCGTCGCCGTCGGGGGCGTGGACGTACGGGACCTGGATCCGGCGGCGCTGGCGCGGGCCATCGGCTACGTACCGCAGAAGCCGTATCTCTTCAGCGGCACCGTCGCGTCCAATCTCCGCTACGGAAAGCCCGACGCCACCGAGGACGAGCTGTGGGACGCGCTGCGCACCGCGCAGGCGGCGGACTTCGTCCGCGCCATGGACGGCCGCCTCGACGCGGCGATCGCGCAGGGCGGCTCGAACGTCTCCGGCGGCCAGCGGCAGCGCCTCGCGATCGCCCGCGCGCTGGTGCACCGCCCGGACATCTACCTCTTCGACGACTCCTTCTCCGCCCTCGACTACGCCACCGACGCCGCCCTGCGCGCGGCCCTCGCGCACCAGCTGGGCGACGCGACGGTCGTGATCGTCGCCCAGCGGGTCGCCACGATCCGGGACGCGGACCGGATCGTGGTCCTGGACGAGGGCCGGGTGGCGGGCGTGGGTACGCACACGGAGCTGATGGCGGCGAACGAGACGTACCGGGAGATCGTGCTCTCCCAGCTGACCGAGACGGAGGCTGCGGCATGAGCGAGCAGGGGGCACCTCCCAGGCGAAGCTCTGGGGGAGAGCGAATCATTCAGAGGTGCGCGCTGTGCTCACAGCCCGCCGAGCGAAGCGAGGCTGGCGCATGAGCACGCCGGCGAAGGAACCGGACGACCGGCCGGAACCGGGGAAGCAGCCCGGGACGGAACCCGGAAAGCAGCCCCCCGGCCCGCGCCACACCGCCGGCGGCGGCGGGCCCATGCGCATGTTCAGCGGCCCGCCCGTCGAGCGCTCCATCGACTTCCGCGGCTCCGCCGTCCGCCTGCTGCGCACCCTGCGCCCCGACCGCACCCTGGTCCGCGCCATCCTCGCCCTCGGCGCCGCCAGCGTCGCGCTCACCGTCGCCGGCCCGAAGCTCCTCGGCCACGCCACCGACCTCGTCGTCGCGGGCGTCTACGGGGGCCGGGTCGACACCGGCGGCGCCCGCCCCACCGACGGCATCGACTTCGACGCCGTCGGCGTGACGCTGCTGTGGGCGGCCCTCGTCTACGTGGCCGCGTGGGGGCTCGGCCTCGCGCAGGCGCGGCTGACGGCGGTGGTCGTGCAGCGGGCGGTCTTCCGGCTGCGCGAGGAGGTGGAGGCGAAGCTGTCGCGGCTGCCGCTGTCGTACTTCGACCGCAACCAGCGCGGCGAGATCCTCTCCCGCACGACCAACGACATCGACAACGTCGGGCAGTCGCTGCAGCAGACCATGAGCCAGATCGTGTCGTCGCTGCTGACGATCGTCGGGGTGCTGGCGGTGATGTTCTGGATCTCACCGCTGCTGGCGCTGGTCGCGCTGGTGACCGTGCCGCTGTCGATCACCGTCGCGACCCGGGTCGGCAAGCGGGCGCAGCCGCAGTTCGTCGCCCAGTGGGCGTCAACCGGCAAGCTGAACGCGCACATCGAGGAGATGTACACCGGCCACTCCCTGGTCCAGGTCTTCGGCCGCCGCGACGAGGCCGCGGAGACCTTCCGGGAGGAGAACGACGAGCTGTTCCGGGCGGGCTACCGCGCGCAGTTCATCTCCGGGCTGATCCAGCCGGCGATGATGTGCATCGGCAACCTCAACTACGTACTCGTCGCCGTCGTCGGCGGCCTGCGGGTCGCCTCGGGCGCGCTGTCGATCGGCGACGTGCAGGCGTTCGTGCAGTACTCGCGGCAGTTCAGCCAGCCGCTGGGGCAGATCGCGTCGATGGCCAACCTGGTGCAGTCGGGCGTCGCCTCGGCGGAGCGGGTCTTCGAGCTGCTCGACGCCGACGAGCAGGCCCCGGACACCGGCCAGCCGGCGCGGCCGGCGGCGCCGGTGCGGGGGGAGGTGGCGTTCGAGGGCGTCTCGTTCTCGTACGACCCGGAGAAACCGCTGATCGAGGACCTGTCGCTGACGGTGCGCCCGGGCCAGACGGTGGCGATCGTCGGCCCGACGGGCGCGGGGAAGACGACGCTGGTGAACCTCCTAATGAGGTTCTACGAGGTGGCGGGCGGCCGGATCCAGCTGGACGGCGTGAACGTGGCGGAGATGAGCCGCGAGGAGCTGCGCGCGCAGATCGGCATGGTGCTGCAGGACACCTGGCTGTTCGGCGGCACGATCGCGGAGAACATCGCGTACGGTGCCCCGGCGGGCACCCCGCCGGACAAGATCGTCGCCGCCGCGAAGGCCACCCACGTCGACCGCTTCGTACGGACCCTCCCCGACGGCTACGACACGGTGATCGACGAGGAGGGCACGGGCGTCTCGGCGGGCGAGAAGCAGCTGATCACCATCGCCCGGGCGTTCCTCGCGGAGCCGGCGATCCTGGTGCTGGACGAGGCGACCAGCTCGGTGGACACCCGCACGGAGGTGCTGATCCAGCACGCGATGGCGGAGCTGCGGACGGGCCGCACGAGCTTCGTGATCGCCCATCGCCTGTCCACGATCCGCGACGCGGACGTGATCCTGGTGATGGAGGCGGGGAGCATCGTGGAGCAGGGCACGCACGAGGAGCTGCTGGCGGCGGAGGGCGCGTACGCGCGGCTTTATCAGGCGCAGTTCGCGGAGCCGCTGGCAGAAACGATCTAGGCCACCCGTACGGGTGGATTGTCCCCCGGACCGATCATCTACACGGCGCGGGCCGAAGAGACTGGCTGCGACCCGGAAGGGGGTGCACCATGACCGTTATGGCAGAGCGCGAGGCAGACGCGACGGTCGAGGTTTTCGAGGAGATCGCCAGTCACGCCTACAAGGTGTCCGGCAAGGCGGTCAGGTTGGAGTTCATGGCTGGGGAGATCAGGGAAAAGCCCGTGGCCGACGGAGATCACAGCACGATCGTGGCGTGGCTGGCGCGCCGCTGCATGCAAGTCAACCCGGAACTCTATCTCTTTCCGGAGAAGCAGCTCAAGGTGGAGGTGTACAGGGAGGGACGCGCCATCGTGGACGGCGTGCTGGCTCCGTGGGAGCACTTCGCCGGTCAGGGTGAATGGGCGGAGCCCGACGGTGTGCTGATGAGCGTCGAGGTCACCTCGTTCGACTCCGATACCGACCTCCGTGACCGGCGCGAGAAGCCCTCCGCCTACGCGGCCGTGGACATCCCGGTCCACCTGCTGATCGATCGGTCCTCGTGCACCGTGACCGTCTTCACCCACCCGGATACGGAGCACGGCCTCTACCGGGATGCGCACACGGCTCCCTTCGGCGATCGGATCGTCATCCCCGACCCGGTGAACATCGAACTCGACACCGAGGGGCTCAAGAACTACGTCCGCTGACGGCCTCCGTCGCCCACGCGGCGATACGCGTGAGCAGTTCGTCGCTCGCCGCGTTCTCCGCGTGGCCGAAGTCCTCCTCCAGCCAGAGTTCCGCTCCGTCCGGCGCCGCCGCCGCGGCGAGGGCGCGGGGGTGGTCCAGAGGGAAGTAGCCGTCCCGGGTGCCGTGGACGATGAGCAGCGGGACCGGGGCGATCAGGGGGACCGCGGCGGTGGGGGAGAGGGGTTCGGGGTTCCAGCGGCGGTGGTGGATGCGGGTCTTCAGGGCGAGGCGGGAGACGGTGCGGCCCGCGCGGCGCTCGACGATCCAGTGCAGCCGCCGCATCGGGGCCGTGCCGCGGTAGTACCAGCGGGCCGGGGAGCTGACCGACACGACGGCGTCCGCGCAGGCGACCGCGTCCGCACCGCCGTCAGCGGCACCCGCATACGCCCCCGTGCGCCCCTCGCGCCCCCCGCGCTCCGGCCCGTCCCCGCGCACCGCCCTGCGGTACAGCGCGCCGTGCCGCAGCACCACCGAGCCGCCCATCGAGAACCCCACCGTCGCCACCCGCCCGTGCCCCAGCGACCGCGCCCACGCCACCGCCGCCGCCAGGTCCAGCACCTCCCGGTCCCCGACCGTCGACCGCCCGCCGGAGCCCCCGTGCCCGCGGAACGAGAACGTCACCACCCCCGCACGCTGCGCGAACATCGCCGCCGCCCGGCGGATCGCCGGCCGCTCCAGGGCACCCGTGAAACCGTGCGCCACCACGAGCGCCGGGGCGCCGGGGCCCGGCCCCGGTGCGTACGCCGCCTCGATCGGCACGCCGTCCGCGGCGCGCAGCAGCGCGGTACGGGAAACCGGCGGGACGGCGGCGGAAGGATCAGGTCCGGTGTCTCGCCGACCGGACGAAGCCTCGGAGGTTGCGCTCATGTGGGCTATTCTGGCGTCTGGAGGATCCGGGCAGGGTTGCCCCCGGGTCCTTTTGTGCTTTCATGCACCCTTTGAGGAGGCCGACAGCATGGGCAAACGCAGAGGCAGTGCCGAGATCCCGACGACCCTGATCGCCGCGACGACCGCGATCGCCGCCGCGCACCGGGAGGTGCGCCCGTGAGTTCTCTGCTGCTTCTGACCAACGCCCTGCAGCCCTCCGCCGAGGTGCTCCCCGCCCTCGGCCTGCTGCTCCACAACGTCCGGGTGGCGCCCGCCGAGGGCCCCGCCCTGATCGACACCCCCGGCGCGGACGTCATCCTCGTCGACGGCCGCCGCGACCTGCCGCAGGTCCGCAGCCTGTGCCAGCTGCTGCGCTCCACGGGCCCCGGCTGCCCGCTGATCCTCGTCGTCACGGAAGGCGGGCTCGCCGCCGTCACCGCCGAGTGGGGCGTGGACGACGTACTGCTGGACACCGCCGGCCCCGCCGAGGTCGAGGCGCGGCTGCGGCTGGCGCTGGGCCGGCAGCAGCTGCCCGCGGACGAGAGCCCCACCGAGATCCGCAACGGCGACCTGACGGTGGACGAGGCCACGTACAGCGCGAAGCTCAAGGGCCGGGTGCTGGACCTGACCTTCAAGGAGTTCGAGCTGCTGAAGTACCTCGCGCAGCACCCGGGCCGGGTGTTCACCCGGGCCCAGCTGCTGCAGGAGGTCTGGGGCTACGACTACTTCGGCGGCACCCGCACCGTCGACGTGCACGTACGGCGGCTGCGGGCGAAGCTGGGGCCGGAGAACGAGTCGCTGATCGGCACGGTACGGAACGTCGGCTACCGCTTCGTCGTGCCGGACAAGGCGGAGAAGAAGGCCGAGACGCCGGAGAAGCCGGAGGCGAAGGGCGTGGCGCAGGAGGCCCGCCGCTCGGGCGCGTAGTGCGGTGTCCGACGCCTTGGCCAGGGCGTCACAGGGCGGGGTAGTGCGCCGAGTCATCACGCGTAGACTTGCGCCGTGGCCAAGGTGACGCGGGACGACGTGGCACGGCTGGCGGGAACCTCGACCGCGGTCGTGAGCTATGTCATCAACAACGGACCCCGGCCGGTCGCCCCGGCCACCCGGGAGCGGGTGCTCGCGGCGATAAGGGAGCTGGGTTACCGCCCGGACCGGGTGGCGCAGGCCATGGCGTCACGGCGTACGGACCTCATCGGCATGATCGTGCCGGACGCCCGGCAGCCGTTCTTCGGCGAGATGGCGCACGCGGTGGAGCAGGCGGCGTCCGAGCGCGGAAAGATGGTCCTCGTCGGCAACTCCGACTATCTCGACGACCGCGAGGTCCACTACCTGCGGGCCTTCCTCGGGATGCGCGTCTCCGGGCTGATCCTGGTCAGCCAGGGCCCGAGCCCGGCCGCGGCGGCGGAGATCGACGCCTGGGACGCCCGCGTGGTCCTCATGCACGAGCGCCGGGACCAGCCGGAGGACCTGGTCGTCGTCACCGACGACGTCGGCGGCGCCCGGCTGGCGACGACCCACCTGCTGGAGCACGGCCACGCGTACGTGGCTTGCCTCGGCGGCGTCGAGACCACCCCGACCACCGGCGACCCGGTCACCGACCACGTCGAGGGCTGGCGCATCGCGATGCGCGCGGCGGGCCGGTCCACGGAGGGCCGGCTCTTCCAGTCCCCGTACAACCGCTACGACGCCTACCAGGTCGGCCTCAAGCTCCTCGCCGGCCCGGACCGCCCGCCGGCCCTCTTCTGCGCCACGGACGACCAGGCGATCGGCCTCCTGCGGGCGGCCCGCGAACTGCGCATCGACGTGCCGGGCGAGCTGGCGGTGGCGGCCTTCGACGACGTGAAGGAGGCGGGCCTCACGGACCCGCCCCTGACGACGGTCGCCTCGGACCGCCCGGCGATGGCCCGCGCGGCGGTGGACCTGGTCCTGGACGAAACCCCCCTGGCCACCCGCCGCGAACGCCTGAAGCAGTTCCCGTCCCACCTGGTGACCCGCCGCTCCTGCGGCTGCCCGTAGCCGGGGGCGGGGCGTCAACCCCGGTCCGGCGGCAGCCGGAGCCGCACCCACACGCACTTCCCGATACCGTTCGCGCGCCGATAGGTCCCCCACTCATCCGCAAGCGCATCCACGAGCGCCAAGCCCTGCCCGTGCAGGTACAGCTACAGCGGTGAGTCCGGCAACTGCGTTGAGGCCGCGGGTGTAAGCCCGGATGGCCGCGCGGTCCGGGACAGCAAGGACCCCGAGGGCGGTGTGCTTGCTGTCGGCGCTGCCGCGTGGGCCGATTTCGTCGCGGCGGTCAGGCGCGGGGAGTTCCCGCAGGCGTGATCAGCGCCGTCGACCGGTCACGGCCGGATCAGCGGTGTGCCCGTGCACGTGAAGGAAAGTGACCGCAAACCTTTTCGGCGGCGGCGGCAACTCACCTACAGCACCGCTCCCCCCACTTCCGTCCGGAAAGGTGTCCGTCATGATCGCTCAACGCGTGTCCGCCGCGGGCCGCCGCCTGCGCAGGGTCCTGGTCGCCGCGACCGCGACCGCCGTCGGCGCCACCCTCCTCATCGCCGCTCCCGCCCCGGGACGCGAGGCCGCGGCGGCGGAGCCGTGGAATCCGCCGGCCCACCTGGTGCAGCCGCTGGCCGAGGTCTGGAGCCACATGGAGGACACGTACGGCGATCTCTACGGCTTCCGGAACTACGGCTGGGACCAGTTGATGGCCAATGGCGACGGCACGATCCACTACTGCGTCCGCTGGGAGTCGAGCGTGCCGGTCACCGCCGCGCAGCGGGACGACGTGCACGAGTCGCTGGAGAAGCAGTACAACAAGTGGATCGACTCGGTCGCCGGCTTCGACGACTTCCCGTACCAGGACGTGGAGGTGAAGGTCGTCGGCTGGGCGGTGGCGGACCGCTCCACGCTGCAGTGGCAGGACGACTCCGTCGACATCTACGCCGGCGTGCTGGACGGCGACGGCGCCCCGCAGTGCGCGCCGGACTGCGGCCGCTTCTTCAACCAGGACGGCGACTACTCCCGCTGCCCGGGGCGCGAGGAGCGCCACTACGACCAGTCGCTGTGGCTGACCGAGGGCTTCGGCGGCGGCGCGGGCGGCGACTGGGGACAGCGGATCGCCCGCGAGTACTTCATGGACGCCGTCGGCCGTGACGAGGAGAACATCCACATCCTGCTGCACGAGATGGGGCACACCTGGGGCCTCGACGACTTCTACGACTGGACCCCCACCGGCGTCGGCGGCTTCCTCATGAAGGCCGGGAGCGCCACGGAGATCACCGAGTTCGACGCCTGGATGCTGCGGGACTTCTGGCGCCACCTCAAGAGCCGCTACGAAGCGTGAGGGGATGCACGCGGCTGCGGTCTTGAACCGGATGGGCAGCTGATGCGTTGTCACGTGTGGACTGTCCGATGTTCGACTGACGGCTGGGCGCTGTCCCGCTGCTGAACGGTGTCTCGACTCCTGTGGAGCGGCTTCCTCGCAGCAGCGGATGGTGATGTGGAAGGGATCGGTGAGGTGAGATGCCTGGCACCGCACGTGAACCAGACGGCGGGACCCTACGACCGTCTGATGCAGAGCGAAAGCTGAGCAAGGCGCTTGCGCAGGTGGAGAGCCTGTTGCGGCAGCGGGAGACCCTACTCGGCCTACGGAAACAGGGGACCCTGCTCAAGCTGCGGAAAGAAGCATGGGCGATCTTTACCCGGGAAGGGCCTCCGGAACATCTGCCTGTCCAGCAGGCGGAACGTGAGCGGCAGCACGTGATGCAGCTACTGGGGAGCCGGCTGTTGCAGTTCGGCGATGAGCTGCTCAAACAGCAGCAGCCCTCCCCGCGGCAATCGGATGCTTCGAAACTGCTGCGCAGCCTGGAAACACGGCACGACGCGATGAGCCGCGACGAGCTTTTGCTGCGGCAGAAGGAGGAAACGAGGGAGCGGGCCCTGCCGTCCAAGGTGCTGGAAGCAGCGAGAGCGCGGCGGCAACCGGTGCCGGAGCGACTGCTCCTGTGGGTACAACGCGCAGAAGAGATGACCGACAGGCTGCGACGGTTCCGGGGGGTGCCGCCGCACGGGGATCAGACGCCACCACTGCAGATGCCGGTGCGGTCGGCCGCGCCTCCGGCACACGTAGAGAAGAGTCGGCCTTCGGTGCCTGAGCATGCGCCGACCCCCGTGTCTCCGGCAGAAGCTGCCGCGCAGAAGATTATCCGACGCGATGCGTCACAGATGGCTGCTATGCGATACCAGATGGCCCAGCACGAGGCCGTGACGATGGCCAGGAAACTGGGCTATTCGCCCTCGGCACTGGCTGACGCCATCCAGAGCTACAGCGACCCCAATACCGCCATCGCATCAGTGGCTTCCAGCTGCTCGCCGAGTGCGCGAGGAGATCGATCCGGGCGATCTGCACAGAGCCAGCCGGCATCCCCGCCGGCAATGACAGCCAAGGCGGCCCCGTCCCACCCCACGCGACGGCGTTCGCGCTGACGGCCGTGGAGAGCCGGCTCAGGCTGCGGGCGAAGGTTCGGCACAGGACTTCGCCCTGGCATCGTCGGCGAAGTCAAGCGGAACAAACGGGGGCGAACCGGCAACCCGCAGGGGAGTACCGCACAGGCGGACCGGCCTGGGCTGTGCGCGATCAACAGGAGAGCACATGCCAACAAAGGAGCACATGACTACCCTGGCCGCGCTACCGTTTTGGACGGATGAGAAGGTCAGTGGATACGTCGCGCGGAAACTGGCGGAGGTCGCCTCTCCGGCAGGGCGGGCGAGGAGCGACTTGTCCTCGCGGGTGGAGCGGATCACCAGCGAGAGGCGCACGGAATTGAATCACCAATATCTCGACGAGCCGAGGGGCGACAGGCGTCGTCGGTTGGCGGCGTATGACCATGAGAACTTGCCGGGGCTGCAGCAGGGCTTGCGGACGGTAGAAGCTGCTGGGCTGGCGTATGTGACGAAGTGGTATGAGAAGAGCCGCGAGTGGGAGCGGACCCCGCGGATCATGGACGAGTTCAAACGCCAAAAGGAGAGTTTCGACTGGGATCAGCATTCCGTAAAGCAGGAGGCATCCGACCTCCTGGGGCGCATGCAGAGTACGGCGCACATGCTGGAGCGCCCGTCCTACGTGCAGGTTGAGCAGGAACAACGTGCTGCGAACAACCGGGCCACGTCTCCATTGTTTGTACCGGCCTACTCACAAAGGCCCGGTCGGCACGAGCAAACCGTCGACGCGGCTCGGTACGACGGGCCGAGCCGCCCTGCCTCGACGGCCGGACAGCGCGCGAGGCCACCATCGAGGTGACGCTGACGCTTCGGAGCGCAGCGGCGCCCACAGCGCGTCCCGGCGGTCCGCGCCCCGGCGCGGGCCGCGGCCCGGCGAGCCGCGTGGGCGTGCGAAGCAGCGGGTACGCAGGTCGGCGGGGCAAGGGCGGCGACGGCAGGGTGCTGGCGGTCGTTCTCGGCGCCCCTGCTTCGCCGGCTCCTCGCCGCCCGCAGCCCTCGGCTTTATATCGGGCAAACGCGGTTTTACTCCGCTTCTTACATCAGTCTCAGACGCCTCTCAGAATCGCCGGGGATCGTCGAAGGCATGACGGAGCAGAGATTCACCAGCAGCCAGCCCGACTTCATCGCCGGCCGTGACGGGGTCCTGCCCGCCGGCCCGGCCGGTGCCGGGAACCCTCCGACCCTCGCCGCCGGCGGCCACGGCGGCCACGCCGGGTTCGGCTCGCCGCCGGCGCCGCCCGCGGCGCCGCCCGCGGGGCCCCCGCGGCGCAGGCGGGCCAAGGGGCCCGTCGGGCTGCTCGCCGCCGCGGCGCTCGTCGCCGCCGTCGTCGGGGGCGGTAGTGCCGCGCTCGTCGGGGAGCTGACGGATTCGTCCGGTACGACGACCAGCAGCGCCGCCGGCGCCGCCACCGGGACGCAGGTGTCCGCCGGGGACAGCGGCACCGTCGCCGGCGTCGCCGAGGCGGTGAGCCCCAGCGTCGTGGAGATCCAGGCGGCCGGGACCGCCGGGCAGACGGCCGGGTCCGGGGTGATCGTCAGCAAGGACGGCGAGATCCTCACCAACAACCACGTCGTCTCCGGCGCCCAGCAGCTGCAGGTCACCTTCAGCGACGGGTCCACCGCCACCGCCGAGGTCGTCGGCACCGACCCCGACCTCGACATGGCCCTCATCAAGGTGTCGGGCAAGAGCGGCCTCAAGCCCGCCGTCCTGGGCGACTCCGACTCGCTGAAGGTCGGCGACGAGGTCGTCGCCATCGGCTCTCCCGAGGGCCTCAGCGGCAGCGTCACCAGCGGCATCGTCTCCGCGCTCGACCGCGACGTGACCGTCGAGAAGGAGCCGGGGCAGCAGCCGCAGGGCGGCGAGCAGTGGCCGTTCGGCTTCGGCGGCGGCCAGTACAACGGCCGGCTCGGGTCGGAGACGACCACGTACCAGGCCATCCAGACCGACGCCTCCCTCAACCCCGGCAACTCCGGCGGCGCGCTCGTCGACATGCAGGGCCGGATCGTCGGCATCAACGCGGCCATGTACGCGCCGCCGGACGACTCCTCCGCGGGCAGCGTCGGGCTCGGCTTCGCCATCCCCGTCAACGATGTGAAGCACATCCTCGACGACCTCAGGAACAATTGAGGCCGTGACCGAGCAGCAGCAGCGCATCCTGATCGTCGACGACGAGCCGGCCGTACGCGAGGCGCTGGAGCGCAGCCTCGCCTTCGAGGGCTACGGGACCGAACTCGCCGTCGACGGTCTCGACGCCCTCGACAAGGCCGTCGCGTACCGCCCCGACCTCGTCGTTCTCGACGTGCTCATGCCCCGCATGGACGGCCTGACCGCCGCCCGCCGGCTGCGGGCCGCCGGCGACAAGGTGCCCATCCTCATGCTCACCGCCCGCGACACCGTCGGCGACCGCGTCACGGGCCTCGACGCGGGCGCCGACGACTACCTCGTCAAGCCGTTCGAGCTGGACGAGCTGTTCGCCCGCATCCGCGCCCTGCTGCGCCGCCGCTCCTACGCCGACGGCGGCGAACAGCCCGACGCCGGCGACACGCTGGAGTTCGGCGACCTGCGGATGGACCTCGCCGCCCGCGAGGTCACCCGCGGCGGGCGGCCGGTGGAGCTGACCCGCACCGAGTTCACGCTGCTGGAGCTGTTCCTCAACCACCCGCGGCAGGTGCTCACCCGCGAGCAGATCCTCAAGGCGGTCTGGGGCTTCGACTTCGAGCCCAGCTCCAACTCCCTGGACGTGTACGTCATGTACCTGCGCCGCAAGACCGAGGCGGGCGGCGCCCCGCGGCTGGTGCACACGGTGCGCGGCGTCGGCTACGTGCTGCGCGCCCCGGAGGGCGACGGCCGGGCGGGCGCCAGGGGCGCCGCCAGGTGACCACCCGCGTCCGCCGGCTGCCGCTGCGTTCGCGGCTCGGCCTGCTCACCGCCGCCGCGGTGGCGGTGGCGATCGCGGTGGCCGCGATCGCCTGCTGGCTGATCACCCGCGACCAGCTCATGGGCCAGCTCGACCGCACACTGCGGGAGGCCGAGGTGCAGAGCACCCTGTCCGACGTCATCCGGAACCTCGGCTGCGTCGAGGAGCGCCCTCCGGGCCCCCCGGAGCGCCTCGACCTGAACCCGGACCGGATGACGGCGCAGCTCGTGCTGCCGGACGGCACGGCCTGCTGGCTCCAGGGCGAGCGGACGATCACGGTCAGCGACACGGACCGGGCGATCGCCGCCCAGAGCGACCGGCACCGCACCGATCTGGTGCACAACGTGGAATCGGACGGCACCGAGTGGCGGGTGCGTACGACCAACGGCCCCCTGCTGAACGGCCAGCCGACCGCGATCTCCCTCGCCCGCCCGCTCAGCGAGGTCGACGACCCCCTCGGCACCCTCGCCCTCGTCCTCGCCCTCGTCGCCGGCGTCGGCGTCGTCGGCGCCGGGGCCGCCGGACTGCTGGTCGCCCGCGCGGGCCTGCGCCCCGTGGAGCGGCTCACGCACACCGTCGAGCACATCGCCCGTACCGAGGACCTCGCCGTCGAGATCCCCGTCGAGGGCGACGACGAGATCGCCCGGCTGTCCCGCTCGTTCAACGCCATGACCGCCGCCCTCGCCACCTCCCAGCAGCGGCAGCAGCAGCTCATCGCCGACGCCGGGCACGAGCTGCGCACGCCGCTGACCTCGTTGCGTACGAACATCGAGCTGCTCGCCCGCAGCGAGGAGTCCGGCCGCGAGCTGCCGCCTCGGCAGCGGAAGGAACTGCTGGAGTCGGTCACCGCGCAGATGACCGAGCTGGCCGCGCTCATCGGCGACCTTCAGGAGCTGTCGCGGCCCGACGCGGCGCCGGACAAGGCGCAGCTGGAGGTCGTGGCGCTGGACGAGATCGCGGAGCGGGCGGTGCGGCGGGTGCGGCTGCGGGCGCCGGAGGTGCGGATCGCGGTGGAGCTGGCGCCCTGGTTCGTACGGGCCGAGCCCGCGGCGCTGGAGCGGGCGGTGGTCAACCTGCTGGACAACGCGGTGAAGTTCTCACCCGCCGGCGGCCGGGTCGAGGTCTCCCTCGCCGGCGACGGGCTGCTGCGGGTGCGCGACCACGGGCCGGGCATCCCGGAGGCGGAGCTGCCGCACGTGTTCGAGCGGTTCTGGCGTTCGCCGTCGGCGCGCAGCCGGCCGGGCAGCGGGCTGGGGCTGTCGATCGTGGCCCGTACGGTGCAACAGGCCGGCGGCACCGTGGCGCTGCGGCGGGCGGACGGCGGCGGGACGGAGGCGCTGCTGCGGCTGCCGGGGGCGCCGGAGCCGCCGCCGGGGTCCTTATCGGCTATCCGGGGGCGGCGGCGAACGGAAGGGAAGGACATGCCTCTTTCGGGTGACGGTACCCCGCGCCGCTGACCGACTGGGGTATCTCTGACGTGCCAGACGCCCAACCCCCCGGCGCGTCACGCCCACCGAGGAGACACCCCCATGACCGTCCGGCCCCTCGCCACCGTCCTGGCCGCCGCCACCGCTGCCGCCGCCACCGCCGCCGTGCTGCTGCCGCTGACCGCCGCCTCCACAGCCACAGCCACCGCCACCGCCACCGCCGCCGCGCGCCCGCTGCCCGAGCCGTTCGACGCCACGCGCCTGCGGCTGACGATGGAGTACGTCAACGCCGGCGACCGCGCCAGGGGCGGCTTCACGTACCTGAACTGCGACCCCGTCGGGGGCACGCACCCCGCGGCGGAGTCGGCCTGCACCGACCTCGCGAAGGTCGACGGGCGGTTCGAGGACCTGAGGGACAAGCAGGGCGCGTGCACCATGCAGTACGAGCCCGTGGAGCTGCACGCCACCGGCACCTGGCGCGGCAAGCCCGTGGACTACGTCTCCGAGGTCTTCTCCAACCCCTGCACGGCGGACCTCGCGACCGGCGGGAACGTCTTCAACTTCTAGGCCGACCGCGGGTCCACGGTGCGCTACGGCTTGCGTCCCACCGCACCGTACGCGTCGATCTGCTTGACCGCGCCCACCCTCGCCGAGGCCGGCCGCCACTGTGTGATCGGCACCATGCCGGGTTCGATGAGTTCCAGGCCCTCGAAGCACCGGCCGAGTTCGGCCGGGCTGCGCAGGTGGTACGGGACGCCGCCGGCCTCGATGAGCTTTTCGCCCCCCTCGACGACGGCCTCGCCGGTGTCGGTGCCGTCCCACAGCACCAGATGGCTGTCCGGCGGCACGGCTTCCATGACCCGGCCCACGATGCGGCGCAGCTCCGCCAGCTCCGGCTCGTAGCCGAGTACGCCCATGAACATCACCGCCACCGGCTCGGTGAAGTCCAGGGTGTCTGCTGCGCCGGTGAGGATCTGCTCCGGGTCGTGGTAGTCGGCGTGGACGTAGGAGGTCACGCCTTCGGGGGTGGTGTTGACCAGCAGGGCGCGGGCGTGTGCCAGCACCAGCGGGTCGTTGTCGACGTACACGATGCGGGACTCGGGGGCGATCTGCTGCGCCACCTCGTGGGTGTTCTGCATCGTGGGCAGGCCGGTGCCGATGTCCAGGAACTGCCGTACCCCCGCCTCGTTCGCCAGGTGGGTCACGACGCGGATGAGGAACTGGCGGGACTGCCGGGCCATGGTGACGATGTCGGGGTACACCTGCGCAACGGCATCGCCCGCGGCACGGTCCGAGCCGTAGTTGTCCTTGCCGCCCATCCAGTAGTTCCAGATCCGCGCCGCGTGCGGCACGGTGGTGTCGACCGTCGGCGGGACCGCGTCCTCGCTGCTGCTCATCGTGACCATCCTGCGGATAGAGGTCTGCGTCCACTGAACGGCGTGTCCTGCCGGGGGAGTTGGGAGAGGACGCGCCGGGTGACCATCACAGCAGACAGGGGTGAGCGACGCAGCCCCAACGGTCCCCCGGCGTCTTCTCCCCGGTCTCCTACTCGCCCACCACCGTGATCCGGTCCGCCGCCGGCGGCGCCAGCGGGCTGTCCGCGCTGGAGTTCGCCGTCAGGTAGCTCTCCAGCGCCGCCAGGTCGTCCCCGCCGACCAGCGGCTCCGTACCCTCGGCGAGGGTGGCGAAGCCGTCTCCGCCGCCGGCGAGGAACGAGTTGACGGCGACCCGGTACGTGGCCGCGGGGTCCAGCGGCTGCCCGTCGAGCCGGACCGAGTCGGCGACGACGCGGTCGGCGCCGGACTTCGTCAGGTCCAGGGTGTAGGTCAGCCCGGCGGACGGCTGCAGGATCTTCGGCGACGCCTCGTTGGCGCCGCTGACCTGCTCCCGCAGCACCTGCAGCAGCTGCTCGCCGGTCAGGCTCGTCAGGTTCACGGTGTTCGAGAACGGCTGGACCGTGAAGCCCTCCCCGTACGTGACGACACCGTCGCCCTCGGCGCCGGACGCCGCGTAGGTGATGTCCGCGCGGATCCCGCCCGGGTTCATCAGCGCCAGCTGAGCGCCCTCGTCGAGGGTCTTGGCGTGCGCGAGCTGCGCGTCCGCGATGAGGTCGCCGAGCGGCGACTCGGTGCCCGCGCGCGGGACGTCGGCGGAGACGTAGCCGACGGGCTTGGCCGCGATCGGCTCGGCGAGCGTGCGCCACTCCTCGACCAGCGCGGTCATGTCCGGGGCCTTCGGCTGCTCGCGGTCGACCACGTGGTTGGCGGCGTGCGGCACCTTGGTCGTGGTGCGGACGATGTCGCCGCTGCGGCGGTCGTACGTCAGCGTGGTGTCGGTGTAGAGCCGGCCGAAGGACGACGCGGAGGTGACGCTGCGCGGCTTGCCCTCCGGGTCGGGGATGGTGCAGGCGTACGGCTGGTGGGTGTGGCCGGTGACGAAGGCGTCGACGTCCGCCGTGGTGCCCTTGGCGATGTCGGCGACCGGGCCGGAGATCCCGGCGCCCGGGCCGGGGCTGTCGCAGTCGTAGTTGTACGCGCCGCCGGACGAGTCCGCGGGGAAGCCGCCCTCGTGGACGAGCGCGACGATGGACTCCACGCCCTGCCGGCGCAGTTGCTTCGCGTACGTGTCCAGGGTCTCGATCTCGTCGTGGAACTCAAGGCCCTTGACGCCCTCGGCGGAGACGATGTCGGGGGTGCCCTCCAGCGTCACGCCGATGAAGCCGATCTTCACGCCGTTCTTCTGCCACACGTGCACCGGGTCGAGGATGGGCTTGCCGGTCTGCTCGTCGGTGACGTTGGCGGCGAGGTACGGGAACGCGGCGCCCGCGTAGGTGCGGCCGTCGGCGTAGCAGCCGTCCTCGGGGTGGCAGCCGCCGTCCTGGAGGCGCTGCAACTCGGCGCGGCCCTCGTCGAACTCGTGGTTGCCGACGCCCGCGACGTCGAGGCCGAGGCCGTTCATGGCCTCGACGGTGGGCTCGTCGTGGAAGAGGCCGGAGATCAGCGGGCTGGCGCCGACGAGGTCGCCGGCGGCGGCGGTGACGGAGTAGCGGTGGCCCTCGCGGGCGTCGCGCAGCGAGGTGGCGAGGTATTCGACGCCGCCGGCGGCGATGTTCTTCGTGGTGCCGTCCGGCTGGAGTTCGGTGACCTGGCCGGAGGAGCCCTGCGGAGGTTCGAGGTTGCCGTGGAAGTCGTTGAAGGACAGCAGTTGGACGTCCACGGTGCGGCTGCGGTCCGCGCCGCTGCCCGTGCCGCCGTCCGTGCCGCTGTCCGCGCCCGCCGGCTGCGCGGCGGCGAAGAGGCTCCCGGCCACCGCCACCGCGGCGGCCGTCGCCGCGGCCCGGCGCCCCCTCCGCGTCGTACGAACCCTGCCTGCCCGCTGTGTTCTTCGAGACCTCAGCATGAACGCCCCCTCGGCGCGACGCGGAAACACCGGTCGGCAGCTTACGGTCGACGCGCGTAGCTCGTCTCCAACAAACGCCGAACGATTCCCAAAGCTCTCCTGGCGTATCACTGGCTACGACCCGGTCGGCGATGGGCAGTGGATCAGCGACCGGCCTTCGGTGCGTGCAGCTGCAAGGCGGAGCATCGTTCGCATACCGGGTCGTATTCGGACGATGTGACAACGCAGCTGGGGGTACCGCCCACGCGCGCGCAGCGCGCAGTGGGGGAGTGCGTGCCGGGCGTCGGGAGCCCACTGACTATCGCTGACCGGGTCGTTAGGCTCTCCTCCATGAGGGAGTCCGGTTCGACCGACACGGGGAAGCCGCGCGGCAGACGCATCGACGTGCTCGACGAGCTCACGCCGTCCCAGTCGCACGCGGTGCTCGGCATCATCGACGCCGCCGCCGACGCCGACGGCCGGCAGGCCGTCTCCGAGCAGGGCCGGCTCACCCTGCGCAGAGGCCACCGCGAGGGCGTCAAGCACCTGCTCCTCTACGACGGCACCGAACCCGCCGGCTACGCCCAGCTGGAGGAGACCGACCCCGTCGAGCCGCCCGCCGCCGAGCTGGTCGTCCACCCCGGGTACCGGCGCCGCGGCCACGGCCGGGCGCTGGGCCGCGCGCTGCTCACCGAGTCCGGCCAGCGGATGCGGCTGTGGGCGCACGGCGGCCACCCCGCCGCCCGGCACCTGGCCCAGCTCCTCGGCCTCACCCTCTTCCGCGAGCTGCGCCAGCTGCGCATGCCGCTCGCCGGGTTCGCGGCGGACGGCGCGCCCGCGCCGCGGCTGCCGGCGGGGGTCACGGTGCGTACGTTCCTGCCGGGGGACGACGACGCCGAGTGGCTGGCCGTCAACGCCGCCGCCTTCGCCCACCACCCCGAGCAGGGCTCCCTCACCCAGACCGACCTCGACGACCGCAAGGCGGAGCCGTGGTTCGACCCGCGCGGCTTCTTCCTCGCCGAGCGCGCCGGGAAGGTCGTCGGCTTCCACTGGACGAAGGTGCACAGCGCGGAGCAGCTCGGCGAGGTGTACGTGCTGGGGGTGCACCCCGACGTGCAGGGCATCGGGCTCGGCAAGGCGCTGACGACGATCGGGCTGCGCTATCTGGCGTACGAGCGGAGCATGCCGGCGGCCATGCTCTACGTGGACGCCGACAACACCCCGGCGGTCGCCGTGTACGAGGGGATGGGCTTCCGGACCCACGAGACGGACCTGATGTACCGCACGGAGGGCTGACCCGGCCGGGCGATCCCCGTGGTCCTCCGGCAGCGCGGCGACCGACCGCCGCCCGGTGCCCGGGGGTCCTCCGGGGGCGGTGCCCCCGGAGGACGCCGCCCGGCGGAGCCGTTCCCGCACCGAGGGTTAGTCGGGCCGTTACCGTCGGTTCAACCTCGGTTGCGAGCATCGACGGATGCAGCGCTCTGCCGCGAACCTCTCCACCGTGCCCGGTCAGTCCCGGACGCGGGAGAATAGGGGCATGGACGACAGCCCGCCCCTCGTCACCGCCGCCCAGCCCGCGCAGCCGGCTCAGCCGTCGGTGGGATCGATCGCCGCCCGCCGCCCGCACCCGGTGGCCCCCGCCATGCAGCGCACCGCCCAGCAGATCGACCCGGACATAGATGCCGACGCCGACGACTACGACGGGCAGGAGGCGGACGAAGAGCTGCCCCAGGGCCGCTTCCTCGACCGCGAGCGCAGCTGGCTGGCGTTCAACGAACGGGTGCTGGAGCTGGCCGAGGACCCGGCCACCCCGCTGCTGGAGCGCGCGAACTTCCTGGCGATCTTCGCCAGCAACCTGGACGAGTTCTTCATGGTGCGCGTCGCCGGCCTCAAGCGCCGTATCGCCACCGGCGTCGCCACCCGCTCCGCCTCCGGGCTGCAGCCCCGCGAGGTGCTGGACCTGATCTGGAACCGCTCGCGCGAGCTGATGGCGCGGCACGCCGCCTGCTTCCAGCAGGACGTGCAGCCGGCGCTGGCCGACCAGGGGATCCAGCTGATCCGCTGGGCCGACCTGGGCGAGAAGGAGCAGGCCCGGCTCTTCACCCTCTTCCGGCAGCAGATCTACCCGGTGCTCACGCCGCTGGCCGTCGACCCGGCGCACCCGTTCCCGTACATATCGGGACTCTCCCTCAACCTCGCGGTCGTCGTCCGCAACCCCGTCAGCGGCCACCGGCACTTCGCCCGCGTGAAGGTGCCGCCGCTGCTGCCGCGGTTCCTGGAGACCGCCACGGTCGGCGGCGCCCAGCGGTTCGTACCGCTGGAGGACGTCATCGCCGCCCACCTCGAAGACCTCTTCCCGGGCATGGAGATCCTCGCCCACCACACCTTCCGGGTCACCCGCAACGAGGACCTGGAGGTCGAGGAGGACGACACGGAGAACCTGCTGAAGGCCCTGGAGAAGGAGCTGATGCGGCGCCGCTTCGGGCCGCCGGTGCGGCTGGAGGTGGAGGAGTCCATCGACCCGTACGTGCTGGACCTGCTGGTGCGCGAGCTGAAGATCTCCGAGGCCGAGGTCTACCCGCTGCCCGGCCCGCTCGACCTCACCGGGCTCTTCGGGATCGCGACGCAGGACCGGCCGGAGCTGAAGTACCCGAAGTTCGTCGCGGGCACGCACCGCGACCTCGCCGAGGTCGAGTCGGCGTCCGCGCCCGACATCTTCGCGGCGCTGCGGGAGCGCGACGTGCTGCTGCACCACCCGTACGACTCCTTCTCCACCTCCGTCCAGGCGTTCCTGGAGCAGGCCGCGGCCGACCCGGACGTGCTGGCCATCAAGCAGACGCTGTACCGCACCTCCGGCGACTCGCCGATCGTCGACGCCCTGATCGACGCGGCGGAGAGCGGCAAGCAGGTGCTGGTGCTGGTGGAGCTGAAGGCGCGTTTCGACGAGCAGGCGAACATCAAGTGGGCGCGGAAGCTGGAGGAGGCGGGCTGCCATGTGGTGTACGGGCTCGTCGGGCTGAAGACGCACTGCAAGCTGTCGCTGGTCGTCCGGCAGGAGGGCGAGACCCTGCGCCGCTACAGCCACGTCGGCACCGGCAACTACCACCCCAAGACCGCCCGGCTCTACGAGGACCTGGGCCTGCTGACCGCCGACGCGAAGGTCGGCGCCGACCTCTCCGACCTCTTCAACCGGCTCTCCGGGTACTCGCGGCGGGAGAACTACCGCCGGCTGCTGGTCGCGCCGACGTCCGTGCGCGACGGCCTGGTCCAGCGGATCCACCGCGAGATCACCCACCACCGGGCCGGCCAGCCCGGGTACGTACGCATCAAGGTCAACTCGATCGTGGACGAGGCCGTCATCGACGCCTGCTACCGGGCGTCGATGGCGGGCGTGCCGGTCGACATCTGGGTGCGCGGCATCTGCGCGGTGCGGCCGGGGGTGGCGGGGCTGTCGGAGAACATCCGGGTACGCAGCGTCCTCGGCCGGTTCCTGGAGCACTCCCGGGTCTTCGCCTTCGGCAACGGGGGCGAGCCGGAGGTGTGGATCGGCAGCGCGGACATGATGCACCGCAACCTCGACCGGCGCATCGAGGCGCTGGTGCGGGTCGCGGACCCGGCGCACCGGGAGGCGCTGAACCGGCTGCTGGAGACGGGGATGTCCGGCGGCGTCGACTCCTGGCACCTGGACTCGAACGGGGACTGGACGCGCAACGTGGTGGACGACGAGGGCGCCCGGCTGGCGAACCTCCAGGAAATGCTCATCGACGCCCGGAGGCGCCGACGTGTCATCGCGGCATGAGGCATCCGTGACACCCCTTGTGTCAACCGCAGCCCCGCCCGGCGCGCCCGGCGGCGGTGCCCTCGCCGCGGGCGAGGTGCTGGCGCAGTACCTGAGCACGCAGGCGACGGAGCTGCTGCGCGGCCTGCGGGACCTGCGGGCGCAGGACGTGGGCGGCGAGGCGGGCCCGGCGGCGGCCGCGGGGATCGCGGGCGCGATCCACGACGCGGCGTTCCGCATCGCGGACGCGCTGGGGAGCTTCCGGCCTTTACTGGACGCGGAGTGGGCGGAGCGGCTGGAGACCGAGCTGTACTGGCTGGGCCACACGGTGATCCGCGAGCACGTGTACGCGGCGCGGCGGGACCGGCTGGTGGGCGCGCTGCGGAGGCTGTCGGGGGAGGAGGAGGCGCGCGACCTCGCGGTCGGCGACGGCGCGGGTTCCCTCGCGGGCGGCGCGGTGGACTGCGGTACGGGTGACGATCTCGCGGTCGGTGGTGCGGAGGGCCTCGCGGTCGGCGATGCGGACCGGGTCCGGCCCGCGCCCGGGCGGGTGGCCGCCGCCGGTGCGGGGCGTGCCGGGGTCGCCGCCGTGCCCGCCGGGCCCGCGGCAGGCGTGGCGCGGGCCGGGGCGTTGCTGGAGCGGCGGCTCGGGCTGGCGCGGAGCCGGGCGCACTCCGAGGCGCTGGACGCGCTGACGTCCGCGCGGTTCCACGCGCTCGCCGACGCCGTCGCGCTGCTCGTCTCCGACGCGCCGCTGACCGGCGCCGCCCGGCGGCCCGCCGCCGCGCTGCCGGAGCACCACGACGAGCTGCGCCGCGTGCTGACCTCCGCCGTCGCCGCGCTGCCGCTGGCCCGCGCCGGCCGCCCGTACAACGCCGCCGCCCTCGCCCGCGGCCTCGCCGCCCCCGGCCGCGCCGGCACGGGCACCGGCACCGGCGCCACCGCCGACGACCGCGACGACGCCCCCTGGCGGCACGTGCACGCCCTCGTCCGCCGCGCCCGGCACGCCGCGGAGATCCTGGCGGCGTGCCCGCCCGGCACCGTCCCCGTACGCCAACCAGGCCCACCGCTGCCCGCCGCGGGCGCCGCGCTCGACCGCGACCGCGAGGCCGCGGAGGCCGCCGCCGCTGCCGCCTCCGCCGCCGCGACCCCGCGCATCGCCCCCGCCACCGCCTACGCCCTCGGCGTCCTGCACGCCGACCAGCGCCACGAGGTGGAAGCCGCGCGCTTCACCTTCGGCAGGCTCTGGCAGACGAGAGGGGAGCAGGAATGAAGGAGCACCCGACCGAGATCCGCGCGGCCGGCTGCGTGCTGTGGCGCTCCGCACCGACCGCCGCCGGCGGGCTGGAGATCGCCCTCGTCCACAGGCCCAGGTACGATGACTGGTCCCATCCCAAGGGCAAGCTCAAGTCCGGCGAGGAACCGCTGGCCGCCGCGCTCCGCGAGGTCGCCGAGGAGACCGGCCTCGCCTGCGAGCCCGGCGCCCCGCTGCCCACGACCCGCTACCGCGTGGCCGACGGCCGGCCGAAGGAGGTCCGCTACTGGGCCGCGCGGGTACGCGGCGGCGCGTTCGTACCCAACGACGAGGTGGACCGTCTGGTCTGGCTGCCGCCGGCCGCGGCCCGTCGCACGCTGACCCACGGCCACGACCGCGCCCTCGTCGACGCGCTGCTGGCGGCGCTGCCCTCCGAGGCGGCCTGAGGAGACCCCCGGGGTCAGGACGCCGCGTACTGCCCGGCGAACTCGCCCGCCGCCGCGATCGGCGTGATCACGTCGACGAGGATCCCGTTCGGGTCCGCGACGATGAAGTGCCGCTGCCCGAAGTCCTCGCTGCGCAGCTCCAGCTCGGGCTTGAGCCCTTCGCGGACGACGAGCCGCTCCCACTCCGCGTCCACGTCCGCGACCTCGAAGTTGAGCAGCAGCCCCCGCGCGGGCGCGCGGTGGCCCTCGGGGACGGTCGGGTGGTCGGGGTCGAGCAGGGCCAGTTCGTACGGCGGGTCACCCGGCCGGCGCAGGCTCACGTACCAGTCGGCCTCGAAGGTCACCTCGAAGCCCATCAGCCGGACGTAGAAGTCCCGGGACTCGGTCAGCCGGCTCGTGCCGATCACGGGATAGAAACTGGTCAGCTGCATGGCCGACTCCCTTCACGTACCATCGGTATGTCAAGAACAGTAGTTCGCGTACCATTGGTACGTCAAATGGGAACGAGGTGCGCATGGCCGCGCGCGGCGGAAGCGGAGTCAGGGCGGAGCAGCGGGAGCAGACCAGGCGGGCGCTGCTGCGCGAGAGCCGGCGGCTGTTCGCGAGCCGCGGCTACGGGGCCGTGGGGCTGGCCGAGATCGTGCGCGCGTCCGGCGTGACGAAGGGCGCGCTGTACCACCACTTCGACGGCAAGGCAGACCTCTTCCGCGCGGTGCTGGAGGAGGTGCAGCAGGAGGTCGGCCGGCGGGTGGCGGAGGCCGCGGAGCGGCATGCGGACCCGTGGGGGCGACTGACCGCCGGCTGCCACGAGTTCCTGACCGCCAGCACCACCCCCGAGCTGCAGCGGATCATGCTGGTCGACGGGCCGGCGGTGCTGGGGTGGAGCGAGTGGCGGGCGATGGACGAGGCGGCGTCGGCGCGTCATCTGACGGAAGCGCTGACGGAGCTGGTGGCGGCGGGGGTCGTGGTGCGGCAGCCGGTGGCGCCGCTGGCGCATCTGCTGTCCGGCGCGATGAACGAGGCGGCGCTGTGGCTGGCGGCCGACGCCGCCCCGGACGATCTGGCCGACACCTGGGCGGCGTTGGAGCGGATGCTGAACTCGCTCCGTACTCCTACTCCTCCTCCTACTACTACTGATCGCGTTCGCGCGTCAGGTGCGTGAACGCCTCCAGGTTGCGCGTCGACTCCCCGCGCGACGTACGCCACGCGTACTCCTTACGGATAGCCGTCGCGAAACCCAGCTCCAGCAGCGTGTTGAAGCTGCCGTCCGCGTTCTCCAGCACCGTGCCCAGCACCCGGTCCAGCTCCTCCGGCGTCACCGCGGCCAGCGGCAGCCGGCCGACGAGGTAGATGTCGCCGAGCCGGTCGACGGCGAAGCTCACCCCGTACATCCGGGTGTTGCGCTCCAGCAGCCAGCGGTGGACGCCGGCCTCGTTCTCGTCGGGGTGGCGGATCACGAAGGCGTTGACCGACAGCGAGTGCCGGCCGACGATCAGCTGGCAGGTCGTCGACAGCTTCCGCGTGCCCGGGAGGGAGGCGACGTACGTGCCCTCCGCGGGCGACTCGTATTCGATCCCCGCCTCCCGGAGGGTGTCCTCGACGACCTTGCCCACGGTGTGCACGTTCGCTGCCTCAGCCATGCGGCGATCGTAGGCGAGGCCGTACGCCGCGGGGGCGCTCGGCGACCGCGGCGGCGTACACGTCGGCCGTCGCGCGGGCGGAGGCGTCCCAGCCGAAGCCCGCCGCGTGCCCCACCGCCGCCGCGCCCAGCCGGGCGCCCAGTCCCGGGTCGGCGGCGAGCCGCCCCAGCGCGGCGGCGAAGTCCGCCGGGTCGTGGCCCTCGACCAGATACCCCGTGACGCCGTCGCGCACCGCGACCGGCAGCCCGCCGACCGCCGCCGCCACCACCGGCGTCCCGCACGCCTGCGCCTCCAGCGCGACCAGCCCGAACGACTCGCTGTACGACGGCATCACCAGCACCGACGCCGCCCGGAACCAGCGCGCGAGCGACTCCTGTGCCACCGGCCGCTCAAACCGTACGACGTCGGAAATCCCCAGCCGCGCCGCCAGCTTCTGCAGCGCCTCCGGCTTGGCCAGCCCGCTGCCGCTCGGCCCGCCCACCACCGGCACCACAAGCCGCTCGCGCAGCGCCGGCTCCCGGTCGAGGAGCAGCGCGACGGCGCGCAGCAGCACGTCCGGGGCCTTGAGCGGCTGTATGCGGCCGGCGAACAGCGGCACGAAGGCGTCCTGCGGCAGCCCGAGCGCGGCACGGGCGGTGGCGCGGGCGTCGGCCCTGGCCGTGGCCGGGGCGCCGCCGGGGTGGAAGACGTCGAGGTTCACCCCGGGGCGGACGATGGCCACCCGGCCGGGGTCGGCGTCGTAGTGGTGGATCAGGTCGTGGGCCTCGTCGTCGGTGTTGGCGACGAGCCGGTCCGCGGCCCGTACGATCTGGCTCTCGCCGATCACGCGGGCGGGCGGCTCGGCGCTGTCGCCGGCGGCGAGGGCGGCGTTCTTGACCTTGGCCATGGTGTGCATGGCGTGCACCAGCGGCACGCCCCAGCGCTCGGCGGCGAGCCAGCCGACGTGGCCGGAGAGCCAGTAGTGGGAGTGGACGAGGTCGTAGTAGCCGGGGCGGTGGCTCGCCTCGGCCTGCATGACGCCGTGCGTGAACGCGCACAGCTGCGCGGGCAGATCCTCCTTGGCCAGCCCTTCGTACGGCCCGGCGGCCACGTGCCGTACGAGCACCCCGGGCGCCAGCTCCACGGCCGGGGGGAGGGCGGCGCTGGTGGCGCGGGTGAAGACCTCGACCTCGACGCCGATCTCGGCGAGCCGGCGGGCCAGCTCGACGATGTAGACGTTCATGCCGCCGGCGTCGCCGGTGCCGGGCTGGTGGAGGGGGGAGGTGTGCACGGAGAGCATCGCGACGCGACGTGGCCGGCGGTGGCGCGCGCGGGCGCGCAGCCGGGACAGGTGGTGATTCACGGCCGCTGGTCCTCCTCACACATCGCCGTCATCCCCTCCGTGAGGGGGTGAACACCGGGGGTGGCGGGTTCATTCCCGGCGAAGGCTGCGGCGGGGCGGGGCGGGGTCCGTTACGCGGCTGGGTTCCGGGTTGTGCGGGGGTGCCGGGCGGTGGGGGCGAGGGGTTGTTGTCGCCGGGAGCCGGAGTTCGGCGTGCGGGTTGCGCGGGGCCGTTGTCTGCCGCCGTCGGGTGCGGGCGGGGCGCCACCGGCCCCGGAGTGCTCGCGGGGCCTGCCCGGTGCCGGGTGCCGGGTGACCGCCGCGTCCGCGAAGCCGCGCCTGCCGCGGGCGCTACGCCGCCCACCCGCGCGGCGCCACCGCCGGCCAGGCCACCGTCAGCTCGCCCTGGCGCCAGCGCCCCGGGCCGTCCGTCAGCGGCCAGTCGCCCGACAGCGCGCTCGCCGTGCGGATCCAGCGCTGCCGCGCCCCCAGCGCCGCGTACGGGGCCGCCGTCGCCCACGCGCGGTCGAAGTCGCGCAGGAACGCGTACACCGGCTCCCCCGGGACGTTGCGGTGGATCAGCGCCTTCGGTAGCCGCTCCGCCAGGCCGGAGGGCGCGTCGAGGGTCGCGAGGCGGGCGGCGAAGGTGACGGTGCGCGGGCCCTCCGGGCCCAGCGCCACCCACACGTGCCGCCGCCCGGCCTCGTCGCACGTGCCCTCCACCAGCAGCCCGTCCGGGCCGAGCCGCCCCGTGAGCCGGTCCCACGCCGCCGGGACCTCCTCCTCGCCGTACTGCCGCAGCACGTTGGCCGCCCGGATCAGCGCCGGGCGGGCGCCGCCGGGGAGCGGGACCTCGAAGCCGCCGCGCCGGAACGTCAGCCCTTCGCGCTCGTACGGGCGCGCCGCCGCAACCCGCTCCGCGTCGATCTCCACGCCCGCGACCTCGGTCCGGGGGCATGCCGTACGGAGCCGTTCCAGCAGCTCGACGGCGGTCCACGGGGCGGCGCCGTAGCCGAGGTCGACGGCGAGGGCCCGGCCTTCGGCGCGGGCGGTGCGGCGTAGGGCGGGGCCGTGGGCGGCGGCGATCCAGCGGTCCATGCGGCGCAGCCGGTTGGGGTTGGTCGTCCCGCGGGTCGGCGACCCGACTGGCCGCGCGGGGCGCGCGGCGGGCGCGGGCCGCCCGGGCCGCTGCTGGGACGCCATGGGTCCAGCGTACGAGCCGGGCACCGGAGACCCGAGGGCCCGTACCGCCCGTGCAACGCCGCCGCCCTCGCCCGCGGGCTCGCCGCCCCCGGCCGCGCCGGCACGGGCACCGGCGCCACCGCCGCGCCCGGCACGCCGCGGAGGTCCTGGCGGCGTGCCCGCCCGGCACCGTCCCCGTACGCCCGCCGGGGCTGCCGCTGCCCGCCGCGGGCGCCGCGCTCGACCGCGACCCCGGCAGTGCCCGGCCGCGTCCCTGCCGCCTCCCGGCCCTCGCTCCGACACCCGCGGCGCCCGCGGCGACCCGCGGGCTCACGACCAGCGCGACCGTGAACGCCGCCACCACCCGCGCGGCCCTCGCAACCGGCAACAGCACACCGAGCGCTAGCCCGCCGCCCCGTACGCACCCTCGTCGTCCGCCTCGTCCACGAACACCGACCGGCCCGCGATCACCGCGACCAGCCCCGCCAACTCCCCCGCCTGCAGCGGGTTCAGGCTCGTACCGACGACCAGCAGCCCCAGGCCGCCCCCCACCGGCGTGGCCAACGCACCCGCGAGACCCACCTGCACGGGGTCCTCACCGACGCCCTCGGCCCCCGCCCCCGCCTCCGCCACCGCCGCCGTCGGCAGCGCCGGCTGCGCCACGAAGCCGAACCCCATCCCCATGTCCGTCGCGTACGCCTCCGTGTAGGCCGGCGCCACGCTGTAGTGCTCCGCGAACACCGACGTCATCAGCTTGCCCAGGTCCAGGTCCGACGGGCTCTCCGGCACCTCCACCACGCCCGCGAACACCAGCCACGCCGCCTGCTCCCCGCTGCTCGGCAGCGGCGCCGTGATGATGCCGTTCATCAGCACCCCGTCCGCGTACAGCACGTCGTGCCACGCCACCAGCGCGTCGGTGAACTGCTCCCGCCGCTCCGGCGCCGTCCGCGGGTACGTCAGCCGCACCAGCTCCGCGCAGCGGGCGCGGGTGGCCTCGCGGTCGCCGCCGTCGGCCATCAGGTCGAACCAGTCGTCCGGCGCGTACAGCTGGATCCGGCCGGGGGTCAGCGTGCCCATGGCGCCACCGTGTCCGTGTTCGTCAGCCCGCCGAAGTCCCAGGTGAGGAGCTTCCCGGCGGTGTCGATGGTGTCGTGTGAGCCCTCGGCGGTGAAGGCGTTGCCGGTCCAGGTGGTGAAGTACTGCCCGGTGCGCATGCCGAACTCGCGCATGCTCATGCTGTACGAGGAACTGCGCGCGAGCTGGAAGTAGCCCATCGGCAGCTCCATGGCCGGCAGCCGGCCGCCGAGCTGGGAGACCATCCGCGTCGGCTGGTTGCTGGCCTTCGCGGCGGCGAGGATCTCGTCGCCGAAGCGGGCGCCGAGCTTGCCGAGGCCGAAGCCGACGGCGTCGAGGATGACGTCCTTGGTGGCCAGCGCCTTGAGGAAGCTGCCGGTGGTGCCGACCGCGGAGAGGTAGTGCGCCACGAGCGCGACGCCCGCGAGCGCGAGCGAGGCGGCGCCGAGGAACTGCAGCCCGGGGACGAGCGCGAGGAGGCCGGTGATGGTGCTGAGCAGGCCGGCGATGTCGCCGAGCGTCTTGAAGAGCGGGGCCAGCTCCTTGAGCGTGCCCATCGGGTCCATGACGGCCTGTCCGATGGCCTCCAGCGCGCCGCCGACCGCGTCGCCGACCTTGTCCCAGAAGCCGGGCTCGTTGGGGGCGATGTCGAGGGCCCTCTGCAGCCGGGTGGCGGCTTCGCGGCCCTCCTGCTCGTAGTCGTCCTGCAGGCTGCGCGCGCGGCGGCGGACGTCGGCGAGCGGGTCCTCGTCGGACCCGGACCCGGAGCCGGACCCCGACCCCGAGCCCCGCTCACCCTCCTCGTCCTTCTTCTCCTCTTCCTTCTTCGCCTCCGCGTCCGCCGTCCGCTTCAGCTCCGCGGCCTCGTCCTCCAGCCGCAGCGCCGCCCGCTGCTGGCGGTCGATGTTCTCGGCCCAGTCGGTGAGGACCGTACGGGCCGTGGAGAAGGCGCTGTACGCGTCCTTGACCTTGGGCCGGAAGTCGTCGGCCAGCAGCGCCCGGAAGGCGTCGGCGGCCTTGCCGCGCCAGTCGCCCTCGTCGGCGCCCTCCAGGACCCGGCATATCTCGCCCAGCGCGTCGGAGGTGCGGCGGACGGTGGCGGCGGTGTCCTTGGCTATGTCGTAGTCGCCGGGGCAGGGCACGAAGCCCAGCGTCGGGAAGTCCGTGGTCGTGGGCGCGCTCACTTCTTCGCCGCCTCGGACAGTGCGGCCGCCAGGTCCTTGTCGAGGTCGGCGAAGCCCTTCTCGATCTGGTCGAGCGCCTCCACCGCACCCTTGGCGAATTTACGCAACTGCCCGAACCCGTACGACCACTCGTCGCCGAACTCGTCCATGCGCCGCTCCAGCGCACTCGCGCCCATGGCCTTGGCGTCCACGTCGGCCATCGCCTTGGCCGGCTTGTCCAGGACATCGCCGATATGGGCTAGGTTGTCGCGTACGCGCTTGAGCATCGCGTTGTCGATGTACAGGTCGGACACTGCGTCCCCCCTCGGACGGGAACGACGGGATCTACGAGGGGCTGACGCTACCTGTGTGACGCATGCGCTTGCCAGTTGGGTCGTCGGGAGATTCTTCAACGGCGTTTTCGGCCGACTCCGCGGCCGGCTCCGTGGCCGAATCCGCCACCTCCGCCACCGGGCCCGCCACTACCTCCACCACCGGGTCCTCCGTCGGCAGCCCGCGCATCAGCAGCGCGTACCCCGCCGCCGTCACCGTGCCCACCGCCGCGCACCCCGCCCACAGCCACCCCGCCCCGAAGGCGTCGATGACCCACCCGCCGAGCAGCGGGGCGCCGAGCGCGGCGACGGCCCAGGACATGGTGTACATGCCCTGGTACCGCCCGCGGGCGTGGACGGGGGAGAGGCGGACGACGATGCTGGTCTGCGTCGGTGCGTTGACGATCTCGGCGAGGGTCCAGACGCAGATGACGAGCGCGTGCGCGGCGACCGACCCGGCGAAGGCGTGGAGCCCGAACCCGTAGCCGGCCAGCAGTGAGGAGAAGACGAGCAGCCTCCCCGGGTCGCGGTGCTCGATGAGCCGGGTCACGGGTATCTGCAGGACGACTATCAGGACGCCGTTCATGGCGATGGCGAGCCCGAAGTCCGCGCTGGAGAAGCCCTGGTCGCCCATCGCCACGGGCAGCGAGACGTACGACTGCGTGAAGATGACCGAGATCAGGAACGACAGCCCGACGACCCCCATGAACCGCCCGTCGCGCACCACTGTGCCGATGCCCACGGAGTCCGCGGCGCCGTCCTCGGCGCCTGCGGGGCGTTCGGGGCGGGACTCGGGGAGCTTGACGAAGACGACGATCGCGCAGGTGAGGGTCAGGGCACCCTCGATGAGGAAGCCGGCCCGGTAGCTGTACTCGGCGATGAAGCCGGCGCCGGTGGCTGAGATGGCGAAGCCCAGGTTGATCGCCCAGTAGTTGAGCGAGAAGGCCCGTACCCGGTGCTCGGGCGGGACGATGTCCGCCATCATCGCCTGCACCGCGGGCCGGGAGGCGTTGGACGCCACGCCGACGGCGAAGGCGACGGCGGGGATGGCCGCGGGGTGGGTCGTGAAGCCGAGCGCGGTGACGGTCACGGCGGTGGCGGACTGCGCGAGCATCAGCGTGGGGCGGCGCCCGAGGCGGTCGGTGAGCACGCCGCCGCCGAGCGAGGCGAGCACGCCGCCGAGCCCGTAGAGGGCGGCGACCAGCCCGGCGTAGGAGGCGGAGTGGCCGCGCTCCTGCGTCAGGTACAGGGCCATGAAGGTGGCGACGAAGCCGCCGAGCCGGTTGATCAGCGTGGATGTCCACAGCCACCAGAACGCGCGGGGCAGCCCGGTGACGGTCTCGCGCACGGCGCGTCCGACGCGGGTGACGGGCACGGCGGGACCCCCCTGGATGTAAGTGGCGATGTAAGTGGTGCTGACGACAAGGGGATGTTACGAAGCGGGGTCACCGATACGCCACCGAATTGACGGCTGCCGTCAATCCGGGCCCGGGGGGTGGGGAGATACCCGCTCGATTAGGCTCGGAGCCATGGCCGACGCACCGTACAAGCTGATCCTCCTCCGCCACGGAGAGAGCGACTGGAACGCCAAGAACCTGTTCACCGGCTGGGTGGACGTGAACCTCACCGACAAGGGCGAGAAGGAGGCGGTACGCGGCGGCGAGCTGCTGCGCGAGGCGGGGCTGCTGCCGGACGTCGTCCACACCTCGCTGCTCAAGCGCGCCATCCGTACCGCCAACCTGTCGCTGGCCGCCTGCGACCGGCACTGGATCGACGTCCGGCGCTCCTGGCGGCTCAACGAGCGGCACTACGGCGCGCTGCAGGGCAAGGACAAGGCGCAGACGCTCGCCGAGTTCGGCGAGGAGCAGTTCATGACCTGGCGCCGCTCGTACGACACGCCCCCGCCGCCGATCGCCGACGACAGCGAGTTCTCGCAGGCGCACGACGCGCGCTACGCGCACATCCCCGGCGAGCTGCGACCGCGGACCGAGTGCCTGAAGGACGTGCTGGTGCGGGCCCTGCCGTACTGGTACGACAGCATCGTGCCGGACCTGCAGACCGGCCGGACGGTGCTGGTCGCCGCGCACGGCAACAGCCTGCGGGCGCTGGTCAAGCACCTCGACGGCATCTCCGACGAGGAGATCCCGGGGCTGAACATCCCCACCGGCATCCCGCTGGCGTACGAGCTGGACGGCGACCTGCGCCCGGTCGCCAGGGGCGGCACGTACCTCGACCCGGAGGCCGCCGCCTCGGCGATCAAGGCCGTGGCGAACCAGGGCAAAAAGTAGCGGGACACCTCGTACGTACACCGCAGCCCCTGCCCGGCATCGTCAGGGCAGGGGCTGCGGGAGTCTTTCGCCGCAGGCGCAGGCGCAGGCGCAGGCGCAGGCCGCGGGCTCAGCCGCAGCTGCCGCCGCAGCTGCACCCGCCTCCGGACTGGCACCCGCAGGAGCAGCCGGAGCCGCACCCGCAGGAACTCAGGCGCGGCAGGGGGGTCATCTTGGGGCGCAGCCGCGGCGGCGGTGCCGTGGTGCGCGGTTCGGGACGGGTGCGGGAGGTGAACTCTTCCGGCACGGGGACCTCCTAGCAGGGGTGTTCCCTTCCACCGGGAGGCTGCCCCGGTCGCCGGGGCGCACATGCGGGCGCGCGGATGCATCGTCGGCCGTCGCGAGCCCGTACGCCCCGAGCGTCGCGCCCGGCGCGTGAGCCGCCCCCGGACGCGCCCGGCGCGCGCGGGCTGCGTGCGCCCGCGCCCCCTCGGCTACGCCCCTACGCGCCTACGCCCTACGCACGACGCCCCTACGCGCCTTCGACGGGAGCCGTCGCGCTCAGCTCGTCGGCGTGCTCCCCGGTCACCAGGTACACCACCCGGCCCGCGCAGGAGACGGCGTGGTCGGCGAAGCGCTCGTAGTAGCGGCCGATCAGCGTCACGTCCACGGCGGTCTCGATGCCGTGCTTCCAGCGGTCGTCCATCAGGCGCTGGAAGATCTTGCGGTGCAGGTAGTCCATCCGGTCGTCGTCCTGCTCCAGCTCCAGCGCCAGGTCGACGTTCTTGGTGGTGATGACCTCCGCGGTCTTGGCCATCAGCCGCTGCGCGAGCTGCCCCATCTCCAGGACGGTGGCGTGCAGGTCGTCCGGGATGCAGCGGCCGGGGTAGCGCAGCCGGGCCAGCTTGGCGACGTGCTTCGCGAGGTCGCCGGCGCGCTCCAGGTCGGCGCTCATCCGCAGCGAGGTCACCACGATGCGCAGGTCGGTGGCCACGGGCTGCTGCCGGGCGAGCAGCTGGATGGCCCGCGTCTCCAGCTCGCGCTGCAGGTCGTCCACCTTCTCGTCGCCCGCGATCACGCTCTCGGCGAGCTGCAGGTCGGCGTCGAGCAGCGCTGCCGTGGCACGGCCCATGGCGGAGCCGACCAGCCGGGCCATGTCGACCAGGCCCTCGCCGATCGAGTCGAGCTCCTCGTGGTAAGAGTCGCGCATCCCAGTCCCGTCCATCCTCTTTGCCGATTTATGCAGCATCCACCATGCAGGGGACGATGCGCCACTTAGTGAATCGAGACCGACCTGAGAGTGAACTCTTGGCGACCAGTGTTCGAGACGGCACCCGGATGGCTGTGGAAGGAACCCACATGGTGCCTAACCTGGAGTCATGGACGTGAACGCGGCGGTCGCCGCGGCGGCAGCGCTCGCCGGGTTGTGCACCGGTGTGATCGCCGTGCTCGCGTTCCGGTGGAGCGAGCGTGAGCAGACCAGGCCCACGCGCACCTCGCTGCACACCGACGCGGTCCTGCCGCCCGGCGTGGACACCGTGCTCTCCGTCCTGCGCTCCTCCGCCGTCGTGCTCGATGAGGCCGACGCCGTGGTCAAGGCCAGCTCCGCGGCGTACGCCCTGGGGCTGGTGCGCGGCGGCCGGCTGGCCGTGGAGCCGATGCTCGCCATGGCCCGCGACACCCGGCGCGACGGCGAGATACGGCAGGTCGAGCTGGACCTGCCCCGGCGCAGCGGCCGTATCGCTTCCGGAGGAGGCGCGCTGGCGGTCTCCGCCCGCGTCGCACCGCTCGGCTCCCGGCTCGTCCTGCTGCTGGTCGAGGACATGACCGAGGCCCGCCGCATCGAGGCCGTACGCCGCGACTTCGTCGCGAACGTCAGCCACGAGCTGAAGACCCCGGTCGGCGCGCTGTCCCTGCTCTCCGAGGCGGTCATGGACGCCGCCGACGACCCCGAGGCGGTGGAGCGCTTCGCCGGCCGCATGCAGGGCGAGGCGACCCGGCTGACCAGCCTCGTGCAGGAGCTGATCGACCTCTCCCGGGTGCAGAACGACGACCCGCTGGAGGACGCCGAGCCGGTACGGGTCGACGAGCTGGTCGCGGAGGCCATAGAACGCTGCCGGCAGCAGGCCGGCGCGAAGCAGATCACCATCGCCACGGGCGGCACGGCCGGGCTCCACGTCTGGGGCAACCGCGGCCAGCTCGCGGCGGCGCTGGGCAACCTGGTGGAGAACGCCGTGAACTACAGCCCCGCCCGTACCCGGGTCGGCATCGCGGCCCGCCGGATGCCCGCCACGGGCGGGGACCTCATCGAGATCACGGTCACCGACCAGGGGATCGGCATCTCCGAGAAAGACCGCGAACGGATCTTCGAGCGCTTCTACCGGGTCGACCCGGCGCGCTCGCGGGCCACCGGCGGGACCGGGCTCGGTCTCGCCATCGTCAAGCACGTGGCCGCCTCGCACGGCGGGGAGGTCACGGTGTGGAGCGCTGAGGGCCAGGGCTCCACCTTCACTCTGCGGCTACCCGAGGCCGCACGTCCGAAGAGCGGCCGGCACGACACCGGCCGCAGCGGAGCTCTCATCGGCCCGGAGGACCTCGACGGCGAGGACCGGCTCCGGTTCGGCGGGACCGACGCGTCAGACACAGCTCCGGAGGTCATCCCGTGACCCGCGTGCCCACCGCCCGGCGCGGCCCCACCCCTCGCCGCGCGGCCCCCTCGTCCCCTTCAACCGTGTCCTGTCCGTCCACCTCGGAGGTCAGAGCGTGACCCGGGTTCTCGTCGTCGAGGACGAAGAATCGTTCAGCGACGCACTGTCGTACATGCTCCGCAAGGAGGGCTTCGAGGTGGCCGTGGCCACCACGGGCCCCGAGGCGCTCGACGACTTCGACCGCAACGGCGCCGACCTGGTGCTGCTGGACCTCATGCTGCCGGGGCTGCCCGGCACGGAGGTGTGCCGCCAGCTGCGCGGTCGGTCCAACGTTCCGGTCATCATGGTGACCGCCAAGGACAGTGAGATCGACAAGGTCGTCGGGCTGGAAATAGGAGCCGACGACTACGTGACGAAGCCCTTCTCCTCCCGGGAGCTGGTCGCCCGGATCCGCGCGGTCCTGCGCCGCCGCGGCGAGCCGGAGGAGGCGGAGCCGGCGGCCCTGGAGGTGGGCCCGGTACGGATGGACGTCGACCGGCACGTGGTGACGGTCGCCGGCGACAAGGTCGACCTGCCGCTGAAGGAGTTCGACCTGCTGGAGATGCTGTTGCGCAACGCCGGCCGGGTGCTGACCCGGATGCAGCTCATCGACCGGGTCTGGGGCGCGGACTACGTCGGCGACACCAAGACGCTCGACGTCCACGTGAAGCGGCTGCGCGCGAAGATCGAGCCGGACCCGGGCGCGCCGCGGTTTCTGGTGACGGTCCGGGGGCTGGGCTACAAGTTCGAGCCGTAAGCCCCCTTGGCCCCGTAAGCCCGGCCGGTGCGGCGGGGTGCGGGTCCCGTCGTACGAAGGAACGCCCCGGCCCCGGCGCGCATCCGCGCCGGGGCACCGGTGCGTACCCGCTTACTGCTCGGCGACCGGGCTGTCCGAGGGCGACGCCTCATCGGTGCCCGGGGCGCCTTCGGCGGCGTCGGCGTCCGGGGACGTAGCGGCGTCCGGGGACGCCTCCGCGTCCGGGGACGTTGAGGCGTCCGCGGCGTCCGTGCCCGCGTCCTCGCCGGGCTCGGCGTCCGGGGAGGACGTCCCGGTCTCCAGCGGGCTCGGGGACTCGGTCGCGGCGAATTCCGCGTACTGGTCGTCGTCCCCGACGACGAACGCGGCGAGCCGCACCTCGCCCTCCTCGCTGAACTCGAAGGAGAGCTTCTTCGTCGCGCCGTGGCCGGCGTCGTGCCCGTCGGGCAGCACCGCGGAGGCGTTGCCCTCGCCGCCCAGCATCACCGCGCCGCCCGCCGGCACGACCACGCCGCCCCGGCCGTTCTCACCGGCCAGCACCAGCTCCTCACCGCTGTCCGCGAGCGTCAGCCGGTCCAGCGTCTGGTCCCGGTCGCCGTTGTTGAAGATGCGGGCGGAGACCGCGGCCGGCCCCACCGTGTCCTCCGGCGGCGTGATCACCACGGCGTTCTGGACCCGGATGTCGCCGGCGGTGACACGCGCGTTGTCGGGGTTGATCTTCAGGGTCTCGGCGTTGTTGCCCGCACCGCACGCGGTGAGGACGGCGAGCGAGAGAGCGAGGGCGGTCGCGGCGAGCGTGCCGCGTCGAATGCTGCTGCTGCTCACGGCGGCGGCATCTCCTTGGACGTGAGGGCCGGTTCGGCTTGCTTGCGGTGGGTGGCGGTGCTGGAGGAACAGTACCGACCCCCCTCTGAGCGCACGGACCCGACCCGCCCTCTCCCGCCCGCCCGCGCGCGCCTCGCTCACGCCCGCGCGTACGGTCGTGCTAATCCCCGGCAATATCTGCGCGGGAAGCGGTGTTGGAAGACGCGGGGGAACACCGGCGGAGGGAGAACGCAGATATCGATCACACCCGCGTGATCAATTCAGGGAATCCGGCCGGATTTGATCGTGATCGGCCGAACGGAGCAGCACGACTTCACCGGCAGACTCCGACAAATCGGGACGTTCGCCGCCCTGTCGATCCTTCCGGCGGCAGGTGACCTTCATGTTTCGGGTTTCCGGCAGACGCCATCTCACCTGCGGAAACCATGATTCCGGCGCGGGGCGCAGCACGTTCGAGGGTCGGTTGTCAAGCCCCGAGACGGGCCCTGACCTGCGCAAACGCCATTCAGAAGCGGCCTGTCCCGTGTTACCCTGGATAGCCACGGAAGGGGTACCTGTCACATGACGTTCAAGGTTGGCGACACCGTGGTCTATCCCCATCACGGGGCCGCGCTGATTGAGGCCATCGAAACTCGCCAGATCAAAGGTGTGGACAAGACCTACTTGGTGCTGAAAGTCGCGCAGGGCGACTTGACGGTGCGCGTGCCGGCGGACAATGCCGAGTTCGTCGGGGTACGCGATGTGGTAGGCCAGGAAGGGCTGGAGCGGGTCTTCGAGGTGCTGCGTGCGCCGTATGCCGAAGAGCCCACCAACTGGTCGCGGCGGTACAAGGCGAACCTGGAGAAGCTCGCGTCGGGTGACGTGATCAAGGTCGCGGAGGTCGTCCGGGACCTGTGGCGCCGGGAGCGTGAGCGCGGTCTCTCCGCAGGGGAGAAGCGCATGCTCGCCAAGGCTCGCCAGATCCTGGTGAGCGAGCTGGCGCTCTGTGAGAGCACGAACGAGGACAAGGCGGAGGCGCTGCTCGACGAGGTGCTGGCGTCCTGAAGGGCTGAACGGTCGCACGGCTGAGCAGCAGTGCTCGGCGGCGCTTCGTTTTGTGGCGCCGAGGGCTTTGTGGCTGGTTCTGTGGCGCTGGTTTTGTAGTGCTGCGGTTTCACAGCGCTGCGGTTCCGTAGTGCCAAGCCGCCCGTGGCCGGTGCCGTTTGTCCGGGCTGCCGCGGTCGTTCCGCGTCTGGTCGTTCCGTGTCTGCTCGTCCCCGTGTCGGCCTTGACGCCGCCCGGGGTGCCGCCCGGTCAGGTCCTTCGTGGTCCGTCCGTCCGTTTGTCCCCGCTCGTCCTTTCACGTCCGTTCCGACGGCCTGAAAGTGTGCCGGTTTCCGGGGGGCAGCCGTAGGCTCCCGTGCCGCGCGTGCGTATGCTCGCGTGCGGTGCGCCGGGCCGACGGCTGTCCCGCTTTCATGTGGACAACGCCGTGCCGGGCCCGGGCAGCTGCTTCGACCATCTGCGTCACGGAAGGGGGTCGACAGCGAACTCCGCGGTGGGGGCACGAAGCGTCGTGCCCGGCACGCTTTTGGCCATACCCATGTCGTCCAAGGACACAAACCTGAACACCGCAATGTCTCCGTCAGGCTCGTCCGACTCGCCCGCCGCGTCCGTGGAGACCCGGCCCGGCCACTCGGACCCGGTCGGTCCGCACAGATGCGCCGCGGTGATCCCCGCCGCCGGCCGCGGAGTGCGGCTCGGCCCCGGCGCGCCCAAGGCTCTGCGCGCCCTCGGCGGCACGCCGATGCTCGTGCACGCCGTACGTGCCCTCGCCCGCGCCCGCGCGGTGTCCCTGGTCGTCGTCGTCGGCCCGCCCGGTGAGACTGCGCAGGTGCGCACCCTGCTCGACGACCACCTCGAACACCTCGACTCGACCGAGGTCGTCGTCGTCCCCGGCGGCGACACCCGCCAGGACTCCGTACGCCTCGGCCTCGCCGCGCTCCCCGACGACGTCGGCGTCGTGCTCGTGCACGACGCCGCCCGCCCGCTGGTCCCGGTGGACACCGTGGAGGCCGTCGCCGCCGCGGTACGGGCCGGGGCGCCCGCCGTCGTGCCCGCGCTGCCCGTCACCGACACCGTCAAGCAGGTCGTGCCCGGCGGCGAGCCGGGCCACCCGGAACCGGTCGTCGCCACGCCCGAGCGGGCCGCGCTGCGCGCCGTGCAGACCCCGCAGGGCTTCGACCGCCGGGTGCTGACCGAGGCCCACGAGAAGGTGCCCGCGGCCGGCGAGGGCGCCACGGACGACGCCGGCATGGTCGAGCGGCTGGGCGTCGAGGTCGTGCTCGTACCCGGGCACGAGGAGGCGTTCAAGGTGACGAGGCCGCTGGACATGGTGCTGGCCGAGGCCGTGCTGGCGCGCAGGAGGGCGACCGATGCCTTCTGACGGAACGTCGCCTTCTGACGCGAGTTCGCCTGGCGGCGCGAGTTCGCCGGGCGCCGCGACTTCGCCGGGCGGCCCGACGTCGCCGGCCGGCGCGCCCGGTCCGTACGCCGTGCTGCCGCGCGTCGGCGTCGGCACCGACGTGCACGCCTTCGCCGAGGGGCGCGAACTCTGGTGCGCCGGCCTGCTCTGGGAGGGCGAGAGCCACGGCCTCGACGGGCACTCCGACGGCGACGTCGCCGCCCACGCCGCCTGCGACGCGCTCTTCTCCGCCGCCGGCCTCGGCGACCTCGGCGCGCACTTCGGCACCGACCGCCCCGAGTGGTCCGGCGCCGCGGGCGTCGCGCTGCTCGGTGAGGCGGCCCGTATCGTCCGGGCGTCCGGCTTCCACATCGGCAACGTCGCGATCCAGGTGATCGGCGTCCGGCCGAAGATCGGCAAGCGGCGCGCGGAGGCGCAGGCGGCGCTCTCGGCCGCCGCCGGGGCGCCGGTGTCGGTCTCCGGCACGACGACCGACGGCCTCGGCCTCACCGGCCGCGGCGAGGGCCTGGCGGCGATCGCCACCGCGCTCGTCCTGCCGCCGCCCGGGTGACGTGGACCTTCCGCCACCGCGCGGAAGGTCCGTGGCGCGTTCGTTGTTGGGTACCCAGGAAGATCCCAGTGTGTGAACCCGAGGAGTCTCCATCGTGTCTGTCGCCCTCTCCGACAACCTCAAGAAGGTCCTCGACGGCCAGGTCTTCATCACCGTCGCCACCATCCAGCCCGACGGCGCACCGCAGGTCTCGCCCGTCTGGGTGAAGCGGGACGGCGACGACCTGCTGTTCTCCACCACGGCCGAGCGCGTCAAGATCCGTAACCTGAAGCGCGACCCGCGGATCAGCGTCGTCGTGATCAACCCCGCGGCCCCGTACAGCTACGCCCAGGTGCACGGCACCGCGAGCATCACCACCGAGGGCGGCCTGGAGCTGATCGACGAGCTGTCGATGAAGTACACCGGCAAGGACTACGACACCTTCAGCGGGGGCCGCAGGGGCGACGGCACCCGGGTCGTCGTCCGCGTGACGCCGGAGAAGGTCTCGGGCATGGGCGACCTGGTCTGAGCGACTGCGCCGGCACCGGGCGCTCTGGCTCGTCGGGGGGCCGGGTGCCGGGTGCCCAGTGCCGGAGCGCGGAGCGCCCGGGCTCGATGTCAGCGGGCCGGCCTACCCTGGGGCGGGTGTGCGGGGAAGGTGACGTGGCGGGGTGAGCCGGTAAGCCGGGGGCGGCCGTGCTTGGGCGTCAGTGGGTCGGCCTACCCTGGGGCGGGTGTGCGGGGGACCGGCTGCGGCTGTGCGTGCGGGACCTCGTCCGGGCGTACGCGGACCGGGGCCCGCGGGGGGTCCGGGGCCTACTACCCTTGAGGCGTGACCATTCGCCTGTACGACACCAGCACCCGGCAGATCCGTGACTTCACCCCGATCGCCCCGGGTTGTGTCTCGATCTACCTGTGCGGCGCCACCGTGCAGGCCCCCCCGCACATCGGGCACATCCGCTCGGGCCTCAACTTCGACATACTGCGCCGCTGGCTGCTCCACCGCGGCTACGACGTGACGTTCATCCGCAACGTCACCGACATCGACGACAAGATCATCGCCAAGTCCGCCGAACAGGGCCGCCCTTGGTGGGCCATCGGGAACGAGAACGAGCGGGCCTTCACCGCCGGTTACGATGCGCTCGGCTGCCTCCCGCCGACGTACGAGCCGCGCGCCACCGGCCACGTGCCCGAGATGATCGAGATGATGCGCGCGCTCATCGACTCCGGCCACGCCTACGCCGCCGACGGCAACGTCTACTTCGACGTCCGCTCGTACCCCGGCTACCTCGCCCTGTCCAACCAGGAGCTGGACAACCTCCGCCAGCCCGAGGGCGAGGGCGAGACCGGCAAGCGCGACCAGCGGGACTTCGCCATGTGGAAGGCCGCCAAGCCCGGCGAGCCGTCCTGGGAGACCCCGTGGGGCCGCGGCCGGCCCGGCTGGCATCTGGAGTGCTCGGCGATGGCCCACAAGTACCTGGGCTCCCGCTTCGACATCCACGGTGGCGGCATCGACCTCGTCTTCCCGCACCACGAGAACGAGATCGCGCAGTCCAAGACGTTCGGCGACGACTTCGCGGACTTCTGGCTGCACAACGCCTGGGTGACCATGAGCGGCGAGAAGATGAGCAAGTCCCTGGGCAACTCGGTGCTCGTCTCCGAGATGGTCAAGCGCTGGCGCCCCATCGTCCTGCGCTACTACCTGGGCACCCCGCACTACCGCTCCACCATCGAGTACAGCGAGGAGGCGCTGCGCGAGGCCGTGTCGGCCTTCGCGCGCATCGAGGGCTTCGTGCAGCGTGTAGTTGAAAAAGCAGGAAAAGCCGGCATTGCCCCGGCCGCGGACGTGCCGCCCGCGTTCGCCGAGGCGATGGACGACGACCTCGGGGTGCCGCAGGCGCTCGCCGTCGTGCACACCACCGTCCGGCAGGGCAACGCCGCCCTGTCCGCCGACGACAAGGAAGCCGCCGTCGCCCGCCTCGCCGAGGTACGGGCCATGCTCGGCGTGCTCGGCCTCGACCCGCTCGACGCGCACTGGACGGGGGCGGGCGGCGCCGACCGCGGGGCGGACCTGCACGGGGCCGTCGACACGCTCGTACGGCTGGTGCTGGAGCAGCGCGAGGCGGCGCGGGCGCGCAAAGACTACGCCGCGGCCGACGCCATCCGTGACCAGTTGCAGCAGTCGGGCCTCGCCATCGAGGACACCCCCGACGGGCCGCGCTGGTCGCTGAGCTGACCGACGGAACCGAACCTGAGTGTGCCGCCCGGGCGACCGGGCGGCACACTCATGAAGTAGCGAATGACGCAGCGAAACACCGATCGCAGAAGCAGGTGGAACCCCCATGGCCGGGAACAGTCAGCGCCGGGGCCGCAGAACGGCGAGCAAGAAGGGCGCGACCAAGGGCACCGGCGGCAAGGGCCGCCGCTCGCTCCAGGGCAAGGGCCCCACGCCGCCCGCCGAGCTGCGGCCCGGGCACGCCAGGCAGCGCGCCGCCAAGGCGCGGTCCAAGAAGGCCGCCGCGGCCCGCCCCGCCGCGCGCCGCGGCGGCCGGGGCAGCAGCGAGCTGGTCGTCGGCCGCAACTCGGTGTACGAGGCGCTGCGCGACGGCGTGCCGGCCACGACGCTGTACGTCCAGCAGTACCTCGACAGCGACGACCGGGTGCGCGGCGCCCTGCAGCTCGTCGCGGACCGCGGCGACATCCACCTGATGGAGGCGCCGCGCCCCGAGCTGGACCGGATGACGGACGGCCTGAACCACCAGGGGCTGGTGCTGCAGGTCCCGCCGTACGAGTACGCCCACCCCGACGACCTGCTCGACGCCGCCGCCGGGGACGCCGCGGATCTGCTGGCCGTCGCGCTCGACGGGGTCACGGACCCGCGGAACCTGGGCGCCGTCGTCCGCTCCGTCTCCGCCTTCGGCGGGCACGGCGTCGTCATCCCGGAGCGGCGGGCGGCGGGGATGACGGCGGGGGCGTGGAAGTCGTCGGCGGGTACGGCGGCGCGTACGCCGGTCGCCCGGGCTACGAACCTGACGCGGGCGCTGGAGGCGTACCAGAAGGCCGGCGTGATGGTCGTCGGGCTCGCGGCCGACGGGGAGGTCGAGCTGCCGGAGCTGGACCTGCTGGACGGGCCCGTGTGCATCGTGGTCGGCAGCGAGGGCAAGGGCCTGTCGCGGCTGGTGGGGGAGACGTGTGACGTGCGCGTACGGATCCCGATGCCGGGCGGCTCGGAGTCGCTGAACGCGGGGGTCGCGGCCGGGGTGGTGCTGTACGAGGCGGCGCGCAGGCGGGCGTGAGCGCCGTGCGGGACGGCGCGCGGCGAATCGGAACGAGCCCCAGCGAATGGTGTGTTTGACGGACCTCCGACACAAAAGGGCTGTGTCAGGCGGTGTCTGGCACTGTCTGGCAGTGTCTTAATGCTGCGTCACTCGGTTAGTGGAGTGTGGACACCAGAACACCGCCCACCCCCACGGGTGGTCGCGCCCAGGAGCCCGAGGACACCGGCCGGCTGACGATGGTGCGGGTCCCCAGCGACCCCACCCGGATCAACGTCGACAGCCCGAGCTTCCGGGTGCGGCTGGGGCCCTCGTCCCACCGGACGCTCGCCGCGGCGCCTGCGCCGCTGTACGGGGACGGAGCCGGAGTCGGGGGGCTTGCGCCGGCCCTGGTGGGGGCCGGGGCCGTGGGTGGCGCCGGAGGTTCCGTGGGCCCGAGGGCGGCGCGGCGGCGGGCGCCCGTGGTGTGGACCGGCCGCGTCGACGACACCGCCGCCGGCCGACTGCTGCAGGCCATCCCCCGCGGCTACGCCGCGGACCGGCACCCCGCGGACCGGCACCCCGCGGGCGGCGCCGACGCCACCTCGACGCAGCTGCTCCCCCGCTTCGACGACGCAACCCAGGTGCTGCCGCACGTCGACGACGACGCCACGTACGTGCTGCCGCGCATCGACGCCCCCGGCGCCGGGGACGCCACGCAGATGCTCCCCCGGATCCCGGCGCCCGCCGGTCCGTACGGGAGGGAGCGGGCGCACGGCGGCTACGACGGGCCGTACGACCCGTACGCCGAGCCCGGCGGCCCCTACGCCGGCCCGTATGCCGAGCCCTACGCCGGCCCGTACGCGGACGCCGACGAGGACGCCGACGCCGACCGCCCCCGCGGCCGTACCCAGCGCCACGGCGCCGACCCCGTACGGCACGCCTACTACCCCGGCCGCCGGATGAACCTCGGCGTCGTCCTGCTCCCCCTGCGCATCGTCCTCGGCCTCGTCTCGCTCTACACCGGCATGGGCAAGCTCAGCGACCCGCTGTTCTTCGACGGCGGCGAGCACGGCTCGATGCGCGGCTGGCTGGACCGGATGGACCCGTGGCTGGTCGCACGGCCGCTGTACGACATCGCGCTCGCGCACCCCGTGGGCGCCGGGCTGACGGTGGCGTTCCTGCAGATCATCGTCGGCGTGCTGACGATCTGCGGGCTGTGGCAGCGGCTCGCGGCGGCCGTGGGCGGGCTGCTCGCGCTCGGGCTGCTGGTGACGGTGGCGTGGCAGACGTCGTCCGCGTACGACGCGACGGACGCCCTGTTCCTCGCCGCCTGGTCCCCGCTCGTGATCGCCGGCGCCCCCGTCTACTCCCTCGACGCCCGGCTCGCCGGCGAGGCGTGGCGGACGCTGGGGCCGCGGTCGGAGCTGTGGGAGCTGCGCCGCCGGGTGCTGCGCCGCGGGACGGTGCTGGCCACGGTGATCGTGGGGCTGGCGCTGCTGGTGGGGTCGACGCTGGGCGCGGCGGTGCGGTCGTCGAGCACGGTACGGGTACCCGGCCCCGACGAGCCGCCCGTCAACCACCTGCCGGGCACCCCGCTGCCCACCCCGCCCGGCGGCGAGGCCCGGGGCGGCGACGCGGGCTCGGCGACCCCGTCGCGGGACGGCTCCGGGTTGCCCGGTGGCGCGCCGCCCTCCCCCGGCGCCGGCCCCGAGCCGGGCGCGGCGGACGCGGGTCCGGCGACGGAGTCCGGCAGCGTCGCCCCGGAGCAGCAGCCGGCCGCGCCCCCGGCCTCCCAGGCGCCGCCCCCGTCCGCCGAGAACCCGGCGCCGCCGCCCTCCGACGCCGGGTCCGGCACGGACCCGGGCACGGGCGGGGCGGAGCCGGGTGGGGGCGGTGCGGGGAGCACGGGGGGCGGTGGCTCGACGGGCGGGGGCGGCGAGGAGAAGCCGCCGGGTCTGGTGGGCGGGCTGCTGGGTTAGGCGTAGCGGCAGCGGGGGCGGGGTTCGGCCCCGTGCCCGCGGGGCCCGGCCGTACGCGCGGTGCCGCCGTACGCGCGGGGCCCGGCCGCCGCACCCGCCGGGCCGCCGCATCCGCAGGGCCCGGCCCGCACCGCCTCGGCCGCCCGTATCCGCAGGGCTCAGCCCGTACCGTACGAACCGCCCCCCAGGCCCTCACCCCCGGCGCAGCTCCTTCGCCGCCTCCGTCAGGTCCTTCGCCGTGTCGATGGCCCGCCAGTACGCCCCCTGCGGCAGCGGGAAGCCCGCCAGCCGCCGCTGCCGCGCCAGCCGCGGGAACGTCGCCCGCTCGTGGTCGCCGCGCTCCGGCAGCAGGTCGCGGAAGGCGGCGGAGAAGACGTAGACGCCCGCGTTGATCAGATACGGCGACGGCGGCGCCTCGATGAAGTCGACGACGTGCCCGAACTGGTCCGTCTCCACCGCGCCCCACGGCATGTTCGGCCGCGCCAGCGCCAACGTGGCGTCCGCGCCCCGCTCCTGGTGGAATGCGGCCATCGCGCGCAGCGAGAACCTCGTCCAGATGTCACCATTCGTCGCGTACCACGGCTCGTCGGGCCGCGGCAGCGACGCCGCCGCGAACTTCAGCCCGCCGCCCCGCCCCAGCGGCTCCTTCTCGATCACGCAGCTCACCTTCAGCGGCAGCTCCGTGGCGTCCAGCCACTCCTGCAGCACCTCGGCGAGGTGCCCGCAGGACACCACGGCGTCCGTGACGCCCTCGGCCGCCAGCCAGGCCAGCTGGTGCCCGATGATGGGCACGCCGGTGCCGGGGATCTCGACCATCGGCTTGGGGCGGTCGTCCGTGTACGGACGAAGCCGTGACCCCTGCCCACCGGCAAGGACCACGGCTTGAGTGGGTTGTGCTGCTGCGGGTCCCGTCATACCCCGCACCCTAACCGGCCGGTAGCACACGGCCGCGGGTACGGGGTACCGGACGCCCCTGACGCGCCTACTGGGCCGAGACGACTCCCGAGGCGAAGGCGGTGTCGCACACCGGGCGCGCGTACGACTGCGCGCGCGTGATCCCGTACTTGGCCACCGCGACCTCGCCGAGCGCGCGGGCGATGCCGACGCAGTGCCGCGCGAGCGACGGCCGGGCGTGCACCTCGCGCTGCAGCTGCGTGAGCGCGGTGCCCGGGTCGCTCTCCTGCAACTCGGCGATGAGGCGGTCCCGCAGCATCTCGTGCGGGGCGCGGGCGCCGGCCTTGGTCGCGGCGCTCTCCGCGGAGGTGCTGAGCATCCGGGAGTCGGTCGAGGGCGACGCCCAGGGGACGGTGGCGACCGCGAGCGTACCCGCCAGAACGAGTACGACGGGGAGGACGAATGCGATGGTTCTGCCGATACGGCGGGCTGCCTGTTTCACGAGGGCGATGGTAGCGAGCGGTAGTGACTTGGCGACATTGAGTCACTCGAACGAGCGCGGTTGGCCGGGAAATTCGAATTCCGTGTTGACGTTGCTGACGTCCACGTCGAACGAAGAGGCGGACTTTCCGACGCGCGTGCCGTTACGTGCCGCGTGCGTCGTCTTCCGTACGGCCCGGAAACGCGCGACGGCGCCGTACCTCCGGAGGGGCACGGCGCCGGTCGGTCGCGTCGGTCGCGTCAGTCGCTGAGCCGGGCGCCCGAGGAGGTGGAGAACACGTGCGTCTCGCCGGAGCGCGGGACGATGTGCAGCGTGGCGCCCTTGTCCGGCACGGAGCGGCCGGAGACGCGGACGACCAGGTCCTTGTCCTCGCCGCCGACGGTCGCGGAACCGTAGACGTAGGCGTCGGCGCCCAGTTCCTCGACGACGTTGACGGTGACTGGCAGACCGGCCGGGGCGTCGCTCGCCTCTTTCGACAGCTTCTTGTCCGCGGGCGCGTCGCCGTTGGCCAGGTCGAAGTGCTCGGGGCGGACGCCGACCGTGACCGTGCGGTCGCCCTTGTCGGACGCGGCGGCCAGCGCCTCGCGGCTGACGGGCACGACGCTGTTGCCGAACTTCACGCCGCCGTCGGTGATGGGCACCTCGACGAGGTTCATCGCCGGGGAGCCGATGAAGCCCGCGACGAACAGGTTCTCGGGCTTGTCGTACATCTCGCGCGGCGTGGCGACCTGCTGCAGCAGGCCGTCCTTCAGGACGGCGACGCGGTCACCCATGGTCATGGCCTCGACCTGGTCGTGGGTGACGTACACGGTGGTGACGCCGAGGCGCCGCTGCAGGCCGGCGATCTGCGTACGGGTCTGGACGCGGAGCTTGGCGTCGAGGTTCGACAGCGGCTCGTCCATGAGGAACACCTGCGGCTCCCGGACGATCGCGCGGCCCATCGCGACACGCTGCCGCTGACCGCCGGAGAGCGCCTTCGGCTTGCGGCCCAGGTACTCGGTGAGGTCGAGGATCTTGGCGGCGTCCTCGACCTTCTGCCGGATCTCGGCCTTCGGCACGCCAGCGATCTTGAGCGCGAAGCCCATGTTGTCGGCGACGGTCATGTGCGGGTAAAGCGCGTAGTTCTGGAACACCATGGCGATGTCCCGGTCCTTCGGCGGCAGGTGGGTGACGTCGCGGTCACCGATGTGGATGGTGCCGGAGTTGACGTCCTCCAGCCCGGCGAGCATGCGCAGGGAGGTCGACTTGCCACAGCCGGACGGGCCGACCAGGACGAGGAACTCGCCGTCCTCGATGGAGATCTCCAGCCCGTCGACCGCGGGCTTCTCGGAGCCCGGGTAGGTCCGGGTGGCCTTGTCGAACGAAACGGTTGCCATGGTGTTTCCCTTCACCGGCAGGAACGTGCCGGACGATCCGAGTAAAGGTGGTGTAGTCCACTGCTGTGGACCTTGGCGCTGACCGTACCCGCCGGTCAGCCCGCTTGTCATCACCCCGAAGGTCCCGAAAACGCATCACCGCGCCACCCGGCGCCCCGGTTACACTGCAGGACGCGCCTCCTTAGCTCAGCTGGCCAGAGCAACGCTCTTGTAAAGCGTAGGTCGTCGGTTCGAATCCGACAGGAGGCTCCGACGCCCCAGCTCAGAAGTGCTCTGAGCTGGGGTTTTCCGTGAGCGGATGCGTCGGCCGCGCCGCGCGCGGACGGCGCGGGTGTCCGTGGTCTCAGTCCTGGTCTCAGATGCGGCCCCGGCTCACCAGGCGCGCTCAGCTGACCGTGAGCGGCAGGCCGATGATGCCCGTTCAGCAGGAGGCGCCGTCACGAACACCACGACCGCCGCGCCCGGGGTCGGCTCTGCTGTCGTCGACGGGCTTCGCGTGAAGAGTCGTCAAGGACCACGGCATTCGAGCCGGAAGGGTTCATGGCCCGGCCGGGGTACGGCACGGCAACTCCTTCACCGGGCGGTTGAACCGTTCCTCCGTCGCGCACGTTGTGTCTCGTGTGTGCTCCCCGGCCGAAAGGGAGGCATAGATCTGTCGCTCAGACAACCAGGCCGGTGGCATTGAAGATCACCGTGGCTCAGCAGCGAACGGAGAACGATGATGAGCAATCAAGGTGGGGGTCGTGGGGGCGCGTCCAGCACGGGGAACGGGAGTCAGCAGCAGCAATTCGAAGAATGGCTGGCGACTCAGAGCGCAGCGCTCAGGGAATCGCTAACGGTAAGGCTGGGTTTCATCGCCGAGCGAGACGCACACCTCCGGGATGCGGAAACGGCGAGCAGGATACGAACCGAGGCCCGCCGAACCATCGCACCGACAGCGAGGACCATCGCGGATTCCGTGGCGTCCCCGGACTACAACAGCGCGCTCTACGCTACCGAACAGCGAGGGGCCCGATACGCTGCAGCGCCTCCTGTGCAGACGGACTCATCGTATCGGGCGTATAACCCGGAACAGACTCCGTCCTCGGCGGTGTCGGCCCGCTGGCGGCCGGATTCGATGCCGGACGCAGCGGCGTTTGAGCAGGCGTTCAGCCAGCGGCCGGTGGCGCCAAGGCTGCAGACGGACCTTTCGTCGACGAATCAGGCGTCTGAACAGCTACAGACTCCGTCCACTCTGCACAGCGTGCCGACCGGCCGACCGGGTTCCGTTTCCCCCATGTCGACCAGCTCGGGGGGGATGTCGGCCCACGGGCAGCCGGGTTCGATATTCAGGGACCCGGTGGCGGCTCAGGGCGCGCTCAACCGGCAGCCCGCACCAAGCCGTGACGCACAAAGCCGTTCCGCACGAGGCGGTTTCTCACCGAACGAGATGGTCAGTCGTGCGAGGCAGGTGCCGACTCGACGACCCGCTCCGGGCGCGAAGAAGGCGAGCCGCTGAACGCATCCCGTCGTAGAGGACAGGGCGGTCTCGATCGCGTGAACGGCGGTGGCCGACGCGGACCGCCGCCCCCGCCCGGCACGGCGCCTCCGCACAGCGGCGTCGTGCCAGGCCGCCGGGCGCTTCGGAGATCGGGAACTGAGGAGGATACGGCTGAGCGGCCCCATCGCGCGTTTCTCGCGCGGTGGGGCCGCTCCACGGCCGCGCCCACGAGACGGTTCACCGGCCGTCGGCAGGGGTCACCGGCGGCCGGACTCAGGCCGCGTCATGCGGGACTTCGAAAGAGCGGACGGCCTCCGCTACGAAACGCCCTGCTCCGGGGAAGCGTTCGGCGGCGTGTCTCCTCGCAGGACCCGAAGGTCGGCGATCGCCTGGTCGCGAAGGGCGGGAAGGACGGCCCGTGCCGATGGCGGCAGATTCATCATTATCGCCTCCACTTCGGCGGCGGTGCCCACCTCGTCGAGGAGTCCGATCATCAGATGCCCGGCCACGGAAGGCGCCGAGGCGATCACCCGCTGGGCGAACTCGTCCCATTGCGCGGACGTGACGTGGTCCCGCAGAGCGGGCAACAGGACCGGGTCCTCGTGGGCCAGGTGCTCGTGCACGGTGTCACGCACCGCGACGGCCGCCTCGCGCAGAGCGCGGCGTACCTCGGCGGCCGGTCGCGCATCGATGCCGGCCGCGTCCGGCCCGGCCGCGTCGAGGCCGGCCGCGTCCAGCCCGGTCATGTCGACGGCGGCAAGCCGGTCGAGCGCGGCGTCCAGACGCTTGTGTTCGTCGCCGAGCCCGTCGAGCGCGTGCCCCGCTTCCGGCGCGGTCGCCGCGATCAGCGGCCAGAGCAAGTCGTCTTCGACCTCGTGGTGGTGTCGCAGGTTCGCCACGACGAAGTCCCTCAACTGCGCAAGCGCCTCCGGGGGGACCGAGGGGCGGTCGGCGGCCTCCGTCAGCAGCGTGGTGACCACCCGGTGGGTCTCATGCGTGAGCCGCGTTTCCATCACCGATTTCGGCTCGATCTCGGCGCTCGTTCCCATCGCGGGCAACCTTCCTTTGGTGCGTGTGTGATTCGAGGTCCGGGCACGTCCGGCCCGGTGAACACGGTCAGCGGTACTCGGGATTGGGGAAGTCGAAGCGTTCACCCGCGTCCCAGCCGGTGCGCTGGTTTCCGTACGCCGGGATGCCCCCCGCGCGCTTGAGCATCGCGGCCATGTGCATGAGGTTCCAGGTCATGAAGGTGGTGTTGCGGTTGGTGAAGTCGTTCTCCTGGGCGGTGGAGCCGGGGTCCAGATACGAGGGGCCGGGGCCTGCCTCGCCGATCCACCCGGCGTCGGCCTGCGGCGGGATGGTGTAACCGAGGTGCTGCAGGCTGTAGAGGATGTTCATGGCGCAGTGCTTCACACCATCCTCGTTCCCGGTGATCAGAGCACCCCCGGCCCGGCCGTAATACGCATACTGGCCCCGCTCGTTGAGGATTCCGGAGCATGCGTAGAGCCGCTCGATCACCTGCTTCATCACGGAGCTGTTGTCACCGAGCCAGATCGGTCCGCAGAGGACGAGAATGTCGGCGGCCATCACCTTTTCGTACAGCGCCGGCCAGGCGTCGGTCTCCCAGCCGTGTTCGGTCATGTCGGGCCAGACACCGAAGGCGATGTCGTGGTCGACGGCGCGGATCAGCTCGGTGGTGACGCCGTTTTTCTCCATCACGGTGCGGCTCTTGTCGATGAGTCCTTCGGTGTTGCTGATCTCGGGTGAGCGCTTGAGCGTGCAATTGACGAACAGCGCGCGCAGGTCGGCGAAGCGGGGCTGGTGCTCGTCTCGGTCGATTGTGGCCATGTGGGTTCCTCGGGTGGTGCGGGAAGGTCGGGATGAGTTCCACGACTCAGCGTGGCATCCGATTGTGCCGTACGGGCGGGTGCCCGCGGCGTCGGCGGTTTATCGGGAACTCCCGCTTCCTCGCCCCGGCGCGGAATTCGTCCTGGGGGCATCGAACCGGGAGACTGCGGAGTAATAGGTGCTGCTGCTATTACCACTCCGGGCGGAATGGCAGCTGGTGCTGGGCAGGGTTTCCGCGGCGCGTCCGCCGATGATGCTGTGTGCCTGGCCTTCGGTGGGACTCATCGACTCAGGGCTGCCGACGAATCCTCGGCCAAGCGTGCCGTGCGTGGTGGCGATGGTCGGCCGAGTGCGGTCTGCGCTGTCCCCCTGGGTCCAGTGGCGAACCTGGGCGGGATACCCGGGGGGCGGACCGTCGGGAGCGGACCCCCGGCGTGCCGGGGCGGAGTCCTTGGGAGCGGAACTCTGGCCGGCGGCGTCCCGCGTAGCGTAGGCGGGTGGCCCGCCGTGTATCCCTGTCCGGCGTCCCCTGAAGCGCAGGTGGGTGGCCCCGTCGTGGATCCCTGTGACTGGTGGCCGAGCAGTTGGTCGTCGGTGAGGGGAACCTCCCGGTACGCGCCGTAGTCATGGGCCGGTGGTGCGTAGCCTCCCCGCTGGCTGGTGTGGGAGTTGTCGCCACCGCCGCTGCCGGACTGAGGTGAGGGCATCCGGTGTCTCCTCATCGTGCGCCTGTCGAGGCGTCCGCCTCTCCAGGCACCACGCGCGGTCGCTACGAGCGGTTCACCGGTGGCTGTCGTCGACGCCCGGGCAACCGCCGGCCGTGGTTCTGCCGCTGGCCGCCCTGGCGCCCCCGCTCGCCGCGGGCCGCTTCGCGCCCGGGTCCGCCGTGTCAGCCGTGGTCGCGGAGGTAGCGGACCAGGCCGGCGACGTCGTCGGGGACCAGGCGTCCGATGGCGCCGCTGGAGTAGACCGCCGTGACCACCGTGCCGTCCGGGGCCAGCACGAACCCGGTGGACTGCAGGAACCGCTGCTCGCCGGGCGCGTCGTTGACGTACGCACCCGTGGCCTTGGCCACCTCGTCGGCGTCGGCGCCGTACCCCACGGGGAAGCCCAGGCGGTGCTTCTCGACGAGTTCGCGAGTGGTCTCCTCATCGTCGACGGAGAGCGCGGCGACGCGCACGTTGAGGAATTGCAGGGTGTCGGCGGCGCGCCGGAAGGCGGCAAGTTGGGCGTTGCAGTACGGGCACCAGGACCCGCGGTAGATGAGAACGACTCCGAAGTGCCCGGCGAGGTCGTCCGGGAGGGACAGGGTCCCTCTGCCCCCGATCGCCGGAACCTGGAGGTCGGGGAAGTGCTGGCCGTTGTGGAGCCGCGTCATGGTGTCCCTGCTCTCATGTCTCTTGCCGGACTGGGTCGTTCGACCGTAGGCAGCAGCAAACTGGACTATCAAGTCCAGTTTCGCTACCGTAAGAATCATGAAAGGTGTGCGGCAGGAGCCGAGGCTGACTCGTCGGGGTGCGGCGACCAAGGGCCGCATCGTGGCGGCCACCGCCGAGCTGGTGCGCGAGCGCGGGGCGGCCGGAACGAGCCTGGACGACGTGATGGCGGCCAGCGGCACCAGCAAGTCGCAGCTCTACCACTACTTCGCCGACAAGAGCGACCTGCTCCGGGCGGTCGCCCGGCACCAGGTGGAGCAGGTCATGGGTGCCCAGCGCCCGGAGCTGGACGCGCTGGACACCCTGGCCGCCCTGCGGGGCTGGCGCGACAAGATCGTCGCCATCCAGGACGAGCTGGGTCACGTCGGCGGATGCCCGCTCGGCTCCCTCGCCAACGAGCTGGCCGACGGCGACGCGCGGACGCGCGGCGTCCTGCAGGAGTGCTTCGCCGCCTGGGAGGCCCCGCTGCGCGCCGGTCTCACCGCCATGCGGGACCGCGGAGAGCTGCGGCCGGGTGCCGACCCGGAGGCCCTCGCCGAAGCCGTGATGGCCGCCCTGCAGGGCGGGCTGCTGCTGACCAAGACCCACCGCACGAGCCGTCCGCTCGCCCGCGCCCTGGACATGGCCATCGAGCACGTGGCCCGTCCCGCGGGACCGGGGTGAGCGACGTCCCCGGCCCCGGCCCCGACGGTGCCGGGGCCGGCGGGGCCGGGACGGGCACTCTGCGTGGCGGTCAGAAGATCGCCAGCGGATTGACCGGGACGCCGGTCAGGCCGTGGATGCGCGGGGGCGCCACCGTGAGCAGGAAGGCGTAGCGGTGCGACTCCGTGCAGACGGCGGCCAGTTCCTCCAGCTCCGCGACGTCGATCAGGGGCATGCCCAGCAGCGGCAGCGCGACGCGGTGCAGCGGCCCGGGAACGGCGGGGTCCAGCGGCGGGTGGGCGTCGCCGAGGTCGCCGGCGTACAGGGACACGCCGCGCCGGTGCATCCACCGCACCGCGTCCAGGCTGATGCCTGGCATCGGCCTCTCCGGGTCGATGGCGTAGACCCACCCGCAGCGCACCACCAACGCGTCCCCGGACTCCAGCCGTACGCCCTGGCGGGCCTCGGCCGCCTCCAGGTCCTCCGAGGTGATCGGGTGCCCCGCGGGCAGCGGGCCGTCGTAGGCCAGGTCGAGCAGCACACCCCGGGTGGCGATCCCGGCGGCGAACGCCGCCGTGGAACCGTGCCGTACGCCGGCCGGTGTCACGCTCTCCGCGAGAGGACGCCCCGGGTAGACCTGGCCGTCCCAGATCTGGTGCCCCAGGGCGTCGAGGTGCGTCGAGCGCACGTGATGGTTGGTCACCAGTATCATGTCCGCCGTCGCGGGTGCACCTCCGGTGTACTGCATCAACTGCTGCACCGGCGAGACATCACGGGTGGTGGGCGCGAAGGGCCCGCTGACGAGCGGCGCGGGCTGGATCGGCTGGGCCAGCGAGACCGCTCGTCCGGTACGGGCCTCCGCGGCGCCCCTGGCCCGCGCGGTCGCGGTTATCAGGTTGAGCGTGCCCAGCTCGTCGTCCGCACCCCATCGGCCCCAATTGCTCGGGAAATCCTCCACGTTGGCCGCTGCGGTGACGTCGTTCTTCGGTTCCGTACCCATGTCGGTGAACGTACGGGAAGGGGCCGGCCGCCCCTCACCAGTACCCGAAGGCGTGCGTCTGCGCGCAAGGACTGTGCGCCGGAGCGAAAGATCGTCCGGGCACGGGGCGGTGAGAGTAGCGCCAGCGACGTCTGCCTGCACGACGGTGTGCGGCATGTCGTTCGCCTGGGTGAGGCGTGCCGTTCCCGGCGTTGTGTACGGGCGCCTGCGGGATCGGAACACGAGGAGAACGTGATGGGACAGCTCGACGGCAAGACGGCCGTGGTGACCGGTGGCTCGACGGGAATGGGGCTCGCCAGCGCCCGTCGTTTCGCCGCGGAGGGGGCCCACGTCTACGTCACCGGCCGGCGGCAGGAGGTGCTCGACGCCGCGGTCGCGTCCATCGGGCGGGGGGCGACCGGTGTCCGCGGCGACGTGGCCGACCCGGCCGACCTGGACCGCCTGTACGAGCGGATCGCCGCGGACGGCCGCCGGGTGGACGTGCTGTACGCGAACGCCGGAGTGGGGGAGGCGGCCCCGCTCGCGCAGGTCACGGAGGAACACCTCGACCTGCTTCTCGGTGTGAACGTGCGGGGCGCCGTCTTCACCGTGCAGAAGGCGCTGCCGCTGTTGAACGACCACGCGTCCGTCATCCTCTCGGCCTCGATCTGGACGGTCGAGGGACCCGAGGGCTTCGGCGTGTACTCGGCCACGAAAGCGGCGACCCGGTCCTTCGCCCGCACCTGGGCCAACGAGCTCAAGGACCGGGGTATCAGGGTCAACGCCATCAGCCCCGGGACGATCGACACGCCCGGACTCGACGAGGCCATCGGCGGCGCCCACACGGAGCAGGGCCGACAGGTGAAGGAGTTCCTGGTCTCCCGGATCCCGCTCGGCCGGGTCGGCACCCCGGAGGACGTCGCGGACGTGGCCCTCTTCCTCGCTTCCGACCAGAGCCGCTTCGTCACCGGTACCGAACTCTTCGTGGACGGCGGCACCGTGCAGGTCTGACGGGGACAGCCGTCTGCGGGTCGAGTACGACCTCGTGCTCGATCGAGCCGGCCTGATGACCTATCACGCCTGCGGCCGGGCAACGACCGCACGCAACCAGAACGCCGGCGGTGAACCACTCTGAGCCGCGACACGTGGTGCGGATGTCGATGAAGTGCCGCCGCAGTGGAGCGTGCTGTCCGCTGCGGCGTGCCCGGCGACCGGCGGATGCGGCCTCACCCGGCCATGACGGCCGGCGTAAGTCCCCCCACTGGAAACCTCCGCAGTAAGGAAGCGCGCCATGGCGACGGAGCAGCTCATCACGACGCCGGTCGTCAGGCCAAGCGACGGTGTCACTCCGCTGCGCCGGTTCGTGCCCGCGATCATGCTGTCCCAGTTCGGCTTCCACGTCGCGCTCACCACACCGCTCCAACTGCTGCTCGCGTTGCACCTCAAGGACATCACGGGTGGCGAGGCGACCACCGCGTTCGGGATCGTCACGGGCTTCGGCGCGTTTGTCTCGCTCGTGTTCAACCCCGTCGCCGGTCGGGTTTCGGACCGTACCCGCGTCCGGTTCGGCCGGCGCCGCCCCTGGATCTTCACCGGCTCCCTGCTGGCCGCGCTCGCTTTGATCGGGGTGACTTTCACGACTCAGGTCTGGCAGGTCGTGCTGCTGTGGTGCGGAGTGCAGGCGGTCGCGAGCTTCCAGGAGGCCGCGAACAGCGCCCTCGTCGCGGACCAGGTCGCCGAGCACCGCAGAGGAGGCGTATCCGGGTTCGTCGGCCTGGCCACGGCCATGGGGCCGCTTATCGGCCTGTCACTTGCCAACGCGTTCCCGGAGGGAAGCGCCGGTCAGTGGTGGGCCATCGCGCTTTTCGCCATCGGGGCGAGCACCGTTGCCGTCCTCCTGCTGCGTGATCCGCGAAGCAGCACGCCGAAGCCGCCGATGAATCCGCGGGGCGTTGCTTCGACGTTCTGGTTCAACCCGCGGACCCACCCGGCGTTCGGATGGGCATGGCTCGTCCGCTTCCTGATCATGTGCGCTTTTGCATCCAGCACCTTCAGCACCTTCTTCCTCATGGAGCGCTTCGACGTAAGCGAGAAGGAGGTCGGAGGCGTCGTGCTGAAACTCGCCGCGCTCTCCATCGGATGCGTTGCCGTCGCCAGTGTGGTCGCCGGCTATCTCTCCGACAAGCTTCGGCGGCAGAAGCCGTTTGTGGTCTTCGCCGGGATAGTGGCCGCCGCAGCTCTCATCTTGATGTCGGGGGCCCGGGACATGGCGTTCATCTACGCGGGGGTGGCTGCCATCGGAGTCGCCCTGGGAACCTTTCTCGCCGTCGATCTGGCGGTGTGCGTAAGGCTGCTGCCCAGCAAGGACGACGCGGCCAAGGACCTTGCGATCATCAACATCGCCAGCTCCCTGCCGCAGTCGTTCGTGCCGTTCGCCGCGCCCGCATTCCTCCTGCTGGGCGGCTATCAGGCGCTTTTCATCGCTCTGGCCGCCATGAGCGTGCTCGGCGCTCTGGCCACCTTCAAGCTTCCCGAGATCGGACGCGAGCACGAGCCGAGCCGCTGGATCGCGCCGATCGCCCGTGGTGATCGTCTCGCGGTGCGGAAACACCACACCGAGCCTGCTCTCGTCCCCAGCACACCTGAAATCTAGTGAGGTTGCGCACGTGATATCTCTCGAACCGGCGGTGGGCGAGACCGTCGACGCCCACCGGACCTGTGAGTTCGCCACTCTTGCCCGGGACGGCACACCGATCGCCTGGCCGACGGCAACCCTTCGCCACGACGACGGCACGTTTCTTGTCTCCACGTCGCTCGGCTTCGCCCAGAAGGCACTGAACGTTCGTCGTGACGGCCGGGTGGCCCTGCTCTTCTCCGATCCCACCGGCAGTGGGCTGGATGCCCCTCAAGAGGTGTTCGTCACGGGTACGGCGGTGTGTCCAGAGCAGATCGTGGCCGCACCCTCGGGCGACGAGGCGTACTGGTCGATGATCTTCGATCGTCAGCCCGACAGCCGACGCTATGCGGACCGGCTCGCTCGCTGGCTCATGGACTGGTACTTCCTGCGGCTGAGGATCACCATCAGCCCGACCGAGGTACGCACCCGCGCGCCTCTGACCGCGTCGCCCGGTGACCCGGGCGACGCGGCAGGCCGGACGAGTTCCCTGCCCGGCGCAGGTATTCTCGCCGGCTTCCCCACCGCCGTGCTCGGCGCCCGGGACGCGTACGGTGCCCCGCTGCTCATGCGGACGCGGACCGTGGCGAGGCCCGACGGGTACCTGGTCGAACCGGCCGCCGACTGCGACGTCGTACCCGGCCCGGCCACTCTCCTCGTGCACCGCCACGATGACCGCCTCGCCGGCATCTACAACGCACTGGTGCGGGGTGAGCTGCGGCGGTCCGATGACGGCGACTGGCTGCTGGTGCCACACCGGGTGATCGAGCCGAACGGCGACGGCACCCCACGCGGCCAGGTACGCACGCTGCGTACCGTTCGCCGCTCGTCGAAGGCATACCTGCGCGGGCGTGGTCTCCAGCCGCCGCGTGTGGACTGGCCGGCTCTGAAGGCTCTCGCCGCGGTGTCCGCGTCCCGGGCCGCCGCTGAAACCTGATCACCCGGGTCCCGGCCCCAGCCGGAAGCCGGCGGCATCAACTGGTACATAACGAAAGGCATGGCAAGATGACCGAGAACCAGGGGCGGACCGTCCCCGCAGCGGCTGACGTCACCGAACTGGATGACCGGATCACCGGATCGGTGTTCACTCCGGATGACGCGGACTACCCGGCGGCGGCAGTCGGGTTCAACCTGCTTTCGCAGCATCGACCGAGTCTCGTTGTCGCCGCTTCTACGGCTCACGATGTCCAGGCAGCGATCGCTTTCGCCGCCGCGCATGACCTGCCCGTCGGCGTCATGGCCACCGGGCATCAGCCATTCCCGCTGGCGGACGGTTTCCTGCTCATCACCACCGGCGAAATGAACGCGGTCGAGATCGACACCGACCGTTCCGTGGCCCGGGTGGGAGCCGGCGCGCTCGTATCGGAAGTCGTGGAGGCCGCCCAGACGGCCGGGCTGGCGCCCCTGCACGGGTCGTGCCCGAATGTGGGAGCCGTGGGCTTCACCCTCGGCGGCGGTCACAGTCCGTTCCTGGGCCGGACTCACGGCTGGGCCGCCGATCACGTCCAGTCCATCGAAGTGGTCACCCCGGACGGCGTGCTGCGCCGCGTCTCAGCAGAGACGGAACCGGAACTGTTCTGGGGCCTGCGCGGCGGGCGCAGCAACTTCGGTGTCGTGACCGAGGTGGAGGTCAAGCTCTTCCCGGTCACCTCCTTCTACGGCGGTGGGATCTACTATCCCGCCGAGAACGTAGAGGCCGTACTGCGAGCCTTCCCCGAAGTCGTCCGCGACGCTCCCGACGGGTTCACCTGCTCGGTGATGCTGCTGAACTTCCCGCCCCTCCCGGACATCCCCGAACTGCTGCGCGGTCGGTTCCTTGCGCACGTTCGAGTGGTCCACCTCGGTTCCGACGAGGAGGCCGAGAAGCTGATCGCGCCCTTCCGGGCCATAGGCACCGCGGTTGCCGACACGGTCGGCCGCCACCCCTACAGCGAGTTCGCCGCCGTGCACGCCGACCCGGCCGAGCCGATGCCGTACGAGGAGCACGGCACCGCCCTGACCGAGCTGCCGGCCGAGGCCGTCGACCGGCTTGTGGAGAACGCCCAGCTGATGGTGGGCAGCCCGGTCATGGCCCTGGAGATCCGCCACCTGGGCGGGGAGCTGGCGAAGCGGCCGTCCGGGGCGAGCCCCATGGCCGCTCAGGACGCCGTGTTCAACGTGTGGGGACTCAGCGCCGGACCGCCGGAGGCGGTCAACGCCGGGATCGCCGCCCTGCGTGAGATGGCCGAACGCCTGGATCCCTGGGCCACGGGATACGCCCTCACCAACTTCGCCGGGCGTGATGACAGGGCCGAGAAGGTGTTCACCACCGCGGACCTCGACCGGCTGCGACGGCTGAAGCGGCAGTACGACCCGCGCAACCTCTTCCGCGTGAACAACCACAACATCACCCCGGAATAGGAACGCCGCGACACCCGCTCGTCCTGCCGGGTCCCTGGGACGCCGCCTGCGCCCGCGCCTTCACCGGCGCGGGCCACGGGGTGACGCCCGTGGAGCCGGTAGAGAGCGGCAGTTGACGGAATCGGTACGTTGTACCGGTGGCAAATGACGAGCAACCCCTCTTCGTTCGGCGGAGGCTGCAGCCGGGACAATACGTTATCAATCCCCAGAATCCGGTCGGCTTGGCGCTCATCGTAATCATCCTGGTGGGTGTGTCGGTGTTCTTCCTGGTCATGTTCGCGAAACAGCGGGATCGCGGCTCCCTGACCGAAGACGAGTTCCGGGATGCCGTCCACCAGGCGGCGGAGCGGCTGCGCGACGATCCCGACCCCGTATCCCTGCATGACTACTCCACGGTGATAAGCGGAGCTGTTACCGACGTGGAGGAGGCCGCCAGGCCCGACGTCGAGGCCATCGGCGACGACTCCTGGGACTTCGAAGCCGACCCGCCCACTCCGCCCACGTACAGCGAATACGAGATCAGCGATTACCAGGTGGATGCCGTCTTCTGCATGAGTACGCCTAGCTTCACGGTCACAGAGGGCGGCTGCTGACCCGGCGACAGACCAACTCCCCACAGGGGACAAGCTCTCAGTCTCGGTTTACTGAGAACGGTGGAACAGCTCTCCTGGCGTCACGAGGCGTCATGCCGAACTCCTGCCGGAACGCGGTACTGAACGACGCATGACTGCCAAAACCGCAGGAATAGGTTATCTGGGAGATGGAATGCCCGGCCCAGCTCGCACTGGCCAGCCGGGTGCGGGCGAGATGCAGCCGTTCCCGGCGTATGAGATCCCGCGACGTGGTGTTGGCAGCCTTCAGCACCTCTTGGATGTAGCGGGTCGACCAGCCAAGAGCCCGCGCGATGCCAGCGACGTTGAGGTCGGGGTCGCTGGCATGCCGGCGGACGTGGCGCCGGATCTCCGCCTCGACCGTTGCCCGCTGCTCGGCCGGTGCCGAGTCCGTGGCGCCTTCCTCCGCCAGACAGACAAGGTCGAGCAGCTGCTCGCAGGCGAGGTCGAAAGCCGTTTCCGAGAGTCGCCCGGACTCTTCCTGCAGCGTGGTCGCCATCTGCCGTATCACCCGGCCCAAGCCGCTGACACCGCTGAAGACCTGTGGCGTGCGGGCTGCGGCCATGTTGCGGCGGTCGACTTCCTGCCGAGGAACGATCAACGCAATGGATACGAAGTCGTCGTCTGCGCGAACGCCACCGGACGGTCCATATCGCACAACGCCATGAATCCGGGCTTGATTTCCCCTGAGGACGGTCCCTGTGCCACCCGGGCCGCTCCGGCGAGCGGCACCAGCAGTTCGCAGGTACCCCGGGGGTCGGAGCGGATGTGCCGTCTCTCCCGCCGCAGATCTACTCGTACGCCATCGCACAGCGCGATGCCGTACGCCTGCGACTGCCGCCACTCCAGGCGTCCCGTCCACGGCGCGGCGTCTGCCACCGTGATGTCGTTCGCGCCGTGGAGACCGACGAAAGCGTCGCGCCAAGCGTCCATCGAGCGTGCCGAATCAACTGAATCATGGTGATGCATTCCGCTGTCGTCCCATTGCCTCTTTGATGTTCGTCCGGTCACCTCGCCGTTGTCAGACTCGGTCACGGTCACGGTCCGGGCTGCCGGTGGGCGCCGTGAGGCCGTCCAGGTGCCGGCGCAGGCGCTCTGCATCGTGCGGGCTGCTCCTGCCGTACATCTCCAGGGCCTGGGCGTGGAACCGGGCGGCGTCTTCGAGGCGGTGCTGCTCCCGGGCGACGTCGCCGAGCATCTCCCGTACGCGGGCGATCCAGCGCGACGAGCCGACGGCGGCGAACTCGTCGTGGGCCAGGCGCAGATCGTACTGGGCGGTCGCGTAGTCGCCGTCGAGCGCTTGGGCCCGGCCGAGCCAGGCCAGGGCACGGGCGGCGTCGAAGGCGTGGCGCTCCCCGGCGAGGGCGGCGCGGGCCTCGCCCAGGAGCGTGATCGCCTCAGTGGGCCGGCCGCGGACGAGGGCCACCCGCCCCAGGCAGATGCCGCAGAGCGCGGCTCCGTGTGCGTCGCCGAGCGTGCGGAGCAGCCGCCGGGCGCGGCGCAGGAACGGCACCGACTGGCGGGGGTGGTTCGCGTCCAGGTGGGTGCTGCCGAGTTCGTACAGGGCCCGGGCGGCGCCGAGTTCGTCACCGACGGTCCTGGCCGCGGCGAAGACCCGGGTGAAGGCGACGACGGCCTGCGCATGGCGGCCGGCGTTGCGCAGGGCGACGCCCCAGGTGGCGAGGATCTCGCGCTCCGCCGGCGCGTGGCCGCACACCTGGGCGGCGTCGTACGCCAGCTCGTGTGCTCCGAGCCATCCGGGCCGGTGGTGGAAGGTCGTCCAGCAGGGCCTCATGGCGTGCACCAGCTGCCAGGTACTTCCGGGCAGCCCGGCGACGTGGGCGGCGTGGACCGCGGCCATGAGATTGGTGTGCTGGGCATCCAGCCAGGCCAGGGCCTCGGAGACGGTGGCGAAGGCCGGTGCGTCGGCGGGCGGATAGCGGTAGTCGCGGTCCAGGTCACGGTAGCCGCGGTCCAGGAGGTGCGCGGCGGCCGTGGTGGCGGCCAGGAGCCAGTCCAGCGCCCGGCGCAGCGGCTCCCCGGCGGCGGGGTCGGACCCCTCGTCATCGAGTCGGTCGAGTCGGTCGAGCCGGTCGAGTTGGCCGGCATGTGTACGGGGACGGGCACGAATCGCGTCGCGGAGTCCGTAGACCGGGCCGCGGACCGGGTGCCTGCCGTGCCGCTCCAGCAGCCCGGCGTCGGCCAGCGCCGCCAGCGCCGCGCCCGCGGTCCGGCCGGGCAGCGCGCAGGCGGCGGCGGTCAGCTCCACGTCCACATCGGCGAACGGCAGCCGCGCCAGGCACCGGCGGACGTGGGCCTCGGGGTCGTCAAGTGCGGTGTGGATAGGGCTGGGTGCGTCGGTCATCGTGGGCCTTCTGGTCGGCGGGAGGCTCAGCGCGGGGGTCTGCATCCACCGGCGGCGTACGAGGCTGACCGCGTCGCCCCGGGCCGGGCAGCAGGGACTCGGCTGCCGACCTGAGACGGCGCTCGGCGCCCGCATCGGGGCGGGCCGCCGTACCGCCCCCACGCGACAGGGAAGGGCGGGTCCTGGGTGTCAGTCCGGCACCGGCCGGTGGGCGGGGCGGCCCCGGACTGGCGAGCCGGCCCGGACCTGCGGAGCAGGGTGTGGTGGGCCGACCCGTGACGGCCTCCACCACGGCAGCCGCTGCGGAACGGTTCAATCCGGTGCGTGCGGAGGCACCGTCGGGGACAGCCCACGGTGAACTGTCCGCCCCGCGCACACACACCGTGGGTGCGCGGGAGACCCCGGCCACCCGGCCGAGGCCGGATGCGTCGGTGAGCGCATCGAATGATCCCGACGCCGGACGGTATTCGCTCGCGGTGGTCCACGGAGTCCGGGACGGGTTTTCCCGTTCTGTATTCGCCTCTCCTACGTGGGCTACTACGTGGGCGCGGTGACGGTCAGTTCATTCCGGTTTCGTGCGGCAAAGTCACGCAATGTTCAGGCTGGATCTTCATGAACCCTTGCGCCGCTCTCCCCGTTGCAGTCAGCAGATGGTTGGCAGACGACGATCAGGAGCAGACAGATGGCATCGCGAAGAGAGGCCGGCCGCGTTGCGCTTGACGGGGAACCGGGGAACTCCTCCGTGCGGCACGGGAATCTAGGCGCCGTTCCCCCGGCGTGGTACAGGGCCACCACGTCCAACGGCACCACGCCCAACGGCACCACGTCCAACCGCGTGCTCGGCGTGCACACAGAGCGGCGTGACGAGGTGTTGCGCGAGCGCGCGCCCGTGCGTCCGCGCCGCAGGGGCCGTGGACGCGTCAGGGCACTGGCCGGATCCCTGGCGGCGGCGGCCACGCTCGCCGTCGCGATCCCCGTGGTGTCGGCCGGCCCGGCCAGCGCCGCCGGCTGCGCGGCCGGGTGGAACAGCTCGGCGGTCTACTGGGGGGACGACGTGGTCTCCTACGAGGGCCGCAACTGGGTGGCCAAGTGGTGGACGCTGGGCGAGGTGCCCGGCACCACCGGACAGTGGGGGGTCTGGGCCGACCAGGGCGCCTGCGGCGACGGCGGAGGCGCCCAGGAGTTCGACGCCGTGGCGCCCTACGAGCCGCCGTCCGACGCCCCGGCGTCCGACGCCCCGTCGGGGTCCGTGGTGAGCGAGGCCCAGTTCAACGAGATGTTCCCGAACCGGAACCCGCTCTATACGTACCAGGGCCTGACCGAGGCCATGCGGTCGTACCCGGCCTTCGCCAACACCGGTACCGACAGGATGAAGAGGCTGGAGGCAGCCGCCTTCCTCGCCAACGTCAGCCACGAGACCGGCGGCCTCGTCCACGTCGTGGAGCAGAACCAGGCCAACTACCCCCACTACTGCGACGCGACCCAGCCCTACGGCTGCCCGGCCGGCCAGGCCGCGTACTACGGCCGCGGGCCCATCCAGCTCAGCTGGAACTTCAACTACAAGGCCGCCGGCGACGCGCTCGGCCTCGACCTGCTCAACGACCCCTGGCGGGTGGAGCGGGAGCCGGCCGTGGCCTGGCAGACCGGCCTGTGGTACTGGATGACCCAGAGCGGCCCCGGCACCATGCCCGGGCACACGGCGATGACCTCCGGCGCCGGCTTCGGTGAGTCCATCCGCTCGATCAACGGCGCCCTGGAGTGCAACGGGGCCAACCCGGCCCAGGTCCAGAGCCGCATCGACAACTACCAGCGCTTCACCCAGATCCTCGGCGTCACGCACGGCAACCTTCTCACCTGCTGATCCACCGCCGCACCCGCGCGTCGAGCCCCAGGGCCGCTGCCCTGGGGCTTCGGCGTCTCCCGCGTTCCGTGCGGAACACCCTTCCGTTGAGGCCGCCGTATGCCGTGGGCTGGACGAGGCAGAGTCGGCCGACGAAGTGCTCGTGCGGCACTACGGCGCGGGCAGTGCCGCCCGTCCGGAACATCGACGCCCGTCACGAACAGCACGGTGCCCTCAGCACCCGCACCACCCGGACTCCGTCACTTCGCCGGGCCATGCCCCGGCGACGAGGACCCGGAACTCCCGAAGCCGCCGTGGAACTGCTGGCTCGGCGCGACATACCAGGCATGGCTGTGGTAGCTGGGAGATGCCGCGGGTTCATGGGCATGCGGCGCCGGAGGGCTGTACGAACCCGCGTCGCCGATGAACTGCTGCTGGCCCGGCACGACATACCCGACGGTCGGGTCTCCGTAGCCGGAAGGTCCCGCGGGTCCGTAGGGATACGTCTGGGGGTTGAACGGACTCGCGCTGCCCTGGAACTGCGGGTCCGGCGCGTCGTGCGGCCAGCCCGGCCCGTAACCGGCCTGAGGGCTGGAGAACTGACCGGAACCGGCCGTGGGCATCAGATACTCTCCCACCGGATTCTGCGCATCGTGCGAGGCGTACGGGACTGCCGGCATCGGCTGCATGTCGGCGGCGCTCCGAGGCTGCACACGCGAAGCACGGGTCCGCCTGGGCCTGGGCTTCGCAGCGGCGACCCTACGGGACTTCCCCTCCTGGTCTACCTTCGGGTCGATATAGTAACCTTTTCCATCCGGCCGTAGTATCAAGGGAATTTCCGCTCTCCTCAGCACCTCCTCCTCCGCGTTACTGATCACCCTGTCAGGACTACGGAAGAGATCATAGAGCCGCTCCCGGGCGTGCTTCTCCCACCCGGTTGCGTGATACTTTGTTCCGGCGAGAACGCCGGGGGTGACCACTGCGGGGTAGTCCGGCTCGTTCGTCAGGCCGTACAGTCGCGAGATCAACATAGCGTTGCGGACATTTCTATCCGCCCTGCGGCCAATGTGCCGGTCGACCGCGGGGTCGATATGGTTACCCCCTTGACGCCGCGGCTTCAAGGGGATTTCCGCAGCCTTCAGCACCATCTCCTCATCGGCGGTGGCCTTCGCAAGAGGCCTGAGAAGTTCATGGAGCCGCTGCCGAGCCTGATTCTCCCCCACGGGCGCGGTATCGTCTCTCGTGGCGAGCTGGCCCTTGGGGACCTGGGCGGGGTAGTCCGGCTCGTCCGTCAGGCCGTACAGCCGCGCAATCCACAAGGCGGTCCCATGAAGGGGAACCCGCTGAACCATGTCATCCTCCGTACGCACCCCGCCGCTATCACCTTCGCGCGTTGGGCTTGGCCATGGGCTTGGGGAGCCCGCGTACTTCTCCTGCCACGGCGGGGGCTGACCCTGGCCCTGGCGCCCTTGACGAGGCGTTGCGGGAGTTGAGGCCAGAGGGCAGGAGATCCATGGCGTAGAGGGTGGGGGCGGGGCCGACGGCGGTCATGGGCACCTCCCAAGTCGTCCGGAGGCGTGCCGGCCGCTGCGGGTGCTGGGGAGCGGTGCGGCCCCCTGGCAGTTGGATCTGGTCGGGCGGCGGAGGCCCATTGAATTGAAGGACATTCCGCGAGTTACCCTCAGCGACTGCCGCGGCTATGGGCAGATGGGCCCTCACGCCAAGCCCGTCGCCGTGGCCGAGCAAACTCGCCAGTTCGTTCGCGACCAGCATTTTGTCTTCTTTGCTGAGTTTGTTGTACTCATTAAAGGCGCTCGAGCCGGCCTGAAAGGCGCTCGGACCGGCCTGCTGCTCCTGCTCCCGGAACAACCAGCGCAGTGATCGGACCGCCCACTTCGCCACACTATCGAGCTGTCCGTTCACCGAGTCGTTCGGGTTGCCGTATTGGGTGTTCCAGTCCTGCTGTGCTGCCGGGCGCTGCATCCCGCCCAGGTCTTTGCGCAGCTGCTTCTCGAATTTTGCCAGCAGCCAATCTGCATTTGTTGTATTTGCCGCCGCACCCCCCTGTTCACGGGTCTCTGTCCCCCTCTGTCCACGGGCGCCCAGTTCGGCGAGGATTATTTCCCGGGCCAGGCGTCGGGCCTCCTGGCGGCGGGCCTCGAAGTCCATCTGCTGCGGAGGCATGGAGTCCACTCCCGTGTCGTAAACGTGCAACGTTACTGACAGACACGGATCCTGCCTGCGTTCGGTTCATCGGTCTTCTTCGACGCGGTCGAGCCGCGATGGCGGCGGCTGCCTGGTTGCGAAGCCCGTGGTATCCGCACCGCTCCTCACCGGCTTCGCCGCACGGGTGGACCGTGGGTCAATCCATCTGCCCCGCGGTCCAGCAGTCCGGCTTGCCCGGCTGGCCGCACGTGGAGAGGGCGGCCAGCGTACGGTGCAGCACAGCTCGCCGATCCTCGGGCAACTCGGCCGCCGTGTTGGTCAACTGGTGCGGACCGGCAGCCAGGTCGTGGTACTCCACTTCGCCCGTCGCGTACTCCACGTACAACTCGTCAGCCGTGCGGATCGCCTTGTACGAGCCCGGCTGAGCATTGCCCGTCCCGGCCGCGGCATCCGGGTCACGGGGCGCGGTGGTGGCGTGCGAGGTGTGCTCAAGGAACGCCGCGTCCCGGGCCCAGCCGTCCGTATCGCCGTGCCATAGCCCGGCCATCGACCGGCCGTCGCTCGCACCCGGTGTCACCCCTGCCAGCGATAGAAAGGTGGCGTACATGTCGGTGTTCTGCACCAGTTCGCGGCGGGTCGCCCCTTCCTGCACCCCGGGACCGGCCACCAGGATCGGCACCCTGGCGTCGTGGTCGTACGGGGTGCCCTTGCCCCGCAACAGCCGGTGCTCGCCGAGGTGAAAGCCGTTGTCGGAGCCGAAGACGACGTAGGTGTCGTCCGCCACACCCAGCTTGGTCAGGTGCGCCCGGAGCTGCTTGATCATGTCGTTGAGCGACTGCATCATCTGCACCCGCAGCCGATAGCTGCGGTCGATCGCCCTCGTCTCGTCCGTGGTCAGCGCGCGTTCGCGCAGCCATTGCGGCCCGTCGGCGACAGCGCGGTCGGCGGAGCCGTCGCGCGGCGCTCGGACGTCGTTGCAGGCCGCAGGGCCGCAGTCGCCGGCGAAGCCGGCGTCCGGATTCGCCCGGTCGCGGGGCGCGGGCACGTACGGCAGCTGCGCTTTCTGCGCCACCGCCGAGTGCGGTGCGAAGGGGGAGACCTCCAGGAAGAACGGCTGGTCCGCGTGGTGCTTCACCGACCGGTTCAGGAAGTCCACGGCCTTGTCGGACAGCAGATCGGTGAGGTATTTGTTCTGGTAGTGCCGCCGCTTCTTGTTCCCGTCGACGGACTCCGTCATGGAGTAGTTCATCTGGCCATAGCCACCTATGCCGGCGACATGCCATTCGTCCCAGCCCGGCGGCACATAGTCGGCAGGGTAATCGTAGTCCCAGGCGGGTTCAGCGCCCCCGGGCCGATACTCGTTGAGGTACTTCCCCATCTTGCCGGTGCGGTAGCCGGACTTGCGTAGCGCGGTGGCGTACGTGCGGCCCTCGTCGTCGAGGAAAGCGCCAAGACCACCGTCCCCGAACTGCGAAGTGTTCGTCAGAACCCCGGTGTTGTGCGGCAGCCTGCCCGTCAGGCCGGAGGCCCGGGAAGAACAGCACAGGGAGTCGGCGAAGATGTAATTGGCCATTGTGGTGCCCTGCCGCTCCAGCTTCGCCGCCTCGGTCATATAGCCGAGCAGGTCGGCTGACATGTCGTCGACCTGGATGTAGACGATGTTCGGCCGTTCCCTGGTCGCTTGTTCCGCATCTGGGGCACTGCCGTTGCTCCTGATTGCTACCGCCAACCCGGCCGCCGTCAGCACCAGAGCGGTCCCGGCGGCTGCCGCATTTTTCAGTCGCTTACGCATATATGCACCTTGCGTTCTCGGTGTTCGCTTCGGTCCGTCCGCCGATCAACCCGGCACCTCGATCAGCGTGAGCGACGCCTTCTCAGGTATGCGACGACCTGTAGCCCTTCCTCAAGCGGCCCGCTCACGAGCACGACGTCACAACGGTCCTCGCACACCGCAACGGACCCCACCGACAAACAGTTCAGCGCCTACGGCGAACAGCAGTGAACTGTCTCCCCACACCAACCGTTGGCTCGCGGGTATGTCAATTCTTAACTTTTCGGCGTGAATGAACTGGTCTGTCGGTCAGATGCGGGCTGCTGAGAGCTGGTCGTCGAAGGCCAGGTCGAATAGCGTGGTGTGATCGAAAGCGGCAGGCTGGGCGGGTGATTCCGCTGGGATCGTGCATGAAGGCAGGGATTAGGGCCTCTTGGTGGCTCAAGGTTGTTGAAGTCACGAGCTGTTCCAGGAGGCCCTGTTGCCGCAGTTGTACGCGCTTGTGCCGTTGGAGTCCCACTCGGCGTCACCCCCCCCGCGGGCGTGGTGCAGCCGTAAGTGAACCGTTTCTCCGTTTCTGACGTTGGGGCTGGTGACCAGATCGATCCCCGCCCTCGCACACGGAGGCAACATGCCCTCTCGACCCGATGAGGCCCGAGCCGATGTGGCCCGAGAAGTCCAAGAGGCACTGGCCAGGAGGCCCCAGCAGCCCGAGCAGGCCCCTGCACCGGGCCCGATCCAGCAGGTCCAGCCAGTCGGGCAGACCTTGGCGCATCAGGTGCCGTATGCGGAGGATGCCCGCCAGCCCCAATGGGCCTTGATGGCCGGGGCGCCTCAGCAGCCCGAGCAGGCCCCTGCACCTCAGCCGGTCCTGTGTCCCGCCACGGCTAACTGGCTCAAGCGCCAAGGGGCCTCGATGCCCAGCAAGCCCGAGGAGCGCTGGCAACAGTCCTCGATGGCCAGCATGCCCCAGTGGCCCGAGCAGGCCCCTGCACCTCAGCAGGCCGGGCTAGTCGAGGAGGCCCTCAACAGGTGGAAGCAACGGGTTCCCTGGGAGGTCGCTCAGGCAGCGCGTGTGGCGCAACCGCAGCCGCCTGGTCATGGCTTCCCGTCTGCTGGTTTCGCCGGGCAGCAGCCGCCTGGTCATGGCTTCCCGTCTGCTGGTTTCGCCGGGCAGCAGCCGCCTGGTCATGGCTTCCCGTCTGCTGGTTTCGCCGGGCAGCCTCAGCCGCTCGCGCCCGACGCGGCGTCCCTGGCGCCTGCCGCGGGTGGGTACCGGCAGGCGGCTGGCTCCGATCCACAACGCCCCCAGTACCACCACGCGGCAGGGCAGAATGAGCCGCTGTCGAAAAGGCAAAAGACGATGAATTAACCGTTCGTCCATGAGGGCCTCGACGTCGGGGAAGTGCTGGAAGAAGATGGCGAGGCCCTCGTTGCGGGCGGCCGGGCCGCGATGACGGTGGCGTTCATCGTGTTCTGTCTCTTCTTCCCGGAGACGAACGCGTGCCGTCCGCCGCGGTCGGCTGGTGGCCTGCGGACCTGGATCTCGGTGATGTCCGAGCGCAGCTCGACGCCTTCGGCTCGGGCACAGGCGAACACGTCGGCCAGAGTCCGTAACCGCAGGTGGGGGCGGTCGGGGATCGCGCACGCCCGCTCGGCCGAGAGCCCGATGTGTCTCTGGTCGACGAACGCCAGCCGGTGGCGGGCTCCGGCCTCACCTCGCACGGCATGACGGCCGTCCTCGGGGCCGGCTTGCCACGGCACCGCGAATTCCTCCACCGGGCATGTGAGATGACGCCGCGAGATCCCCGTGAACAGCTGATGCGCACCAACTCGCGAGACCTCGACGCCGTGATCACCGCGTCCACGCCGCCATCCCGGCACCGGCCCGAGCCGAAAGCGTCAGCACCGAGGCAAAGCGGGTCGCGCGTCGGGTGCACGGCTGACGTGCCCTTCGTCATCACCCGGGGGGACGAGGGCGTTCGCGTCCCGCTGCACAGCTTCACGGGCGGCTGGTGAACCGGTGGGCGGTGCAGCGCGTAGCAGCGGGGGAGGCGCGAAGACTGAGGGGACGTGACACGTGATGGATCATGACAACCAGCCGGAGCAGCAGCCGCCGAGGAATGTGTATCGGGATGATCCGGAGTACCGGCGGCGGCTTCTGGAGCAGAAGAAGAGGGAATATCAGGATCCGGAGCACCGGGAGCGGCTTCTGGGCGCGATGCGCGCTCGTTATTGGCAGAATCCGGAGCAATCCCGGCGGCGGTGGCGGGAACGGCGTCAGGCGCGGCTCGCGGGGATGCCGGAGGAGGAGCGGAAGGAGTTTGAGGATGTTGAGCGGGACAAACGTCGGGGAACAGAGCGGGACAGGAGCCGGCGGGAGCGGCTGGCGGCGTCGGCGGTGTATAAGCAGTATCGCGGGCTGGAGCCAGGGTGGCCGGAGGTGCCGCCCCCCGGGTTGACGGTGGCGTTGCATCCCGGGTCGGCCCGGAAGAAGAGGAGCGTGCGTACGCCGGCAGCTGTGCTGGTCCGGCCGTACGCGCGGCAGATGGAGCCGCCGGAAGATCGGTTGGCGGCGCTCGTGCCGTCAGTGCTCGCCGATGCGACGCTCGACCTGGACGATTCTGAGGTGAAGCGTGTCATTACCGCGAGGACGAATGAGACTGGCCTCGATGCGACGAAAGCCCTTGATGAGGCGAAAGCGTGGCAGGACGAGCTGGGGAAGGCGATGTTCGGTTCTGGCATTCCCGGACCCCCGCAGCTGTTCGGCCACCTCGATGCCGGTCTGGATTCCGCGCAGGAAGCGGCGCCGGGGATGTTCGGCGCCCCGTACGCGGGCGAGGTGCACGACCAAGTCTTCGACACCGGGCAGTGGCCTCCCGTCCCTCCCGTGATGAATCCCTTCGAGTCCTCCGCGTACGGCCACCTGCCTGGCGTCGGGGAGGGCACCCCGTCTTCCTGGGACGACGCAATGTCCCAGGCAATGGACAAACTGACCATCACAGCCCCAGTGCCACCCACGGCCGTCAGCGCGCACGACGCCCTCCCGCCCGGACACCAGCAAGTGGCCCACGGCCAAGGCACCCCCTGGCCGCCGGGCCGGCAGCTCCCGGGCAGCGCGGGACCGTTCAACCCCCAGACGCCGTATGCCTACGGACCCGCGGGACCTTCCGGCAGCGGAGGCCCGACCGTCGGGTATGTCGTGCCGGGCCAGCAGCAGTTCCCCGGCGGTGCGGGTTCGTACAGCCCCCCGGCGCCGCATACCCATGAACCCGCGCCATCTCCCAGGTACCACAGCCAGACCGCGTACGTAGCGCCGGGCCAGCAGCTCCACGGCGGCTTCGGGAGTGCCCGTCCTGCGTCGCCGGGTGGCCCGGCGAAGTGACGGAGAAGTGCGACTCCGCAGCCGTACCGTCGCACCGGAAACGGCACGGCCCGCGACCCCCGACGCGGGCCGGCTTGCCCGAGGCGATTGACCGCCCCGGCTCCGGCGCCGGTGCACCACGCCGCAAGCCGACCGGGTGTTCTGCGAATGAGCCGGGCGGCCTGCCCGACGGGCAGCGGAGATCGTCCTGACCCTCGGGGCTGGTCCATAGTCCTTGTGATCACGAACTTCAAGATGGCGCAGGCTCGCTGGGAGGGCGCATGTCGTTGCAGGAGATGTGGGATCGAGTGGAGGAGGCGTGGACTCGGCAGGATCAGGTGCTGGACGAACAGATGCCCAGCCAGGACGCGCTTCAGGCGCGCAGTTGGTCGCAAGAGTGGCAGCAGAGGAAGTCGAGCGCGAGCGAGCAGGTGTCGCAGCTGGAGGATGCCTGGGATGCCGAGTGGGGCCGTCAGCGGCTAGAGGTGAGGGGGCTGCCGCGGGAACAGCGTGAAGAACGGCTGCGACCTTTGATGGCGGAGTGGAGGAGGGTGGAGGAGCGGCGGGCGGAGCGGATGGGGCAGATGGCCCAGGCGGCGGAGGCGCGCGCCGCTCCCCCCGCGCCACCGTATGGCGTGGCCCTCAGCCAGCCGGCTTATGTCCCGGAGGCGGAGCGGGCGGTCGTTACGGATCACGCGCAGGTGTCCCCTGACCAGCAGCGAGTCGCCGCGACCCTCTGGGAGACGTCTCCACGTCCACCCTCGTACCGTCGCACGCCGTCGCCGCCGGCGGCCGGCTCGTCGTCGTCCCGGCATGACCAGCAGCCGCAGGGGCATGGGCCAGGGCCAAGGCGACGGGCAGGGCGAGGCTGACGGGGCGGCCCGCGGCTCCCGCAGTAGGCATCGCCGGGCAACACGTGCTCTCCCGTGATCGATCTGCCGACCTCCTATCGCGTGTTGAACCGCCCGTGGCGCCGTTGCGCTGGCACCCGGTGATGCCGCCATCGGGGCGGGCCCGGGCGGCGCCGTACCTCTTCCACGTCTCCGTACCGGCGCGGTGGCCCCTGGCCGGCGTGCTCGGAACTCGGCCAACTGACCGGCGCATCCCGGCGTACGACCGGACGGCGTGCCAGCGCCGGGTGAACCGCTTGGAGCGGTGTCCCGTAGTGGCCTCCTGAGCCGCGACCGTCGGCTGTGCGGGCCAGACGGTCGCGGCTCCCCCTTTTGCCCGTTGTCCCCTTGTCCTGCCGCCGTGCCCCGCAGCCGCCTGTCGGCGTCGCCCCGGCCCCGGAGACCCGCCTTGCGCCTCCCACCCCGTGTACGGACACACTCCGGCGCCGAGCCGGCGCCGCGGCCCGAGGGCCGTATCCGGGACGTCGACGTCCTGCGCGGGTTCGCGCTGCTGGGCATTCTCCTGGTCAACGCCCGGGCGATGGCCGGGCCGCACGTGGACGCGGCGGGCGGGCCGGTCGTGTCGCGGCCGGACGAGGTGGCCGCATGGCTGGTCACGGCGCTGGTCAGCGCCAAGTTCTACCTGCTCTTCTCGTTCCTGTTCGGGTACAGCTTCACGCTGCAGCGGCTCTCGGCCGCGCGTGCGGGGGCTCCCTTCGCGCCACGGCACCTGCGCCGGTCGGGCTGCCTGTTCCTCCTCGGCCTCGCGCACGGCTTCCTGCTGTTCGCCGGTGACGTACTGGCGGTCTACGGGGTGCTCAGCCTCGTGCTGTTCGCGCTCCGCGACATCGCACCGCGCACCGCGCTGCGGGCGGCGGCCTGGCTCGTCGTCGCCACCGCGGGAGTGCTGCTGGCCTGGGGCGTGCTCACACTCGCCCTCGCGGAACCCCCGCGGGGGCAGAACACCGCGGCCGCGGTGCACGAGGCGGTTGCCGCCCACCGGGGCGACCCTACGTCCGTCGTCGGCACCAACGCGCGCCGGCTGCGCGACGCGCTCGGCTGGAACATCGTCTACGGAGCCGACATGCTGGCCGCCTTCCTGGTGGGCCTCGCCGCCGGCCGCCGCGAGCTGCTCGCCGGGACCGGCGGCCCGTACCGCGCGTGGATGGTGCAGATCATCGTCAGCGGTCTGCCGGTCGGCCTGGCCGGAAGCGTGTTCATGGCCTTCTGCCGCAACGGGCCGCTGGACGCCCGCTGGTACGACGTCGGCTCGGCCGTCGGCGTGCTCACCGCCCCCGCGCTGACCGCGGCCTACGCCAGCGCCCTGCTTCTCCTGCTGTCCACCCGGCCCTGCCGTCGGTTCGCCGCCGTCCTGGCCGGGGCAGGCCGCCTGGCCCTGACCCACTACCTCACCCAGTCCCTGGTGATGGCGCTGGTCTTCACCGGATACGGACTGGGCTGGTACGGCCGCTACGGCACCGTGGCCGTCCTGCCGGGCTGCATCGCCCTGTACGCGGCGCAACTCGCCGCCGGCCGATGGCTGTTGCGCCGCTTCCGGTACGGCCCTGCCGAGTGGCTGCTGCGTGCGGCCACGCTGGCGAAGCGCCCCTGAAGCACTTACCCGTCGTACGGCTTCCGCAGGGGACACCGCCTCCCGCCGCCACTTGCTCGCCGGAAGAGCTGAACTGTTTGCCGGTGGGGCCCGTTGCGGTGTGCGAGGACCGTGGTTGTGCGGTCGGCAACGCCAGGAGAGGCGCGAGAAAAGGGGTGGTCATGAGCGTGGGTGAAGAGCCGGGTGGGGAGGTAGGGCCCGGGGAGCCGGTGGATCTGGGCAAGGCGGTGTCCGGTGGGGAGCCGGGTGAGGCGTCGTCTCCGATCGCTGTGATCATTTCCGGTGACGGGTCCGTCGAGATCGACGGGGTGCCGGTCCCGGTGGTGGGAGAGGAGCCGGTCGACGTCGCGATCCTCGACACCCTGCACGGCTACGCCCATGCCCGGGACTCCGCGGTGACCGCGACGATCTCGGATCCGGCCGCGGGTTACGTCGCGGTCGTCGAGGTGGCGCCGGACGGTTCCAGCAGGCTGCTGGAGCAGCACGGGCAGGAGGCGGGCGAGGACGGGGTGCCCGGGTCCGCCGGATCCGGCGGGTACTCCGCTCCCCCCGGCCTCGACGCCGAGGTCCCCGACTTCCCCGGCCTCCCCGACCTCTCCGACGTGGGCGACATAGACGACGTAGGCGACGAGCCGGGCCTGCAGCCGCAGCCCGTACCGGCACTTGCGTCCCCTCCCGCTCCCGGCCCGGACCCCGACGAGGACGTCGGCCGGGGATTCGGCCGGGGAATCGGCCGGGGAATCGGCCGGGGATCCGGTGGGGGGTTCGGCCGCCGGGGGAAGCAGAGCCAGTCCGACGACGAGTACCGGGCGCCCGGGCTGCTCAAGCGGCCCGCGTTCGTGGGGGCGGCGGGTGTCGCGGTGGCGGCCGTCATCCTCATACCGCTGATAGTGCTGGGCAGTTCGGGAGGCGGCGACCCGCTGAACCAGTCCGCCGGGGCCACCCGGGAGCCGAACGGGAG
>NZ_JCANTA010000030.1:0-79910 GCF_059570575.1 Streptomyces sp. CNX435 | reverse complement strand
CAACGTCCTCGGTGTCATCCGTATGACGAAGGCCGTCCTGCCGCACATGCGCGCCCAGAGTGGCGGACGCGTCATCAACATCTCGTCCGTCCTCGGGATCGTCCCCCAGCCCTTCATGGCCCTCTACGTCGCCTCGAAACACGCCGTCGAGGGCTACTCCGAGTCGCTGGACCACGAGGTCCGCGAACACGGCATCCGGGTCCTCCTCGTCCAGCCCGGCTATACCAAGACGAGCTTCGACACCAACGCCGCACAGCCCGACACCCCGCTGCCCCTGTACGCGGAGCGACGGCGCGTCTTCGACGAGGTGATGGCGGAGGCGATGAAGGACGGCGACGACCCCGCCGTCGTCGCCAAAGTGGTCGTCACCGCGGCCACCGACAAGAAGCCGAACCTGCGCTACACCGCCGGTCCGCTGGCCTCACGCGTCACCAAGGCGCGCCGCCTCGTCCCCGCCGGAGCGTTCGACAAGCAGATCCGCAAGAACAACCGCATGCCCACCTGACATCCCGGTCCGGCTGCAATGGCTCCGATGCCGCCTGAATATCTCCGATGTGCCCCGATATCTCTGTTGTCTCTGACAGTCCATTGATCAGTCACTCGTTGGTTTGCCAGGAGAGTCATGCAGCAGCAACGCCAGCAAACGGCCCGGCGCAGTGCATCGAGCGCAAGGCGTTTTCTGAAGAAGAACGCCGTCATCGTGCTGGCGGTCACCGCGTCGGCGGCAGTCCTGGGGTCGGCGCCGTCCGCGTCCGCAGGGACGGGATACTCGTATCGCGGAACCGTTGTCACCGACGTACGGACCGTGGCGAACTTCGACTACGCCGTCGGCGAGATCCCCGAGAACATCACCGTCAACCCCGACGGCTCAATGACCCTGTCCATGCTCGGCAGTTGCGCGGTGTGCGAGCGCACCCATGGGCCGCAGCTGATGCGTATCTCGGCGTCCGGAGAGCGCACGGTGTTCGTCACCGGGCAGGTGGGTGAGGCGATCAGCGGCAACACCCGTGGCACTGACGGCACCGTCTACTACAGCGTGTGGGCCCCGGGCAACGCGGCCAGGAACGGCGTGTACACGCTGCGTGCGGACGGCACCCCTCAGCGCATCGCCGCTCTGCCCGCCGACGCGGGCCCCAACGGGCTGGCCATCGACCCGGCCGGACGCACCCTCTACATCGCGGACAGCCTGAAGGGCACCATCTGGTCCGTTCCGGTCTCGGGCGGCTCGGTGACCCCGTGGCTGACCGATGACGCCCTCGCGCCGGTGCCGGCCGCAGCCCTGCCGATCGGTGCCAACGGGCTCAGGTTCCACAACGGTGCTCTGTGGGTCAGCAACTTCAACAAGGGAACACTGCTGCGGGTACCGGTCACCGGCACCGGCGCGGCCGGTCCCATCCACCCTGTCGCGGACGGCCTGCCCAACATCGACGATCTCAGCTTCCTGACCCCCTGGTCCGATGTGGTGTTCGCGGCGCAGAACGGCTCCTCCTCGCAGAACGGTCCGGACAGGATCGTGGTGGTCTACCCGAACGGCACCCACAAGGCCGTTCTGACCAGCGCGGACGGTCTCGCCTCGCCCTCCGCGACCGCCGTTCGCGGCGACCGGTTGTATATCACCGACGGCGGGGTGCCCGAGCCCCACGACGCGAAGCTGCAGACCGGGAGGATCAACGTCGCCGCTCTCCTTGCCAACGCGGCACACTGACTCGGCCAGGGCGGTATCCGGGGGCGCAAGACCTGGCTGCCATGGATGAACGCATGCCTCGTCACCATCGTGATCGCCGACCGGGACAACCCCGGCGACGGCTGCCCCAACGCAAGCGCCGCGTGGACGCAACCAGTCAGGCGTACACCGACGGCGTGCTGATCATTATCGACGGCTTCACCGCTTTTACGGCGGTGGCGAGGCCGGCTACACCGGCCACCCCATCCACACCGCATGACAAACCCCGGCGATACCGGTCCTGGCGGGCCGGTATGCCCCAATGGCCCATGGAGGTGCCACATGTCTGACAACGCTGCTGTCGAACTTAGCCCGGAAGCGATCGAATTCGCGGACTTCATGGCCGGACTGGTGGCTCCCGAGTCCGAGCTGGACGCGATGCGCATCGTGTCGGAGAGCGTCCATCTGCAGGCCCGGGAGCCGGAAGGCGTCACCTATCGCGAGGTGGACGCCGGCGGCGTTCTGGGAATCTGGTGCGAACCCGTCGACGCCCACACCGACCACGTCCTCCTGCACGGCCACGCCGGAGGCTCCGTACTGTCGTCGGCATTCGTCGACCGAAAACTCGCCGGCCATATCGCCAAGGCCGCAGGAGCCCCCGTACTGGTGCTGGACTTCCGCAGAGCACCGGAACAGAAGTACCCGGCCCAGGTCGACGACGCCGAGGCGGCCTTCAACTGGCTGCTGTCCGAAGGGTACGAACCGGGGAACATCATCACGATCGGCCACTCGATCGGCGGGTTCATGGCCGTCGCCCTGGCACTGCGCCTGCGCGACAAGAAGCAGCCGCTGCCCGGCGCCATCGTGTCGATCTCCCCCTGGTGCGACCTGGAGATCGCCAACGAGACCATGGTGACCAAGGCCGCAACGGACAAGATCCTCAGCAAGGAACTCCTGGAGTTCTTCCGGGAGTCCTGGATCGGCGGCACAGGCATCGAGTTCACCGACACCCGGATCAATCTCAACCGGGCGGACCTCAGCGGCCTGCCCCCGACCCTCGTGTCCTGGGGCACCTACGAGGTCCTGGCCGGCGAGGACGAGGAGTTCGCCGCCCGCGTCAAGGAAGCCGGAATCGACACCGCGACCGTCGTGGTCCCAGGCGGCCAGCACTCCTACGTCTACGGCGCCGGCCGGGTCCCGGAATGCGACGCCGCCATCACGCAGATCGGCGCATGGGTCCGGGACACAGCGAAGATCTGACCGAGCCGCCCCGGCCCGGCCGTCGCGCGGCGGCGAGGTTCGGGGTCGGCCTCGCCGATCACATCGCGGGCGGAAGGCGACGATACACGGAGGCGGGCTGATCTTCGGCGCACCCGAGCAGCCCGACCGTACGAACATCGCCTTCGCCCGCGAACTCGCTGGGTCCGTGCCTGCCTCACTGATGAACGCCCGACGCTCGCCTGTCGTCCGTGCCGCGCAGCGCCGTCATCTGCCCGAAGTCGCCGCCGTCCACTTTTTGGATTACGCTCGCAATACTATAGTACTGGCGAGTCGGCGAAGGAGCGTGTGCTGTGGTGCGGTACGGAAAAGAGCACAAGCGGGAGACGAGGCGGCGGATCATCGAGACGGCGGGCCGCCGGTTCAAGCGAGACGGCATCGACGGCTCCGGGGTCTCGACGCTCATGAAGGACGCGGGGCTGACCAACGGGGCCTTCTACGCTCACTTCGAATCCAAGGAAGACCTCGTCACCACGGCAATCGCCGACCAGTTGAAGACGCAGGCCGAGAACGTCGTCGCGCGGGCCGCGCCTGGCCGTGCCGGACTCGAGCAGATTGTGCGAGGGTACCTGTCGCCCCAGCACCGCGACAGCTTTGTCGACGGCTGCCCCAACGCCGCTCTGCTCGACGAGATCGGGCGCTGCACCGACCCAACCAGGCAGGCGTACACCGATGGCGTGCTGGCCCTCATCGACGGCATTGCCGCCCGCATGGCGCCCGAGGCCCCGTCCTCCGCACGCGTGAAGGCGCTCAGCCTCCTCGGCCTGATGGCCGGGACATTGCAGCTTTCCCGCGCCTTGACCGACGAAGAACTCGCCAATGAACTCCTCGATCAGGGGATAAACAACGCCCTCGCCCTGCTGGACGCCGGGCAGCGCGTCTGACGCACCACATTCCCGAGCCCCAGGCCGTGGCTCGGGGACGGTAAGCCTCACCGCGGGGAGGCGGAAGAGCGCCGGTGCCGGGCGCAGGGCGTGGCACCAACTGGCTGTGCACGTGGGAACAGTTCTCGCGTACACAGCCACACCAATCTCCAGCGCAGCCGGCGGGACGCGGCACGGATGTGCACCTGTGCGGTGGCTCTATTCACGAGTCGGGGCTCTGTGGTCTGGCCAGCACTACGCTGTGGACCGGTCTGGCAGTCTTCGGCCGTGAAACGGGTCGAGCGCGACGAGAGGGGACGAGGGGGAGAGGCGTTGCCGGAGATCGGCTTACGGGGCGTCGTTATCGACGGCCGCTATGAGTTGGTCGAGCAGATGGGTGTCGGCGGTGCGGGCGAGGTGTGGCGGGCCCGCGACACCGATCGGTATGACGATGTCGCCGTGCAACTGCTACCTGGGGCAGTGCTACGGACCAGAAAGCGCAGGCTCGCTTCGACCGTACAGTCGCCGCGCTGGCCGGGCTGGACAGTCCGTACCTGGTCGCGGTGCGGGCCTACGGCATCACCGAACTCGCCGGCCGGGCTGGCCACGGCTACCTGGTGCTGGCGCCGCTGACCGGCCGCCCCCTCGGGGAGTTGCTTGCCGAGCAGGGCCGAATTGGCTGGCGCCGGGCGCTGGCGGTGGCCGAGCAGGTGTGTACCGCACTGGTCGCCGTTCATGCTGCGGGCTTGGTGCACGGATGCCTCCAGCCCGCCAGCGTGCTGATCGACGACGCCGGCGCCGAGGTAGTAACCCTCCTGGACGCTGGGCTCGCCGGCTTCGCACCGGCCGCCGACGCAGAAGAGGCCGCACCGGCCGCGGGCGGGGCGCTGTACCTCGCACCGGAGCATGGCGATGGTGCACCGGCCGAATACACCTCGGATGAACTCCGCCGCGACATACGCAGGTTGCGCCTGCGTCAGAGCATGGGCAGAACCGGCTCGTGCTACGACAACGCCGCCGCCGAGTCGTTCTTCGCCGTGCTGAAGGAGGAGATCGGCACCCGCGAGTGGCCGGACCGGGCCACCGCCCGCGCCGAGATCTTCACATTCATCGAGACCTTCTACAACCGCAAGCGGCTACGCAAACACCCGACCTGGGGCTATCTCACACCCCTGGAGACGCGGCAGCGGCACGAACGAGGCCACACCCTCGCAGCGTAAGCATCGAGTGTCCAAGATCACGGGGGAACTTCACCCCAGCCCACTCACGAACCGCTGGTCACCCGCGAGTTGTTCGACGTGGTTTCCGCCATGCCCCGTAAACGCCAAGGCTCACGGACTGCCTGCGGCGTGAACCGGCATCCTGCCGCCAAACGCTCCTACGTTCTACGTTCGTATGTGGTCTGCGATCTGTGCGAGCGGCGTATGTTCGGCAAGACCCGACATCGCGTCCCGTACTACGCATGCGAGGTGGACCCGAACGAGCACCGCGAAAGATCTTGGTTCCCCGCCCACCCCAAGAGCTTGTGGATCCGTGAGGAGACATTGCTCGAATCCGTCTCCGATTTCTTCACCACGTGCGTTTTCGGGCCCAACCGGCGTGTCCATCTGGATGCAGCCCTCAGAGCGTCACAGCCCCGGGATGCGTCTGATCGAATCTCCAACGAGCGCCACGCGCTGGAGCAGGCCATCTCCGCCATCGACCGCCGCCAGGACCGCCTGATTCAGACCCTTGCAGAGGGCATCGGCGGAGACGGGCCTGGTGAAGGACTCGACCCCGAGCTTGAGAAGGCGTTCCGCGACGGCATCCGGAAAGAACACGCCCACCTGGGCAGGCAGCGCAAAGCTCTCTCCGAACAGCTTGGCCGGATGGACGCACCCGAGCCTTCTGGTCGAGTTGGCGATGCGGCCCTGCTTGACGCCCTACCGATGTTGAACGTAGACGTCAGGAGGTTGCCCGAAGAGAAACAACGCCAGCTCTACGAAGCTTTCGGGCTGGAGGTTCGCTACAGCCGACCCCGAGAAGACGTCAGTCTCAGGGTCACCATCGCGGGCCATCTGGTGCACGAGCTGAGGGACGTCGCCGATGGTCTGCAGACAGGGCACCCGAAGTCGAACAGCAGCGTCGAAGCGGGTTCACATGGCTACAGCACCCAGAGCGGCAAATCGGGCTATGATGCCCCATTCCGTTCCCATGTTCTGGGTGCCCCCGGCAGGATTCGAACCTGCGCACACGGCTCCGGAGGCCGTTGCTCTATCCCCTGAGCTACGGGGGCGGGTCTCCGCGTGGTGACGCGGTGACGGGTAGAACCCTACCAGCTTCCGGGGGGTGGTCGGGTACTGGGTTTTGGGGGTGGGGGGCGGGGTGTGTGTGCAGGTCAGGGGCGGAAGTGTTCAAAAGCCGGACGTAGGGGGGCGGGCGCGCCTACGCTTTCCCTTGTGCCTGGCTTGTCCGGTCGGGTCCTTGTCGTCGATGACAACAAGGTGATCCGGCAGCTGATCAGGGTCAATCTCGAACTTGAGGGTTTCGAGGTCGTGACCGCGGCCGATGGTGCCGAGTGTCTGGAAGCCGTCCACCGGGTTCGTCCCGATGTGGTGACGCTCGACATCGTCATGCCCCGGCTCGACGGGCTGCGGACCGCGGCCCGCCTGCGGGCCGATCCGCGGACGCGGGAGTTGCCGATAGCGGTGGTCAGCGGGTGCAGTGAATTGGAGGCCGAGGCCGGGCGGGTGGCCGGGGTGGACGCGTTCGTCGCGAAGCCCTTCGAGCCCGTCGATCTGGTGCGGGTCGTGCGGCGGTTGGCTGCGCGGCGGGCTTCCGAGCGGGTCGGGGAGTCCCTGGCCGGGGATGCCGCCGACGACGCGGAGCCCGCCGGGTCTTCCGTGTGCTGAGCCGGGGACGAGTCCGGTAAAAGGGTTCGCCTCCCTCCCCGGTGCCTCCCATACGCTGGTCCCGTGGACCCCGCAGAGCTCACCGGTACCGTCTTGCGTACGGTGCGATCCGCCGCGGTGGGTGAGTTCGGCGCACCCGTGCCGGCGCGCGTCGTCGTGGATCGGCCGCGGCCCGGGGGATGCGGGGACTTCGCCACCAACGCCGCCCTGCAGCTGGCCCACGCCGCCGGGCGCGACCCCCTCGACGTCGCCGCGTTCCTGCGGGAACGTCTCGCCGCCCACCCCGGCATCGCCGACGTGACCGTCACCGGGCCCGGGTTCCTCAACATCACGCTGCGGGGGAGCGGGGACCCGGTCGAGGCGGCGATCGCCGCGGGAGGCCGTTTCGGGAGCGGGGACTTCCTCGCGGGGACCGCCTACGCCGTCGAGGCCGGCCGGCACCTTCGTGCCGCCGTGGTCGCCGACGCCCTCCGGCGGCTCCTCCTCGCCGCCGGTGGCTCCCTCGCCGATCACGGCGAAGTCGTACGCGTACGGGCCGTGCCGCTGGCGTCCGCGAGCGCGGGCTATCCCGCCGACGCCGTCCGGTGGGCCTGCCTGCGCAGTCCCGGGGACCACCGGGCGCGCCTCACCCCCGACCTCCTCCTCCGGCGCGAACCCAACCCCCTCTTCCGCATCCAGTACGCCCACTCCCGCACCGCCGCCCTCGCCCGCGCCGCCACCGCCCTCGGCGACCCACTCGACGTGCCCCCCGCCGTCCCCGTACGGCACACTCGCACCGGTGGCGCCCTCCGCGCCGCCATTGGCGACCTCCCCGCCGTCGTGGAGACCGCCGCCCGCCGCCGCGCGCCCGACCGGCTCGCCCGGCACCTCGACGTCCTGGCCGACGCGTTCCTCGCCGCCGAGGCGGCCCACCCCGCCCTGCCCGGCGGCGACGAGGAGCCCACCGCCGGCCACCAAGCCCGGCTGCGCCGGGCCGCCGCCGCCGGGATAGCCCTCCGCAACGGGCTCGATCTTCTCGGGATCCCAGCCCCGGAACACCTGTGACAACCCCGCACCACCGAAGGAGTACCCCGCCGTGAGCCGATCCGCCCACCCCGCCGGCCCCCGGCACGGCGACGTGCTGCCCGAAGGGCACTACGCCGCCCCGCCCGCCGACCTCAACGACCTCGACCCGCGCGTCTGGGCCCGTACCGTCGCCCGGGACGCCGACGGCGTCGTCACCGTCGGCGGGCTGCCCGTGACCCGGCTCGCCGAGGAGTTCGGCACCCCCGCCTACTTCCTCGACGAGGCGGACTTCCGCGCCCGCTGCCGCGCCTGGACCGACGCCTTCGAGGGCGCCGACGTCTTCTACGCGGGCAAGGCGTTCCTCTCCCGCGCCGTCGTCCGCTGGCTGCGCGAGGAGGGGCTGAACCTCGACGTCTGCTCCGGCGGGGAGCTGGCGACCGCGCTGGCCGCCGGGATGCCGGCCGAGCGGATCGCGATGCACGGCAACAACAAGAGCCCGGCCGAGATCCAGCGGGCGGTCGAGGCCGGCGTCGGGCGGATCGTGCTCGACTCGTACCAGGAGATCGTCCGCGTCGCGCACATCGCCGAGCGGCTCGGCAGGCGCCAGCGGGTGCAGATCCGGGTGACGGTCGGCGTCGAGGCGCACACGCACGAGTTCATCGCCACCGCCCACGAGGACCAGAAGTTCGGTCTCGCGCTCGCCGACGGCCAGGCGGCCGAGGCGGTACGGCGGGTGCTGAAGCTGGACGCCCTGGAGCTGGTCGGCATCCACAGCCACATCGGCTCGCAGATCTTCGACATGGCCGGCTTCGAGGTGTCCGCCCGCCGCGTCGTCGGGCTGCTCACCGAGATCCGCGACGAGCACGGGGTGGAGCTGCCCGAGATCGACCTCGGCGGCGGCCTCGGCATCGCGTACACCCCGGAGGACGACCCGCGGGAGCCGTACGAGATCGCCAAGGCGCTGCGCGACATCGTCTCCCGCGAGTGCACCGCCGCGGGGCTCGCGATGCCCCGGCTGTCCGTGGAGCCGGGCCGCGCCATCGTCGGCCCCACGGCCTTCACGCTGTACGAGGTCGGCACGGTCAAGGAGCTGGCGGGGCTGCGTACGTACGTGAGCGTGGACGGCGGCATGTCGGACAACATCCGCACCGCGCTCTACGACGCCGAGTACTCGGTGGCGCTGGCCTCCCGCGCCTCCACCGCCGAGCCGATGCTCGCCCGCGTCGTCGGCAAGCACTGCGAGTCCGGCGACATCGTCGTACGCGACGCCTACCTGCCCGCCGACCTGGCGGCCGGCGACCTGCTCGCGGTGCCGGCCACCGGGGCGTACTGCCGCTCCATGGCGAGCAACTACAACCACGTGCTGCGCCCGCCCGTGGTGGCGGTGGCGGCCGGCGCGGCGCGCGCGATCGTGCGGCGGGAGACGGAGGAGGATCTCCTGCGGCTCGATGTCGGCTGAGCGTCGGCTGAGCGGCGGCGCGCGAGCAGTGCCGCATCTCAAGCCGTAAACGGTACGTCTCGGCATCCGGACAGAGCGTCGCAATCGCCCCCGGCTGCGTGAGACTGGAATCCGCCCCCTGATGGTGCACGTGAGGAACGAGGTCATATGAGCGAGAGGCGTCCGCTGAAGGTGGCGCTCCTGGGCTGCGGGTCCGTCGGCTCCGAGGTCGCGCGCATCATGACGGCGAACGCCGCCGACCTCGCCGCCCGGATCGGCGCCCCGGTGGAGCTGGCGGGCGTCGCGGTGCGGCGGACCGGGGTGGCGCGGCCGGGGATCCCGGACGAGCTGGTCACCACGGACGCCACGGCGCTTGTCAAACGCGGCGACGTCGACGTCGTCATCGAACTGATCGGCGGCCTGGAGCCGGCCCGTACGCTCATCACCACCGCCTTCGAGCACGGCGCCAGCGTGGTCACCGGCAACAAGGCCCTCCTCGCCGAGGACGGCCCCAGCCTCTACGCCGCCGCCGACAGCCGCGGCGTCGACCTCTACTACGAGGCCGCCGTCGCCGGCGCCATCCCGCTCGTCCGCCCGCTGCGCGAGTCGCTCGCCGGCGACAAGGTCAACCGCGTGCTCGGCATCCTCAACGGCACCACCAACTTCATCCTCGACCGCATGGACACCTCCGGCGCCGGCTACGCCGAGGCGCTGGAGGAGGCCACCGCGCTCGGCTACGCCGAGGCCGACCCCACCGCCGACGTCGAGGGCTACGACGCCGCCGCCAAGGCGGCGATCCTCGCCGGCATCGCCTTCCACACCCGGGTCCGCCTCGACGACGTACACCGCCAGGGCATCACCGAGATCACCGCCGCCGACATGGCGTCCGCGCGCCGCATCGGCTGTACGGTCAAGCTGCTCGCCATCTGCGAGCGCACGCCCGACGGCAGGTCCGTCACCGCGCGGGTGCACCCGGCGATGATCCCGCTGACGCACCCGCTGGCCTCCGTCCGCGAGGCGTACAACGCCGTCTTCGTCGAGGCCAGCGCGGCCGGGCAGCTGATGTTCTACGGCCCGGGCGCCGGCGGCGCGCCGACCGCGAGCGCCGTGCTCGGCGACCTGGTCGCGGTCTGCCGGCACCGGCTCAGCGGCGGCAGCGGGCCGGGGGAGAGCGCGTACGCGCAGCTGCCGGTGGCGCCGCCGGACGGCGTCGTCACGCGGTACCACATCAGCCTGGACGTGGCCGACCGGGCGGGCGTGCTCGCCCACGTGGCCGCGGTCTTCGCCGAGCACGACGTGTCGATCGACACCGTCCGGCAGCAGGGCAAGGATGGCGAGGCGTCGCTCGTGGTGGTCACGCACCGGGCGACGGACGCCGCGCTCGCGGCCACGGTCGAGGCGCTCCGGAAGCTGGAGACCGTCCGCGGCGTGGCCGGCACCATGCGGGTCGAAGGGGAGTGACGTAAGGAAATGGACGCAGTGACCGACGAACCTCGAATGTCAGGCACCCGCCAGTGGCGGGGCGTCATCGAGGAGTTCCGCGACCGGCTGCCGGTCAGCGGGACGACCCCGGTGGTGACGCTCCGGGAGGGCGGGACCCCGCTGGTGCCGGCCCAGGTGCTCTCCGAGCGCACGGGGTGCGACGTGCACCTGAAGGTGGAGGGCGCCAACCCCACCGGCTCCTTCAAGGACCGCGGCATGACGATGGCGATCTCTGTGGCGAAGGAGGCCGGCGCCCGGGCCGTGATCTGCGCCTCCACCGGCAACACCTCGGCCTCCGCCGCCGCGTACGCGGTACGGGCCGGGCTGACCTGCGCCGTGCTGGTGCCGCAGGGCAAGATCGCGCTCGGCAAGATGGGCCAGGCGCTGGTGCACGGGGCGCGGATCCTGCAGGTCGACGGCAACTTCGACGACTGCCTGACGCTGGCCCGGCAGCTCAGCGAGAAGCATCCGGTGGCGCTGGTGAACTCCGTCAACCCGGCGCGCATCGAGGGCCAGAAGACCGCCGCCTTCGAGGTCGTGGACGCGCTCGGCGACGCGCCGGACATCCACGTCCTGCCGGTCGGCAACGCCGGCAACATCACCTCGTACTGGAAGGGCTACGGCGAGTACCACGACAACGGCGCCGGCCCCGCCACCCGCACCCCCCGGATGTGGGGCTACCAGGCGGCCGGCGCGGCCCCGATCGTGCGCGGCGAGCCGGTGAAGGACCCGAGCACGCTGGCCACCGCCATCCGCATCGGCAACCCGGCCTCGTGGGAGCTGGCCGAGCAGGCGCGCGACGAGTCCGGCGGGCACATCGAGGCGGTCACGGACCGGCAGATCCTGCGGGCGTACAAGCTGCTGGCCGCGCAGGAGGGCGTCTTCGTCGAGCCGGCCTCGGCGGCGAGCGTCGCGGGGCTGCTGCAGGCCGCGGAGCTGGGGATGGTCGACCCCGGCCAGCGGATCGTCTGTACGGTCACCGGCAACGGGCTGAAGGACCCGGACTGGGCGGTCGCCGGCGCCCCGCAGCCCGTCGCCGTACCGGTCGACGCGGACGTGGCGGCGGAGCGGCTGGGGCTGGCCTGAGGCCGGCCCGGCCGCGCACGGCCCGGGACCACACCCGCGCACGGCCCGGGACCACACCCGCGCACGGCCCGGGACCACACCCGCGTACGGGCCGGGCGCACCGGCGTACGGGCCGGGCGGGAGCCCGTACGGCCTGGGCAGACCGCCGTACGACCCGGGCCCCGGGCCCGCGCCGGGCCGGCGCCCCGGCCGCAGGCCGGGCGCGTGCGCGGGCCGCGCATCGAGCGCCTCCTGTGCGCCCTATGTCGCAGGGGAACCCACCTTCGATAAGCTGGCGTTGAGCCCGCCGGTCGAGTGTCCCGGGCACCCCCTTTCGAAAGACGTCCGTACCGCCCGGCCGTGCGCGCACAGCGCGCCGCGGGGGCGCCGGTCGGGCAGAGTCGATACCGAGCTGATTTCCCCCACCGCCCGGGAAACCGGGTGAGAGTCACACAAGGAGAGTCACGCAAGCGATGGCCGGTCCAGCCTTCCGCGCCGCGCCCGTACGCGTCCGTGTGCCGGCGACCAGCGCCAATCTCGGCCCCGGCTTCGACACGTTCGGACTCGCCCTCGGGCTGTACGACGACGTGGTGGTCCGGGTCGCCGAGTCCGGGCTGCACGTCGACATCGCCGGCGAGGGCGCCGACGACCTCCCGCGGGACGAGTCCCACCTGCTCGTACGGGCCATGCGCAGCGCCTTCGAGGCGCTGGGCGGGCAGCCGCGCGGGCTGGAGGTGGTGTGCGCCAACCGTATCCCGCACGGCCGCGGGCTCGGTTCGTCCGCCGCCGCGATCTGCGCCGGGATCATCGCGGCGCGGGCGGTGACGATAGGCGGCACCGAGCGGTCGGGCGCGCTCGACGCCACCCCCGAGAAGACCGCGCTGCTGGAGCTGGCGGCGGAGCTGGAGGGCCACCCCGACAACGTCGCGGCGTGCCTGCTCGGCGGCTTCACGCTGGCCTGGACGGACGACGGTACGGGTGGCGCCGGTGCGGTGCCCGGGCAGGCGCCCGCGGCGGCGGTACGGGCCCTGCGGCTGGACCCGGCCGAGGGCGTCGTCCCGGTCGTCTTCGTGCCGGCCAACCCGCTGTCCACCGCGGAGGCCCGGGGCCTGCTGCCCCGTACCGTGCCGCACGCGGACGCGGCGCTGACCGCGGCCCGCGCGGCGCTGTTCGTCGAGGCGCTGACCAGGCGCCCCGAGCTGCTGCTCACGGCCACGGAGGACCGGCTGCACCAGGACTACCGCGCCGCCGCGATGCCGGAGAGCGCGGCGCTGGTGGCGCGGCTGCGGGCCGACGGCGTGCCCGCGGTGATCTCGGGCGCGGGCCCGACGGTGCTGGCGTTCGCGGAGGACGGCGCGGCCGAGAAGGTCGCCCTTTCGGCGGGCGCCGGCTGGGCGGCGAACCGGCTGGCCCTCGATCGGGAGGGGGCGAGCGTGCTACCGCTGGCCTGACGGGCCCGCGGCGGCCGTGCCACGCGACGGACGCGGGCGAGCGCAGGTCACCGGCCCGCGCACCGCCCGCACGACGACCCATACCACAGATTGCACAACGCCGAACCGGCCGCCGGCGCCGGGAGAGGGGGGAATGTCTGCGGGATCCGATAGTGTTAACCTCAAGGCAGCACCAGCGCACTCCAGTCGTAGGTCAGCACAGCCATTGGTTCCAGACGGCAGTGCTGTGTGCTGGGGTCTCTCCGGGCCGCAGGGCCCGGGGGCAGGTCCCAGGGGGATTTCCCCCGCGGGACAGCCTTTCTTCCGGGAGCCTTCCACATTGCCTGAGCAGCCTGCCGGTGCAGTGACGCTCCCGAATCGGCACCGCTGTCGTGCGTGACACCCACCCGAGTGCCCCGCACCACCAGCATGCCGACCCTGCACAGTCTTCACCGCCGTAAGGCGGACTACCGCACCGGCGCGGACCCGCGGACGCAAACGCACGGGCCGCAGCCGGAGAGCACGACCGGTCGCCGAGCCAGACAGGCCGACGCACCGCTCCAGGGAAGGACCCTTCGTGAGCGACACCACCGATCTGATGGGCGTCAACGCAGAGAACGCCGCCAGCCCAGCTTCTGGGGGTGCCTCCCAGCAGGAGACTGGGGGAGCTCCCGCAACCACCGCCGGTTCGACCAGGCGCCGTCGCGGCGCCGGCCTGGAGGGCATGGTCCTGGCGGAGCTCCAGCAGATCGCATCCGGCCTCGGGATCCGGGGCACCGCTCGGATGCGCAAGAGCCAGCTCATCGAGGTGATCAAGGAGAGGCAGGGCGCCGACGGCGGCAATCCCGCCGAGGCCAAGGCCGAGAAGGCCGCCGACAAGGCCGGCAAGGCCGAGCAGTCGGACGCCGGCGCGGCGACCCGGCCGAAGCGCCGGGCCACCTCCCGGGCCCGTACCGGCGAGGCCGAGCAGGCCGAGGGCGACGCCGGCCGCAGGGACGAGGGCGCCGACTCCCGCATCGACATTCCCGGCCAGCCCGTCAAGGCGCAGGACCAGTCCGGCGCCGAGCAGCACGCGGGCGGCGACCAGGGCGACCGGGCGGAGAAGGCCGACAGGTCCGACAGGGGCGGCGACGCCAAGCAGTCCGGCGACGGCGGCCGGCAGAAGGGCGACCGCCAGGGCGGCGGGCGCCGGGACCGGCAGAACCGCCGCAACAAGGGCGACGACGGCGGCAGCGGCCATCAGAGCCAGGGCGGCGGCCAGCAGAGCCAGGCCGGCGGCGGCCGGCAGCAACAGCAGCAGGACGACGACTTCGAGGGCGGCCGGCGCGGCCGCCGGGGCCGCTACCGTGACCGCCGCGGGCGCCGCGGGCGCGACGACTACAGCGAGCCGCAGATCGCCGAGGACGACGTCCTGATCCCGGTCGCCGGCATCCTCGACATCCTCGACAACTACGCCTTCGTCCGCACCTCCGGCTACCTTCCCGGCCCCAACGACGTCTACGTCTCGCTGGCCCAGGTGCGCAAGAACGGCCTGCGCAAGGGCGACCACGTCACGGGTGCCGTGCGCCAGCCCCGCGAGGGCGAGCGCCGGGAGAAGTTCAACGCGCTGGTCCGGCTCGACTCGGTCAACGGCCAGTCGCCGGAACAGAGCCGCGGGCGCGCGGAGTTCGGCAAGCTCACCCCGCTCTACCCGCAGGACAGGCTGCGGCTGGAGAGCGACCCGGGCGCGCTGACGCCGCGGATCATCGACCTGGTCTCGCCCATCGGCAAGGGGCAGCGCGGGCTGATCGTGGCGCCGCCGAAGACCGGCAAGACGATGATCCTGCAGTCCATCGCCAACGCGATCACCACCAACAACCCCGAGTGCCACCTCATGGTCGTCCTCGTCGACGAGCGGCCCGAAGAGGTCACCGACATGCAGCGGTCGGTGAAGGGCGAGGTCATCTCCTCGACCTTCGACCGGCCGGCGGAGGACCACACCACGGTCGCCGAGCTGTCCATCGAGCGGGCCAAGCGGCTGGTGGAGCTGGGCCACGACGTCGTCGTGCTGCTCGACTCGATCACCCGGCTCGGCCGCGCGTACAACCTGGCGGCGCCCGCCTCCGGCCGCATCCTGTCCGGCGGTGTGGACTCCACGGCGCTCTACCCGCCGAAGAAGTTCTTCGGCGCCGCGCGCAACATCGAGGACGGCGGCTCGCTGACCATCCTGGCCACCGCGCTGGTCGAGACCGGCTCGCGGATGGACGAGGTGATCTTCGAGGAGTTCAAGGGCACCGGCAACATGGAGCTGCGGCTGGACCGCAAGCTCTCGGACAAGCGCATCTTCCCCGCGGTCGACGTGGACGCCTCCGGCACCCGCAAGGAGGAGATCCTGATGGGCAGCGACGAGCTGGCCGTCGTCTGGAAGCTCCGCCGGGTGCTGCACGCGCTGGACCAGCAGCAGGCCATGGAGCTGCTGCTGGACAAGATGAAGCAGACCAAGAGCAACGCCGAGTTCCTGCTGCAGATCCAGAAGACCACGCCCACGCCCAACGGCGACTAGCGCCGGCCGGCGCCGGGCCCACGCGAACCGGTGCAGGTCAGCGACTTTTCGTGGCAAAAGCCTCCCCTCGGAACGAGGGGAGGCTTTTGCGCGTTCACCAAGACGTGTGTAACCCTTTTAGGTGATCCCTGTCGGGTAATGTGCGGAAAAGTTTGGACCTGCCCGCGGCGCGTCAGGGACCTGAGCGGCCGAGGTGAGGAGCCGATGGCGGAACCGTACGCAGCCGGGGATCCCGGCCGGCGACCGCGCAGTCCCCGCCGCAAGGCGGTGCTCGCCGCGGTCTGGGTGCTCGTGGGGGCCGTGGTCCTCGGCGGGGCCGGGTTCACGTACCTCTACTTCCGCCTCAACGGCAACCTGACCAGCGTCGACCTGGATGCCAAGCTGGGCGGCGACCGGCCCAAGGACCTGCCCGGGGGCTCCATGGACATCCTTGTCCTCGGCTCCGACTCCCGCGCCGGCGAGAACGCCGAGTACGGCCGCGACGGCGGCGGCGCCCGCTCCGACACCGCGATGATCGTCCACGTCTACGAGGACCGGAAGCGCGCCAGCGTCGTCAGCATCCCCCGTGACACCCTCGTCGACCGCCCCGAGTGCGAGCGGGAGGACGGCGGCACCGCCCCGGCCGCCGAGCGGGCGATGTTCAACGAGTCGTACTCCGTCGGCGGCCCGGCCTGCACCGTCAAGACCGTGGAGAAGCTGACCGGGGTGCGCATGGACCACTTCGTCGAGGTGGACTTCAGCGGCTTCAAGCGGCTCATCGACCAGCTCGGCGGGGTGGAGATCACCACCCGCCAGGACATCGACGACCCCGACAGCCACCTCGACCTCAAGGCCGGCACCCACACCCTCGACGGCGAGCAGGCGCTCGGCCTGGTCCGTACCCGCAAGGGCGTCGGCGACGGCAGCGACCTGGGCCGGATAGAGCTGCAGCAGGTCTTCGTCAAGGCGCTGGTGCAGCGGGTCGGCGAGATCGACCTGCTGACCAGCCCCACGAAGCTCATCGGCCTCGCCGACACCGCCACCAAGTCGATCACCACCGACGAGGACCTGGGCTCGGTGAACGAGCTGCGCCGGCTCGCCGAGAGCCTGGGCGACATAGGCCCGGACGACATGCAGATGGTCACCCTTCCGGTGACGTACGACGCGCAGGACCCCAACCGCGTGGTGCCGCTGGAGAAGGAGTCCGCGCAGGTCTGGCAGGCGCTGCGGGGCGACCGGCCGATACCCGGGTCCGCGCTGAAGGACACCGCCGGCGCGCAGGCGGGCGAGGACCGCGTGGCCGCTGCCCCGCCGGCCGGGCCCGGGGAGCTGGCGGAGGTCGCGCCCCGCGGCGGCGCGCAGGCGGCGGAATCGCTCGCGGGCGCCGAATAGCGGCGCTCTCCACGGCGATGCCCACCGCGGGCCGTGGAATAAAGCGGGCACCGGACCCGTTTTGGCGAGCACGACCGGTCCTCGTAGACTGGTACGTCGGCCCCGGTTCACGTGACGCATCCGCCGATCGACCCGGAGCCCTCCCGAACCTAGGAGAATCCCTTGAAGCGCGACATCCACCCGGAGTACGTGGAGACCCAGGTCAGCTGCACCTGTGGTAACTCGTTCACCACCCGGAGCACCGTCACCTCCGGCACCATCCGCGCGGACATCTGCTCCGCGTGCCACCCGTTCTACACGGGCAAGCAGAAGATCCTCGACACCGGTGGCCGCGTGGCCCGCTTCGAGGCCCGCTTCGGCAAGCAGGCCGCGGCGAAGAAGTAGCTCGCCCGCGTGCGCCGGGCCGGCCGCCTTCGATGAGGGCGGACCGGGCCGGCGCACGTTTTTCGTCCCGTCCGGCCGCCCGCCCCGCCCCGCTGCCCGGCCCCGCCGCCCGGTCCTGCTACTTCCCCTTACGGAGCACCCCACGATGTTCGAGGTCGTCAAGGATCTCATCGGCGAGCACGCCGCCCTGGAGCAGCAGCTCGCCGACCCCGGCGTGCACGCCGACCAGCGCCGCGCCACGAAGCTCAACAAGCGCTACGCCGAGCTGACCCCGATCATCGCGGCGTACCGCGCCTGGGAGCGCACCGGTGAGGACGCCGCCACCGCCCGCGAGCTGGCCGCCGAGGACCCGGACTTCGCCGCCGAGGCCAAGAGCCTGGAGCGGGAGCGGGAGGAGCTGACGGAGCGGCTGCGGCTGCTGCTCGTACCGCGCGACCCCAGCGACGACAAGAACGTCATCCTGGAGGTCAAGGCGGGCGAGGGCGGCGAGGAGTCCGCGCTGTTCGCCGGCGACCTGCTGCGGATGTACCTGCGCTACGCCGAGCGGCAGGGCTGGAAGACGGAGCTGCTGGACGCCAACGAGTCCGACCTCGGCGGCTACAAGGACGTCTCCGTCTCCGTGAAGCTCAAGGGCGGCGCGCCCGCGGAGCCCGGCCACGGCGTGTGGGCGCGGCTGAAGTACGAGGGCGGCGTGCACCGCGTGCAGCGGGTGCCGGCCACCGAGTCGCAGGGCCGTATCCACACCTCCGCGGCCGGCGTGCTGGTGCTGCCCGAGGCGGAGGACGTCGACGAGGTCGAGATCGGCCCGGGCGACCTGCGTATCGACGTGTACCGCTCCTCGGGGCCCGGCGGCCAGTCCGTCAACACGACGGACTCCGCGGTACGCATCACGCACCTGCCCACCGGCATCGTGGTCTCCTGCCAGAACGAGAAGAGCCAGCTGCAGAACAGGGAGCAGGCGATGCGTATCCTGCGGGCGAGGCTGCTCGCCGAGGCACAGGAGGAGGCCGAGAAGGAGGCGGCGGACGCGCGCCGCAGTCAGGTGCGTACCGTGGACCGGTCGGAGCGCATCCGCACCTACAACTTCCCCGAAAACCGCATCTCCGACCACCGGGTCGGCTTCAAGGCGTACAACCTGGACCAGGTGCTCGACGGGGAGCTGGACGCGGTGATCCAGGCCTGCGTGGACGCGGACGCCGCGGCCAGGCTCGCGGACGCCGGCTGACCACCGCACGCCGATACGCCCGAGGGACCGGAGGGAACGTGAACCTGCTGCTCGTCGAAGTGGCACAGGCCACGCAGCGGCTCGCCGACGCCGGCGTGCCCTCCCCGCGGTTTGACGCGGAGGAGCTGGCGGCCTACGTCCACGGCGTGCCCCGCGGCGAGTTGCACCGCGTCGCCGACGCCGACTTCGACGCCCGCTACTGGGAGGCCGTCGCCCGCCGCGAGGCCCGCGAGCCGCTGCAGCACATCACCGGCGTCGCCTACTTCCGCTACCTGGAGCTGCAGGTGGGCCCCGGCGTCTTCGTCCCGCGGCCGGAGACCGAGTCCGTGGTGGACTGGGCGATAGCGGCGGTGCGCGCGATGGACGTCGTCGAGCCGCTGATCGTCGACCTGTGCACCGGCTCCGGCGCCATCGCGCTGGCCATGGCGCAGGAGGTGCCGCGGGCCGCCGTGCACGCCGTGGAGCTGGAGGAGACGGCGCTCAACTGGGCGCGCAAGAACGCCGCGCACAACGACGGCGGCGCCCGTGTCGTACTGCACCATGGAGACGCGCTGACCGCGCTGCCCGAGCTGAACGGCCAGGTCGACCTGGTCATCAGCAACCCGCCGTACATCCCGCTGACCGAGTGGGAGCACGTCGCACCGGAAGCCCGCGACCACGACCCGCAGGCCGCGCTCTTCTCCGGCGAGGACGGCCTCGACCTCATCCGCGGTCTGGAGGTCGCCGCCCGACGGCTGCTGCGCCCCGGCGGGGTGGTCGTCGTCGAGCACGCCGACACCCAGGGCGGCCAGGTGCCGTGGCTCTTCACCGAGGAACGCGGCTGGGCGGACGCCGCCGACCACCCCGACCTCAACAACCGGCCTCGATTCGCGACCGCCCGCAGAGTCCGTACCTGAGAAGGAGATTGACATGGCACGGCGCTACGACTGCAGCGATGCGGCCGATCGCAGGACCGGGCTGCGCGAGGCCGCGTCCGCAGTCCGCCGCGGCGAGCTGGTCGTCCTGCCCACCGACACGGTCTACGGCATCGGCGCCGACGCCTTCACCGCCGAGGCGGTGGCGTCGCTGCTGGACGCCAAGGGCCGCGGGCGCAGCATGCCCACGCCGGTGCTGATCGGCTCGCCGAACACGCTGCACGGCCTGGTCAAGGACCTCAGCGAGGAGGCGTGGGAGCTGATCGACGCCTTCTGGCCGGGCGCGTTGACCGTCGTCGCCAAGCACCAGCCGTCGCTGACCTGGGACCTGGGGGAGACGCGCGGCACGGTGGCGGTGCGCATGCCGCTGCACCCGGTGGCGCTCGAACTGCTCAAGGAGGTCGGCCCGATGGCCGTCTCCAGCGCCAACCTGACCGGCCACCCCGCCCCGCAGGACTGCGACGCCGCCCAGGAGATGCTCGGCGAGGCCGTCTCGGTCTACCTCGACGGCGGCACGACGCCGGCCGCGGTGCCGTCCTCGATCGTGGACATCACCGGCCGCACGCCGGTGCTGCTGCGCGAGGGCGCGGTGACCGCCGAGCAGCTGCGCGAGGTCGCCGGCGGGCTTGAGGTCGCCAGTTGACCGCGCCCGAAGGGCGCACGGGGGACATACAGGGATTCCGGATCCTCCACGTCAGCACCGGCAACGTCTGCCGCTCGCCGATCACCGAGCGGCTGACGCGGCATGCCCTCGACGTGCGCCTCGGCCCGCGGCCCGCGGCGGGCATCGCCGTGGAGAGCGCGGGCACCTGGGGGCACGAGGGTGCGCCCATGGAGGCGCACGCGGCGACGGTGCTGCGCGAGTCGGGGGCGGACCCGGACGGGTTCGCGGCGCGGGAGCTGCGCGACGAGCACGTGATCCGGGCGGATCTGGTGCTGACCGCGACCCGGGACCACCGGGCGCAGGTCATCTCCATGGGGCACTCCGCGGGGCTGCGCACGTTCACGCTCAAGGAGTTCGCCCGGCTGGTACGGGCCATAGACGCCGCGACCCTGCCGCCCGCCCGCGAGGGCCCGGTGGCGCGGGCGCACAGCCTGGTGCAGGCCGCGGCGGCGCTGCGGGGCTGGCTGCTGGCCCCCAGCCCGGCCGCGGACGAGGTGTACGACCCGTACGGGGCGCCGGTGCCGTACTTCCGGCGTATCGGCGACGAGATCGGGCAGGCGCTCGATCCGGTGGTGACGGCGCTCACGGGCGTACCGGCGGCCACGGCAGGATAGCGGCCGGACAGCGGACGCATAATGGCCGGATGCAACCGGTCGGGCGCCTCGCGGGTCTCTTTCTGTAGGGCCCGGGCGTGCCTTGCGCCCGTACCCGGAGAACGAAGGCCCGGGAGCGGGCTAGTGTGTGTGGCTGAACGGAACAGCGAAACCTCTGGGGCAGCTTGTGCGTGAATACCTGCTGACGCTGTGCATCGCAGCCGCTGTCACCTATCTGCTGACCGGCCCGGTGCGGAAGTTCGCGATCGCGGCCGGCGCGATGCCGGAAATCCGGGACCGTGACGTGCACAGCGAGCCGACGCCGAGACTCGGCGGCATCGCCATGTTCGGCGGGATGTGCGCCGCGCTGCTCGTCGCTTCGCAGCTGCAGGCGTTCGAGCGGGTCTTCGAGCTCAACGAGCCCAAGGCGCTGCTGTCCGGGGCGGCGCTGATCTGGCTGATCGGCGTACTGGACGACAAATGGGGCGTGGACGCCCTGCTCAAGCTGGGCGCGCAGATGATCGCGGCGGGCGTCATGGTCCTCCAGGGCCTGACGATCCTGTGGATCCCGGTCCCGGGCGTGGGCACGGTGGTGCTGACGCCGATGCAGGGCACGCTGCTGACCGTCGCGCTCGTCGTCATCTCGATCAACGCCGTCAACTTCGTGGACGGCCTCGACGGGCTGGCCGCCGGCATGGTGGGCATCGCCGCCGCGGCGTTCTTCATGTACGCGTACCGCATCTGGTTCGGCTACGGGATCGAAGCCGCCGCCCCCGCCGCGCTGTTCTCCGCCGTGCTGCTGGGCATGTGCGTCGGCTTCCTGCCGCACAACGTGCACCCGGCGCGGATCTTCATGGGCGACTCCGGCTCGATGCTGCTGGGCCTGGTGCTGGCCGCCGGGGCGATCTCGATCACCGGCCAGGTGGACCCGGACGCGCTGCAGGTCTTCGCCGGCAGTGAGAAGCAGGCGGTGCGCTCGACGGTGCCGGTGTTCATCCCGCTGGTGCTGCCGCTGACGATCCTGGCCATCCCCATGCTGGACCTGGTGCTGGCCGTCGTACGGCGCACCTGGCGCGGCCAGTCGCCGTTCGCGGCCGACCGCGGGCACCTGCACCACCGGCTGCTGGAGATGGGCCACTCGCACATGCGGGCCGTGCTGCTCATGTACTTCTGGTCGGCGCTGGTCGCGTTCGGGATGGTGGCCTTCTCGGTGCAGGCCGACAACGTCTGGGTGGTGCTGGTGGCGGTCGGCCTGAGCGCCGCCGGGCTGGTGCTGTTGCTGCTGCCGCGGTTCGCCCCGAAGACGCCGTCGTGGGCCAACAGGCTCGTACCGCCGCGTTTCCGCCGCCCAGAGGACGCCCTCGGCGGGGAAGGGGCCCTCGGCGGGGAAGGGGCCCCCGGCGGGGAAGGGGCCCCCGGCGGGGAAGGGGCCTCCGGCGGGGAGCGGGACGACGGTCCCGGCGACGGTACGGGGCCGCAGGGCGGCCCGGCGCCGGCGGGCGGGGCCGCGGCGAACGGGTCGGGTGGGGCGCCGGGTGCACAGGAGCACGAGCTGGTGCCGGCCGGGATCAGCGGCTCCACGGCCGTGGGCGAGCGCTCGCGGTGGCGCCGCACGGGACATTGAGCCCCTTAGCAGGCATATCTCCAGGTGAGTGAGATAACTCGGCCGACGTAGCCCCTTCGTGTGACGGGCAGCACACTTCCTGAGTAAAGCTCGGGTCAAGATGCTTGTGATACCGTTCACGAGAACCCGGTGCAGAGCCGAAGGACCGTAGTGCGACGGTTCTCTGGCGCGATGCCCCTTCAGGCGGTGCACTCGCCCCGGGGACATGCTCGTCACCGTCGACCAGTTGCTCCCGACTCCCGCCGGAGACTCCTTATATGCAGGTCAACGACGCCCGGATCCTCCGTGGCGCCGCGATCCCGACCGCCCTCACCGGCGTCGTCGCGAGTGTCATCAGCTCACTCGCGGCCGGTGTGAAGGGTGGTGTGGGAGCCGCCGCAGCCACGGTGGTGGTCCTTGCCTTCTTCGGTCTCGGCCTCTTCGCACTGCAGCACTTCTCCCGCAAGTACCCCGAGCTGTTCATGGGGATCGCGCTGCTCACCTACACCACCCAGATCCTGCTTCTCGCGGTCGTGATGGGGCTGTTCAAGGACACCACGCTCTTCAGCACCAGGGCGTTCGGCCTCACGGTGCTCGCCGCGGCGCTGGTGTTCACCGCCGCCATGGCACGTACCCACTTCCGGCTGAAGTTGCCGTACGTGGAACCGGAGCGAGCGACCGGAGCGGGTGAACAGCGCTCCGGCAGTACCAGCGAGGTCGGGCGATGAGGGGCGCCGCCCGGGCAGTGATCCGCTACTGCTATCGTCCCCCTGCCGCGCCGGTGCGCGCGTGCGCCGTGGGCCGCAGGGCCGCACCGCACCCCGCCGGCCGTATCCCGTCCTGTCACGTGCCGCTCTCCAGCGGTGCACAACGCCGACACATTGAGGTTGCCGTAGCCATGCGTCACACCGAAGGAGCTCGCCGGTGAGTGCTGCTGATACGACGCTCGCTTTCGACGCGAGTTGCAAGATCTTCGTTGACGGCGGTTGCGGCTTCCAGTCCCCCGGCCTGCACTCGTTCGTCTTCAAGCCGATGTTCGAGATCGGCGGCTTCGAGTTCAACAAGCCGATACTGCTGGCGCTGCTCACGACCGGTCTGCTGTGTCTCTTCTTCTGGAGGGCGTTCGCCAGCCCCAAGGTGGTGCCGGGCAAGCTGCAGATGGTCGCCGAGTCCGGCTACGACTTCGTGCGCCGCGGCATCGTCTACGAGACCATCGGCAAGAAGGAAGGCGAGAAGTGGGTGCCGCTGCTGGTCTCCCTCTTCTTCTTCATCTGGCTGATGAACCTCTGGTCGATCATCCCGCTCGCGCAGTTCCCGGTGACCTCGATCATCGCCTTCCCGGCGGGCCTCGCCATCCTGGTCTGGGTGACCTGGATGACGCTGACCTTCAAGCGGCACGGCTTCGTCGGCGGGCTGAAGAACCTGACGGGCTACGACAAGTCGCTCGGCTCCGTGCTGCCGCTGGTCATGCTGATCGAGTTCTTCTCGAACGTGCTCGTGCGGCCGTTCACGCACGCGGTCCGGCTCTTCGCCAACATGTTCGCCGGCCATCTGCTGCTGGTGATGTTCACCATCGCCACCTGGTTCTTCATGAACAGCTTTGGCTACGCGTTCGCGCCCGTGGCCTTCGTTCTGGTCATGGTGATGATCGTCTTCGAGCTGTTCATCCAGGCGGTGCAGGCGTACGTGTTCGTCGTGCTGTCGGCCAGCTACATCTCCGGTGCCCTCGAAGAGGCGCACTGAGGATCCCGTACCACCCGCACACCCCCAATCGTCCGGTGGCCAACCCCCACCGGTTCGGCAGAAGAGAAGGAAGAAAGCACATGGCTTCGATGGAGACCCTGGCCGCAGTCGAAGGCACCGTCGACTCGATCGGTTATGGCCTCGCCGCGATCGGCCCCGGTATCGGCATCGGCTACATCTTCGGCAACGGCGTGCAGGCCATGGCCCGTCAGCCGGAGGCCGTCGGCCTGATCCGGCAGAACATGATCCTGGGCTTCGCCTTCTGTGAGGCGCTCGCCCTCATCGGCATCGTCATGCCGTTCGTGTACTGATCAGCCTCTTCCGACGAAAGGCACCGATGTGAATCTCCTGCAGATCGCGGCGGAGGAGGAGCAGAATCCTCTCGTCCCGCCGATGCCGGAACTCGTCATCGGCCTGATCGCCTTCCTCATCGTCTTCGCGCTGCTGGCCAGGAAGCTCCTGCCGCGTATCAACGAGGTGCTGGAGGAGCGCAAGGCGGCCATCGAGGGCGGCATGGAGAAGGCCGAGGCCGCCCAGATCGAGGCGGAGCAGACGCTGGACCAGTACAAGGCCCAGCTCGCCGAGGCCCGGCACGAGGCCAACCGGCTGCGCGAGGATGCTCGCGAGCAGGGTGCGACCCTCATCGCCGAGATGCGGGCCGAGGGCCAGCGGCAGCGTGAGGAGATCATCGCTGCCGGCCACGCCCAGGTGGAGGCCGACAAGAAGGCTGCTTCGCTGGAGCTGCGCCAGGACGTCGGCAGGCTCGCCACCGAGCTGGCCGGCCGGCTGGTCGGCGAGTCCCTGGAGGACCAGGCCCGGCAGAGCCGCGTCGTCGACCGGTTCCTGGACGAGCTGGAGGCCAAGGCCGCCGCGCAGTCCGGGACGAAGGCCGAGGCCGGGGCATGAACGCCGGAACGGCGACGAGTCGAGCGAGCGCCGGCGAGCGAGTCGAGGAGCGTGACCGATGAACGGAGCGAGCCGCGAGGCGCTGGCCGCCGCCCGGGAGCAGCTCGACGCGCTGACCGACAACACATCGGTCGACGCGGCGGAGCTGGCCGGGGAGCTGGCCGCCGTGACCGCGCTGCTGGACCGCGAGGTGACGCTGCGGCGGGCGCTGACCGACCCGGCGCAGCCCGGCGGGGCCAAGGCCGAGCTGGTCACCCGTCTCCTCGGCGGGCAGATCGGCTTGGGGTCTCCCCGCCGCCAGGTAGGGGAAGAGGCCGCCGACCTGGTCGCCGGGATGGTACGGGCCCGCTGGTCGCGGGCGCGTGACCTGGTCGACGTGCTCGAAGAGCTGGCCGACACCGCGGACCTCACCGCCGCGCAGCGTGCGGGGCAGCTGGACGATGTCGAGGACGAGCTGTTCCGGTTCGGCCGGATCGTCGCCGCCGACAAGCAGCTGCGCGGCGCGCTCACCGACCGGGTCGGTACCCGGACCGCCAAGGGCGAACTGCTGCACTCGCTGCTGGGCGGCCAGGCGAACCCGGTCACCGAGCGGCTGGTCGTCCGGCTCGTCGAGCGGCCGCGGGGCCGTAGCCTGGAAGGGGGCCTGGAGGCCCTGTCCAAGCTCGCCGCGGAGCGCCGGGACCGCATGGTCGCGGTCGTGTCCACCGCCGTGCCGCTCAGCGACGGGCAGAAGGAGCGCCTGGGCGCCGCGCTGTCCCGGCTGTACGGCCGGGACATGCACCTGAACCTGGACGTGGACCCCGCGGTCCTCGGCGGGATCTCGGTGCGGGTGGGTGACGAGGTCATCAACGGCTCCGTCGCCGACCGCCTCGACGAGGTGAAGCGCGGCATGGCGGGCTGACGGTCACCGGCCGTCGCACACCAACTCCAGAGCATCACCAGCGGCCCGAGTTGGGCCGTGGACGCAAGAACTTACGGGCCCAACAAGGAGAGCAGGGAACCCAGATGGCGGAGCTCACGATCCGGCCGGAGGAGATCCGGGACGCGCTGGAGAGCTATGTCCAGTCGTACCAGCCGGACGCGGCCTCGCGCGAAGAGGTCGGCACGGTATCGCAGGCCATGGACGGCATCGCCAAGATCGAGGGGCTGCCCTCGGCGATGGCGAACGAGCTGCTGAAGTTCGAGGACGGCACCCTCGGCCTCGCCCTCAACCTGGAGGAGCGGGAGATCGGTGCGGTCGTCCTCGGCGAGTTCCGGGGCATCGAGGAGGGGCAGCCGGTCACCCGTACCGGCGAGGTCCTGTCCGTGCCGGTCGGTGACGGTTACCTGGGCCGGGTCGTCGACCCCCTGGGCAACGCGGTGGACGGCCTCGGCGAGATCGCGACCGAGGGCCGCCGTGCGCTGGAGCTGCAGGCTCCCTCGGTCATGCAGCGCAAGTCGGTGCACGAGCCGATGGAGACCGGCTACAAGGCCGTCGACTCGATGACCCCCATCGGCCGCGGCCAGCGCCAGCTGATCATCGGTGACCGGCAGACCGGCAAGACCGCCCTCGGCATCGACACGATCATCAACCAGCGCGACAACTGGCGCTCCGGCGACCCGGGCAAGCAGGTCCGCTGCATCTACGTGGCGATCGGCCAGAAGGGCTCCACCATCGCCGGCGTGCGCGGCGCGCTGGAGGAGGCCGGCGCCCTGGAGTACACCACGATCGTGGCGGCCCCGGCGTCCGACCCGGCGGGCTTCAAGTACCTGGCCCCGTACACCGGCTCGGCCATCGGCCAGCACTGGATGTACCAGGGCAAGCACGTCCTGATCATCTTCGACGACCTGTCCAAGCAGGCCGAGGCGTACCGCGCCGTGTCGCTGCTGCTGCGCCGCCCGCCGGGCCGTGAGGCGTACCCCGGCGACGTGTTCTACCTGCACTCCCGGCTGCTGGAGCGCTGCGCCAAGCTCTCGGACGAGATGGGTGCCGGCTCGATGACGGGCCTGCCGGTCATCGAGACCAAGGCGAACGACGTCTCGGCCTACATTCCGACCAACGTGATCTCCATCACGGACGGCCAGTGCTTCCTGGAGTCCGACCTGTTCAACTCGGGCCAGCGCCCGGCGCTGAACGTCGGTATCTCCGTCTCCCGCGTCGGCGGCGCCGCCCAGCACCGGGCGATCCGCCAGGTCTCCGGCCGGCTGAAGCTGGACCTTGCGCAGTTCCGCGAGCTGGAGGCGTTCGCCGCCTTCGGCTCCGATCTGGATGCCGCCTCCAAGGCGGCCCTGGAGCGGGGCCAGCGGATGATGGAGCTGATGAAGCAGCCGCAGTACGCGCCCTTCCCCACCGAGGACCAGGTCGTGTCCGTGTGGTCCGGCACCAACGGCATCATGGACGACGTGCCCGTCTCGGACGTCAAGCGCTTCGAGCGCGAGCTGCTCGACCACCTGCACCGCGAGCAGAAGGACCTGCTCACGGGCATCCGCGAGGGCGGCAAGATGCCCGACGAGACCGTCCAGGCGCTGCGTGACGCGGTCGAGTCCTTCAAGCGGCAGTTCGAGACCTCGGACGGCAAGCTGCTGGGCGAGGGCTGAGCATGGGCGCCCAGATGCGGGTCTACAAGAGGCGGATCCGTAGCGTCTCTGCGACCAAGAAGATCACCAGGGCGATGGAGATGATCGCCGCCTCGCGCGTCGTCAAGGCGCAGCGCCAGGTGGCGGCCTCCACCCCGTACGCGACCGAGCTGACCAGCGCGGTCACGGCGGTGGCCGCGGGCTCCGAGACCAAGCACCCGCTGACCACGGAGGTGGAGCGCCCGGTGCGGGCCGCGGTGCTGCTGATCACCAGCGACCGCGGTCTGGCCGGCGGCTACAACTCCAACGCCATCAAGCAGGCCGAGGCGCTGACCAACCGGCTGATCGCTGAGGGCAGGCAGGTCGACCACTTCGTCGTCGGCCGCAAGGGCGTGTCGTACTTCGGCTTCCGCGAGCGGCCGGTGGCCGAGTCGTGGACCGGGTTCACGGACAACCCGACGTACGCCGACGCCAAGAAGGTGGCCGCGCCGCTCATCGACGCGCTGAGCAAGGAGACCTCGGAGGGCGGCGTGGACGAGATCCACATCGTCTACACCGAGTTCCACTCGATGATGACGCAGACCGCGGTGGACAAGCGGCTCCTGCCGATCGTCTTCGACAAGACCGCCGAGGAGTCGGCGGAGGTCTTCGAGGAGGCGCGGCAGAAGGAGCGCGAGATCCACGCGCTGTACGACTTCGAGCCGTCCGCGGACGGCGTGCTCGACGCGCTGCTACCGCGGTACGTCGAGAGCAAGATCTACAACGCGCTGCTGCAGTCGGCCGCCTCCAAGCACGCCGCCACCCGCCGTGCGATGAAGTCCGCGACCGACAACGCCGAGGAGCTCATCAAGTCGCTCACGCGGCTAGCCAACCAGGCCCGCCAGGCCGAAATCACCCAGGAAATCAGCGAGATCGTCGGTGGCGCGAACGCCCTGGCCGACGCCTCTGCGGGGAGTGACCGATAACCATGACCACTGCTACGACCACCGAAGCGACTGCCACGGCGACCGGCCGCGTCGCGCGGGTCATCGGCCCGGTCGTCGACGTGGAGTTCCCCGTCGACGCGATGCCGGAGATCTACAACGCGCTGACCGTCGAGGTCGCCGACCCCGCCAACGCGGGCGAGATCAAGGTGCTGACCCTGGAGGTCGCCCAGCACCTCGGCGAGGGCCTGGTCCGCGCCATCTCCATGCAGCCCACCGACGGCCTGGTCCGCCAGGCCCCGGTGACCGACACCGGCGAGGGCCTGACCGTCCCCGTCGGCGACGTCACCAAGGGCCGGGTGTTCAACACCCTGGGTGAGATCCTCAACGACGAGGTCGGCGAGTCGGAGATCACCGAGCGCTGGCCGATCCACCGCAAGGCCCCGGCCTTCGACCAGCTCGAAGCCAAGACCGAGATGTTCGAGACCGGTCTGAAGGTCGTCGACCTGCTCACCCCGTACGTCAAGGGCGGCAAGATCGGCCTGTTCGGCGGCGCGGGTGTCGGCAAGACCGTGCTCATCCAAGAGATGATCATGCGTGTCGCCAAGCTGCACGAGGGCGTCTCCGTGTTCGCCGGCGTCGGCGAGCGCACCCGTGAGGGCAACGACCTCATCGCGGAGATGGCCGAGTCCGGCGTGCTGCCGCAGACCGCGCTGGTCTTCGGCCAGATGGACGAGCCGCCGGGCACCCGGCTGCGCGTGGCCCTGGCCGGCCTCACGATGGCGGAGTACTTCCGCGACGTGCAGAAGCAGGACGTGCTGTTCTTCATCGACAACATCTTCCGCTTCACCCAGGCCGGCTCGGAGGTCTCCACGCTGCTGGGCCGCATGCCCTCCGCGGTGGGCTACCAGCCGAACCTCGCCGACGAGATGGGTCTGCTGCAGGAGCGCATCACCTCCACCCGCGGTCACTCCATCACCTCGATGCAGGCGATCTACGTGCCCGCGGACGACTACACCGACCCGGCGCCGGCGACCACCTTCGCCCACCTGGACGCGACGACGGAGCTGTCCCGTCCGATCTCCGAGAAGGGCATCTACCCCGCGGTGGACCCGCTGGCCTCCACCTCCCGGGTGCTGGACCCGCGCTACATCGCGCAGGAGCACTACGAGTGCGCCACGCGCGTCAAGGCGATCCTGCAGAAGTACAAGGACCTGCAGGACATCATCGCCATTCTGGGTATGGACGAGCTGTCCGAGGAGGACAAGCTCACCGTCTCCCGGGCGCGCCGGATCGAGCGCTTCCTGTCGCAGAACACCCACGCGGCGAAGCAGTTCACCGGTCTCGACGGATCGGACGTGCCGCTGGACGAGTCGATCGCCGCGTTCAACGCGATCGCCGACGGCGAGTACGACCACTTCCCCGAGCAGGCGTTCTTCATGTGCGGTGGCCTGGAGGACCTGAAGGCCAAGGCGAAGGAGCTGGGCGTCTCCTGACGGGTGCGCCCACGGGTTCGTTGGCTCCGGCCAATCGGGGGCGGGGTTCGCCCCGCCCCCGGCCCGCAAACCAGTTATTCTCTGCTAAACCCCAGTTGAGGAGCCATCGTGGCCGAGCTGCACGTCGAGTTGGTCGCCGCGGACCGTAGCGTCTGGTCCGGCGAGGCCACCCGGGTCATCGCGCGCACCCCGTCCGGTGACATCGGCATCATGCCCGGGCACCAGCCGCTGCTCACCGTCCTCGAATCCGGCCCCGTGACGATCCGCACGACGGGCGCCGGCGACGGCGGCACGGTCCTGGCCGCCGTGCACGGCGGCTTCATCTCCTTCGCGGACAACAAGCTCTCCCTGCTCGCCGAGATCGCCGAGCTCTCCCACGAGATCGACGTGGAGCGCGCGGAGCGCGCCCTGGAGCGGGCCAAGTCGGACGCGGACGCGGGGGCGGAGCGACGAGCGGAAGTGCGGCTCCTGGCCGTGGCGGGCGTTCGCTGAGGCCACGCGAGCGGAGCGGCGAGGAGGTCGGTGGAGATGATCCTCGCTTTGCTGCTGGCCGGGGCGGTCGTCGCCCTGCTGCTGCTCGGCCTCTTCCTCTTCGGGCTGCGCCGCCGGCTGATCCAGCGGGCCGGCGGCACCTTCGACTGCAGCCTGCGCTGGAGCCCCCGCGCGGACCGGCCCGGGAAGGGCTGGGCGTACGGTGTCGCCCGCTACAGCGGTGACGCCGTCGAGTGGTTCCGCGTCTTCTCGTACGCACCGAGGCCGCGCCGCGTGCTGCGGCGGGACGCCATCGAGGTGCTGGAGCGCCGGGCCCCCGCGGGCGAGGAGGAGCTGGCGCTGCTCTCCGACGCCGTCGTGCTGGCCTGCCGGCACGACGAGGACCGGATCGAGCTGGCGATGAGCGAGGACGCGCTCACCGGCTTTCTCGCCTGGCTGGAGGCGGCACCGCCCGGCCAGCGCGTCAACGTGGCGTAGCCGCGCACGGTCACTCGCACGTGGGGGACGGGAAAGGGCCTGGGCCCGGGGCGGGGAGGCGAGCGCACGCCGGATACCCCGGGCTCAGGCCCGTCCTCAGCCGAGGCCGCTGCTGACGGCGGACATCAGCTCGCCGTTCGCGGTGTCACCGCTCAGCTCCCAGATGAACGCGCCGCCGAGGCCCTGCTGCTTCGCGTAGTCCATCTTCCCGCCGATGGTCTGCGGGGTGTCGTAGCTCCACCACTGGTCCCCGCAGTGGGCGTACGCGGTGCCCGCGACCGTGCCGGTGGCGGGGCACTTGCTCGTCAGCTCCTCGTAGTCCTCGATGCCCTGCTCGTACGTGCCGGCCGCGGGGCCGGTCGCCGTGCCGCCGGGCTCCGCCTGGGTCACGCCGGTCCAGCCGCGGCCGTAGAAGCCGATGCCCAGGAGCAGCTTGTTGGCCGGGACGCCGGCGGCCTTGAACTTCTCGATCGCCGCGGCGGAGTCGAAGCCCTCCTTGGGGATGCCGTCGTACGCCGTGAGCGGCGAATGGGGGGCGGTGGGGCCCTGGGCGTCCCAGGCGCCGAAGAAGTCGTACGTCATGACGTTGTACCAGTCCGCGTACTCCGCGGCAGCGGCGTAGTCGGCGGCCTCGATCTTCCCGCCTCCGGAGGCGTCGGCGGTCACGGCCGCTGTCACCAGCTGGTCGCCGAACTTGGCGCGGAACGCCTGCATCATGTCCTTCATCACGGCCGGGCCGCTGGTGTCGCAGGACAGGCCGCAGGCGTTGGGGTACTCCCAGTCGAGGTCGATACCGTCGAACAGGCCCTCCCAGCGCGGGTCGTTGACCAGGTCGTAGCAGGACTGCGCGAAGGCGTCGGGGTTCTGCATGGCCTGGCCGAAGCCGCCGGACCAGGTCCAGCCGCCGAAGGACCACAGGATCTTGATGTCCGGGTGCTTCTCCTTCAGCTTGCGTAGCTGGTTGAAGTTCCCGCGCAGCGGCTGGTCCCAGGTGTCGGCGACGCCGTCGACGCTCTGGTCGGCGGTGTAGCTCTTCTCGATGGCCGCGAAGGAGTCGCCCATGGTGCAGCGGCCGCCCTGGACGTTGCCGAAGGCGTAGTTGATGTGCGTGATCTTCTCCGCGGTGCCGGAGTCGACCATGTTCTTCACGTGGTAGTTGCGGTCGTAGACACCCCACTCCGTGAAGTAGCCGAGCTTCACCCCGGCGGCCTTGGGGCCGGCGGTGGTCGTCGCGGCGCCCGCGGTGCTCGACGGCGACAGCGTGGCCAGCACCGTGAGGGGGATCGCGAGCGCCAGGGTCAGCAGGATGCCGATGACGCGGGTGCGGGTACGTACGTGGGGGGATCTCAAGGGCGTGCTCCTCGGGCTAGGTCCGGATACTGGGGGTGGGACCTGCGTCGCCCGGCGAGCGTCGGGAGTCGTGCTCGCCGCGCAGTGATGAGGGAGCGTAGATAAGGTCTGTACCAATCGTCAATAGGTCTGGACCACAGGGTGTTGACGCGGTCCGCCGCGAGCGACGCCGTACGGGCCCGTGGAGCCGGCGTCAGTGGCGCGGGGCGTTCCGCGAGCGCTGCGGCCGGGTGCCGCGGCGGTCGCGGGCGTTCCAGCACGCCGTGTGCCAGTGCCGGCGCAGGTCAGCGCCGCCGTGCTCCGGCCACGCCACCACGTGCGGCGTCGCGGGTCGGATCTCCTGGTCGCAGCCCGGGCAGCGGTAGCCCTTGTCGGCCGCGGACCCGGAGACGCGGCGGACGAGGAACTCCTCGCCCCCGTACTCCGCCGCGTCGGGCATGCCGAGGCGGCCGGCGAGGTCGTCGCCCGCGGGCGGACGGGCGGAGCCGCGGGAGCGCGGCTTGTTCCGGCGGGGGGACACGGCGGCACCTCGGGAAGATCGTCGTGACGGAGTCCTTACCAGGGTACGGGGCCGAAGTCCAGCACAGGGCGCCGAGAATGGCGATTCACCCGTCGATCGCCAACAATGAGGGTGACCTCGGGGTGGGGCCTCTGTGCCGTAGGTGGCGGTCGGTTCGTACCCCTCGCGCGACAGCACCATCGGTACCCAGGGGGCAGGATGCACGTCGGCTCGTTTGTGCTCGCCGCCCAGTTCCCCGGCCAGGGACAGGGCGAGGCCCTGCACCGTGCCGTGCGGACGGGCGTGGCGGCGGAGGAGGCGGGGCTCGACTCCGTCTGGTTCGCCGAGCACCACTTCATCCCGTACGGCACCTGCCCCTCGGCGGTCACGCTCGCCGCGCTGCTCCTCGGCCGCACCAGCCGCATCCGCGTCGGCACCGCCGTCAGCGTGCTGCCGACGCAGCACCCCGTCGCCCTCGGCGAGCAGGCCGCGCTGCTGCACCACGCCGCGCAGGGGCGCTTCGTCCTCGGCGTCGGCCGCGGCGGGCCGTGGGTGGACCTGGAGGTCTTCGGCACCGGCCTCGCGGCGTACGAGACGGAGTTCCCCGAGTCGCTGGACCTGCTGCTGCGCTGGCTGCGCGAGCCGCGGGTGGGAGCCGAAGGCGGGCGCTACGCGTTCCGTGAGGTCGACGTCGTGCCGCGGCCGGCCGAGGCGCTGTACGGCGGCGCCGACGTGCCGGTGCTGGTCGCCTGCACCTCGCCCGCCACCGTACGGCTCGCCGCCGCGCGCGGGCTGCCGATGCTGCTCGGGATGCACTGCGGCGACGAGGAGAAGGCGGAGATGGTCGGGCTGTGGCGGCGTACCGCGCGGGCGGCGGGGCTGAGCCCGGCGGAGGTCGACGACGCGGCGCACGTCTCGGCCGGCGTGGCCCAGGTCGACGACACGCCCGCGAGCGCGGCGGAGGTGCTGCGCCAGGCGCTGCCCGGGGCGTTCCGCCGCGGCCTGGGGGCGATGGAGACGGTGGACGGCAGGCCGCGTTCGATGCGCGATCCGGAGGCGTACACGGACATGCTGTGCGCGCTGCACCCGGTGGGCCCGCCGCGGCTGTGCGCCGACCGGCTGGCGGCGACCGCGGAACGTACCGGGATCACGCGCTTCGCACTGCTCGTCGAGGGCTCGGGGGACCTGTGCACCACCGAGCGGAACGTCAAACGACTGGGTTCGGAGGTGCTGCCGCTCCTCGCTCGCTGACCGGATGGGACGGGGCGAGCGGACGGCGTCTGGAGCGGCAGCGTGGAGGGTCCTAGGGCCCGTCAGCAGTCACGCAGCTCCGGTGACTGGTTGAGCAACTGGCCTCTCACCGAAGTGAAGCGGGCCAGCCGCTCGGCTGCCGAGGCATCCAGGGGGAAGACCGCCACGCGATGACAGTTCTGGAACGCGAGCCGGACGCCGAAGTGGCGCTCCAGCGACCCCCGTATCGCATCGCTGGCCAGCGCGCGCAGAAGCTGGCCGCGGGCGTGCTCATCCGGGGGCGGGGTCTGGTTGTCGGCGAAGTCTCCGCCGTCGACTTTCAGTTGTGCCACCAGGGAACTGATCATGTCCCAGGCATAGGGAAGTGAGGTCCGGACGCAGTCGACGAACTCCTTTTCGTCGACCTCGCCCCGCTCGGCCTGATGGAGCAGAGCAGGTGGGACGTCCAGCGACATGGATTCTCCTCTCGCAGCCCCGCGGGGTTCGGGCGGGGCCTGACCGGACAGGACGGCGATCACCACTCTCGGTGCCCCCTTGGCAACCGCGTGCTTCCACCGTAGGGCGGAGGATGCGGCTCCACCACAAGAACGCATATACAACTGGCCATTGCGGAAAGGTGCATCAGGGGTCAGATCGCAGCGTGCGGCGGGAGTCGAGTAGCGTGGTGCGCCATGCGCCTCGTCATCGCCCGCTGCTCTGTCGACTACGCCGGGCGGCTCACCGCCCACCTCGCCTCCGCGCCCCGGCTGATCCTGGTCAAAGCCGACGGCAGCGTCTCCGTGCACGCCGACGACCGGGCGTACAAACCCCTCAACTGGATGTCACCGCCGTGCACTCTGAAAGAGGGTGAACAGGACGGTGTCGCCGTGTGGACGGTCGAGAACAAGGCAGGCGAAAAACTGATCATCACGATCGAGGAACTCCTGCACGACTCGTCGCACGAACTCGGCGTCGACCCCGGGCTGGTCAAGGACGGCGTCGAGGCCCACCTGCAGGAACTGCTCGCCGACCGCATGGAGGCGCTCGGCGAGGGGTGGACCCTGATCCGGCGCGAGTACCCCACGGCGATCGGCCCGGTGGACATCCTCGGCCGGGACGAGAAGGGGACGACGGTCGCCGTGGAGATCAAGCGGCGCGGCGAGATCGACGGGGTGGAGCAGCTGACCCGCTATCTGGAGCTGCTGAACCGCGACCCGCTGCTGGCGCCGGTGCGCGGGGTGTTCGCGGCGCAGGAGATCAAGCCGCAGGCGCGGGTGCTGGCGGCGGACCGGGGGATCGAGTGCGCGGTGCTGGACTACGACGCGCTGCGGGGGACGGACGACGGAAAGCTGAAGCTGTTCTGAGGCGGGTGGCGTAGCTCGCGTACGCCAGCGGCCCCCGTGCGGCTCGGGTGCCGTGCGGGGGCCGCTTTGCGTGGCAGCTGTCGCGTACGGGCCGTTGGCGTACGGGCCGCCGGTGTACGGGCCGCCGGTGTACGGGCCGTTGGCGTACGGCCGTCAGAGTTGCTCGCCGGACGGGGTGCCGTCTGCCTCGCCGGACGCCGCCGACTCGGTGCCGGTGGTCGTGCCCTGCACCTGGCCGCCGTTGGCGGTGCCGCCGTTGTCGGTGGTGCCCCCGTTGTCGGTGGTGCCGCCGTCGTCGGTCGTGCCGCCGTCGTCCGTCGTGCCGCCGTTGTCGGTGGTCCCGCCGTTGTCGGTGGTGGTGCCGCCGTCGTCCGTGGTCCCGCCGTCGTCCGACGTGCCCCCGTCGGTGGTCGTCCCGCCGTCGTCCGTACCGCCGTTGGCGCCGCCACCGGCGTCCGACCCGCCGTCCGACGAGCCGCCGTCCGTGGACGAGCCGCCGTCGGAGGAACCGCCGCCGGTCGGTGTGCTCGGCGAACTGCTCGGCGGGCTCGCCGGCGGCGCGCTGCTCGTCTCCTCGGCGACGTCCGTCCACGGCGCCGAGGGCTCCGGAGCCGACGACTCCGGCGACGGCGGGGCCGACTCCGACGACGGGCTGCGGGACGACGGCTCCTCGGTGGGCAGGGCGTCCTCGTCGTCCGTGGCGGCGGAGCGCTCGACCTCGACCCGGTCGGCGGGCGGGTCGTCGCCGCCGGCCATGCCCAGGGTGACCGCCGTGCCGAGCACCGCGACCAGCAGCGCGCCGACGCCCGCCGCGATCAGGTTGCGCTTCGACGCCGACGCCGCCTCGGCACCGGGCCCGCGGACCGTGGGCGTCACGGCGGTCTCCGCGCCGCCGCCCTTCGAGGACGACGACGGGGAGATGAGCACGGTGGGCCGCTCGGCGCCCTCGCCCGGCTCGTCGAACGTCGCGACGGCCTCCCGAACGCCCGGGGCGCCGGCCTGCACCACCGGCAGCGACGTCGTCACCGCCTCGCTGGCCCCGCCGTGCGTGACCAGCGCGAGCGCGCGCCGGCTGGCGATCTCGCCGCCGCGGTCGGAGATCGCGCCGCGCAGCGCCAGCGCCGCCTCCAACTCCGCCCGGGCCCGGCCCGTGTTGCCGGTGCACAGCGCCAGCACGCCCAGCTCGTGGTGGAAGTACGCCTCCGCCGCCACCTCGCCCGCGCGCCGGGCGGCCTCCTGTCCGTACCGCAGCGCCCGCTCCCAGGTGCTCCAGTGCAGCGCCGCGGCGAACGCGGGCGCGGCGGCGCGGGCGAGCAGCACCGCGGTACTGGCGGTGGCGCCCTCCCGGTCGGCCACGAGGCGGCCGAGCGCGGCGAGGATGGCGTCCGCGTCGGCCGCGACCGCCTCGGGGTTCACCGAGCGGTGCGCGGACCACCAGGCGTAGTGCTGCGCGGCGGTGAGCGCGGCGCCCTGGCCGCCCGCGGCCGGCTGGTCGTAGCCGGCGGCGACGAGCTGGGCGGAGACGCCGGCGGCCAGCCGGTAGCGGCCGAGACCGCCGGAGACCAGCCCGCAGTCGGCGAGTTCGGCGAGCGCGGTGTCGGCGAGGGCCTCGCCGGCGAGCGCGGGGAGCTGCGTGTGGTGCGGGAAGACGCCGCCGAGCGCCACGGCGAAGCGCAGCGCGGTACGGGCCGCGTCGCTGAGCCGGGACGCCAGCAGCGCGGCCGGCGCGGCGCTCTCGGCCAGCGTCGGCAGCGGCTCCCCGCCGCCGGGCCCGGCGAGCCGCAGCACCGCGCCGGCCTGGACGAACCGCAGCGGCAGCCCCTCCGACTCGAACCACAGGTCGGCGACCCAGGTACGCTCCTCGTCGCCGAGCGGCAGCCGCCCGGCGCGCTCCAGCAGCTGCATGCAGGCGGCGCGGCCGAGGCCCGGCAGGAAGATCTCTTCGAGGTACGAAGCGGCCGTCGGCCCGGGCACGTCGGGGGTGACGGAGAGCAGGTACGCGCACTCGGGGGTGGCGTCCAGCAGCTCTTCGAGCGCGGTGCCGCCGAACTCGACGTCGTCGAGCACCACGACGGCGCCGATCTGCGGCAGCAACTCGTGCAGCTGCTCGCGGTCCGGCCGCCGCCCGGTCAGCTCGTAGACGGCGGCGCACAGTTCGTACCGCAGGTCGGCCGGGGTGCGGTTGCGGCCGCTCAGCCGGATGACCCCGTCCGGCGCCAGCTCGGCGCAGTCGGCGGCGACCGCCTCCAGCAGGACGGTCCGGCCGGAGCCCGGCGGGCCGGTGAGGCGCACGGAACGGCCGCGGGAGAGCAGGCGCACCAGCCGCTCGCGGATCTCGTCGCGCTCCAGCAGCGGCAGCTGCGGGGCCGCGGGGCCGGGCGGCGGCGACGGCGGCCGGCGGTGCTCGGCGCGGGCGGCGGCCGTCATCCGGCGCGGCGGACCGGGGCGTTCCGCGGGTGGGCACAGCTCGGCGTGGGTGCCGTCGACGGGGTTGACGGTCAGCCGGTACGCGCCGGCGACCACCCGGGCCGTACGCGCCGGGCCCTGCGGCGCGCCGGTGGCGGTGGGGGAGAGGGAGTCGGCCGGGCGGTGGCGCCCGGCGCCCTTACCGCCGCCGCGGAGGGGCTCGTCCGCGTACGGGCGTACCGGCTCCTCGCCGGGGAAGGCGCCCCCGGTCTCCTCCGGGGGCGCGCCCGCGGGCGGCCCGGGCTCCGGGTACGCGGCCCCCGGCGCGTCCGAGCGCGGGTGCGTGCTCGCCGGTTCGTCGGGGTACGGACCCGGCGGAGAATCCGGGGGCGGGGATATGCCCTCGGGTATGTCGTCCTGTCCGTGGCCCGTGTTCGGGTCCATCGCGAAGCCTTCCTGCCCGCTGTCCTACGCCGTGCCGCTCCCCGGCCCGGAAACCCTATGACCTCCGCCGGGCGGTCTGTCGAGAAAGGACTCCCCGACGACGCCGTGTCTTCACTGAATCGTGAGAATGCGGTGGAGTTTGGTGGCCACCAGCAGTCGCTGCATCTGCGGCGGCACCCCGCGCAGCACGAGCCGGCGATCGGCCCGCCCCGCCCTGCGGTGTGCCCCCATGATGACACCCAGGCCGGTGGCGTCCCAGGAGTCCAGGTCGGTGAGGTCGAGGATCAGGTCGCCGCGGCCCTCGTCCACGGCCCGGTGCAGCGCGACCCGGGCGTCGGCCGCGCTGCGCACGTCGAGGCGGCCCTCGACGGTCAGCTCGGCGTGGTCGCCCTTGATGTACGCGGGCGCCCCGGGGCCCCTGCCGTCCGCGGCGCTGTCCGGCGCTCGACGGGCCGCCCCGCGCGCGGGGCCGCCCGTCGAGCGCCGGGCCGGGTGGCAGGGCGGGGCGCTGTCGCGGCCCTCCGCCTCAAACATGTGCGCTCCCCGTCTCCCGGGTTCTCGTGGTCCGTCGTGCCGAGTCCGTGCCGGTTCCTCTATTGATGTGACTGTTCCGGGCGGTCCCGGGTTGCCGTCTGTACGGGTATCCGTACCGATTTCACCCCTGCGGGGGACGCCGCACCCGCCCCGGGCCGACCGGGCGGCCGGACGGTTCGAGGGGTGTGCGGCGGGCGGCCGGGGTCAGTGCTCGTAGAAGCCGCGGCCGCTCTTGCGGCCGAAGTCGCCCGCGTCGACCATGCGGCGCATCAGCTCCGGCGGCGCGAACTTCTCGTCCTGGGTCTCGGTGTAGATGTTCTCGGCGGCGTGCTGCAGGATGTCGACGCCGGTCAGGTCGGCGGTGGCCAGCGGCCCCATGGCATGGCCGAAGCCGAGCCGGCAGGCGGCGTCGATGTCCTCGGCGGTGGCGACGCCCGACTCGTACAGCTTGGTGGCCTCGACGACGAGCGCGGCGATCAGCCGGGTGGTCACGAAGCCGGCCACGTCGCGGTTGACGACGATGCAGGTCTTGCCGGTGGATTCGGCGAAGGCCCGGGCCCGGGCGAGGGTGTCGTCGCTGGTCTTCAGGCCCCGTACCAGCTCGCAGAGCCGCATCAGGGGAACCGGCGAGAAGAAGTGCGTGCCGACGACGCGCTCGGGGCGGCCGGTCACCGCCGCGATCTTGGTGATGGGGATCGCGGAGGTGTTGGAGGCGAGCACGGCGTCGTCGCGCACCAGGCCGTCGAGCGCGCGGAAGATGTCCTGCTTGACGTCGAGCCGCTCGAAGACCGCCTCGACGACGATGTCCGCGTCGGCGACGGCGTCGAGGTCGGTGGTGGTGGTGATGCGGGCGAGCGCCCGCTCGGCGGCGTCCGCGTCCAGCTTGCCCTTGGCGACGAACTTCTCGTACGAGCCCCTGATCCCGTCCGTGCCGCGGGTGAGCGCCTCGTCGGTGATGTCGCGCACCACGACATCCCAGCCGGCCTGGGCGGCGACCTGGGCGATACCGGACCCCATGAGTCCGGCTCCGACGACGGCGAGCTTTCCGGCGGATTCCACGGTGGTTCCCTCGCTATGCGGCTCGTTCACATGCTCCGAAGCGGACACTAGCGCTCCTGGCGTGTTCGCGGAGCGCGAAGAGATGCGCGTCACGTCTCACATGACGGACATCACACGTCCGGGGCTCACTCGGCAGACCGGCGCGCGTAGTTGAGCACCTTTTGGCCCCACAGGTCCACGCGTGTTCCGCGGTGCCGGGGCGTGGCGGCGCGGCATACGCTGTCCGTATGGTCAACCTGACGCGGATCTACACCCGCACCGGAGACAAGGGCACCACGGCCCTCGGCGACATGAGCCGGGTGGCGAAGACCGACCTGCGGATCTCCGCCTACGCCGACGCCAACGAGGCGAACGCCGTGATCGGGACCGCCCTCGCCCTCGGCGGACTGTCCGAGGAGGTCGCCCGCGTCCTCACCCGGGTCCAGAACGACCTCTTCGACGTCGGCGCCGACCTCTCCACCCCCGTGCGGCCCGACCCGGAGTTCCCGCCGCTGCGCGTCGAGCAGGAATACGTCGACCGGCTGGAGGCCGACTGCGACCGCTTCCTCGCCGACCTCGACAAGCTGCGCAGCTTCATCCTCCCCGGCGGCACGCCCGGCGCGGCCCTGCTGCACCAGGCCTGCACGGTGGTACGCCGGGCCGAGCGGTCGACGTGGGCCGCCCTGGAGGTGCACGGCGAGACCATGAACCCGCTGACGGCCACGTACCTCAACCGGCTATCGGATCTGCTCTTCATCCTTGCGCGTACGGCCAACAAGGCGGTCGGCGACGTCCTTTGGGTGCCGGGCGGAGAACGCTGAGCCGTCCCGGTCCCCGTCCGGCCGCTGCTTGGGGAAGAGCGTGTAGCTCCCGGCGATGACGATGTTGATGCCGATGACGAAGAGCATCCGGGTCTGCCACTCCCGCAGCGACTCCGTGCTGCCGTCGTCGCCGACGTACCACACCGCGCCCTGCAGCAGGGCGATCGCGATCCCGCTCGCCAGGATCCAGCGCGCGGCGGTCTTCCACTCGTGCAGCGCCCGCGCCATCCCGTACTTCGGCGGCTTCACCGGCGGCGGCCCGCCCGCGAAGCGGTGCGCGAAGCGGGCGTCGGCCCAGCGGATCGTCGAGGGGCCGAGGCCGATCGAGAAGCCGATGTAGACGGCGGCCAGGCCGTGCTTCCAGTCCGGCTCCGCGCCGTTCTTCAGGTCGATCGCCGTCACGATCAGCATCACGACCTCCAGCAGCGGCTCGCACAGCAGCACCGCCGCGCCCAGCCGCGGCCTTCTCGCCAGATACCGCAGCGAGAGCCCGGCGGCGAGCAGCACCCAGAAGGCGACCTCGCAGACGATGATGAGGGTGACGATCATGATGTGCTCCCTTCTCCGTGCTCCCTTCCCAGGCTCCCGTGCGGGGCGCGCGGCCACGTCGTCGTACGCGACGATCCCGGACTGCATCGTTCGATGTAGCGCCCGCCCCCGAAAAGGGGCCCGGGATACGGAGGCCGCGGGCCCCGCGGCCGTGTTTCATAGGGGGGTGACCAGCGCACGTGCCTCGCTCCGGCCGCACCGCGACGACGTACTCCTCGCGGTCATCGGCCTGCTCGGCGGGGTGGCGCTGTGGGCGCTGGGGCTGCACACCCAGGGCGGGCGGCCGTTCGACGACTCGCGGCTGACGCTGATCCCGCTCGCGGTCATGGCCGGCGCGGAGCTGCTGCGCCGGAGCCGGCCGATGACCGCGCTGGCCGTCGCCACCGCCGCCCTCGTCGCCGACCAGTTCACCTGGGGCACGCTGGCCACGATCCTGATGTTCACGGACCTGGTGTACGCGGCCGTGCTCTACGGCACCGCCACCGCCGCCCGCTGGATCCCGCGGGCCGCCGCGACGCTCTCCGTGGCCTCGCCCCTCGCCGTGCTGGCCGCCTTCCAGGACCGGGCCGTGATCCTCCTCGGCGTCGCCGTCGGCCTCGTCACCCTCGCCCCCGCCATCACCGGCGTCGCCGTACGCACCCACCGCCAGGCCGCCGACGCCGCCCGGCTGCGGGCGGAGCAGACGGCGCTGCTCGCGGAGCTGGACCGGCGCGAGGCCGTCGGCGCCGAGCGCGCCCGGATGGCGCGCGAGCTGCACGACATGGTGGCCAACCACCTCTCCGCGATCGCCATCCACGCCACCGCCGCCCAGTCGATCGACGACCGGAAGGCGTCGCGGGAGGCGCTGTCCGTCATCCGCGAGAACAGCGTGCAGGGGCTGGCGGAGATGCGCCGCCTCATCACCCTCCTGCGCGATACCGAGACCGCCGGCACGGCCGACGGGCCGGCGGTGGCGCCGACGCTGCAGGGGCTGGCGGCGCTGGTGGAGCAGGCGCGCGGCAACGGCGCCGCGAGCGGCCTCGACGTCGTCCTCGACGACGCGCGGGAGCCGGGCGCGCTGCTGCCGGCGCCGGTGGAGCTGGCCGCGTACCGCATCGTGCAGGAGTCGCTGACGAACGCCCTCAAGCACGCCGCGCCGGGCGAGGTACGGGTGCGCCTCGCCGGGCCCGAGCCGCTGACGGTGACGGTGACCAGCCCGCTCGGCGACGGGCGGCTGCGCGACGGGCGGCCGGGCGAGGACGCCGTGCCGCGCGCGCCGGGCTCGGGCGCGGGGCTGATCGGGATGGAGGAGCGGGTGGCGCTGCTCGGCGGCTCGTTCACCGCGGGCCCGGAGGCGCACGACGGGGAGCGGATCGCAGGCCACAGCGGCAAGCACTGGGCCGTACGGGCCGGACTGCCCACCGGCGAGACCACCACCGCGGCCCGACGGAGGACCCATGACTGACGCCGCCCCGCCCGTCCGGATCCTCGTCGCCGAGGACCAGCAGGCCGTACGCGCCGGGCTCGTCCTCATCCTGCGCTCCGCCGCAGGACTGGAGGTCGTCGGCGAGGCCGCGGACGGCGAGGAGGCCGTGCGGCTGGCCCGCGAACTGCGGCCGGACGTGGTGCTGATGGACGTCCAGATGCCCCGGCTGGACGGGGTGGCGGCGACCCGGCGGATCAGCGCGGAGAAGCTGGCGGACGTGCTGGTGCTGACGACGTTCGACCTCGACGAGTACGTCTTCGGCGCGCTGCGCGCCGGCGCCGCCGGCTTCCTGCTGAAGAACACCGAGGCGGACGCCCTGGTGGAGGCCGTCCGCACGGTCGCGCGCGGCGAGGGGCTGATCGCCCCGGCGGTGACCCGGCGGCTGATCGCCGAGTTCGCAGGCGGCCGGCGGGCCCCGTCGCCCGACGGGCCCGACCCGGCGGTCCTGGACTCGCTCACGCGGCGCGAGCGGGAGGTGCTGGCCTGCCTGGCGCAGGGGATGTCCAACGCGGACGTCGCGGACCGGCTGGACATGGCGGAGGCCACGGTGAAGACGCACGTCAGCCGGCTGCTGGCGAAGCTGGGGCTGCGCAGCCGGGTGCAGGCGGCGGTGCTCGCCCAGGAGTTGGGCGTCTGAGCGGGGCCGAGGGCCGGAACGGGACCGGGGGCGCCGGGAGCGCCGCCTGGTACGTCCCCGGTCCCCGCCGCCTCACGTCAACGAGTAGGCCGACTCCGGGCGGGGACAGACCGGTTCGGCTGGGGCGGTGACATTGCGAACAGGCGTTCTCGTAGCTGAGGTGTGGAGCGTGTTCATACGATCACCGTATGCACCTTCGGTACGCCTTCAGGTTGTACCCGGACCCCCCTCAGCGCAGGGCGCTGGCCAAGGCGTTCGGGTGCGCTCGCGTGGTGTTCAACGACGCCCTGCGCGCCCGTGAGAGTGTCCGGGCCGAGGGCAAGCCTTTCCCGAGAGCGGGTGAGCTGTCGAAGAGGCTGATCACCGACGCGAAGCAGACTGTGGAGCGGGCCTGGTTGGGCGAGGTCTCCGCGGTCGTGCTACAGCAGTCCCTGCGCGATGCCGAGACCGCGTACAAGAACTTCTTCACCTCCCTCAAAGGCGCCCGCCGGGGCGCGAGGATGGGCTCGCCGCGTCTCAAGTCCCGCAAGGACGCCCGCCAGTCGATCCGGTTCACCGCCAACGCATGTTGGTCTCTGGACCACGCAGGCCGGCTGCGGCTGCCCAAGATCGGTGCGGTGAAGGCAAGGTGGTCGCGCACCCTGCCTGCCGTGCCCTCCAGCGTGACCGTGATCAAGGATGCGGCCGGGCGGTACTTCGCCTCCTTTGTCGTCTGCATCGACCCCGAAGCCGAAGCCGCCGTGATGCCCGAGACCGACCAGAGGATCGGCATCGATCTCGGTCTCACTCATTTCGCCATCCTGTCCACCGGCGAGAAGATCGATAATCCGCGGTTCCTGCGCCGGGCAGAGAAGAAGCTCAAGAAGGCCCAGCGGGCTCTGTCCCGCAAAGAGAAGGGATCGAAGAACCGGGAGAAGGCCCGGATCAAGGTCGCCCGCGCCCACGCAGCCGTCGCCGACGCACGCAAAGAGTTCCACCACCAGTTGTCTACAAGGCTGATCCGCGAGAACCAAGCGATCGGCGTGGAGAACCTGGCGGTCAAGGGACTGGCGCGCACCAGGCTGGCTGAGAGCGTGCACGACGCGGGCTGGGCTCGGTTCGTGAACATGCTGGAATACAAAGCCGCCCGGTACGGGCGCCGACTGGTCAAGATCGGCCGGTTCCTGCCCACCTCCCAGACCTGCCACGTCTGCGACCGGATCGACGGACCCAAGCCACTTCACGTCCGCACTTGGACATGTCCCAGCTGCGCAACCGTGCACGACCGGGACGTCAACTCAGCGATCAACGTCAAGAAGGCCGCCGGACGGGCGGTCACAGCCTGTGGAGCGCGGGTAAGTCCGGACGTTCGGTTCCGGCGCAGCGCTGCGAAGCAGGAAGCCACGGATCCGCCGCCGGTTGCTGTGCGGTGTAGCGGCACAGCAACCGGCAGGGAAGGCCAGAATCATGGGGCGCCAGCCCGATGAGCACGTCAAACGTCCCGCTTCGACAGCAGTGCGAACGCCAGGAGCAGCATCCCGCCGGTGACCGCGGCCAGCAGGCTGAGCAGTCCCCAGCCGCCGACCGCCCCGTCCTCGAAGAACGGAATGCCGAAGAGCGAGGCGAGGCCGCTGAGCGGGGAGTACTCGATCAGCTTGCGCTGGACGTCCTCCAGGCTCTCGGTCTGCATGAACAGCGCGATGATCAGCGGAAGCAGGATGAAGCCGACCATCGTGGTGATGGCGCCCGCGGAGTGCCGCAGGATCGCGCCCACCGCCAGCGCGAGCAGGCCGAGGAGCGACACGTAGAGAGCCGCGCCCACGGTGGCGTCGAACCACTGGCCGCCGGTGGCGATCAGCTCGCCGCTGTCGGAGACCGAGTCCTTGAACATGTCGTCGCCGCGCTCGTACTCCGGCACGGTCTGGCCGCCGAGGACCGCCGAGTGGACCACCGCCGTGATCGCGCAGGCCGCGGTGGTCAGGACGAAGGCGAGCACGAAGAACACCACGGCCTTGGCCGCCAGCACCCGCCAGCGCTGCGGCGAGGCGGTCAGCGTGGTACGGATCATGCCGGTGCCGTACTCGGAGGTGATCACCAGCACGCCGAGCGTGACGATGCAGATCTGGCCGAGCATCAGGCCGAAGAGGCCGCCGGAGAGCAGCGGGGCGCCGATCCAGTCGTCGGTACTCATCGCCAGCGCGATGAGGAAGCCGACGCCGACGACGAGCACGACCATGATGCCCAGCGTCCACATGGTGGAGCGCACCGAGCGGATCTTGGTCCACTCGGAGGCGAAGGCGTGGCCCAGGTGCGTTCTGACGACCGGTATCGGTGAGGCATAGCCGCCGCCCGCAGGTGCGCCGGCGGGCGGCGCGGCGCCGGGGAAGGAGGCGGGTGCGGGGGCGTGGCCGGGCGCGGCGCCCGGGAGCGGGGGTGCGCCGGGAACGCGTGCGCCGGGCGCGGGGGCGGAGGGCTGCGGCGGGTAGCTCATCGGGGGGTCTCACCTTCGCGCTGGGCGTGAGCGGCGTCGGCCGGGGCGGGCGGCGGGGCGTATCCCTGGGGCGGGGGCGGGGCGTAGCCCGGCTGCACCGCCGGCGGCGGCATGCCGGGGCCGGGCGGCGGCATGCCCGGCGCACCCGGCGGCGGCGCGTAGCCGGGGGCGGGGGCCGCGTACCCCTGCGGGGGGATCGGCCCGGCGTGCTGCTGCAGGCCCGTGCGCTGGTCGACCGTGGAGCGGAAGTCCACCGCGCCCTGCGTCATCCGCATGTACGCCTCCTCCAGCGACGCCTCGTGCGGCGACAGCTCCCACAGCCGGATCCCCGCGTCGTGCGCCAGGTCGCTGATGCGCGGCAGCGGCATCCCGGTCACGCGCAGCGCCCCGTCGTCCTCCGGCTGTACGTGCCCGCCCCGCTCGGTGAGGGCGGCCGACAGCTTCTCCCGCTGCCCCTGCTCCCCGTCGGGGACGCGGACCCGGGCGAAGCTCGCCGAGTGGGTGTTGATGAAGTCCCGCACGCTCATGTCGGCCATGAGCTGCCCGCGGCCGATGACGATGAGGTGGTCGGCGGTCAGCGCCATCTCGCTCATCAGGTGGCTGGAGACGAAGATGGTGCGGCCCTCGCTGGCCAGCTTCTTCATCAGGTTGCGGATCCACAGGATGCCCTCGGGGTCGAGGCCGTTGACCGGCTCGTCGAAGAGCAGGATCTGCGGGTCGCCGAGGAGCGCGCCGGCGATGCCCAGGCGCTGGCCCATGCCGAGCGAGAAGCCCTTGGAACGGCGGCCCGCGACCTCGCGCAGGCCGACGACGTCGAGGACCTCGTCCACGCGGCGCTCCGGGATGCCGGAGAGCTGGGCGACGCAGCGCAGGTGGTTGCGGGCGCTGCGGCCGCCGTGCACGGCCTTGGCGTCCAGCAGGGCGCCGACCTGGCGGGGGGCGTTGGGCAGCTTGCGGTACGGATGGCCGCCGACGGTCACGCTGCCGCCGCTCGGCTCGTCCAGCCCGAGGATCATCCGCATCGTCGTCGACTTGCCGGCCCCGTTGGGGCCGACGAAGCCGGTGATGAGGCCGGGCTGCACGGTAAAGGAGAGGTTGTACACGGCGGTCTTCGCGCCGTAGGTCTTCGTCAGACCCTGTGCTTCGATCATGTGGCCCCCTGCGTCGGACACGGGGGCACGAAGGTCCGTCCCGCCCCCCTTCAGGCTAAGAGGCTATCGGGACGCTTCCGGTTCCCGCCGGGCGGACGGCCGATACGGCCGCGCGGACCGTCAGGCGTCGCGCCTCTTCAGCACGACGTACCCGCCGATCAGCGCCGCCGCCGTCCAGGCGCACATGATGCCGAAGCCGCCCCACGGCCCGTACGGCAGCTTGTCGGTGTCCAGCGCACCCGGCACCACCTGCATGACCGCCGAGCCCGCCTGGTCCGGCAGGTACCTTGCGACGTCCCTCGTGGCCGGGACGCCGGCCAGGATCGAGGAGATGAGGAAGAAGAACGCCATCAGCAGGCCGAGCGAGAGCACGGTGCTGCGCAGCATGGCGGCGATGCCCATGGAGAACATCGCGATCACGGTCATGTAGAGCCCGGCGCCGATGACGGCCCGCAGGACGTTGTCGTCGCTGATCGAGGCGCTGTGGTCGCCGAGCAGGGCCTGCCCGAGGAAGAACGTGATGAAGCTGGTCAGCAGCCCGATGACCAGGGCGAGCAGCGTGGCGACGGCGATCTTCGAGACGTAGAAGGTGGCGCGCTGCGGCACCGCGGCCAGCGAGGTCTTGATCATGCCGGAGCTGTACTCCGTGCTGACCACGAGGACGCCGAAGACGACCATCGCGAGCTGGCCGAGCATCATGCCGAAGAAGCTCACCAGGGTCGGGTCGAAGGTGGCCCGCTCGGCGGCCGAGAGGTCGTCGAACGTGGCGTTCATGACGCCGGACAGGAGCGCGCCCACCGCGGCGGTGAGGACCAGCGCGGCGGCCAGCGTCCACATCGTGGAGCTGACCGAACGGACCTTGGTCCACTCCGACTTGAGCACTGCCGAGGGTGCTGCCATGGCCGTCAGTCTCCCTTGCCCCACTGCGGACCCTGACCCGGCGCGGGCGGTGCGCCCGGCACGGGCGGCGCACCCGGCGCACCCGGCGGCGCCGGGGCCGCGGCCCCGGCCGCCACCGCGGCGGCGGCGTTCGGGTCGTTCAGATCGTGCGCATGGTACTCGACCGCCTGGGCGGTCATCTGCATGAACGCCTCCTCCAGGGAGGCCTGTTGCGGACTCAGCTCGTGCAGCGTCACCCGGTGCTGCGCGGCCAGCTCGCCGACCGGCTCGGCCATGTCGGCGCCCTCGACCTCGAACGTGCCGTCCTCGCGCAGGCTGACGGGCAGGCCGGCGGCGCTGGCGGCGTCCTTGAACTGCTCGGGCTGCGGGGTGCGCACGCGCACGTACGACCGTGAGTTCTCCCGGATGAAACCGGCCATGGAGGTGTCGGCGAGCAGCCGGCCCTGGCCGATGACGACGAGGTGGTCGGCGGTCAGCGCCATCTCGCTCATCAGGTGGCTGGAGACGAAGACCGTGCGGCCCTGTGCGGCGAGGCTCTTCATCAGGTTGCGAATCCAGTGGATGCCCTCGGGGTCCAGCCCGTTGACCGGCTCGTCGAACATCAGGATCTCGGGGTCGCCGAGCAGCGCGTACGCGATGCCGAGGCGCTGGCCCATGCCGAGCGAGAAGCCCTTGGACTTCTTCTTCGCGACCGCCGTCAGACCGACGGTCTCCAGCACCTCGCTCACCCGGGAGTCCGGGATGCGGTTGCTCTGCGCCAGGCACAGCAGGTTGTTGTACGCACTGCGGCCGCCGTGCATGTTCTTCGCGTCCAGCAGGGCGCCGATGTACTTGAGCGGCTCCTGCAGATCGCGGTAGTGCTTGCCGTCGATGCGCACCGAGCCCGCCGTGGGATTGTCGAGGTCGAGCATCATGCGCATCGTCGTCGACTTGCCGGCGCCGTTCGGCCCCAGGAACCCGGTGATCATGCCCGGCCGCACCTGGAAGGTCAGGTGGTCCACGGCGAGCTTGTCGCCGTACCGCTTGGTGAGCCCCTCCAGTTCGATCATGCGCCAACCCTAGGCGGGGACGGTCTCGCGCGCATCCCTTGTGGATAATCGACACAAGCGGATCGGCGCCCTCCGCGACGGGGCGGAGGGCGCCGGAAATCAGCCGTGCGACCGGGTACGCGGCCGGGTGGGCGTCACCCGCCCGGCCGCGCCGGTGTCAGCGGGACTGCTGGGCGGGCACGCCCGGCTTGTCCTCGACCTCGTCGGTCCCGCCCGCCTGCGCGGCGACCTGCGCGCCGGTCAGCGTGGCCAGCATCTCGCGGACGTTGGTCAGCTGGGCGTTGATGCTGTCGCGGCGGTTGGTGAGCGCCGCCAGCTCGCGCTCGGACTCGCTGCGGACCCGCTCGGCCTTCGCGCTCGCGTCCGCCACGATGTCCTCGGACTGGCGCTGCGCGGTCTCCACCGTCTGGCGGGCGCGGCGCTCGGCGTCGGTACGCAGCTTCTCGGCCTCCAGGCGCAGCTGCTCGGCGCGGTGCTCGATCTCCGCCAGCCGCTTCTCGGCCTTGGCCTGACGGGAGGCGAGGTCGCGCTCGGACTGCTCGCGGCGCTTGGCGAGGTTGGTCTCGAAGTCCGCGGCGGCCTGGGCGGCCTTGGCGCGAGTCTCCTCGAAGAGGGAGTCCGCCTCCTCGCGCTTGGACTGCGCGTCCTTCTGCGCCTCGGCGCGCAGACCGGCGGCCTCGCCCTTCGCCTTCTCGACGATCCGGGCGCCCTCGTCCTCGGCCTTGGCCTTGCGCTCGGCGGCGAACGACTCGGCGTCGTTGCGTACCTGCTGTGCGGACGACTCGGCGAGCTCGCGGTGCTGGTCGGCGGCGCGGCGGGCCTCCTCGCGCAGGTCCTTGGCCTCTTCCTCGGCGAGCCGCAGGATCTTCTCAACCCGGGCGCCGAGGCCGGCGTACGACGGCTCGGAGTCGGCGATCTGCGCCTGTGCGTTCTGCGTCTCGAGGTGGAGCTCCTCGATGCGCTTCTCGAGGGAGGTGATGCGCGAGAGGGCACTGTCGCGGTCGGCTACGAGCTTGGTGATCCGCTCGTCCACCTGCTCGCGGTCGTATCCGCGCCTTGCGAACTCGAAACCGAAGGGGTTGGCAGTGTCGCTCATGGGGTTCCTGTCGAAAGAGACCGGGTGAGGTGATAAGGGGAATCCTAGGGGTGCTGACGGCGTGTCACAGCGTCAATGCAGGTTTGATCTGGAGAATGTCTCTCAATCGAGTGGTCTGCCACCGGGCTGCTTCCCCCCTGACCGCGCCGCGGCGGCCGCGGGGGCCTTCCCGCCACCGTCCTTCCCCTTGCTGACCTGGCTGTTCTTGCCGTCCTTGGCGTCCTTGCCGTTGGCCCCGACGGCTCCGGGGCTCTCGAAGGACTCCAGGGCTTCGAGGACGTCCTGCACGCGGGAGATCTCCGCGTTGATGTCCTCCCGCCTGCGGGTGATCAACTCCAGCTCGCGGCGGCCCTCGTCGACCATCCGCTTGGCCTCGGCACGCGCCTCGGCCTTCGTCCGCTCGGCCGCGTCGAACGCCTCGGCCTGCTTCTGCTCGGCCTCCTTGAGCAGCCCCTCCGCCTTCTTGACCGCGGCGATACGGACCTTGCTCGCCTCGCCCTTGGCGTCGGCGACCATCTGCTCGGCGCGCGCCTCGGCCGAGTTGAGCTGCTCGTGGGCGGCGGCGACCAGCTTGTCGACCCGCTCGCCGGCCGCCCTGGTGGCCTCGGCGGACTCGCGCCGGGCGCGGTCGTGCAGCGCGTCGGTCTCGGCCTCGGTGCGCGTACGCAGCTCCTCGGCGCGCCCGCGGATCGCGGCGGAGTCCCGGCGGGCCTCCTCCAGCAGCCGGTCGGCGTCCGCGCGGGCCTTCTCCACCAGACCGCCGGACTCCGCGGTGGCGTCGCGCACCAGCCGATCGGATTCCTTGCGGGCGGCGGCGACCATCACGTCGGCCTGCTCCTCGGCCGCCGCGGTGGCCCGGGTCGCCTCGTCGTGCGCCTTCTCGACCAGCTTGTCGGCCTGCTCAGCGGCCTCCGTACGGCGCTTCGCGGCATCGCTGCGGGACTCGTCCCGGACCCGCTCAGCCTCGGTACGCAGCCGATCGGCCTCTGCTAGCGCCTCGTTGACGGTCGACTCCGCCAACTCCTTGGCGGCGTCCGTCTCCTCCTTGGTCTCCCGGCGCAGCGTCGTCGCGGCGTGCTCCGCGGCCGAGCGCAGGCCCGCGATCTCCTCGTCGGCCTGCGCCCGCAGATCGCTGACGGAGTCCCGTACCTGCTGGGCCGTCTGCTCGGCGGCGGCCACCAGCTCGCGCGCCCGGCGCTCCGACTCGTCCGTGACCCTGGCCGCCTCGGTCTGCGCCTCCTCGACCCGCTTTCGCGCGGAGGCCAGCAGCTCCTCCGCCTGCCGGGTGGCCTGCGTGCGCTCGCGCTCCGCCTCGCCGCGGGCCGCGGTCAGCATCTCCTCGGCCTCGCGCCGCCGGCGCGCGGCCTCCTCCTGCGCGGCGGTCAGCGCCTCCTGCGCCTCCGCGCCCAGCCGCTCGGCGGCGGCGGACGCCTCGGAGCGGAGCCGGTCGGCCGCCTCCTGCGCCTCGCGGCGCAGCCGCTCGGACTCGCCGGTGGCGTCCTCATGCAGCCGCTGGGCGGCGGCCTCGGCCTCGGCGCGGGTCGCCGTCGTCTCGGCGGCGGCCTCCTCGCGCATCCGGGTCGCCTCGGACTGGGCCTGCTGCTGGAGCGTACGCAGCCGCTCCGCGGCCTCCGCACGCAGCCGCTCGGTCTCCTCCGCGGCCTCCCGGCGGATCCGCTCCGCCTCGCCGCGGGCCTCCGCCAGGGACTCGTCGGCGGCCGTGATCCGGCTCTGCGCCTCCTGCTGCAGCCGGTCCAGCTCCGTCTGCACCTCGGCCCGCCGCGCCGTGACCGCCTCGTCGGCCTCGGTACGCGTCTTCTGCGCGGCCTCCGCCGCGGCCTCGGCGATCTTCGCGGCCTGCGCCTCGCCCTCGGCGCGCAGCTCGTCGGCCTCGGCCCGGGCCTTGGTCAGCGCCTCCTCGGCCCGCTCGCGCAGCGTCGCGGCCCGCTCGGCGGCCTCGCCGCGTACCCGCTCGCCCTCGGCCGTCGCGGCCTCGCGCAGCTCCTCGGCGTCGGTGCCGGCCTTCGCCAGCAGCTCCTCGGCGGACTTCGCCGCCTCCTCGATCTGCGCGACCGCGTCCCGGCGGGCCTCCGCGCGGATCCGCTCGCCCTCGGCCGTGGCCTCCGTGCGCAGCTGCTCGGCCTCGTCCCGTAGCCGCCGGGCCTCGCCCTGCAGCTCGACCGTCTTGGCCCGGAACTCCTCGGTGTCGTCCTTGGCCGCGCCCTTGAGCTGCTCGGCCGCCGCCGCGGCCTCGTCCCGCAGCCGCTCGGCCTCGGCCTCCGCCTCCCGGCGGATCCGGTCGGCCTCCTCGCCGGCGCTGCGGGTGGTGTCCTCGGCCTGCTTCGACGCCTTGTTGAGCACGTCCTCGGCGGTCTTGGCGGCCTTGGCGATGGCGTTCGCGCTGTCCTCCGCGGAGCGCGTACGGGCCGCCTCCTCGGCCTCCGCGATCAGGGCCTCGGACTGCGTACGGGCGTCGGCCCGCAGCTGCTCCGCCTCCGCTTTGATCGCCTCGGCCTCCGTGGTGGCCTCGCCGACCAGCCGGGCGATCTCGTTGCGCGTCGTCCGCATCCGCTGGTCGGCGCCCGCCTCGGTCTCGGCGATCTTCTTGGTCGCCGCCTCCTCGGCCTGCGCCACCAGCCGGTCCGCCTCGGTGCGCGCGGAGCGCAGCGCGGTGTCCGCCTCGGCCAGCTTCTCCTCGGCCCGGCGCTGCGCGTCGGTGGCCTCCCGGCGGGCCTCCTCCGCCTCCCCGGCCGAGGAGCTGCGCAGCTGCTCGGCGTGGGTGGTGGCCTCCTGGGCCTGGGTGGACGCGGCGTTCAGCAGCCGCTCGGCGTCGGCGCGGGCCCGCCGCAGGATGTCCTCGGCCTCGGCCCGGGCGGCCTCCGACTCGCTGCCGACCCGCTGGCGGGCCTGCTCGGCCTGGCGCTGCGCCTCGGCCCGGGCGGCGGCGATGAGCCGGTCCGCCTCGGTCCTGGTCTCGTCCATCAGCCGGCGGGCCTGCGCCTCGGTACGGGAGCGCAGCTGCTCGGCCCAGGAGACGTTCTCGTTGACGTGGGTCTCGACGGTGGTGCGGCGCTCGGCCAGCTCCTCGTCCAGCCGCTGCCGCCGGGCGATCGCCTCGGCGTGCAGGTCGGCCTCCATCCGGGCCTGGCGCTCCGCGTGCTCCTGCAGCAGCCGCTGCGCCTGGGCGCGGGCCTCGCGCAGCTCGCGCTCGGTGTCGGCGCGCAGCTGGTCGGCCTGGGCCTGGGCGTTGCGCAGCAACTGCTCGGCCTGGTGGCCGGCGTTGTCGAAGGAGCCGCGGGCGCCGATTCCGCGGCGCGCCTCGTGCAGCTTGGCACGCAGCACCTCGACCTGGTAGCCGAGATCCTCGGCGTGCTGGACGGCCTTCTCCCGCTCCTTCTTCAGCCGCTCGATCTCGGCCTCGAACTGCGAGAGCCCGTCCATCACGGCGTCAGGCTCGTTGCGGTCGTAGCCCCGCACTGCGCGGTCCCATCCGTCCCCGGGTTCGGTTCTGCGTACTGGTGATGACGATTGATGACGATGACGTGCTGCGTTCGTGTGCTGGTATCGATGGTGTCAGATGATCGGGCCGCCCAGGACGCGGGCGGCCCCCTGCACTCTACCGGCCATGGGAATCAAAGGTCAGTGCGCGCCCGAGGCCGATGCGGAAGTGACCAGTTCTGTCAGTACGCCGTGGCAGTCCTTGGGGTGCAGGAAAGTGATCCGCGAGCCCATCGAACCGCGCCGCGGCTCGTCGTAGAGGACGCGTACGCCCTTGTCACGGATGTCGGCGGCGTCGCCGTCGACATCCGCGGTGCCGAAGGCGATGTGGTGGACGCCCTCCCCGTTCTTCGCCAGCCACTTGCCGACGGGCGAGTCCTCGCGGACGGGTTCGAGCAGTTGCAGGTACGAGGCGCCGCCGTCGGACGTCTCGTTGATCTTCAGCATGGCCTCGCGGACACCCTGCTCCTCGTTGACCTCGGTGTGGAACACCTCGAAGCCGTAGGTGGCGCGGTAGAACTCGACTGTTGCGTCGAGGTCATGGCAGGCGATTCCGATGTGGTCGATGCGTGTCAGCATGCGCACAGTCTCCACCGCCGCCCGGGAGGTTACGCAACGTGCGCACGGTCACACCGAACGAACCGTGACCCGGACGCGTACCGCTCAGTACGCTGAAGTTAACCCTCATTCACTTCTCCCCGAAGGGGACCGCATGACTGGCAGTGGCACTTCAGGCACCACGTCCGTGATCGTCGCGGGTGCCCGTACCCCGATGGGGCGCCTCCTCGGCTCCCTCAAGCCGTTCTCCGGTGCGGACCTGGGCGGCTTCGCCATCAAGGCGGCGCTGGCGCGTGCGGGCGTCGGCGCCGACCAGGTCGAGTACGTGATCATGGGGCAGGTGCTCCAGGCGGGCGCGGGCCAGATCCCGGCACGGCAGGCCGCGGTGCGGGCCGGCATCCCGATGAGCGTGCCCGCGCTCACCGTCAACAAGGTCTGCCTCTCCGGCCTCGACGCCATCGCGCTGGCCGACCAGCTCATCCGCGCCGGCGAGTTCGACGTCGTCGTCGCCGGCGGCCAGGAGTCCATGACCAACGCCCCGCACGTGCTGCCGAAGTCCCGCGAGGGCGTGAAGTACGGCGCACTGCAGATGCTGGACTCCATGGCGCACGACGGGCTCACCGACTCCTTCGAGGGCATCGCCATGGGCGAGTCCACCGAGAAGCACAACACCCGCCTCGGCATCGCCCGCGAGCCGCAGGACGCCTTCGCCGCCGCCTCCCACCAGCGGGCCGCCGCCGCGCAGCGGCGCGGCGTCTTCGCCGAAGAGATCACCCCGGTCGAGATCCCCGGGCGCAAGGGCGACCCCGTGGTCGTCGACACCGACGAGGGCATCCGCCCGGACACCACCGCCGAAGGGCTGGCGAAGCTGCGCCCCGCGTTCTCGCCCGACGGCACGATCACCGCCGGCACCGCCTCGCAGATCTCCGACGGCGCCGCCGCCGTGGTCGTCATGAGCCGGACCAAGGCCGAGGAGCTGGGGCTGCCCTGGCTGGCCGAGATCGGCGCGCACGGGAACGTGGCGGGGCCCGACAACTCGCTGCAGTCGCAGCCCTCGAACGCCATCCTGCACGCGCTGAAGAAGGAGGGCAGCGACGTCGGCGACCTCGACCTCATCGAGATCAACGAAGCCTTCGCCGCGGTCGCCGTGCAGTCGATGAAGGACCTCGGCGTCACCCCCGAAAAGGTGAACGTCAACGGCGGCGCCATCGCGCTCGGTCACCCGATCGGGATGTCCGGCGCCCGGCTCGTCCTGCACCTCGCCCTCGAACTGCGCCGCCGCGGCGGCGGCGTCGGCGCGGCCGCCCTGTGCGGGGGCGGCGGCCAGGGCGACGCGCTGGTGCTCCGCGTGGCCCGGGGATGAGACCGGCTGGCCCGACCCCCGCAACGCGGAGTGCTGCGGGGGTTCGGGGTGGCGGCCTTCGGGGTTTGTGCCGGGGGCGCGTGGGGTTCGGGGCGGAGTGCTGCGGGGGGTTCGGGGGCGGCGGCCCGCGGGGTTTGTGCCGGGGGCGCGTGGGGTTCGGGGCGGAGTCCTGCGGGGTTCGGGGGCGGCAGCCCCCCGGGGTTTGCGCCGTAGGCGCGCGGGGGCCGGGGCGCAGCCCCGGGTTGGGGTAAGGGCGGGGTAGGGGAACAACCGTACGGACGCAAGGAGCGAGCACACATGCCACCCGTCGACGTAGCCGCGCTCGTGGCCGCCGCCCGCGAGGGCGCCCCGCGGGCCGTCGCCCGGCTCATCACCCTGGTCGAGGGCGCGTCGCCGCAGCTGCGCGAGGTGATGGCCGCCCTCGCCCCGCTGGCCGGCCGGGCCTACGTCGTAGGGCTCACCGGCTCGCCCGGCGTCGGCAAGTCCACGTCCACCTCCGCCCTGGTCAGCGCGTACCGCAAGCGCGGCAAGCGGGTCGGGGTGCTGGCCGTCGACCCCTCCTCGCCGTTCTCCGGCGGGGCGCTGCTCGGCGACCGGGTGCGGATGGGCGAGCACGCCACCGACCCCGGCGTCTACATCCGCTCCATGGCCACCCGCGGCCACCTCGGCGGGCTGGCCTGGTCCGCGCCGCAGGCAATCCGCGTGCTGGGCGCCGCCGGCTGCGACGTGGTGCTGGTGGAGACCGTCGGCGTCGGGCAGTCGGAGGTGGACGTCGCCGGGCAGGCCGACACCTGCGTGGTGCTGCTGGCGCCCGGCATGGGTGACGGCATCCAGGCGGCCAAGGCCGGGATCCTGGAGATCGGCGACGTGTACGTGGTCAACAAGGCCGACCGCGACGGCGCGGACGCCACCGCCCGCGAGCTCAACCACATGCTCGGCCTCGGCGAGGCCCGCGCCCCGGGCGACTGGCGCCCGCCCATCGTCAAGACCGTCGCCGCCCGCGACGAGGGCACCGACGACGTCGTCGAGGCGCTGGAGAAGCACCGGGCCTGGATGGAGGAGCACGGCGTGCTCGGCGAGCGGCGGCTGCGGCGGGCAGCCGCGGAGGTCGAGACGATCGCGGTGACCGCGCTGCGCGAGCGCATGGCCGACTTGCACGGCGACCGCCGGCTGTCGGCGCTCGCGGAGCGGATCACGGCGGGGGAGCTGGACCCGTACGCCGCCGCGGACGAACTGCTGGAAGGGCTCACCGGGGGCTGAGAACGTACGGCATACGGGGTACGGACCGGGGGCCCGGCCCGTACCCCGTACGCGAACCGCTACCTGCCGAACCCCGGGGGACCCGCCTGGCCGACCCCGCCCGGCACGCCCTGCTGATGCGGCACGGCACCCGTCGCCAGCCCGGCCTGCATCGTCTCTGTCGACTGCAGCAGCACCTGCCCGGCCCCGGTGAACTGGAACTGGTGCTCCTCGCCGGATGCGCCGCCGATGCCGGTCATGGCACGGATCCCGCCGAGGAGGCCCCGCATGTAGCCGTGGTCGTAGTGGTGGCACGGCGAGGGGCAGTCGGCCCAGCCCACCAGCGCCTGCGGGTCGACCCGGATCGGCGGCTCGACGAAGACGACGGCGCCGTTGGAGACGGCGACGAACTTGCCGGTGCCGATCAGCGTCAGGAAGCCCGGCACGATCGACTGCTTCAGCTCCAGCCCCGGTTCGAAGGCCAGCAGGTTCCCGGAGCGGATCGTGAGATTGCCGTCGTCCAGGTCGTAGGAGTTGACGTCGAACGCCCGGTCCGCGAGCAGCATCATGCCGCTGCCCTGCGCCACCACCCAGTCCGCGGCGTGCAGCGGCGAGTGGAAACTGCCGGCGACGAGGCCCTCGAACGCCCCGTGGCCGACGCCGTTGAAGGAGATCTGCCCGTAGTAGGCGATCATCTTCCCCTTCTGCACGAACCACTGGCCGTTCAGCGCCACGCTGAAGGCGTACGGGTGGACGTTGTCGTTCTGCGGCAGCGTCTGGGCGTCGTGGACGACGGGTCCGGCGGTCAAAGCTTCTCCTCCGATGCCTGCACGTACACCGTGCCGTTGCCCGACAGCTCCAGCTGGAACGCCTCGCCGGAGCCGCGCCCCACCATGTCGCGCCAGCCGAGCGCGGTGGAGAGCTTGTTCTGCACCTGGCCGCGGTGCGCCACGTACGCCTGCGGGTCGACGTGCACCGGCCGCTGCGGGGTGATCGGCAGCTCCAGCACCCCGCCGTGGGCCATCACCGCCACCGCGCCGTGCCCGGCGAGGGTGGTGGTGAACAGGCCCTGGCCGGTGACCTGGCCGCGGACCATGCCCATGACGCCGCCCTGCGAGCCCATGAACATCGTGCCCTGCTGCAGTGAGCCGTCGAAGGCCAGCAGCCGGTCCGCCTCCACGTAGAGGGTGTCGCCGGTCATCTCGACGACGTGCACCTCGTGGCCGCCGTGCCCGAACATCACGGTGCCCGAGCCCTCGACGGTCATCAGCGGCGTCGCCTCGTTCGCCACCCGGCGGCCGATCATCGACGTCAGCCCGCCCTGGCCGCCCTGGATGTTGGGCGTGAAGCTGACCTGCCCGGTGTAGGCGAGCATCGCCCCCCGCTGGCTGTACATCGTCTGGCCGGGCGTCACCTGCGCCTCGGCGATCTTCGAATTGAGCATGCGAAACGGCATCACACCGCACCCCCCACCGTGTTGCGCTCGCTGGGCTGTACGTAGACCAGCCCGTCGCCCTCGAAGCGGATCTGGAACGCCTCGCCGCCGCCCTCGCCTATCAGGGTGCGGAACGTCGCGCCGGACTGGAAGTGCTGCTGGACCCGGCCCGTGTGCGCGACGTACGCGCCCGGGTCGACGACCAGCGGCATGTGCGGCGAGACCCGCAGGACCACCGCGGGCCCGTCGGACATGATCGCCGCCTGGCCGGTGCCCTCCACGGTCGTGGTGAACAGCCCGGTGCCGGTGCTCGCGCCGCGCATCCCGGTGAAGCTCGTCCCCGTCTTCAGCCCGCCGTCGGTCGCCAGCAGGTTGCTGGACTCCACGTACAGCTTGTCGGCCTGTAGGCCGACCAGGTTGATCACGCTGGCCCGGTCGGCGAAGTAGCAGGTGCCCTGCCCCTTCACCTCCATCAGCTCCATCTGCTCGCCGGTCAGCCGGCGTGTCACCATCCCCCGTATACCCTCGCCGCCCCCCGTGAGCTTCTTGAACGCCATCTGGCCGTCGTAGGCGACCATCGAGCCGTTCTTGGCCTTCACCGCGTCGCCGGCCATGTCCACGGCCAGCACCTTGCTGCCTTGTAGTCGAAACTGAGCCACGGGCCGACGCTAGTCGCTCGGCCGCCCCTCCCGGAAGGCCGGGTATGGGCGGCTGACACAATGGGGTCCAGTTTGCCCGGGGAGATCCCCCCGGTTCCCGGACGATCCGAAGGCTGTTCCCATGCGCCCCGTGGACATCGAAACCGCATCCGCCCTCCGCCGGCTCCGGCTGATCTCCGTGCCCGAGGCGGTCTCGTTCCTGCTGCTGCTCCTGTGCTCCGTGCTCAAGCGGACGACGGACTTCGACGCGGTGCCGGTGATGGGCATGATCCACGGGCTCCTCTTCATCGGGTACGTGCTCTTCCTCGCCGACTCCTGGAACCGCACCCGCTGGCCGGTCAAGCGTGCGGCGCTCTACTTCGTCCTCGCCGTGCTGCCCGCCGGCGGCTTCGTCGCCGAGCGCATGCTGCGCCGCGAGGTGGCGGCCGGGATCACCGCCGAGCGCGCCGGCCGGGAGGGCGTCGTCGGCGCCTGACCGCCGCCCGCCGGCCCGGCCGGTCCTTTCGCGGGCCGGAACCCCCCGCACGGCCCTCTCCGGTTCGACACGCAGTCAATTTCCGCCTTTGGTGGGATATATCGGCGTTGTCGTATCTGCGGAGGGATCGTGCGGCCGGAAGGCTATGACTACGAGAAGTTCAGCCGCCTCGCGGGGCCGCTGACGGATCCCGGTCCGTCCCGGCCCTACCGCGTGCGCTACACGCGCCTGCTCTCCCGCGAGCCGCACCGCGTCCGGGCGGTCCTGCTGATGGGGCTCGCGCCGCTGCTGTCCGGCGCCCTGCTGCTCTACCTGGTCTGGCCCTCGCACTGGACCGAGCGCACCGGCGCCCCGCCCTGGCTGCTCACCGCCGACGCGGTCATGCTCATATCGATCGGGCTGATCGAGACGTTCCGGTTGGTCAACGTCGTCTCCATCGCCCACGCCACGCTGGTCGCCCGGGATCCGGTCCCGGTCACCGCCGAGCCCGGGACCCGGGTCGCGTTCCTCACCACGTACGTGCCGGGCAAGGAGCCCATAGCCATGGTGCGCGCCACGCTCACCGGCGCGGTGGCGCTGCGGCACGACGGGCCGCTGGACGTCTGGCTGCTCGACGAGGGCGACGCCCCCGAGGCCCGGGCGCTCTGCGCGGAGCTGGGCGTACGGCACTTCAGCCGCAAGGGCGTGCCGCGCTGGAACGCCGCGGAGGGCCCGAACCGCGCGAAGACCAAGCACGGCAACTACAACGCCTGGCTGGAGGCGTACGGCGACTCCTACGACTTCTTCGCCTCCGTCGACACCGACCACGTGCCGCTGCCGAACTACCTGGAGCGGATGCTCGGCTACTTCCGCGACCCCGACGTCGCCTTCGTCGTCGGCCCGCAGGTGTACGGCAACTACGACACGGCCGTCACCAAGTTCGCGGAGAGCCAGCAGTACCTCTTCCACGCGCTGATCCAGCGCGCCGGCAACGCCTACGGCTCGCCGATGTTCGTCGGCACCAACAACGCCGTGCGCATCGCCGCGCTCCAGCAGATCGGCGGGCTGTACGACTCGATCACCGAGGACATGGCCACCGGCTTCGAGCTGCACCGCACCCGCAATCCGGCCACCGGCCGGCACTGGTCGTCGGTCTACACCCCGGACGTGCTGGCCGTCGGCGAGGGGCCCACCTCCTGGACCGACTTCTTCACCCAGCAGCTGCGCTGGTCGCGCGGCACGTACGAGACGCTCATCCGCCAGTACGGGCGCGGCAAGGGGCGCTTTCCGATCCGGCGGCTCCTCAACTACTCGCTGATGCTCGTCTACTACCCGATGACCGCGGTCACCTGGTTCCTCGGCGCGCTCAGCTGCACCCTCTTCCTCTGGCTCGGCTCCTCCGGCACCCAGGTACCGGCCTCGATCTGGCTGATGCTCTACAGCGACGCCGCCGCCCTGCAGATCGGCCTGTACCTGTGGAACCGGCGGCACAACGTGTCGCCGCACGAGCCCGAGGGCTCCGGCGGCCTGGCCGGGATGCTGATGTCGGCGATGTCGGCGCCGATCTACTTCACCTCCTTCAGGGCGGCGGTGCTGCGCCGGCCGTGCCGGTTCGTGGTGACGCCCAAGGGCGGCGACGCGAGCCCCGACCGGGCGGCGACGTTCCGCATCCACCTGTTCTGGGCGGGGCTGCTCGCGGCGTCGTTCCTGGCGTCTCTCGTCCTGGGCCACACGCACGTCGCGATGCGCACCTGGACGGTGCTCGGGGTGTGCCTCGCGCTCGCGCCGGCCGCGATCTGGGTCGGGTCCGCGTGGCGGCTGCGCCGTACGCACCGCCGCGAGGACGCGCGGCGCCGGGAGGCCGTGGCCGCCGCCGCTGCCGTACGCGGCCGGGCCAGGGCGCTGGCGAGGCTGTGGAAGCCGGCCGGGGTGGCCGAGGGCGCGAGCGCGGCCCGGCCCGCGCCGGCGGCCACCGGGGCCACCGCGGCCCCGGCCGGCGCCGCCGCCCCGGCCACCACGGCGACGAGTCCGGCGACGACGAGCGGGAGCTGATCCATGGGGAACCGGCCCGGCAAGCGGTTCAAGCGGTTCAAGAAGACGGCGATGGGCACGGGCGTGGTCGTGCTGCTGGCGGGGCTCAACGCCCCCGCGGCCATAGGCTTCGCCGAGAAGCAGTACCACCAGTACCGAATATCCCGGCCCGAGTACACGGCGAAGTACGGCTCCTGGCAGCTGCAGGACACCCCGGACTCGTACCGCCTCAACGCGATCCACGCCACGCTGCTGCACACCGGCAAGGTGCTGCTCATCGCCGGCTCCGGCAACGACGAGAAGCAGTTCGACGCGGGTACGTTCCGCACCATCCTGTGGGACCCGGAGAAGAACAGCTACGAGGAGATCCCCACCCCCGCCGACCTGTTCTGCGCCGGCCACACCCAACTCGCCGACGGCCGGCTGCTGGTCGCCGGCGGCACCGCGCGCTACGAGCTGCTCGACGGCGACATCGAGCGCGCCGGCGGCCGGATGCTGGTGAAGAACGAGAACCCGGACAAGCCGGTGACCCTCAAGAAGGGCACCGGCTTCATATCCCCCTCCGGCCTCGTCTACCGCACCACCGCCAAGGCCACCGTCCCGGCCGCGCGGAAGAAGACGCCCAAGCGCGGCAAGGCGGTCGTCACCGCCGCCGAGGCCAACGTCTTCGTCGAGGCGGAGGCGGACGGCCGCGGCTACGTCCAGGACCGGCAGGCGCAGTACACCGTCGAGGGCCTGACGGGCAGGGCCGCGGACAACGTCTACGGCCTGGCGCAGAAGCTCACCATGGAGAAGCAGGACTTCCAGGGGATCAAGGACACCTTCGAGTTCGACCCGGTGAAGGAGCGCTACGTCCGCGTCGACCCGATGGACAACGCCCGCTGGTACCCGACGCTCGTGACGCTGCCCGACGGCAAGGTCCTCTCGGTCTCCGGCCTCGACGAGTCCGGTGAGATCCTCTACGGCGACAACGAGATCTACGACCCGGAGACCAAGAAGTGGTCCACGGCGCCGGACCGCTACTTCCCGACGTACCCGGCGCTCTTCCTCACCAAGGGCGGCAAGCTCTTCTACTCCGGTGCCAACGCCGGCTACGGCCCGGCCGACCGCGGCCGCAGGCCCGGTATCTGGGACCTCGACGACAACTCCTTCACCACCGTGCCCGGCCTGACCGACCCCGACCAGCTGGAGACCGCCGGCTCGCTGCTGCTGCCGCCCGCCCAGGACCAGAAGGTCATGGTGCTTGGCGGCGGCGGGGTAGGGGAGTCGGCGAAGTCGACGCCGCGCACCGCCGTCATCGACCTGACGAAGGACGCGCCGGCGTACGAGGACGGCCCCGCGCTGCCGCAGGGCACCCGCTACCTCAACAGCGTCATCTTGCCGGACGACTTGGTCTTCACCACCGGCGGTTCGGCGGACTACCGCGGGCGCGGCGCCAGCGACATCAAGAAGGCCCAGTTCTACGACCCTCGCACCAACTCGTTCACCCCCGCCGCCGATCCGTCGGTGGGCCGCAACTACCACTCCGAGGCCGTGCTGCTGCCCGACGGCCGGGTCGCCACCTTCGGCTCCGACTCGCTCTTCGGCGACAAGGCCAACACCCGGCCGGGCACCTTCGAGCAGCGCATCGAGGTCTTCTCGCCGCCGTACCTGCACCGGGGCGACGACGGGGAGCGGCTGACGATCGGCGCGGGGCCGAAGGCGCCGGGGCGCGGCAAGGAGGCGACGTACGAGGTCGAGGGGGCCGAGCGGGTGGTGAAGGCGCGGCTGATGCGGCCGGGTTCCGTCACCCACGTCACGGACGTCGAGCAGCGCTCGATCCAGCTGGACGTGCGGAAGGGCGACGGGAGGGTGACGGTGACCGTGCCGGAGGACCCGGCGCTGGTGCCGCCGGGCTGGTACATGCTCTTCGTCGCCGACGGCAGGGGCGTGCCGTCCGAGGCGAAGTGGGTGCACGTGCCGTGACAAGCCCGCCGGCGGGGCCGCCGCCCCTCGGCCCCGCCGGCGTACCGGGGCGGTGCCGCGGCGCGTACGGGATGTGGGCCTGCCCGTACGCGACGGGGCTCAGCTCGCGCGGCGGGCCAGGCCCAGGGCGTAGTCCGGCCACCACGCGCCGGCCTTGGGCCCGCCGCGGCACGGCCCGTCCGACTCGCCGGGGCGCTTGACCCACAGGAAGGCGTCGGCCAGCTCGTCGCCCGTCCGCGTCGTCGGCGGCTCGCCGAGCGCCCGCCCCGGCGGGTTGCACCACACGTCGTCGGGCGCGCCGTTCAGCGGTCCGTTGCCGTTGCGGCTGGTGTCGATGACGAAGTGGGCGTCGTCGAGCAGCCCGGAGAGGCGGCGGCCGTAGGCGAGCTGTTCGTCGGTGCGCCGGAAGTTGGAGACGTTGAGCGCGAAGCCGTCGGCCTCGGCGACGCCGGCCCGCCACATCGCGCGGGCCAGCTTCTCGGGGTCCTCGATCCAGGCGGAGTTCCCGGCGTCGAGGTAGACCTTGACGCCCGGGTGCCGCTTGAGCCGGGCGATGGCCCCGGAGATCAGCCCGTAGCGCTCCTCGTGCAGCTCCGGCGGGGTGCAGCCGTCCACGATGTGCGGGACGGCGTCCGGCTCCAGGATCACCAGTGCCTCGGCGTCGCCGATGTTGTCGGCGAAGGCGCCGATCCACCGCTCGTACGCGGCGGCGTCGGCGGCGCCGCCCGCGGAGTGCTGGCCGCAGTCGCGGTGCGGGATGTTGTACGCCACGAGCACGGCGGTACGGCCGGCGGCCACGGCGCCGCGCACAGCCGCGCGCACGTCGGCGCCGGGGTCGTGGTCGCCGGTGGGCCACTCGGCGACCGGGCGGCTCGCGATCCGCTCCAGCAGCTCGGCGTCCTCCGCCCGCCCCTGCCGCCGCCACTCGCGCACCTGGCGGACGGCCGGGGAGCCGGGGTCCACCCAGAACGGCGACTTCGCCACCGAGGCCGGGTGCGCGGGCCCGCCGCCGCGCGGGCCGGATCCGTCCCCGTCCCCGGACGAGCAGCCGAGCAGTACGCCGAGGAGCAGGACGCCGGCGAGCGTACGGATCCGCGCTGACATCCACTTCTCCCGCGGCAGGCGATCGAACAGAACCCGTCGATCGTGACATAGCGGAACTTTCCCCCAGGAACGCCGCGCCCGCGCGGCGGGCGCCCACGGGCCGGAGGCGTCCGGATGGGCGTCAGCCGCCCACCGCCAGGGCGACGCCGAGCGGCGTGCGCTCGTACAGCACCCGGTGGCGCTCGCGCCGGGCGGTCAGCAGGCCCGCCGCCTTCAGCACGGACAGGTGCGCGGAGACCGAGGACGGGGCCAGGCCCAGGCGGCGGGCCAGCGCGGAGGTGGAGGCCGGCTCGTCGAGCGCGGTGAGGACGGCGGCCCGGCCGCCGCCGAGCAGCCGCGCGAGCGCCTGCCGCACCGCGTCCGGGCCGCCGTCGTCCGCCCAGAGCGTGCCGACGCCGCGGGCGGGGTAGATGACGGTGGGCTGCCAGGGCGGCTGGAAGCCGGTGACCACGTCGGGCCAGGCGAAGACGCTGGGCATCAGCAGCAGTCCGTCGCCGGCGAGGTCGCGCTCGTAGCGGTAGCGGTCCTTCGTCGTCACGGTCAGCATGCCGTCCTCGTACGACAGGCGCTGGTGCAGCAGCGCGAACAGCTCCTCCAGGCCCGCGGACGCCAACTGCCGGGCGCGGTAGTCGATGTCCGCCTGGAGCAGGTCGTGCAGCCGCGGCCAGAACGGCTCGACCAGCGTGTGCCAGGCCCGCTCCGTGACGTCGGCCAGCAGCGCTATCGCGGCGGCCGGGTCGTCGAGGAGCTTGCGGCCGAGGGGGGACTCGGCGGCGCCGGGGATGGTGTCCAGGGAGAACGACATCTCGGCGTGCGCCAGCGCCGGGTCGGTGGCGCGCAGCTGGGCCAGACCGTCGGCGACCGGGGTGTACGCCGCCTGCGGCGGGCCGCCGAGGAAGTCGGGGGTGTACCCGGGCCCGGCGTGCGGCATGAAGATCCACAGCGGTTCGAGGTCGAGCCCGGCGGCGGCGTCGCCGAGCCGGCGGAGCCACGTCCGGTGGTAGCCGTGGCGCGCGGTGCGGCGCAGTGTCCGTATCGCCTCGTGCGTCTCGAAGACCGGGGAGACGGCGAAGCGGCAGCGGAGCAGGTCGTCGGGGCCGAAGCGCATGTACACCGGCATGTGCGACCCCCTTGCTGAAGTGCCGGCCCGGTGATTCGGCCGGTGCCGAAAGACTACGGCCCGGCACCGACAGCGGGCCACGTTCCGGTGATGAGCGACACCACAGCCCCGGACGGCACGGCCGCACCCGTGCCCGCGGCCCTGCCGTCCGGACCGGGCGACGCACCCGCCCCCGCCGCCGCCGGCCCGCGCGCCCGCTACGCCGACGTCTTCCGCGTCCGCGAGTTCCGCTTCGTCTTCGCCGCCCACGTCATGTCGATCCTCGGCGAGGTCGTCGCGGCCATCGCGCTGACCGTCCTCGTCTACGACCGCACCGGCTCCCCGCTGCTGAGCGCGCTGACCCTCGGCGTCGGCATGCTGCCGTACCTCGTCGGTGGCACCCTGCTCTCCTCCATCGCCGACCGCCTCCCCGCCCGCCGGGTGCTGGTGACCTGCGACCTGCTCGCCGCCGTCTGCTTCGCGCTGATGGTGCTCCCGGGGATGCCCGTCGCCGCGCTGCTGGCGCTGCGGTGCGTGGCCGGCGTCATCTCGCCGGTCTTCACCGGCACCCGGATCGCCACGCTGGCCGACATCCTCGGCACCGGCGACCGGTTCGTCCTCGGCCGCTCCGTCATCCGGCTCACCGCGCAGGCGGCGCAGCTCGTCGGCTTCGCCCTCGGCGGGCTGCTGGCGGCGTTCTCCCCGCGCGCCACGCTGACGGTGACGGCCCTGGGCATGCTCGGCTCCGCGCTGGTGCTGCGCTTCGGCACCCGTGCCCGCCCGGCGCGTACCGCCGCCGGCGCCGGGGGCGCGCCCGGCCGTGCGGGCACCGTCGGCGCGTCGCTCGCCGCCGCCGGCACGTTCCTGCGCGACCGCCGCATCCGCGCGCTGATGCTGCTCACCTGGATCCCGCCGACCTTCGTCGTCGCCCCCGAGGCGCTGGCCGCGGCGTACGCCGACGAACTGGGCATCGGCGCCCTCGGGCTCGGCCTGCTCATGACCGGCATGCCGATCGGCGCGGTCACCAGCGAGATCCTCGCCGGCTCGCTGCTCGGCCCGCGCGGCCGGGAGCGGATCGTCTTCCCGGTGGCGGTGCTGTGCACGGTCCCGGCGATCGGCTTCGTGACGCACCCCTCCTTCGGCTGGGCGCTGCCGCTGCTGGTGCTGACCGGCTTCGGCATCTCCTACTCGCTCGGCCTCGACCAGTGGTTCGTCGCCGCCGTGCCCGAGGAGATGCGCGGCCGGGCGATGACGCTGCAGACCGCGGGGCTGATGACGCTGCAGGGCGTGGGCATGGGCGCGGCGGGCGCGGTCGCCGAGTTCGTGCCCGTGCACCTGGCCGTCGCCGCCGTCGGGACGACGGGCACGCTGTGCTCGCTGCTCGTCTGCCTGGAGGTGCGCCGGACCCGACCGAAGCGTGAGACCGGGCTGACCGCGAATTGACCGGGGGGTAGGGTCGGCGACGTGCCGAAGCCGCTGAGCCTGTCGTTCGATCCCATCGCGCGCGCCGACGAACTGTGGCGCCAGCGCTGGGGAGCCGTTCCCGCCATGGGGGCGATCACTTCGGTGATGCGCGCCCACCAGATCCTGCTGGGGCAGGTCGACGCCGTCGTCAAGCCGTACGGGCTGACCTTCGCCCGCTACGAGGCACTGGTGCTGCTCACCTTCTCCAAGGCCGGCGAGCTGCCGATGTCCAAGATCGGCGAGCGGTTGATGGTGCACCCGACATCGGTGACGAACACCATCGACCGGCTGGTGAAGTCCGGCTACGTGGCCAAGCGCCCCAACCCCGACGACGGCCGCGGCACGCTCGCGTCGATCACGGACCGGGGCCGCGAGATCGTCGAGCGGGCCACGCGCGACCTGATGGCGATGGACTTCGGGCTGAGCGCGTACGACGAGCAGGAGTGCGCGGACATCTTCGCGATGCTGCGCCCGCTGCGGATAGCCGCCGGCGACTTCGAGCAGTAGCCCGCGCGGGCCCCGTGCCCACGCCTCTGTCTACGCCTCTGCCTCCGCCACCGCCGGCTTGCCGTCGGCGGTGACCAGCGGCTCGACCTCCCGGCTGACCTTCCGCTCGACGAAGAACGCCGCGGTCGGCACCGTGCCGGCGAGCAGCACCCAGACCTGCTTGCCGACGGGGAACTTCGCCTGGGAGCCGAGCTGGAAGGCGAACACCAGGTAGAGGATGTACAGCCAGCCGTGGGCGATGCCCACGGCCTGCGTGAATCCGTCCGCGCCGGAGACGTCCAGGGCGTACTTGCCGATCATGCCGAGACAGAGCAGGACCAGGAGCACGCCGGTCACGTACGCCATCGTGCGGTAGCGGGTGAGGACGCTCTTCTTCATGACACCGAGCGTAAACCCAGCGCCGGACACTCCGTGACCACCCCCGCCCCGGCCGCGGATTGCGCGGGCGCGCCGGGGGCATGCGATGCTTAGTAGGACGTCCTAGTAAGTGCGCCGCGCGATCCGCGCGCACAGGGAGGCGGTACGGCATGGACGCTGGTGCCAACAGGGCCATCGAAGACGGCCGGCGCCGCTGGCAGGCGCGTTACGACGCGGCCCGCAAGCGCGACGCGGACTTCACCACGATCTCGGGCGACGACGTCGACCCGGTCTACGGCCCGCGCCCCGGGGACGTCTACGACGGCTTCGAACGCATCGGCTGGCCCGGCGAGTTCCCGTACACCCGCGGCCTGTACGCCACCGGCTACCGCGGCCGTACGTGGACGATCCGCCAGTTCGCCGGCTTCGGCAACGCCGAGCAGACCAACGAGCGCTACAAGCTCATCCTCGGCCACGGCGGCGGCGGACTGTCCGTCGCGTTCGACATGCCCACCCTCATGGGCCGCGACTCCGACGACCCGCACGCGCTGGGCGAGGTCGGGCACTGCGGCGTGGCCATCGACTCCGCCACCGACATGGAGCTGCTGTTCCGCGGCATCCCGCTGGGCGGCATCACCACCTCGATGACGATCAGCGGCCCGGCCGTCCCGGTCTTCTGCATGTACCTCGTCGCGGCCGAGCGGCAGGGCGTGGACCCCGGCGTGCTCAACGGCACGCTGCAGACGGACATCTTCAAGGAGTACATCGCGCAGAAGGAGTGGCTCTTCCAGCCCGAGCCGCACCTGCGCCTCATCGGCGACCTGATGGAGTACTGCGCCGCGCACATCCCGGCGTACAAGCCGCTGTCCGTCTCCGGCTACCACATCCGCGAGGCCGGCTCGACCGCCGCGCAGGAGCTGGCGTACACCCTCGCCGACGGCTTCGGCTACGTGGAGCTGGGCCTGTCCCGCGGGCTCGACGTCGACGCCTTCGCCCCCGGCCTGTCCTTCTTCTTCGACTCCCACGTCGACTTCTTCGAGGAGATCGCCAAGTTCCGCGCCGCCCGCCGCATCTGGGCCCGCTGGCTGCGCGACGTGTACGGCGCTCGCAGCGAGAAGGCGCAGTGGCTGCGCTTCCACACCCAGACCGCGGGCGTGTCGCTGACCGCCCAGCAGCCGTACAACAACGTGGTGCGCACCGCAGTCGAGGCGCTGGCCGCGGTCCTCGGCGGCACCAACTCGCTGCACACCAACGCCCTCGACGAGACCCTGGCGCTGCCCAGCGAGCGGGCCGCGGAGATCGCGCTGCGCACCCAGCAGGTGCTGATGGACGAGACCGGCGTGGCCAACGTCGCCGACCCCCTCGGCGGCTCCTGGTACGTCGAGCAGCTCACCGACCGGATCGAGGCCGACGCGGAGAAGATCTTCGAGCAGATCCGCGAGCGCGGCCGGCGCGCCCACCCCGACGGGCAGCACCCCGTCGGGCCGATCACGTCCGGCATTCTGCGCGGCATCGAGGACGGCTGGTTCACCGGCGAGATCGCGGAGTCCGCCTTCCGCTACCAGCGGGCGCTGGAGAAGGGTGACAAGAAGATCGTCGGCGTCAACTCCCACACCGGCTCCGTCACCGGCGACCTGGAGATCCTGCGGGTCAGCCACGAGGTGGAGCGCGAGCAGGTGCGCGCGCTCGGCGCCCGCAAGGACGCCCGCGACGACGCCCGGGTGCGCGCCGCGCTGGACGGCATGCTGACGGCGGCCCGGGACGGCGGCAACATGATCGAGCCGATGCTGGCGGCGGTACGGGCCGAGGCCACGCTCGGCGAGATCTGCGACGCGCTGCGCGCGGAGTGGGGCGTCTACACCGAGCCGGCGGCCTTCTGACCTGCATGAACGTACGGGCGTGGGGGAGCGGGGGCATCCGGCGAGGACGGACGTGCGCGCCTTCTCCTCGCCCCCGTGACGGCACCGAATCCGCCCGGGACGACCCCTTCCGGGCGGGTTCAGCGATCCAACGGCGGCCCGCCCGTTCATGGGACCGCGCGAAGGGGGGAGGATAGGGCGTATGCAGCCACGCAACATGTCTATGAGCGGAGCGGTCGACCTGGCCGCGGTGAAGGCGGCCGCGGAGGCCAAGGAGAAGGCGGAGGCGGCCCGCGCCCAGGCCGCCCGTGACGGGGTGCCCGCGCCCGGCGCCGGTGCGCTGGTCATCGACGTCGACGAGGCCGGCTTCCAGCAGGACGTCCTGCAGCGCTCCACCGAGGTCCCGGTCGTCATCGACTTCTGGGCCGAGTGGTGCCAGCCGTGTAAGCAGCTCAGCCCGCTGCTGGACCGGCTGGCGCAGGAGTACGCCGGCCGGTTCGTGCTGGCCAAGATCGACGTGGACGCGAACCAGGCGCTCTTCCAGCAGTTCGGCGTCCAGTCCATCCCCGCGGTCTTCGCCGTCGTCGGCGGGCAGGCCATCCCGCTGTTCCAGGGCGCCGCCCCCGAGCCGCAGATCCGCCAGGTGCTGGACGAGCTGGTCAAGGTCGCCGAGCAGCAGTTCGGCATCGTCGGGCAGCCGGTCGCCGGTGACGCCGCCGAGGGCGGCGAGGAGGGCGCGGGTGAGCGGCAGGCGCCGGAGGACCCGGCGGGCCCGTACGACAGCGCGCTGGCCGCGGCCGGGGACGCGCTGGACCGGGGCGACCTCGGCGGCGCGATCCAGGCGTACCAGAACGTGCTGTCCGACGACCCGGGCAACGTGGAGGCCAAGCTGGGCCTGGCGCAGGCGGAGTTGCTGCGGCGCGTCGAGGGGCTCGACCCCGCCGCCGTACGCAAGGAGGCGGCGGACAACCCCGCGGACGTGCAGGCGCAGATCCGGGTCGCCGACCTGGACCTGGTGGGCGGGCACGTCGAGGACGCGTTCGGCCGGCTGGTCGACACGGTGGCGCGGACCGCGGGCGAGGACCGGCAGGCCGCGCGGGTGCGGCTGTTGGAGCTGTTCGAGGTGGTGGGTGGCGACGACCCGCGGGTGGTGGCGGGGCGGCAGGCGCTGGCCCGCGTGCTGTTCTGACCAGCGCTCGACGCAGAGTGACAGCCCCTGCCGCTTTGCCAAGAATTGACTGGGGGCAGGGCTGTTACTCGCAGTAGCTTATGACGTCGGCCGATGACCATTTTTGTCGTGCTTTCTCGTGGAGTACGGCCGCGATAAGCGGCAACCCAGGGTGCCGGATCCGGCCAACACGGCCGGATCTGCGCCCCCCTCGCGTTACCCGTTGGTAGCGAACCCCCTTGTGCGCCCCCCTTCCGATGGACCACGATCGCCATCCGGACAGGGGGGTTCCCCGTTCCCGCGGAGCGTGTGCGCGGAACGGAGCCTGTCCGGACAACCAGTCGCCCGGGGGTGATCGCCCCGTCCGACGTAGCGCGTCCGCCCCGCATTCCCGGACCGCAGAGCCGCGCCCGTGTGCGCGTGCGGATCCCCCTCGCTCCCGAGGTCCGGCCCACGGGTTCAGGACGTACGTCCCAGAAGGAGGAAAGGCATGGAGTCCCAGGCACGTGGCGGGACCAGGTGGAAGCGGTTCGCCGTGGTCATGGTGCCGAGCCTGGCGGCGACCGCCGCGATCGGCGTGGCGCTGAGCCAGGGCGCGCTGGCGGCGTCGTTCAGCGTGTCGGGCCAGGAGTTCAAGGTCACGGCCGACCGCCTGGAGGGCACCGGCTTCGTCCAGTACGGGGGCGTCGACAGCGGTCACGACCTGAACGGCGACGAGGCCACCCGGCCGGTCGCGATATCCGCGTTCAGGGACGCGAAGATCAACGGCATGTGCCAGTCCGTCGTCACGCCCGACGTCCCGCTGCTCGGCTCGATCAGCCTGGTGCTGAAGGCGGGCGACGACAAGCCGGTGGAGGCCAAGAACCTCTACATCGACATTGCGCAGCTCGACGCCGACGCGACGTTCACGAACATCAACATCGGTGTGGCCGCCGGGTCCAGCACCAAGGGGCCGGGCATCGGCAAGGGCGACAAGGCGAACCCGAACGGGTTCGCGCAGGAGGCCGACAAGGCCGTCCTCACCGATGTGAAGCAGACCGCCTGGGCCACCAGCGCGGGCACCTTCAAGCTGAGCGGGCTCAGCATGAAGCTGCACAAGGGCGTCAAGGAATGCTTCTGACCACGCACTCGGTCGGCGGGGAGGCGTTCACCGCTCCCCGCCGCCGCCCCTCTGACTGAACCGCACCGCCGTACCGGGGAGCTTTATTCATGAGCGCCGAGTTGCCGGACCTGCTGCACCGCCTGAACACCTGGCGGCTGCGATTCCGCGCCTGGCGCGGCTCCCGTCCGTTCTGGGCGGGCCTGCTGACCATCGCGGGCGGCGTGCCGATCGGCGCGCTGCCGTACTACAACATCAAGCTCGGCAACCTCAGCCTGCAGATGGCCACGCAGGCGGGGGCCGGCGGCCTGATCATCGGCGTGCTGTTGGTGACCCTCGGGCTGACCATGTGGTTCCACGGCGTCGTGCGGGTGTTCGCGGGCGTCGCCTCCATCGTGCTGGCGCTGGTGTCGATACCGGTGTCCAACTTCGGCGGCCTGCTGGTGGGTTTCCTGCTGTCGCTGGTCGGGGGCGCGCTGGCCGTCTCGTGGGTTCCGGGAGAGCCGCCGGCGGAGGACGCCGACGTGTCCGACGCCGCGGACGACGCGTCGGAGGAGACGGGGTCCGGGAGGAGAGCGGACGCCGGTGACGACGGCGTGGACGTACTGGAGGACCTGGGCGGCGGGAGGCACCGTGCGGCCGGATGACCACACGGGCGCGATACGCCGGGGGCCGCGGCACGCGGCCCCGCGCAGGCCGCTGCTCGGCCGGGTGCCGGCGGGCAAGGCGATGGCCCTGGCCGCCATGCCCACCGCGGTCTTTCTGGGCCTCGGGCTCACCCCGCGGCCGGCGATCGCCGAGGACGACCCGGCCGACCGCTGGCGGCCGGGGCCGTGCGCGGAGCAGTCGGACGAGCCGAAGGACGAGGAGTCCGCGGACGGCGCGGACACCGGCGCCGCCGGGGACGGGGAGTCGGCGGAGCCGGGTGCCGAGCCGTCACCGAGTCCGTCGGCGACGGCGGGCGGGTCGGCGGCGGAGCGGCCGGACGACGGCGACGCGGACGGCTCGGGCTCCGGTTCGGGGTCGGGCGGTGCGTCCGGCGGCGGCGGGTCCGACGCGGGCGGGGCGGCGGATACCGGGGAGGCGGAGCCGAGTCCTTCGCCGTCGGAGTCCCACCCCTGGTACGACCCGCTGGGCCTCGGCGACAAGCTGGGCGACCTCGTCGACCCGGACGAGCCCGAAGCCGAGCCCGCGCCGGAGCCCGAGCCGTCCGACGGCTCCGGTGACGCCGACTCCGGCTCAGGTTCCGGCGCGGCCGGTTCCGAAGGCGACGCCGGCTCCGGCGCCGCGCCGGGCGACGCGCAGGACGAGACCGAGAAGGCCATCCGCGACGCCGCCGACGAGGCCGGCGCCACCGTAGAAGAGCTGGACGACAAGGTCAGGGACACGGCCGAGGACCCCGCCGACGAGACCCCGGACACCGGTGCCGGTGACGACGCCACGGGCGCCGACGGCAAGAAGCCCTTCCCCTGCCCGACCGCCGACCCCGAGGCCCTCGCGAACGCCGAACTGGAGCCCGGGCTGCCGCTGCTGCCCGACGACCCCTGGCGGCTGGAGAGCACCAAGCTCACGCTCAAGGGGCTGAAGTACCACGGCATCGTCGAGGTGAGGACCTACAGCGGTGCGGTCAAGAAGGTGCTGAAGTACACCGCGGCCGACGGGGTGGACATCCGCGACCTGCACCAGACCGTCGTCGGACCCGGCAGGAACACCTCGCACGTACGGTCCGACAAGGGCAGCACCTCCACGATCCGCGACGGCACGGTGACCATGTACACCGAGGAGCTGAAGGGCAACCTCTTCGGGCTGATCCCGATGACGTTCAGCCCGGAGAGCCCGCCGCCGCTGGACCTGCCGTTCGCGTTCTTCACCGACGTCCAGGTCGTCCAGGCCGGTCAGTTCGGCGGCACCCTCACCGTGCCGGGCCTGCGGAACACCATCGAATGACGCCGGCGGCTCCGCTCAGCGCTCGCCGCCCAGGTGGTGCACGCGCACCATGTTCGTGGTGCCCGCCACCCCGGGCGGCGACCCGGCGGTCATGACCATCGTGTCGCCCTCGTGGAAGCGGCCCATCTTCAGCAGCTCGGCGTCCACCAGGTCGACCATCGCGTCGGTGTTGTCCACCTGCGGCACGAGCACCGGCTCCACGCCCCAGCTCAGACAGAGCTGGTTGCGCGTGCTCTCCAGCGTGGTGAAGGCCAGGATCGGCTGGCACGCGCGGTAGCGCGACAGCCGCCGCGCGGTGTCCCCGGACTGGGTGAACGCCGCGAGCGTCTCGGCGCCCAGGAAGTCCGCGATCTCGCACGCGGCCCGGGCCACCGAACCGCCCTGCGTACGCGGCTTCCTGCCCGGCACCAGCGGCTGCAGCCCGCGCGAGAGCAACTCGTCCTCGGCCGCCGTGACGATCCGCGACATCGTCTTGACCGTCTCGATCGGGTACTTGCCGACCGACGACTCCGCCGACAGCATCACCGCGTCCGTACCGTCCAGGATCGCGTTCGCGACGTCGGACGCCTCGGCGCGCGTCGGCCGCGACGAACTGATCATCGACTCCATCATCTGGGTCGCCACGATCACCGGCTTGGCGTTGCGGCGGCACATCTCGATCAGCCGCTTCTGCACCATCGGCACCTTCTCCAGCGGGTACTCCACCGCCAGGTCGCCGCGGGCCACCATCACGCCGTCGAAGGCGAGGACGATCTCCTCCATGTGGTCGATCGCCTGCGGCTTCTCCACCTTGGCGATCACCGGCACCCGCCGCCCGGCCTCGTCCATCACCCGGTGCACGTCGCCGACGTCGCGGGCGTCGCGGACGAAGGAGAGTGCGACCATGTCGCAGCCCATGCGCAGCGCGAAGCGCAGGTCGTCCACGTCCTTCTCGGACAGCGCCGGCACGTTCACCGCCACCCCCGGCAGGTTGATGCCCTTGTGGTCGGAGACGACGCCGCCCTCGATGACCATCGTGCGCACCTCGGGGCCGCGTACCTCCAGGACCTCCAGCGCCACCGCGCCGTCGTTGACGAGGATGCGCTCTCCCGGCGAGACGTCCGCGGGCAGGCCCTTGTACGTGGTGCCGCAGATGGACCGGTCGCCGGGCACGTCCTCGGTGGTGATGGTGAACTCGTCGCCGCGCAGCAGCTCCACGGGGCCCTCGGCGAAGGTCCCCAGCCGGATCTTGGGGCCCTGCAGGTCGGCCAGCACGCCGATGGGCCGCCCGGTCTCCTCGGCGGCCTTGCGCAGCCGGTCGTAGCGCTCCTGGTGCTCGGCCTGGGTGCCGTGGCTCATGTTGAAGCGGGCCACGGACATGCCGGCCTCGATCAGCGCTTTGAGCTGCTCGAAGGAGTCGACGGCGGGGCCCAGGGTGCAGACGATTTTTGCTCGGCGCATGGCGGCATCCTATCGGTTTGTTCTCAGAAGTCGTTGTCCTATCGGTCTTGAGTGCGGTGTGATCGAAAGTGGCTGCCGGGGCGGGTGAGTCTGGTCGTGTCCGTGCATGAGGACAGGGCCTCTGGTGCAGTTCGGAGTTGCTGAGACGCCGATCGCACCCGGAGGCCCTGTTGTCTATGTTGTACGCGGTCGAGGGCGGGGATATCAACTCGTCGGTTGTGTCGTGCGATTGTCTCGCTCACCGGTTCGGGAACGCAGCCGATCAGCCCGGCCGGGCGCCGTCGTACAGCACGGATCTGACGGATGCCGAGTGGCGGGAGATCCGTCCTCTGCTACCGGTGCCGGCGTGGCTGGAGGGCCGGGGCGGACGTCCAGAGGGCTACTGTCACCGCCAGATGCTCGATGCCGTCTTCTACGTCCTGGACAACGGGATCAAGTGGCGGGCGATGCCGGTGGACTTCCCCGCCTGGGACCGGGTCTACGCCTTCTTCCGCCGATGGCGGGAGACCGGGCTGATCGCCGAGTTCCACGACCGGCTGCGCGGGAAGGTCCGCGAGGCGGCCGGGCGGGAGGGGGAGCCGACGGCTGCGGTCATCGACTCGCAGTCCGTGAAGGCCGACGCGGTCGTCGGCGCCGGCAGCCGGGGCTACGACGGAGGCAAGAAGATCAACGGCAGGCGGCGGCACCTGATCTGCGACACGATCGGCCTGCTGCTGATGATCAACGTGACCGCGGGCGACGTCACCGACCGCCAGGCGGCCACCGACATGCTGCCCGCCCTGCGCGAGCGCTTCCCCACGGTCACCAGACTGTGGGCCGACGGCGGCTACACCGGAACCCTGATCACCTGGGCCCTGGCCGTGCTGCACCTGGTCGTCACCGTGATCAAACGCAGCGACGACACCTCCGGCTTCGTCGTACTCCCGCGCCGATGGGTAGTGGAACGCACCTTTGGCCGGCTGCTCCGCTCGCGCCGGCTGGCCCGCGACTACGAGCGGCGGTGTGACTCCAGCAAGGCGATGATCCTGTGGTCAATGACCATGCTCATAACCCGCCGCCTCGCAGCCCCGGCACGAGGGTGAACCGCCCTGACGGGTCCTTGACCAGCCACCCCCTTTCCGCCATCCGGCCCGCCTTCGACCGGACACCTTCGATCTTCGCCGGTACCCGCTCCAGGCCGAGCGCCGAAACAATCTCCCCGCAGGCCAACGCCGCCGGAGAGGCGGCCAGAACCCGGACGATCCGCTGGTAGTCCGGCGACAACGACGACACCCCGACGCCTTCACCCCTGACCGGCACCACCGACCCCGGCATCGCCCCGCCCTTCGGCACCGGCACCGGCACCGACGCCGACGCCGACGCCGACGCCGACGCCGGGGTCGGGGTCGGGGTCGGGGTCGGGGCAGTGTTCACCGTAACCGGCACGGCCGTCTTGCCGACATCAGCATCACCGCCCGGACCAGCGAGAACCTCGACGAGAACCTCCCGCGCAGTCACGCACCGTTCCCAGAGCAGCTCCGCGTCGCGCAGCTCGGCAAGGACCCGGTCCGCTTCCTCACGCAACACCTCAACCCGCTGCCGGGCACCCCGTTCCCGCTCCTCCAGCAACCCGACCACCGACGGCATCCCCGAACCTCCACGACCACGACGACACGACGTGTCCTGTCTGCCACGGAACCCACGACACCATGCCTGACCAGCAGAAAGTCAGCGATCAAGTACGGAAAGACAACAGCCTCTTAAGCGTGTTGTACACGAACTCGGCGGTTGACGCGGCGAACGCCAGCCCGGTCGCGACGCCGCTGAGTGCTTTCTGGAGGGCTGGATTCTGATTCCCGACCGCGGCAGCCGCCGTATTGAGCGCGGCGGAAACGAGCTTGACGACGTTCGCCCCCAGTTTCGTCTTGTCGAGGCCCTCTTCTGTGTTGTGGTTGATGACCTGCTCGTAGATCTCATAGCAAGCTTTGATGGATTGTGCCGCGATGCCGGCAGTGGTCACGTGCTGGCTCGCCCCCCCCTGTGAAGGGAGCGATGCCCTGCAGGGCGGTGGGGCCAAGGTCTGCAATCGCCAGCATGAACCTTCGGATGCGTAACTGCCACGAATTACTGTCCGGGGAGGGCTCTTCAAGGGTCCCGCCCATGTCGTCGACGCGAGCAGCCGAGTAACTCTGGCCGGTTTGCGGGACGTGCAGGCTGGAGACGGCGCCCGGAGGAGGCTCGGGTACGTCCTCCGGGATCGGCGCGTGCGACGGCGCGATGGTTACGCCCTGAGGACCGTGCGCCACCCTCACCGAAACAAAAGTGCCGGATCTTGCGGTGTGCCAGGATTCCCCGGTGTCGGAACGGGCCGGGACTGGCCGAGGAGGCGGCGGTACGGTCATATCAGCCTTTCTTCGCGGCGGGCAGCCGGTCGCACGACGGGAGAGTGCTCCGGCATGGACGGCAGCACTGCCGACCGATGCGCAGTCTGCGCTAAGGCACCACGTGTCCGCCGCCTCTTCGGTTCATCGGGCCGGCTGGCGATCGGGCCGCCTGCCTGGCACGGTCAGCGGTACTCGGGGCTGGGGAAACCGGGGTGAAGCCCCATGTCCCAGCCGGTGCGCTGGTTGCCGTGCTGGCCGGGCTCGACGGTTCAGTGCGGTATCCGCTCGTGCCGTACGGGCCTGAGGCTTCGCGGCGCCAGAAAGTTCGTAGGCCGGTCGGTCACCCCCCATGAAGGCGGGCGCTGCCGGCAGCTCCACCGCGACCGCACCTGCCTGCAGGCACCCGGGGAACGCGCCTTCACCCGCCTCACGTCCCGGCACACCATGCGGCAAGCACGCCGCCCCCCGACGCATCAGCCGCACCACCCAAGCCGTCCACACCCTGCTGACCTGCAACTACTCAGGATGAAAGAGATCCACCCGGTCGATGGACACACCCTTCCCCGGTCACCGACATCGAGGACGTCAAGCCGCGCACACTGCCGACGTACAGAGTTGAACCCGGCGACGACGGGATCCGTGGTGTGGAGCGCGTGGCCGCTGCCGCAACGCTGACCAAGGGGGCGCCAGAGCAGAAGAGACGACACCCCACAAGGCAACAGGGGCGGCAGGGCACCCCCTCACAGCCCGACCCCAACTCCAAGGAGAACACATGCCAAGAGAGGAATGGTTCAGAGACGAAATTGTGCGCGCTCTGAACACGTGGGCAAATTCCAAACTGCCGATGACGGCGTTCGTGACGCGCCAAGAAGAATTCCACGAATCTCTGAACCTAAAGGGCAAGATACCCCGCAGTTCCCTCCGCGAATGGATGGAGGCCGCACTGAAGGACCCGGATAGTTTTCCCGGCCTGGACGAGGAGGAGGTTCGGGCGGCGCATGCTCGCTCTCGTAAACCCAGCTTGGAAGAATGGGTGAGCGAAGTAAATGCGTGGGCTGCATCCGGTTTAAATAAGGCGCAATTCGTCAAGCAGCGTAACGGCGAAAACCCGGAATGGTCATACACAGCTAAGAGCCTGAGTACATGGGTGAATAAGGCGCTGGTGAACCCGAGCTGGTTTTCCCGAGCGGACTGGGAGAAGCTGCAAGAAGCGCATGAACGCGATCGTAAACGCACTCCACAAGAGAGGGTGGACGAAATAAATGCGTGGGCTGCATCCGGATTTAATCAAGCGGAATTCGTCGGCCGGAATCCGGAAAAGACATACACCGCCGAGAGCCTGGGTAAGTGGGTAAGGGAGGTGCTGGAGAACCCGAACCTGTTTCCCAGAGTGGACCTGGAAAGGCTGAAAAAAGCGTATACTCGCTTCGGTCAGCCCGCTCAGGTGCGTGCTTCGCTTGGTGGGTCTGGGTCGGACCTGCCGCAGCAGGGGGGTTCGTATCTGCCGGAGATCGCCGCTGCGAAGATCTATGGGGAATACTTGCAGCTCCGGCAGGACTGGCCGGAGCTGCCTCGCGGGGTGCGGATCGCCATCCGCCCGGAGGGCGCCGACCAGTCGCCCGACCTCGGTGCGATCGTCGTGCGCCTGAACCCGTCGGGCCAGACGGACGGCTGGCCCGGGACATCGCAGCCGCCGGAGTTCCTGGCCGACCCGGGGCTCGACCTCGACGACCCCCACGTCATCGCTGCCCTCAGCCGGGCAGGAGTGAACGACGCCATGTACACCGAAGCCTGGTACATGCACCGCGACTTCAGGCACGCGAAATTCGGCCTTGACCCCCGCGGTCAGCCGACGGCACCCACCCTCTATCCCTCAGCCTTCGCAGACCGGTCCGGCGCCAGCACCCAGCCACAGGCCGCATACCCCACCATGCCCCAGGGCACGGGAAACCTGCTCACCACCGGCGCAGCCACCGCCCACCTCCCCGGGCCCTACCCCCACCACAGCCACCACCAGCAGCAAGGCGCACCCAGCGCGACTCGACCCGCAGGGGGCCACACCTCCGCCGCGGGGCAGCGAAACGTAGCAAAGTGAACAACCAGAACAAGGACGCAAACAACGTCGAGAAAACGTCAGTGACAGACGACACCCCACAAGGCGACAGGGGCAGCGGGACACCCCCTCACAGCCCGACCCCAACTCCAAGGAGAACACATGCCAAAAGCATCAATGTCCGACGCCGAAATTGCGCGCGCTCTGCACACGTGGGCAAATTCCAACCTACCGCTGGCGG
>NZ_JCANTA010000029.1:0-85982 GCF_059570575.1 Streptomyces sp. CNX435 | reverse complement strand
CCCCGGGCCCGCCGCAGCCGGCGCCCCCGACCCCGGGGCCGCCGCAGGCGGCTTTCCCGGACCCGGCGGCCCGGAGACCGGCACCCTCTACGGCGCCCCCGCCCCCCGCCGCCCCAAGCCCCCCGCCGAGGTACTCCGCGAAGAAGGCACCTCTGTACTGATAGCGCCCGGGCCTCAGCCCGCCGCGCTCACCGCCGTACTCGCCGCCCTCCTCGCCGTCGCCGCCGCACTCGACGTCCGCCCCGGGCTCGCCGCCGCCGTCGCCCTGCTGCAGGGCGTCACCGCCGCCGGCTGGTTCCGGCTGAACGGCATGTGGCCCGCCCGCGAGGGCATCGCGCTGGCCGCCGCCGCCGGCCTCACCGCGACCGGCGCCGTCCTCGCCGTCGACGAGGACGACGCCACGATCGCCGCGCTCGGCTCCCTCGGCGGCTGGTTCCTCCTCATCGCCCTCGTCCAGCTGCGCAGCACCCAGGCGCCGAAGGAGCGCCTCGCCGCCCTCAACGTCGCGCTCACCGCCGCCGCCCTCGCCGTCCTCGCCACCGGCTACCTCGCCGCCGAGCGGCACGCCGTGATCGTCGGCGCCGTCGCCGTGGCCGCCGGGACGCTGGGGCGCGCGGTGCCGCTGCCGCCGAACGCCTCGCCCGTCGCCGCCGTCGCCGCGGCCGGGGCCGGCGGTCTGGCGGCGGGGCTCGGCACCGACATGGGCGCGGCCGGCGGGCTGCTGGGGCTGGCGGCCGGGGTGTGCGTGCTCGTCGCGGTGCGGGTGGCCAGCTACGACTACCCCTCGCGGTTCGTGCACATGACGGCCGGGGTGTCCCTGCCGCTGACGCTCTCGGTGCCGGCGGCCCACCTGCTCGGGCTGGCGCTGCTCTGACCCGCCCCCGCACACCCCCGGCCCCCGCGCCGCCGCCCTCCGCGCCCCCGGCCCCGCCAACCCGCGGGTACGGAGCCGTACACCTGTCTAAGCTCTCAGGCACGACCGACCGGGGGGCGGAGAACCGATGCGCTGGTTGAAGATCACAGTGGTGGTGCTGGTCGGCGTCGGCGTGCTCGCGGTGGCCGCCGACCGCATCGCGCTCGCGCTGGCCGAGTCGGACGCGGCGGACCGCATCGAGAAGGAGTACGGGCTGTCCCAGCGGCCCGAGATCGACATCAAGGGCTTCCCCTTCCTGACCCAGGTGGCGTCCCGCGAGTTCGAGGCCGTGGACGTACGGATCGACGGCATCGACGCCGTCGGCAGCGGCGGCCGGACCCTGCGCCTGGACGGCGTGCGCGGCGAGCTGGAGGGGGTGCGGATCGAGGGCGACGACTGGGACCGGGCGACGGCGGACAGGGCCGACGGCACGGTGACGATCACGTACGAGGACATCTCCGCGGCGCTGCCGGTGGTGAACGTGTCGTACGGCGGGAAGGACGCGGCCGGCGACGACAAGGTGAGGGCGACGGTCGGGGCGAACTTCCTCGGGCAGCGGCTGGAGGAGTCGCTCTTCGGCGAGGTGAGCGTGGCCGACGGCGACACGATCCGGCTGCGCGCCACCGACGTCGACAACCTCGGGGGCCTGCCGGGCCTGGAGGACTTCGTCCGCGACCGCATGGACTACAACTGGACGATCGAGGACCTGCCGCCCGGCATACGCCTGACGGACGTCGAGGTGACGAAGGACGGGATCGTGGTCACGGGCGGCGGCGAGGACGTGGAACTGGGCGACGAACGCTCCGCCCGCAACTGACACACCCCGCGCCCACCGCACCGCGCCCGCTCACCGCGCGTCCGTAGGCTGAGACCCCCACGTCCATACCGCAGAAGCCCCACCCCCGCCACCCCCGCGGACCCCGGCGCGGACCCCGCCCACCCCACCCCTCGTCCCACATCCCGGACGAAGCCGTCTCACAATCCGGCACGACGGTGACACATGCGCACGTCCCTCCGTACGATCGACGGCATGCTGTGCTCGATGAGCGGTCCCCGCCCCCGGGGACAGGCAGATCACCTGACCAAGCGGCGCGCCGTCGACCTGTGCCGCGTCGCCGCCATGCTCTGTCGCACCGCCTGACCGGGGTCCGGGTCCGCAGCTCCCGCCCCCAGCCGGGCCGTGCCTCCCCGCACCGTCCGCCCGGCTGTCCGCACACTCCGCGCCCGGCGCTCCGCCCTGTCTGCTGTGCGCCGGGCGCACACCCGCCCGTACCCCTGTCCCAGCGCTCCGGAGGAGAAGCAGATGAGCCGCAGTGACGTCCTGGTGGACGCCGACTGGGTCGAGGCCAACCTCGACAACCCGAAGGTCGTCCTCGTCGAGGTCGACGAGGACACCGCCGCGTACGACAAGAACCACATCAAGAACGCCGTCCGCATCGACTGGAAGTCCGACCTCCAGGACCCGGTGCGCCGCGACTTCGTCGACCAGGCCGGCTTCGAGAGGCTGCTGTCCGAGCGCGGCATCGCCAATGACGACACCATCGTCCTCTACGGCGGCAACAACAACTGGTTCGCCGCGTACGCCTACTGGTACTTCAAGCTCTACGGCCACGGCGACGTCAAGCTCCTCGACGGCGGCCGCAAGAAGTGGGAGCTGGACTCGCGCGACCTGGTCGCCGAGGTGCCGAAGCGCGCGGCCACCGCGTACCAGGCCAAGCCGCAGGACACCGCCATCCGCGCCTTCCGCGACGACGTCCTCGCCGCCATCGGCACCCTCAACCTCGTCGACGTCCGCTCCCCCGACGAGTTCTCCGGCAAGCTGCTGGCCCCCGCGCACCTGCCGCAGGAGCAGTCGCAGCGGCCCGGGCACGTGCCCTCCGCGCGGAACATCCCGTGGTCGAAGTCGGCAAACGACGACGGCACCTTCAAGTCGGACGACGAGCTGAAGGAGCTGTACGAGGGCGAGGGCGTGGACCTGGCCAAGGACACCATCGCCTACTGCCGCATCGGCGAGCGCTCGGCGCACACCTGGTTCGTGCTGCACGAGCTGCTGGGCCAGTCGAACGTCAAGAACTACGACGGCTCCTGGACCGAGTACGGCTCGCTGGTCGGCGTGCCGATCGAGCTCGGCGCCAACGACTGACCGCTGACCGCCCGGTCACACCCGACGAAAGGACCACTCCTCATGTGCGGAGCCAAGGCAGGCGGCCCGGACGCCTCCACCGCCAAGTCCGGCGAGACCACCATCCAGGGCTCCGTGACCCGCGACGGCGAGCCCGTCACCGGTTACGTGCGGCTGCTGGACGCCTCCGGCGAGTTCACCGCCGAGGTGCCGACCTCGGCCACCGGCCAGTTCCGGTTCTACGCCGCGGAGGGCACCTGGACCGTACGGGCCCTGGTGCCCGGCGGCACCGCGGACCGCACGGTGGTCGCCCAGCGGGGCGGCCTGTCGGAGGTCGCGATCGCGGTCTGAACCGCGCGGTACGGCTTACGGCAGCACGGCCGTACGGGCGCGGCGCGCAAGCCGCGCGGAAGCCCCGCACCGCCTCCCGGACGTACCGTGGAGGCGGTGCGGGGCTTCCGTCTTCACGGCTTGCAGTTGGCGTGCCGTGCAGCAGTCAGTTCCGGCGCCGGAGGCGCTACTTCCTGCTCGTGACTCCTCCACCTCCATGAACGGGGTGGCTTCTCACTTAGCTCCGTGGAGCCTCATGACGGCCAAGCCCTGACCGCTGCCCGACGGCAGGCCACCCATTGTAGCGGAGTTGCGACGCTCCGTGCCGCCCGATCTCAGGATCCGTTCCCTCCCCATCTGCAGGAGGATGGTCTCCATCGTTTGCTCTTCGTACTGGCCGGCGCCGTCAGTAGACGAGGGCCTGGGCGCCGTCGGCCGTGGCCTCGCTGACGAAGACCTGTGCCCCGGCGATCCGTACGCCCTCCAGCACGTCCTTCTCCTCGATCCCGCGCCGCGCGGCGCACTGCGTGCACAGCGTGACCCGGCCGGCCGCCAGCACCCCGTCGATCAGGTCCGGCAGCGGTGCGGCGTGCGGCAGTTCGAACTCCGCGGCGCGGCCCGGCAGCGCGAACCACGCCGACTCGCCGGTCAGCCACAGCGACACCTCCACCCCGCTGGCGGCGGCGACCGCCGCCACCGTGAACGCCTGGGAGCAGCGCTCCGGCGCGTCCGAACCCGCGGTCACCTTGATCACCAGATTCTTCGCCATGCGCCCACTGTAGGCCGAGGGGAGGGTGAGATTCGCGCGCCGGCACGCGCTGTCCAGGCATGGACCTGGGCAGAGGGCGCTGGCGACCTTCCCCGACGGAACGGGCGGTCCTGCAGCACCGGCTCCTCGGCGGACGCCCGCCGGGATGGTGTCCGGCCGGGCGGCTAGACTCGGCGGCGGTACGTCACCCTCATCGCGTTACGGAGCGCTCGTGCTGGTCCTCACCTTCGACATCCTGCTCGTGCTGGTCTGCGTGGGCACCCTGGCCTTCGCCGGCCTGGTCGTGAAGAAGCTGTACCAGGGCCAGCGCTGACGATGCCGATCGAAATCCCCTCCGACCTGCACAAGGACCTGGTCCCGCTGGCGTTCCTCCTCGGCGACTGGCAGGGTGCGGGCGTCTTCGACTTCCCCGGCAGCGAGAAGTGCAACTTCGGCCAGGAGCTGCGCTTCGGCCACGACGGCCGGGACTTCCTGGCGTACTCGTCGTACACGTGGGTGCTCGACGGGGAAGGCGCGAAGGTGCGCCCGCTGGAGAGCGAGAGCGGCTACTGGCGACTGCGGCCCGGCCGGCAGCTGGAGGCCGTCATGGTGCGCGACCACGGGGTCGCCGAGGTCTGGTACGGCGAGCTGGCCGAGGGCAAGCCGCAGCTGGACCTGGCCACGGACGCGGTCGCGCGGAGCGCGGCCTCGCCGCCGTACGCGGGCGGCAAGCGGCTCTACGGGTACGTGAACGGCGATCTCATGTGGGTCGGCGAGAAGGCCACGCCGGAGGTCGAGCTGCGGCCGTACATGTCGGCCCAGCTGAAGAAGGTCGTGAACCCCCGGGAGTGGGCGAAGGACCTGACGGACCTGCCCGACGACGGGATCGCGTTCTTCCGCTGAGGCTCGTCCGGTGCGCTTTCCGGCAACCGGACGGCGCTCCGCCGCGACACTCTTACACTTGAGCCGTGGAGACCACCGACTGGAAGAGCGACTTGCGCGAGCGCGGCTACCGTCTGACGCCGCAGCGGCAGCTCGTGCTGGAGGCCGTCGACTCCCTGGAGCACGCGACGCCGGACGGCATTCTGTGCGAGGTGCGCAAGACCGCCGCGAGCGTCAACATCTCCACGGTGTACCGCACGCTGGAGCTGCTGGAGGAGCTGGGCCTCGTCAGCCACGCGCACCTCAACCACGGCCCGCCGACGTACCACATCGCCGACCGCCACCACCATCTGCACCTGGTGTGCCGCGTCTGCGACCGGGTGATCGAGGCGGAGAACGCGGTGGCGGAGCCGTTCGCGGAGACGCTGCGGCAGCGGTTCGGCTTCGAGAGCGACGTGCGGCACTTCGCGATCCTCGGCCGCTGCGCGGCGTGCGCCGAGTCCGGTACGTCCGGCGCGTCCGGCAGCTCGGGCGGCTCGGGCGGCTCGGGTAGCTCCGCCCCGGCCCACTCCTGAGGCCCGCGAGCGCGTCCGCATAGCGCGTCGGCATCCGGTCCGTGACGCCGGGTACTCACCCCGCACGTACTCTTGAAGCATGAACGCGCCTTCTCCCCTCCTCTCCCTGCCCGGGGCGGTCGGCGCCGAGGCTCCCGACGAGGGCGTCGCCGCACACTACGGCGATCTCTTCCGGGAGCAGCGCGCGCTGGACGCCGGCGAGGGCTTCGTCGACCTCTCCCACCGCGGCGTCGTCTCGGTCACCGGCCAGGACCGGCTGAGCTGGCTGCATCTGCTGCTGACGCAGCACGTGGAAGCGCTCGCGCCGGGGCACGCCACCGAGGCGCTGGTGCTGTCCGCCCACGGGCACATCGAGCACGCGCTGTACCTCGTCGACGACGGCGAGACGACGTGGGCGCACGTGGAGCCGGGCACGCAGAAGGACCTCATCGCGTACCTGGAGAGCATGAAGTTCTTCTACCGGGTGGACATCGCGGACCGTACGGACGACGTCGCCGTCGTCCATCTGCCGGCCGGCTCGATCACGGAGGCGCCCGAGGGCGTGGCCGTCCGGGAGACGGCGTACGGGCGCGACCTCTTCCTGCCGCGCGCGACGCTGGCGGTCTTCGCCGCCGCCGCGGGCCCGCCGGCCGGGGTGCTGGCGTACGAGGCGCTGCGGGTGGCGGCGCACCGGCCGCGGCTGGGCCTGGAGACGGACCACCGCACCATTCCGCACGAGGTGGGCTGGATAGGCACGGCGGTGCACCTGGAGAAGGGGTGCTACCGGGGGCAGGAGACGGTCGCGCGGGTGCAGAACCTGGGCCGGCCGCCGCGCCGGCTGGTGTTCCTGCACCTGGACGGCAGCGAGGTGACGCTGCCGCCGCACGGGGCGGCGATCCGGCTGGCGACCGAGGAGGAGGGGCGCAAGCTGGGCTTCGTCACGACCTCGGTGCGCCACCACGAGCTGGGGCCGATCGCGCTGGCGCTGGTGAAGCGGAACGTGCCGGCGGACGCGGCGCTGCTCGCGGACGAGACGGCGGCGGCGCAGGAGACGGTGGTCGAGCCCTGAGATCGCCGGGGCGGCGCGGCGAGCGGGCGCGTCGGCGGCGCCTGGAGCGCGCGGGTGTGTTCGCGTGCGCCTCGGATGTCTCGTACGCCCCCCGCCCCACGGACCACGTACGCCTCGGTCGCCTCGTGCCCCTCGTACGCCTCAGACCTCGACCAGCACCGTGAACGGGCCGTTGTTCGTCAGGCTCACCCGCATCTGCGCGCCGAACGCCCCCGTCTCCACCCGCGCGCCCAGCGCCCGCAGTTGCGCCACGACCTCCTCGACCAGCGGCTCGGCGACCTCGCCGGGCGCCGCGGCCTGCCAGGTCGGCCGGCGCCCCTTGCGGGGGTCGCCGTAGAGCGTGAACTGGCTGATCACGAGCAGCGGCGCCGACACGTCCGAGCAGGACTTCTCGTCGTCCAGCACGCGCAGCGTCCACAGCTTGCGGGCCAGCCGCGCGGCCTTCGCCGGGGTGTCGTCGTGCGTGACGCCCACGAGCACGCACAGCCCCTCGCCGATCACCTCGCCGACCGTCTCGCCGCCGACCTCGACCCTCGCGCCGTCCACCCGCTGCACCACCGCTCGCATGCGTCGCATTATCCCGATGGCGCGACGCGCGCCGCCGCGCCCCCGGGCGCCGCAACGTGCGCGGGGCCGAACGGGCGCGGTCTCCGTGCAGCGCCACCCCGTGCAGTGGCACGATTGCTTTCGGTGTCCGGCAGGTCGCCACGCCGACGCGGCATCTCGGACGAAGGGGACTGACACTCGCATGAGCTCTTCCGGAGCCGGACGGCCCACGCCGCCCGTACCGACCGCGCGCAGCGGCCCGCGCGCCGACCGCCGCCCCGGGCCACCGGGGCCGCGCTCCCCGGACGGCGGCGTGGCACCGGGTGCGCAGGCCGCGCAGGCAGCGCCGACCGCGCAGACCGCCAAGGCGGGCGCCACGGCCACCACCGTGGCCTCCCTGGCGTCCCTGGCCTCCCTGGCCTCCCTCGTCGCCGCCCCCGACCCGGCGGCGCCGCCCCCGCGGCCCGACACGCTGGGCCTGCCCGAGGTGCGCCGGCTGCGCCGCTCCGCGCAGCAGGAGGAGGCCGACCTCAGTTACGTACGCCGGCTGCTGCACGGCCGGATCGACATCCTCCGCGCCGAGCTGGCCCGGCGCGCGAGCCCGCACTCGCATGTGCTCGACCGGCTGCCCGAGATCCTCACCGACGGCCCCTCCCCGCGGCCGGCCTCGGCCCGGCACGTCACGCTGGGCCCGCCGCTGCGCGAGGAGTACCGGGAGCTGGCGGAGCAGATGCTCGCGGAGGTCGCGCTGTCCGACCTGTCGGCCCGTACGGACGAGGAGCTGGCCCAGGGTCTCGCCCGGCTGGCCGGCTACGAGGCGCGGATCTCCGGTCGCCGGCAGCGGTTGCAGCGGACGGCGGACGAGTGCAGCGCGGAGATCGCACGCCGTTATCGTGAAGGGGAGGCGCAGGTCGACGACCTGCTGTCCTGAGTTCTGACCGAGCGACGGAGCTTCAGGCCCTCAGGCCGTCCCCGGCACGGAAGGCGCCCGCCCATGCACGACGACAGCTGGATAGCCCCGCCGCCGGCCCCCGGCCCGGCGCCGGCCGAGGAGGGCGCGTACGCCGGCCCGTCGCCCGTGCTGGCGGAGGTGGTGCGCTCCGGCTTCGCCGAGGGGCGGCACCGCGGGTCGCTGGTGCTGCTGGGGGCGGACGGCGAGGTGGAGCGGGCGTGGGGGGACGTGGCCACGCAGGTGTTCCCGCGGTCGGCGAACAAGCCGTTCCAGGCGGCGGCGGTGCTGCGTGCGGGGGTCCGGGCCGCCGGTGGACCGCTGGCGGGCGAGCGGCTGGCGCTGGCCGCGGCCAGCCACTCGGGCGAGCGGTTCCACCTGGACCTCGTACGCAAGATGCTCGCCGAGTCCGGGCTGTCCGAGGACGCCCTGCAGAACCCGGCCGACCTGCCGCTGGACCTTCAGGAGCGGGAGACGTACCTCGCCGCCGGGCGGACCCGGGACCGGGTGACCATGAACTGCTCCGGCAAGCACGCCGCGATGCTCGCGGCCTGCGTCGCGAACGGCTGGCCGCGGGCGTCCTACCTCGCCCCCGACCACCCGCTGCAGCGGGTGGTGCGGCAGGTGGTGGAGGAGGCGGCGGGCGAGGAGGTCCGGCACGTCGGCGTCGACGGCTGCGGCGCCCCGCTCATGTCGCTGTCGCTGACGGCGCTCGCGCGCGGCTTCCGGCGGCTGGTCCTGGCCGCGGAGGACACGCCGGAGCGGCGGGTGGCGGACGCGATGCGGGCGCATCCGGAGTACGTCGCGGGCACCCGGCGGTGGGACACGTGGCTGATGCGTGGCGTGCCGGGGGCGCTGGCGAAGGTCGGCGCGGAGGGCGTGCAGGCGGTGGCGCTGCCGGACGGGCGGGCGCTGGCGTTCAAGGTCGACGACGGCGCGCTGCGGGCTGTCGGCCCGGTCCTGGCGCGGGCGCTGGCGCTGCTGGGCGTACGGTCGCCGGTGCTGGCCCGGATCGGGGCGGCGCCGCTGCTGGGCGGCGGGGAGCAGGTCGGGGAAATTCGGGCGACGTTCTGACGGACGGCGCCTAGCGTGGGCGCGTGATCCGTAACTCCGGCAGTGCTGTGGTCCCAGTGCTGTGGTCCCCGTACGCGAGGTGAAGTCATGAGCGATGGCATCGAGATCCGTACGCCCGCCGAAGACGACGTGGCCGACTGGATGCGCGCCCTGCAGACGGGCTTCATGCGCACTCCCGCGGTGACCGAGGCGGACGTGGCGCGCTTCGTGGAGTCACGCGACCTTCCCCGGGTGCGGGGGGCGTACGACGGCAGGCGCTGGGTCGCCACGTACCGCAGCTTCGACCAGGAGCTGACGGTCCCGGGCGGGGCCACGGTGCCCGCGTGCGCGGTCTCCAACGTCACGGTCTCGCCGACGCACCGCAGGCGGGGGCTGCTGAGCCGGATGCTGAGCGAGGACCTGGCGGCGGCGAAGGAGCGCGGCGACGTGGTCGCCAGCCTGATCGCCGCGGAGTATCCGATCTACGGCCGCTACGGCTTCGGCCCCGCCACCTGGATAACCGAGTACGAGGTGAGCACCCGGCGCGCCCAGCTCGACCCGCGCTACGCGGGCCCGGACGACGGCGGGTCGGTCGACCTCGTCGACGCCGCCGAGCTGCTGGCGACAGGCCCGGCGCTGCACGACCGCTTCCGCCGGCTGGTGCCGGGCGCGGTGGACCGGAGCGCGTACTGGTGGCAGGTGCACACGGGCGCGGCCCGCTTCAGCGTCGACGGGCCGTGGCAGGAGCCCTGCTACGTCGTGTACCGCTCGGCGGCGGGCGAGCCGGAGGGCATCGTCACGTACCGCACCAAGTGGGGCGAGTGGCCCGGCAAGCTCTCCGACGACGAGCTGACCGTGGCCGGCCTGATCGCCGTCACGCCCGCCGCGGAGCGGGCGCTCTGGCGCTTTCTGGTCTCCTTCGACTGGATCACGACGATCCATACGGGCCGCCGGGCGCCCGACGATCTCCTCCCCCTCTACCTAGGTGACCCTCGGGCGGCCCGGACGACCGCGCACGCGGACTACCTGTGGCTGCGGCCACTGGACGTCCCGCGACTTCTGGAGGCCCGCGACTACGCGGCCTCCGGCTCTCTCGTGCTCGACGTACACGACCCGGCCGGCCTCGCCGGCGGCCGCTTCCTGCTGGACGCCGGTGGCCCGGGCGACACCGGCTGCTCACGCACGGACCGGCCCGCCGACCTCGCCCTGAACGTGGCGGAGCTGGCCCGGCTCTGCCTGGGCGACGAGTCCGCGGTGCGGCTTGCCGCCCTGGGCGTCGTCGACGAGGAGCGCCCGGGCGCCGCCGCGCGGGCGGACGCCCTGCTGCGCACCTCGCGCCGACCGTGGTGTCCCGACATGTTCTAGATTTCCCTCAACTCCCGGCCGGGGCGCGGCCGGGCTCGGCGGACTGGAGCAAGAGCACGGCGAGTGCGATCCCGCCGATGGTCATGCACGTGACGTTCTGCGCCTTGAGCCCCACGAGCAAGGTGGTGAGCCCGATCGCTCCCACCGTGCCGAAGCGCCATTCGACGAACCGCTCGAAGCCGACGAGCAGCGCGGACATGGCCAGAGTGATCCCGACCGGCATGGTGGGTCCCTCCCTTCTGCGAACGCAGTGGTCCCCCCTCCCTCCATGCGCCGTTGGACAGCGGGAGAGCGCGAGTCCCGGGCGATGACCATCACTGCCAACTTCTCTCAGTTGCCGCCAGGGTCGCAGAGTTGGTAACCAACTCTGCTTAACTTGTGCCCAGTTGGCAACCAACTCAAAACATTTCCGAGACAACCCCCGCTGGTTGGCCGGAAGTTGTAAGGTTGGCGGGGTGAGCAGGGACCAGCCTTCGGCAAACGGCGGCCGGATCGCGCGCAACCGCGTCGCCGACGCGCTGCGCGCACGCATCGACTCCGGCGAACTGCGGCCGGGGGACAGCCTGCCGACGCAGAAAGCCCTGATGGCGGAGTTCGACGTCGAGCGCGGCGTCGTACGGAAAGCACTGGAGCTGCTCAAGCGCGAGCAACTCCTCGCCGACGTCGGCAGGGGTTCGCCGCCGACGGTGGCCGGGCCGCCCTCTCCGGACGCGGAGGCGCCGCGGGCGGCGGGTGTGGAGTTGACGGATCGCATCGAGCTGGCATTTCAGGCCACGCAAGTGACCATCGACGCCCTCAACCTGACGACGGAGACGCTTACCCAGGCGCTGGCACGCACGGCCATGCGTATCGCGATCGGTGAGCAACGCGCGCCGGAGTCGATCACCGCTCGCATCCTGGTGCCCAGCTCGGACGCCCAGCTCGCCATCCCGCAGCTGATCGGGGACGCTTCGGACCCCCGGCCGCTGCAGCGCCTGCGCGACCTGGTCGAGTTGCACGCCCGCAGCCTGGACCACACCCTGCGGAACCTGCGCGAGCGCGGCCTCGTGCCCGAGGTGTCCATCGAGATCCGGGGCGTACCCCTCACTCCCACCAGCAAGCTCTACGTCCTCAACGGCACCGAGGCGCTCATGGGTTACTACCAGGTGCTGCCGCGAGAGGTGGAGTACAAGCAGGAGAGGATGGAGATTCACGACGTTCTCGGCCCCGACGCCGCGCTGTTCCACTACTCCGCGGGCGCCGAGAGACGCGACGAGCACGACGCGGCCTTCGTCGAGCAGTCCCGGATGTGGTTCGAGTCGATGTGGTCGAGCATCGCCGTGCCGTATCCCCTCGGGTACTGAACGCGGGGAAGTCGTGGACCCGCGGAGTGCCGGACCTGCCGGTTCCGACGACCGGCCACGGCGATGCCACCCGGTGGTGTCCGGGCGCGGGTCGGCCGTTTCCACGACCGCACTGCCGACTGCCAGAAACCGAACGGCCGTTGTACCGTGCAGTCCGGGCACTGACCCCCGGCGTTCGGCGAGTCGGAGCGGACTCGGAGAAACGTCGCGGCATCCACGACGCGTACGGGATGGAGACCCCCCTTGCGGCACCTCAGCCGGTTGGTGTGCAACGGCAGCGCGCACGACGCGATCCCCGTCGATCGGCACCGCGACCGACCAGGTTCCCGGAGGAAAACCGCCCCCGAACGGTGGATCGGATGAACATGACCCCCCTCGCGGCGGCGCTCGACTCGGCGAAGTGCGTGTTCTTCGACTTCGACGGACCGATCTGCCGGTTGTTCGCCGCACACCCCGCGGCCGGCGTCGCCGAACGGCTCCTCGCGCTGCTGGCCGACCGTGCACCCGGCCTGCTGGACGAGGAGACGTACGAACCGAACCACCCGCACAGCATCCTGACGGCCGTCCTCCGGGCGGCACCGGACCAGGAGGTGATACGCGCCGCGGAACAACTGCTCACCGAGGCGGAGCAGACGGCGGCGCGGTCGGCCGAACCCACCCGGGACGCCGGCGCGGTGACCGAGGAGTTGCGCAGGCACGGCCGGACGCTGGCCATCACGTCCAACAACTCGGCGACCGCCATCCGCGACTACCTGGGCCGGCACGGGCTCGCCGAGCACTTCTCCACTCACGTCCACGGCCGCCAAGCGGACCCCATCCGGCTCAAACCCGACCCGGACTGCCTGCTGCGGGCGCTGAAGTCGACCGGCACCACGCCCGGCGAGTGCCTGATGATCGGGGACACCCCCTCCGACTGGGAAGCCGCCAAGGAGGCTCGCGTGGCCTTCATCGGCTACGCACATGCGCCGCGCAAGGCCGACGCGCTGGAGCAGGCAGGAGTGCGGCTGATCGTCGGTTCGATGAAGGAAATGCTCGACGCGATACCTGGTACGTCAGGTTCCGGCGCCCGTGCTCCAGACAATTAACTGCGTGTCAGGGGCGTCGAGGGGACGGCACACGTCGTAGCCGAGTAATCTGCCCTGATCACTTGCCACTCACCCGCCCATCACGCCACATCCGAGGACACCCGACCGATGCCGGCCTCCCAAGCACCCCCGCTTCAGGCCCTCTTCGCCGCGGCAAAGCGGGTAGATGGGCCGCTGCCCGGACACCAGGTAGAAGGGCCGCTGCCCGGATACCACCACGAGACGTACGCGGTACGGCTGACCGCGCCCGGGCTGTTCGGGCGGTCGGCCGGGTGGGTGAAGCTGCGCGACCCCCGTCCCGGCCTGCTGTGGTTCGACCGCAGGTGCTTCGCTTCCGAGGACGATCTGCTCACGAGGCTGGCGGGCCGTGTCTCCCACGTTCCCGAGGTCGGCAGCATCGACTCCCTCACCGTCCAGAGCTTCATCGAGGGGTGCACACTGGCGGAGGTCGCCGCGCCGGGGGAGGAGGTGCCGGCCGCGTTCCTCGACCAGATCATGCGGCTCTTCCGGGAGCTGCTGGCCGTCGACCCCCACGATCCCCAGCTGCTTGCGCTCCACTCCCCGCCGCCGGAGGACCGCGACACCACGGCGTTCGCCCGCGCTCTCGTCCGGTTCACCCTCACCGACGTGGTCGAGCACGCACTGCCGCACTTCGACACGCTCTTCCGCCGCCTGGGCATCCACCCGAAGTCGGCCTCCTCCTCCGCGTCCGCTCTCGAAGCCCGGCTGGAGGGGATGACCCCGCGCCCTTTCGGGCTGCTGCACGGTGACATCCACCGCGCGAACCTCATCGTCGACAAGCAGAACGCCCTGTGGACCATCGACTGGGAGCTGGCCCTGCTCGGCGATCCGCTGTACGACCTGGCCACCCACCTGCACCTGATGCGCTACCCGGCCGGCCAGGCGAACGAGGTCGTCGCGCGCTGGGCCGAGGTGGCGGAGCAGGCCCGGCCGGGCGCGGCCGACGGTGTCGAGGAGGATCTGCCCCGGTACCTCGCGTTCAAGCAGATCCAGTCGGTGTATACGGACGTGATCCGGCAGGCCTACTCGATGGAGCAAGGCGAGACGTCAACGGCCGATGCGGCGAAGGCGGTCAACGCCGCTCTCGACCGGGCGGCGCCTGCCCTGCCGCTGCCCACGGTGGTCGGCACCGGCGAGATCGAGCAGGAGTTGGTGCGGTGGCGCACCTCATCGCTGGACTAGCGCGCGGCCAATACTGGATGATCACCTTCCGCATCGTAGGGTGACGGCATGAGTGGAGCCGACGAGCCCGCACACGATCCCGCCGTATTCGAGCTGGCCACCAAGGCTTTCGAGCTCGCACGGCAGGGCCGGACCGACACGCTGGCCGCGTACGTGGACGCCGGGGTGCCGGCCGGGTTGCGCGACGACGACGGGGACTCGCTCGTCATGCTCGCCGCGGTGCACGGGCACTCCGGCACCGTCGGCGCGCTGCTGCGGCGGGGCGCCGACGCGGACCAGGTCGGGGCGCTGGGTGCGACGCCGCTGGCCGCGGCGGTGCGGGCGGGCGCGGACGAGGTCGTGCGGGTGCTGCTGCGGCACGGCGCGGACCCGCAGGCCGGATCGCCGTCGGCGGTCGCGGCGGCCCGGGCGGCCGGCCGGACGGAGTTGCTGGAGCTGTTCGGCGGGATGTGAGAGACGGCCGGCCCAGTACCGCCACCGGCCCCGTACCCCCCCGGGTCGGCACCACCACCGGCGCCGCACCGCCATCGCTCGGGCAACAGCCACCGCTCCCGCCACAGCCACCGGTCCCGCGACGGCCACCGGTCACGCCACAGCCGCCGGTCCCGCCACGGCCACCGGTCACGCCACAGCCGCCGATCCCGCGAAAGCCGCCGGCCGTGGAACCGCATCCCTCTCACGACACCCGCCGCCTGAACAACGCCGCCGCTGCCGCCACCGACGCCGCCGTCAGCCCCGCGCACCACGCCAGCGCCTCCCACGGGCTGCCGCCCACCGGGTGCCCCAGCAGCAGCCCCCGCAGCGACTCGATCACCGGTGTCAGCGGCTGGTGCTCGGCGAAGCCGTGCAGCCAGCCCGGCATCGAGTCGACCGGGACGAAGGCGCTGGACGGGTACGGCAGGAAGGCCAGGAAGAACGTGAAGCCGCTCGCCGCCTCCGGGGAGTTGGCCAGCAGGCCGACGGCCGCCGCGACCCAGGATATGGCCGTGATCACCGCCAGCAGGATGCCCGCCGACGCGAGCCAGCCGCCGACCCCCGCCTCCGGGCGGAAGCCGACCGCGAAGGCGACGCCGAAGACCAGCACCGTGGCCGCCAGGTTCCGGACGACGCTGGCCGCCACGTGTCCGGCGAGGACGGCGGTGCCGCCGACGTCGAGGGAGCGGAAGCGGTCGATGACGGCACCCTTCATGTCGTCCGCGACGCTCATCGCCGTCGTGCCGGCGCCGAAGCCGGCGCACAGCACGAGGACGCCGGGGGCGACGTAGTCGACGTAGCGCCCGTAGCCCCCGCCGGTGTCGATCGCGCCGCCGAAGAGGTAGACGAAGACGAGCATCAGCAGCACGGGCAGCGCCAGCGCCGTGATCACGGCGTCGGGGTTGCGGGAGCTGAGCCGCACGGAGCGGCCGACCATCGTCGCCGAGTGGGTCAGGGCGTCAGCCATCGCGGGTCACCTTCAGGAAGACGTCGTCGAGCGTCGCGGAGTGCACGGCGAAGCGCTCGATCTGGGTGCGGTCGGGGTCGATGGCGTCGAGCAGCTCGCGTATGTGTGCGGCGCGGCCGTCGCTGGTGACGCCGAGCGTGCGGGTGCCGGGGTCGTGGCGCACGGCGAGGTGGTCCAGGGCGTGGGCCGCCTTCTCGTACGCCTCCGCGGAGACCAGGGTGAGGTCCAGCCGCTCGGCGGAGACCTGCTGCTTCAGCTCCGCCGCCGTGCCCTCGGCGACGAGCTTCCCGCCGTCGAGGAGCGCGATGCGGTCGGCGAGGCGGTCGGCCTCCTCCAGATACTGCGTGGTGAGGAAGACCGTGACGCCGCCGTCGGCGAGGTGGCGCACCTCGTCCCAGACGGCCTGGCGGCTGCGGGGGTCGAGGCCGGTGGTCGGCTCGTCGAGGAAGATCACGGAGGGGTCGCCGACGAGGCCGGCGGCGAGGTCGAGACGGCGGCGCATGCCTCCGGAGTACGTGCCGACGCGGCGGTCGGCGGCGTCCCCGGCGAGGGCGAACCGCTCCAGCAGCTCGGCGGCGCGGCGGCGGGCGACGGGGCGGGACAGGCCGGTGAGGCGGGCGACCATGCGGAGGTTCTCCGCGCCGGTCTGCTGCTCGTCGAGCGCGGCGTACTGACCGGTGAGGCTGATGGCCCGGCGGACCCGCGAGCGCTCCGCGGCCACGTCGAACCCGGCGACGCGGGCGCTGCCCGCGTCGGCGCGCAGCAGCGTGGCGAGGATCCGGACGGTGGTGGTCTTGCCGGCGCCGTTGGGGCCGAGGAGGGCGAAGACGGTGCCGGGCGGGACGCTCAGGCCGACGCCGTCGAGCACGGTCGCGCCGCCGTACGCCTTGGTGAGGCCGGTGGCCTCGACGGCGGGTCGGGTGGGCTGGGGCACAGCTCCCCCCTTTCTCCGTAGAGCTGGCATTCTCCGCTGGTTCTGCGTATACCGTACACGCTACTGCGTAGAGCATACACGGATCTGCGTATGGCGTAAACTGAGCACATGGACGCCATGGAGACCGACGCCGATGCCGAGCCCGCCGATGCCGAGCCCGGCGATGACAAGCGCGACACCCGCGACGCCGAAACCGCCGGAGCCGCCGAAGCCGCCGGAGCCGTCCCCGCCAGCGTCGAGGCCGCCTGGGGCCTGCGGCCCCGGCCGCAGAAGGGGCCGAAGCGCGGGCTGACGCTGGACGGGATCGTGGCGGCGGCGGTCGCGGTCGCGGACGCGGAGGGCCTGGAGGCCGCGTCGATGGGGCGGGTGGCCAAGGAGCTGGGCGTCTCGACGATGGCGCTGTACCGGTACGTGGCCACGAAGGACGAGCTGGTCACGCTGATGGTCGACGGGGCCTTCGGCCCGCCGGCGCCGCTGCCCGAGGACGCCGGTGGCGACTGGCGGGCGGGGCTGCGGCACTGGTACCAGGCCATCGGCACCGCGATGTTCGCGCACCCGTGGGCTGTGGCGCACATCCCGAGCGGCGGCCCGCCGGTCACCCCGAACCAGCTCGCGTCGCTCGACCAGGCCCTCTACATCCTCCGCGACACCCCGCTGACGGAGTTCGAGAAGGTGGCCACGGCACTGCTGGTGAGCAACCAGGTGCGCGCGGAGGTGACGATCGCCCTGGTGATGGGCGGGAGCCCGGACATGGAGCGGCTGATGAACGAGTACAGCCACTTCCTGCTCCGGGTCTCCGAGTCCGGCCGTCTGCCGCATCTGCGTACGGCGGTGGAGGGCGGCGCCTTCGACGAAGGGGACGTACCGGCGTCGGCGGATGCCACGGACTACGACGAGTTCGCGTTCGGCCTGGAGCGCGTACTCGACGGCATCCAGGCGCTGATAGACGCCCGCAGCCCGGACTGACCGGGGACTTACGCAGGGCCGCCGCGACGGGGGATCATGAGGCATGCGCGCGGACGGCTGGCACCTCACGGACGACGTCGACGAGTTCCTGGCCGAAGCCGGAGAGTTCCTGCGGGCCCGGCCCGTACCGCACATCATGGCGCTGACCTGGGCGGCACGGCTGCAAGCGCGCGGGACGGGCCCGTACGGCGGCGGGCGCCCGCTGCTGGGCCGGCTGGCGCCGGCGGGGCCGGTCCTGGGCGCCTGCCACCGGCTGCCGGGCCGCAGCCTCGGCCTCACCCCGCTCACCGCCGGACAGGCCGACTCCCTCGCCGCGCACCTGGCGGCCCTCGGGCACACCCTCCCGTCCGTCGGCGGCGACCACGACACCACCGCCGCCTTCGCGGCGGCCTGGCAGCGCCACACGGGCGCGGCACCGACGCCCGCCGTACGGCTCCGCCTGCGCCGCCTCGGTACGCTCACGCCGCCGGACCCCGCGCCCGCGGGACGGGCACGGGCGGGGGGCGAGGACGAGGCGAGCCGGGAGCAACTCATGGAGTTCGTCCGCGGCTTCGCGGCCGACGTCGGCGAGGACGTCACCGTCGACGCCGCCACCTGGCCCACGACCCGCTACGCCGACAAGCACTACACCTTCTGGGAGACCCCGGACGGCACGCCCGTCTCCATGGCCGGCGTCAACCCGACGGTCGCCGGCCTGGCCCAGGTCGACCCGGTCTACACCCCGCCCGCCCACCGGGGCCACGGCTACGCCGCCGCCGTGACGGCGGCGGTGACCCGCGCGGCGCTCGCCGCGGGCGCGACGGAGGCGGTCCTCTTCACCAACGCGGCCAACCCCACGAGCAATGCGCTCTACCAGCGCCTCGGCTACGACGTGTTCGCCGACTGGACGACGTACACGTTCGCGTAGCCGAAGGCCGCCTGCCCTGGCCCGAAGGGCTCACGTGAGATTCAGGGATGGTCCGGGATGTACCAGGTCACCCCCACCCCGGCGAGCAGGGCCACCTCCTCGCGTCGGAGGCCGGGGGTGCGCCGCCGTATCCCCGGTGGCAGGCCGACGTCTTCGGGGGCGAGGCGTTCACGCCGGCTGCGCAGGAACATCGCCAGTTCGCTGCGGCGCTGTGCCGTGACGCTGTTCAATGACACGTTCCCATGGTGAGCGGTGCCCCCTCCTGGTGCCAGGTACTTTCACCACCAGCATGTACGCGCCCTGCCGCCGGCTTCCGGTCGCGCCCACGCTCGGTCTCCATGACCCTCTCCACCGAACCCTCCCCGATCGCACAGAACCCGAGCGGGCGGCTACTCGCTGTCCTCCTCTTCGGCCAGTTCATGGCGATCCTGGACGCCACCATCGTGACGGTCGCCGTTCCAGCCATCGGCACCGACCTGGGAAGCTCGGGCGCCGCGCTCCAGCTCGTGGTGGTCGGCTGCACGATCGTGTACGCCGTGCTGCTCATCACCGGAGCACGGCTGGGCCGTAGATTCGGGCACCGGCGCCTGTTCCTGGCCGGGCTCGCACTGTTCACCGTCGCGTCGCTCGCCTGCGGGCTGGCCGCCACGACCGCCCAGCTCATCACCTTCCGCCTGTTCCAGGGGGTGGGCGCGGCGTTGCTGGTGCCGCAGGTGCTCAGCCTGATTCAGCTCACCCGGCGGGGCGCCGCCCGCGCCAGGGCCTTCAGCGTGTACTCCACCGTTCTCTCCGGGGCCGCGGTCGCAGGTCTTGTCCTCGGCGGGATCCTGACGAGCGCCGATGTCGCGGGCACCGGTTGGCGTCCGATCTTCCTGGTCAACGTGCCCATCGGCCTCGTGCTGATGGCGGCGGGCGCACGACTGCTGCCGACCGACCGGCCCGACGCGGCCACCAGCCTTGACCTTCCCGGCCTGCTGACGCTGTCGCCCGTTGTGTTCCTGCTGGTGACACCGCTGGTACTCGGGCCCGAACTGGGCTGGCCGGTCTGGGGCTGGGCGATGCTCGCCGGCAGTGCCGTCTGCCTCGCCGCCTTCGTCCGCACCCAGCGTCGTGCGTCCGCACCCCTGATCCCCGGGCGGGTGCTGCGTGCTCCGGGACTGACGCTTGCCGCCGCCTCGATCTTCGCCATGATGGCCGGCTACGCCGGGTTCCTGTTCACCATGGCGTTGTACCTGCAGGACGGCCTCGGCCTGTCCACGCTTCAATCGAGCCTGGCGTTTGTGCCGGCCTCGGTGGGCTTCGGTACGGCCAGCCTGAACTGGCGGCGTGTCCCTACCCGGCTCCATCACCGCATGGTCCCCACAGGACTGGCCCTTTCGGCTCTGGGATATCTCGCCGTGGCCGCCCTCACCGCGGAGCTGGGATCTCCCGGCGTTCTCTATCAGGCCGCCGGCCTGGCGTCCGGTGTCGGCATGGGGCTGGCCTTCAGCCCCGCGCTCAACGCGGCACTGACCCATGTGGCACCGGAGGACTCGGCGAACGCGAGCGGCGTGATGTCCACGGTGACCCAACTCGGCCAGGTCGCCGGGGTCGCCGGTCTGGGAGCCGTATTCGTCTCCCTCTCCGCCGAATCCGTCGCGACCGCCGCTTCCGTCACCAACACCGGCGTGGCCGGACTCGTACTCCTGGCTGCGCTGCCCGCCGCCTTCCTGCCCCGTCGGTGACCAACCCGACCGGACACAGCCGTGGATTCCTGATCCGCGTGATCAGGCCGTGGCCACCTGTGCGAGCCGGGTGAGCGCGGCCTTGAGCCGGTCGTTGGTCACCCCCTGGTCCCGCTGGTGGAGGTAGACCTCGGGAGCGAGCGGCGCGAGCAGCGTGTCCGCGAGGGCGGCGGGGTCGGGGGTGCCGGCCTCGCGGAGGAGCGCCACGACGTGAGCACGCCAGAAGCCGTACGCGCCGACGGCGAAGCGTTGCGCGCCCGCCTCGGCCCCCAGGACGAGATGGCTGTGGCGGTCCAGCAGATCGACCATGGCGGCGAAAAAGGCGGCGAGCCGCTCGGGCGGCGGCGCGCCGGGGCCGAGCGGCGGGTCGCCGCGCAGCAGCTCGCCTTGAAGCTGCCGTTCGTGTGCGTCGAGCAACGCAGCCGCGATGGACGCCACGTTCGGGTAGCGGCGGTAGAGCGTGCCCCGGCCGACGCCGGCGGCGCGGGCGATGTCCTCCATCGTCACCGCGCGCGGATCCCCGGCGGCGAACAGCCGGGCCGCGGCGGAGAGCACCTTGGCCCGGTTGCGGGCCGCGTCCGCACGTTCCGTCGTCGACACGGCAGACAGCCTACGTCAGCCTCCGGAATAACCGGACATGGCGTCCGGTTGATAGAGTCGAACTCCAACCGGACACCGCGTCCGGTTAACTACCCAGGAGATCCCTCCATGCCGACCCCCGCTCAGACGCTGCTGCACCTCGACGCCAGCGCCCGCCGCCGCTCCTTCAGCCGGGAGATCGGCGACGCCGTCGCCGAAACCTGGCGGCGGGCCCACCCCGACGGCACGTACGTCCACCGCGATCTCGCGCTCACCCCGGTCCCCCAGATAGGCGAGGCGTGGACCGAGCTGTGCGACTACGTCCTGGAACACCGGATCACCGACATCGGCCGGTACGCGGAGGCGGTGCGCACCCCGGCCCAGGCCGCGGCCTGGGCGATCACCGAGCCGCTCCTGACCGAACTCGTCGCCGCCGACACGGTCCTGATCGCCGCGCCGATGTACAACTTCTCCGTCCCCGCGTCGCTCAAGGCATGGATCGACCAGGTGACGTTCCCGAAGATGTCGCTGGCCCCGCGGAGCTTCGTCGTGGCGTACGCGCGGGGTGGGGCGTACGGGCCCGGCACCCCGCGCCACCCGTACGACCACCAGGAGCGCTACCTGCGCGACTTCTTCGCCGGGCACTTCGCCGTCCCGGACGAGGCGATGACCTTCCTCGGCACCGAGCTGGTCAACTCCCGCGTCGATCCCGCCCTCGCCGATCGCCGCGAGGCGCACGAGGCGTCCCGCGCGGCCGCGCTGGCGGCGGCCCGGACGATCGGCGGAACGCGGTGAGCTGGCTGCTGCTCATCGTCGCGGGCCTGGTCGAGGTCGCCTGGTCGCAGAGCATCAAGCCCACGGCCGGCTTCACCCGCCCGCTGCCGACGCTGATCTGCTTCGCGCTCGCCGCCGTCGCGGTCTACCTGCTTTCGCTGGCGATGGCGGGGCTACCGGTCGGCACGGCGTACGCGGCCTTCACCGGCATCGGCGCCATCGGCGCCGTCACCCTGGGCATCGTCGTCCACAAAGACCCCGTAACGGCGGGGCGCGTCGCCGCACTCGCCCTGATCGTCGGCGGCGTGGCCCTGGCCCGCGTGACCACCCCGGACACCTGACGGCCGGCGGCCCGCGGGCCCACGCGGATCCGGTGCAACTCGACGTGCATCCCGATCATTCCAACTCCTGGCGCTCCACGACGTCGGCGACCACGCAACTGACGTTGTCGGGGCCGCCGGAGCCGTTGGCGAGGGCGACGAGTGCGTGGACCGTCTGCCAAGGCTCCACGGTCCCGGAGAGCACCCGGTGGATCTCTTCACTCGGCGCGACGGCCGAGAGGCCGTCGGAGCAGAGCAGGTACCGGTCGCCGCGCCGGGCGTCGTGCAGCCGCATGTCCGCGGTGGCGTCGGCGCCCCGGCCCAGGGCCCGTATCAGCAGGGACCGCTGGGGGTGGGAGGCGGCTTCTTCTTCGCTGAGGCGTCCTTCGTCGATCATCGACTGCACCACGGTGTGGTCGTGGGTGATCTGGAACAGCTCCCCGTCGCGCAGCAGGTAAGCGCGGGAGTCGCCGATGTGGACGAGGGCGAGTTGCGAGCCGGTCCAGAGCATGGCGGTGAGCGTGGTCCCGGCGTCTTCGGGCGGGGCGCCGGTCGCGGCGACTCCGCGTACGGCCCGGGTGGCCTGGTCGATCGCGTCCTCCAGGACGTTGAGGAGATCGCCCGCCGGGATGCCGTCGGTCTCCAGGCGCTTGAGCGCGTCGACGGCGGCGGCGCTGGCGGGGGCTCCCTGCCCCCCGTAGCCGTCGGCGACGGCGAGGAGCCGGTCCCCCGCGTAGGCGGTGTCCTGGTTGCTTTCGCGGACGAGGCCGGTGTCGGACAGGGCGGCGTAACGGATTCCCAGGGGCATGGCGGATTCCTTCCAGGACAGGTGGTCGACGAGGAAGGCGGCCAGGTCCCGCCGCGCGGCGGTGTCGGCCTCGACCTGCGCCCAGAACGCCCGGATCTCCTCCGCGGCCGGCCCGGCGTCCAGCGCGCAGACGCGCCGGATACGGGCCAGCGGCATCCCGAGCCGCCGCAGCCAGGCGACCAGCCGGGCCCGCTCCAACTGCTCCGGCGCGTAGAGGCGATAGCCGGTCACCGGATCGACGCGGGCGGGCACCAGCAGTCCGAGCTCGTCGTAGAGCCGCAACGCCTTGGGCGACAGCCGCGACGCCTTCGCAAAGGCCCCGATGGTCAGCAAGCCCATGCCGTCCCTCCTCATACCGGGCGGTCGCCCGGCCCCACCGATGCTGCGGCTTCCCCCAGGGTGAAGGTCAACCGAGTCTCCGCAGCCGCCTCTAGGCTCTTCACATGCCCCTGCGGATGAAGTTGAGCGCGATCACACTCGACTGCCCCGACCCGCCGGCTCTGGCCGCGTTCTACCAGCAGGCCACCGGACTCGAACCCCACCCGGGGTCGCACGCCGACTTCGCGGGTCTCAACCGTGCGGACGGACTCCTCCTCGGGTTTCAGCGGGTCGACGACTACCGGGCTCCGACCTGGCCCTCCCAGACCGTTCCCCAGCAGCTTCACCTCTGCTTCACGGTCGAGGAGGAGCTGGACGAGGCGGAGGCCCGGCTGCTGGAGCTGGGGGCGGGCAAGCCGGACGACCAGCCCCGTGAGGAGAGGTGGCGGGTCCTCACCGATCCGGCCGGGCATCCCTTCTGCATCGTCAAAGGCTGACGAGCGACAGTCGCTGATCCGTCTCGCTGAAGATGAACCACGACAGGGCCGTGGCCTGCGGTGGTCCAGAGGGGAGCGAGGCGCTGGAGTCCGTCTGTCTCGCTCAACCCGGGCAGCGGTGTCTTTTCTCGGATGAGTCGATGCAGGGCGCCTGGGTCGCCTCGTGCGGCTCGGCCAACGTGAGGCAAGGTGCTTCCCCGACGAGGCGATCGCTATCGAAGCGTCATGGTCACGGACCGGGCAGCAGAGTGATCACTCGTTTGCCTCGTGCGTGCCCGGTCGCGGTCAGCTTGTGGGCCTGGCCAATGCCTTCCAGCGGATAGGTCTCCTCGACGATCGGCCGGATGGCCGCCCGGTCGACGTACTCGGCAAGCGTGGTGAGCTCGGCTCGCCGCGAGCGTGCCATCATCACCCGTACCCGCGGCGGCCCTGGTGGGCCTGCGTGGCACCTATGAGAAACGCTCATCTTTTCCGAGGACTGGGGCTTCGCTCTGGCCCTATGGGCTGCCCTCGTGGACTCGTTTCAGAACTCCCATACCGGCGCGGTTGCTCTGACTTGAGAGGGTTCAAAAAAGTCGAAGACTGCCAGGCGTGCTGTGCGACGGACGGCTGTTCAGTCTGCGGAATTCTCCATTTCTTGTCGTATGTGTCCTTCATTTCAACGGCCTCCTTGAAGGCGTCGGCGCCAGGACTCCCGTCCCGCAGCTCCCCCCATGTCCGGACGGGATCTACATTCTCATTAAACCCGGCAACGCAATCGTGCGCTTTCGTCCACGCCGCCTTGACCTCGAAGGCTTCCTGGCGCTGCTGTGAAAATTGACTGAGCACAATAGGCTGATTTCTATATCTTTTCTCAGCTCGAAGGTAGGCGCCTTCAGTGCGGGACTCCTCCTTCATAGCTTCCCACAGGATTCCTCGCGTGGCTTCGACGGGAGTTTCATATGCAGTTTCATATTTGTCGATCATTGCTGCTGCCCCTTTCCGGCGTGTCGACGTTGACGTGAAGGTGCAGTATCCGGAATCTGCCCAAATTTGCTGCATAACTCCGGCAGCTGAGAGGGAGTAGCGCGGAACAGAGTCCTCCTTCAACACGGCACCACGGACTCGCGCCGCAAACGGTTCAACGGGAGCAATGAGCCCTGACCATCAGCATCGATGCCGTAAGAGTTGATCCGCCGCCGGCAGCGGGGCAGCAGCTCGATGTACTCGTCCGGGCTGAGCGGGCCCGGGACGTGCCCGGCAGCCGCGACCAGGGGGGCGTACTTCTCGTTCGGAGTCAGTGCCCAGCCAGCGTGCGGGTGGCGATGTCGACCATGCCGGTCAGCTCGACCGTGTCCACCGTGCCGTCATCGTGAACGACCAGCACGTCCAGAGGAGTCGAGTCGATCTCCATCACCTCGCCCGGGCGGCCGCCGTGAGCTGGCCGAACATGCCGTCCGGCTGATTGGCCAGCGCACGGCGCGTGCGGGCCGAGCCCAGCGTGTGCTGCCCGGAGCTGACTCCTTCAGCAGCCGGTAGAACGCCGTGCGCGACGGCAACGGCACCACCCCGGGCCCGTGCTCGGCCCTTGGAGGCGCCACTGTCTGCTATCCGATCCATAGCTCGCCGCCGGCACCGCCTCCCTGCCATGCCGTCAGCAGACCTACGGTGGCGGACCGGGCTGCGCCGGAAGCCTTTGTAGTGTGCGAAGCGGCGACAGGAAGACCGGGAGAAAACTCAGCGTCATCCCCGCCGCGCCGATCCACAAGGTGACCGCAGCCCCGTACGCCGGCCCAGAGACCCCACCCAGGAGGCCACCGAGGGGCAACCCTGCGGTGGACACGAATCGGGCCGTCGCGCTCATGCGGCCGAGCAGATGGTCAGGGGTGAGGGCCTGCTGGAGGCTCGACTGCGCCACCAGGCGGACGACACCGCCCAGGGAGAGCGCTGAGAGTCCGGCAGCCGCCGCAAGTAGGCTCCAGCCCGGTCGCGACATCGGCAACAGGACTGTCAGCGGAGCGGTGAGCAGCGGCGCGAGCCAGATGGACGGTCCCTGCCCGAGCCGCTTCGCCATCCGGGAAGCCGACAGTGCGCCCAGCAAGGCGCCGCAGCCCATGCCGGAAAGAATCAGGCTGGCGCCGGGCGATGGCGAGGCGGCCAGCGATCGCCGCGGGGGCGGGAATCCGCTCTTGGCTGTGCGCATCCCAGGAGTCGACATCACCCCGCTCGCCGCCGGTGGACGCAGGGGGGGCCACGACGGTCGTGATGTTGGGAACGGATCATCGGCAGTCGCTCACGGGCCGCGCGCAGGTACGTGCCCGAACCAGCTCGCCCTTCGAGGATTCCATCGATGATCAGGCGGTCCACGGCACGCTGCGTGACATTGCGCCCTACTCCGTACTCCTTGGCGAGCCGTGTTCGGGAGGGCAGACGCTCCCCGATCTTCCACTCTCCGGCGTGGATCTGTGCACGCAGTGCCTCGGCGACGGCAAGGTACGGTGCCTCTCGGGGCATCGGCGGCGCTCCCGTCTCTCAGCTGGGGGACATGGTGTCTTCACAGCGGAGTCGGCAAGCTACTGCACCGCGAGAAAGCTACTTCAGTAGCTTTACGTTCGGCGCCTACGGCCCCGGCGCAGTAGCCGACCTCAGCCAGGGCGGCCCTCGAAGCGCGCGACCAGTGGGTGTCCTTCCCGGGGGTGGACTCCGGTGTCCCGAGGATGAGCGAGGCGCGCTGCCAGATGCCTCGCACAGACCGAGACTGCCTCAGCCTCAGAGAGACAGGTCACGAGTGACAGTCGCGATAGTGTCGCGATATGTGGCGTGTGGCACACTTGCAAGCAGGTGCTTGCAATAGTTAGCAAGACTGCGGCAGCATCGGGGCATGGCCTCGATACACGTCGGCAACCTCGGTGAGTTCCTGCGGGAGCAGCGGCGCAGTGCGCGGCTCAGCCTGCGGCAGCTGGCCGATGCCGCCGGGGTGTCGAATCCGTACCTCAGCCAGATCGAGCGCGGGCTGCGCAAGCCCAGCGCCGAGATTCTGCAGCAGCTCGCGAAGGCGCTGCGGATTTCCGCCGAGACGTTGTACGTGCAGGCGGGGATCCTCGACGAGCGGCGGGTCGACGGGGCGGACGGGATGGCGGTGCACACCGCGATACTCACCGATCCGTCGATCAGCGAGCGGCAGAAGCAGGTTCTGCTGCAGATCTACGACTCCTTCCGCAAGGAGAACGCGCGCGACGACGCGGGCGGGCGCACGGAGGAGGAACAGACGAACGGGGACGCCCCGCGGCCGGGTACCGGGCGGGGCGAGGGCGACGCGAAGCCCGCCAGCAACCGGAGGAGAACGCCATGACCATCACCGACGACGTACGCAAGACGCTCAGCGACCCCACGCCCCTCTACGCCGTCGCCGGCACCGCCGACCTGGCGCTGGAGAAGCTGCGTGAGGTGCCCGCGCTGGTGGAGCGGCTGCGGGCCGAGGCGCCGGAGCGGCTGTCCGCGGTGCGCGAGACCGACCCGCGGGACGTGCAGGAGCGGGTGTCGAAGCAGGCCAAGGAGGCGCAGGCGAAGGTCGCCGAGCGGCTCGGCGGGCTGGACACCGACATCAAGAAGCTGCGGGAGAGTGCACAGGACCTCGCGCTGCAGGGCGTGGGCCGGGCCGCCGAGTACGCGGTGAAGGCCCGGGAGACCTACGACGAGCTGGCCGAGCGCGGCCGCGGTGCGGTCGCGGAGTGGCGCGGCGACACCGCCGACGCGGTTCAGGTGACCACCGAGATCATCCGGCCGCGCGGGGACGAGGACGCCGCCGGCAAGGACGCCGCCGGCGCGGCCGCGGGCCCCGTCCGCGACGAGCCCGCCGCCGGGAAGCCCGCCGCCGAGCGCACGGCCAAGCCCGCCGCCAAGAAGACCACCCCTCGCAAGACCACGGCCCGCGGCACCGGCCGGACCAGCGCCAACGGCTCCGCGAAGAAGTCCGCCCCGAAGAAGACCCCCAAGTCGGACTCCTGAAGTTCCGGGCCCCGGGCACACTTCGCGTGCCCGGGGCGTTATCCGGGTACGGTGTCTGCGCCGGATCCCTGAACCACTGAGTCGGACTAATAGGCGGTGGACCGCGTGCTCATCTCTGGCTTCAACTCGTTGCTGGCCCTGCTCAGCCTGGCCCTGACGGTGTTCGCCGGCGCGGCCCTGGTCCTGGCGGCCGTTGCCCGCGAGGACGCGTACCGGGCCGCCGACAAGAACACCAAGCAGTTCTGGCTGATCATCCTCGGCATCGGCTTCGCCGTGATGGTGATCTTCCCGATCATGTCGTTCCTGCCGATCATCGCGCTGATCGCGGCCATCGTCTTCATGGTGGACGTGCGGCCCGCGCTCAAGCAGGTCGGCGGCGGCCGGCGCAGCGGCGGCGGCAGCAGCTCCGACGGGCCCTACGGCCCGTTCAACGGGCGCTGATCCGCGCCGGCGATCACGACGATCACGACCTCCGGTCCCCGGGTCCGCACGGACCCGGGGACCGATCCAGCAGCAGCACCGCCACGTCGTCGGTCAGGTCGCCGCCGTTGAGCGCCCGCGCCTCGGTGACCGCGCCGTGCAGCAGGTCCTCGCCGCCGAGACCCTGGTCCAGCAGGCTGCCGACCAGCGTGAGCATGCCCTCCTGGCCGAGCCGGCCGCGGCCCGGGCCCGTACGGCCCTCGATGAGGCCGTCGGTGTAGAGCATCAGGCTCCACGCGCCGCCCAGCTCCACCTGCTGGCGCGGCCAGCGGGCGCGCGGCAGCAGGCCGAGCGCGGGACCGCCCAGCTCCTGCGGCGTCAGCCGCGGGCGGCTGCCCGGGACGGCGACCAGGGGCGCCGGGTGGCCGGCGAGGTAGAGCCCGGCGCGGCGGGCGTCGGGGGAGATGTCGACGGTGCACATCGTGGCGAATATCTCGTCGTCGGCGCGCTCGTTCTCCAGCACCTGCTGCAGCGTGGCCAGCAGCTCGTCGCCGACCAGGCCCGCGAACGTCAGGGCCCGCCAGGCGATGCGCAGCTCCACGCCGAGCGCGGCCTCGTCCGGGCCGTGGCCGCAGACGTCGCCGATCATGGCGTGCACCGCGCCGTCCGGGGTGCGCACCGCGTCGTAGAAGTCACCGCCGAGCAGCGCCCGGGTGGGGGTGCCGCCCGCGGAGGGCAGCGGCAGGCCGGGGCGGTAGCAGGCGGCGAAGCCGAGGCCGGAGCCGGCGAGCAGCGGCGTGGGCAGCAGCCCGCGCTCCAGCCGGGCGTTCTCCTGCGCCCGCAGCCGCGAGGCCGTCAGCCGGCTCTGCGCCAGGTCGGCCCGCTTGCGCTCGACCGCGTACCGGATGGCGCGGCCGAGCACCCGGCCGTCCAGCTCGCCGCGGAAGAGGTAGTCCTGCGCGCCGACGCGGACGGCCTCGGCGGCCAGCTCGACGTCGTCCTCGTCGGTGAGCGTCAGCACGGCGTGCAGCGGCGCCATGGCCAGCACCTCGTGCAGCGCCTCCAGCTCGCCGCCCTCGCCGCCCTCGCCGCCCTCGTCGTCTTCGGCGTCCTCGCCGCCGGGGCCGGTGTCGTCGGCGGTGACCGGCGCGCCGGTCACGCTCAGGTCCAGCAGGATGCAGTGCACGTCGGGGCCGAGCAGCCGCTCCGCCTCGGTGAGGTTCCGCGCCGTACGCACCCGGATCCGCTCGCCGTGGCGGCCGGCGCCGGCCTGCTCCAGCATCCGCGCGACGCCGGGCCCGCTGCCCGGCTCCGCCTCTATCACCAGCAGCGTCAGCGGCTCCGGCACCGCCACCGCCCGCTGGCGCGTGTGCGGCTGCCCGGAGGACGCCGGCGCGTACCCCGACCGCTGCGCCGGCAACGGCGCGTGCCCGGACGACGGCGGCGGGTGCCGCCGGCGCGTCGCGGCCTGCGTGTCGGTCCCCCCGGTGCCTGCGGCGGACTGGTCAGGTCCGCCGGGCGGCCCGGGGGCCGGGAAACGCCCGGTTGCGGACATCGCTCTTCCTTCCCTCCCCCCGAGGGTGACGGCCGGGCGCGAACGCGCCCGCGGCCGTGGGCGGCGGCTCCCGCTGCCCGGAGCCCTATCCGAAGAGCAGCCTGCAGCAAAACCACCAGGGAGGGACCCTAGCGTGATCACCCGCCGGTACGGAACGGGCGACGCAGCCCGGAAAACGACCGCTCGCCCGGCCCTTTGCCCTGCTGGGAGGGGCAGGCCGGGCCGGCCCGCCCCGGGTCCGGCAGGTCTCGCACATGACGCAGATCACGCATCGGGGCGCACAACCGCCTTGATCGGCATGGTCCCCGCGCCGGCCACGGTCACCTGCCGGCCCGGCCGCGGCGCGTGCACGATCGCGCCGTCACCGACATATATGCCGACGTGGCTGGCGTCAGAGTGATAAATGATCAGGTCGCCCGGGCGCATCTCGCGCACGTCGATCCGCGGCAGCCCCGCCAACTGGGTCTGCGAGGTCCGCGGGATCGGCACCCCCGCCGCCTCCCACGCGCGCATCGTCAGCCCCGAGCAGTCGAACGTGTCGGGCCCCTCGGCACCCCACACGTAGTCCTTGCCGAGCTGGTCCGTGGCGTAGGCGATGGCCTTCTTGCCGGCGGGCGTCGCCGCCGCGTCGATCTCGTCCAGGATCCCGGAGTCCAGCCAGCGCGCCTGCGCCTCGCGGGCCCGCTGCCGCTCCAGCCGGCGCAGCCGCTCCCGTTCCTCGGCCTTGAGCTTCTTCTCCAGCTCCTTCGCCTCGGCGAGCCGCTCCTCTATCTTCTCCTTCGCCTCGGCCCTGGCCGCGCGGCTGCGCTCCAGCCGCTCGTACGTCCCGGCGGCCTCCTTCGCATAGCCGTCCAACCGCTTCTGCGTACCGGTCACTTCGGTGATCAGCCGGCGCTGCGCGTGCTGCCCCTTGCGGGCCAGCCGCAGGTCGTCGACGAACTCCTCCGGATCGTCGCTGAGCAGCAACTGCGCCTCCATCGGCACCCCGCCGCCGCGATACTGCGCCCGGGCCAGCGCGCCCGCCTCGTCCTTCAGCCCGGCCAGCCGCCGGCTCGCGGCGGCCACCTCGCGGTCGAGCCGCTCGACCTCCTTACGCTGCTTCTTCGCCTTCTCCTCCGCGTCGTTGTACGCGTCCGTGGCGGCCTCCGCCTCGCGGTACAGCCGCTCCACGCGCGTGTGCACCTCCTCGACCGTCGGCTTCGGCTCCGCCTCGGCGGACGGCCCGGTCAGCGGCACGAGCAGCGCCAGCAGCCCGGTCACGGCCACGGCGACTCCCCGGCGCCGGCGCGCTCCCGCCGCCCGCGGTCCCGCCGCCCGCGCTCCCCCGATTTCGCGCATGCGTCTCCCACTCCCCCTCGCGTGCCCGCAACTCCCCGGGCTCTGGCCAGCCCGGGCGCTCACACGTCTCGGATGCTGCCACACCCGCGGCTACCCCCGCAGCCCTCCTCCACAGCCCTGTGGATAACCGGACGAGGAGTTGCAACACGCCTGCGACACAAGAGGGTTCGACAGGCCCGGTCGGCGTGCACTCAGCGGCAGCCGCAGCCCGCCACCGCCGCCGCCATCCGGTCCAGCGCCTCGCCCGCCCCCGTGCGGTCCGTCGCGCCCATCGTGAAGAACGCGAACGCCAGCAGCCGCCCGTCGTCGTCCACCACCGTCCCCGCCAGCGAGTTGACCCCGGTCAGCGTCCCCGTCTTCGCCCGCACCACGCCCCGCGCCGCCCCCGCGCCGCCGCCGGCCCCGTCCCCGTACCGGTTCCGCAGCGTGCCGTTGAACCCGGCCACCGGCAGCCCCGTCAGCAGTGGCCGCAGCTCCGGGTGGTCCGGGTCCGCCGCCGTCACCAGCAGCCGGGCCAGCAGGTCCGCCGAGACCCGGTTGTCGCGGCTGATGCCGCTGCCGTCGGCGAACCGCGCCCCGCGCACCGGCAGCCCCAGCTTCTTCAACTGCCCCGCGACCGCCCGCCCGGACCCGGCGAAGCTCGCGTTCCGCCCCCCCGCTATGGCCGTCTGCCGGGCCAGCGCCTCGCCGAGGTCGTTGTCGCTGTACGTCAGCATCCGCTCGGTCAGCTCCGCCAGCGGCGCGGAGTACGTCGTCGCCAGCTCGTCCGCCTCCTCCGGCACCCGCTCGGCGCGCGGCTCGCCCGCGACCCGTACGCCCGCCTTGCGCAGGGCCCCGGCGAAGGCGTCCGCCGCGTCCCGCGCCGGTTCGGTGGCGCGCGGCGCCGGGCCGTACCAGGAGTCGTCGAGGCGGGCCTCGTCGACCATCAGCGGGGTGACGGGCGCGATGTTCTCGTTGGGCCCGATCTCGTGCAGCACGTCGCCGGCGTACGCGGTGGCGTCGTACCGTACGGCCGCCTTCCGCACCCCGTCCTTCTTCAACTCCCGCGCCGTGTCGCGCGCCAGCCCTGCCAGCCGCTTCTCGGACAGCGTGGGGTCGCCGCCGCCGACGAGGAAGACCTCCCCGCCCTCGGCGAGGGACGCGGTCGGGATGCGGTGGTCGGGGCCGAGGGCGGCGAGGGCGGCGGCGGCGGTGGCCAGCTTGACCGTGGAGGCGGGGACGACGCCGGTGTTCTCGTGCGCGCCGTACAGCTCGCGCCCCGAGGCCACATCCCACACGGCGGCGGTGCTCGGCGAGCCCAGCGCGGGGTCCTTCAGCAGCGGGGCCAGCTTCTCGGCGAGCCCGGCCCCGGTCGGCGGTGTGCCGGCGGGCCGGGTGCCGTCCTGCGGGCCGAGCGGGGTCAGCACCCGCGGGGCACCCGCGGCGGTGCCGTGGGGGCCGTCGCCGGGGGCGCCATTGCCCGGTACGCCGTCGGAGGAGCCGTGATCCGCGTCACCTGTACGGCCTTCGGCGGCGTCGGCCCGCGCGGCGGTCTGCCGCTCCGCCGTACGCTGACCCGAGTCCCAGGGCCCCGCTGCGGTGATCACGCCGGCGGCGAGGACGCCGCCCAGCGCGCCGGACGCGGCCACCAACCGCACCGTACGACGGGTGTGCAGGGGCTGTGCTTCCCACCGCCGGGCCCAGTGCCGTGCCCAGCGGGCGGCCTTGCGCCGTGCCACCGCGACCCCGACCCCGACCCTCACCAGGGACCAGCCCCTTTCGCCACCACCCCGCTGCGTGGGGGACACTTAATCATCTGAACCATGCTGATCTTGAAGGAGAGCCACCCGTGGAGTTCGACGTCACCATCGAGATCCCGAAGGGTTCGCGGAACAAGTACGAAGTCGATCACGAGACGGGCCGGATCCGCCTGGACCGGCGGCTCTTCACCTCGACCAGCTACCCCGCAGACTACGGCTTCATCGAAGGCACGCTCGGCGAAGACGGTGACCCGCTCGACGCGCTGGTCCTTCTGGACGAGCCGACGTTCCCCGGATGCCTCATCGCGTGCCGCACGATCGGCATGTTCCGCATGACGGACGAGGCCGGCGGCGACGACAAGGTGCTGTGCGTCCCGGCGCACGACCCGCGGGTGGAGCACCTGCGCGACATCCACCACGTGTCGGAGTTCGACCGGCTGGAGATCCAGCACTTCTTCGAGGTCTACAAGGACCTGGAGCCCGGCAAGTCCGTCGAGGGCGCCAGCTGGGTGGGCCGGCAGGACGCGGAGGCGGAGATCGAGGCGTCCAAGAAGCGCCTGGAGGCGGCCGGCGGCCACCACTGACGGCCCCGCCGACACGTATATGTAGGAACTGCGCGAATATGCAGGACTGCACGAACGCGCCGCAGACGGCCCCTAGAACCCGCGGGTGCGCTTCGCGCCCCGCCGGGCGGGGGCCGTCTCCACGCCCGGCCGCTTCATAAAGAGGCGGGCCATCTCGCTGCCCAGGTTCACCCCGATCGCGATCGCCAGCGCCAGCGCGGCGGCGGTCAGCAGCGAGCGGCCGCCCTGGCCCAGATCGTCCTGGGCGAAGCCCAGCAGGCCGAAGTACGTGGCGCTGCCCGGCAGTAGCGGGCCGATGGCGGCCGTGACGTACGGCAGCGCGGAGATGAACCGGTAGCGCGAGAGGAGCTGGCCGAAGAGCCCGACGAGGCCGGCGGCGAGCGCGGTCGCCAGCACCGGCGACTTGTTCGCCTGGTCGGCGATGACCGCGAAGATCAGCCAGGCGACGCCCCCGTTGAGGGTCACGGCGATCACGGTGGAACGCTCCTGCTGCAGCAGCACCGCGAACGCCAGCGTCAGCAGCATCGCGGCGAGCAGCGAGATCACCGGCCGCTCCTGCCGGTGCAGGGCGGTGTCCGGGTTCAGTTCGGCGCCGAGCTGCACGCCCACGTAGAGCACGATCAGCACGCCGACGACGATGCCGACGACGAGGTAGAGCACCTCCAGCAGGCGGGCGGAGGCGGTGATGTAGTAGCCGGTCAGCCCGTCCTGGACGGCGGCGACCAGAGCGCGCCCGGGGATCAGCGCGAAGAGCCCGCCGGTGATGACGGCGGAGGACTGGGCCTCGATCTCGGCGACGTTGAGCGCGACGCCGACCGCCGCCGGAGCCATCGCGGCGGCCACGAACTGGTAGAACTCCGGCAGCCCGCGCCCCGCCGCCAGCCAGGCCAGCCGGTCGCCGAGCATCGCGCCGATCGCCGCCGCGCAGAACACCAGCGGACCACCGCCCACCAGGGTCGCCGCCGCGCCGGACAGCCCGCCGCTGGCGAGGGTGAGGGCCCACTTGGAGTACGGGTGGCGGTTGCGGCGGATCTCGGCGAGGCCGCGGTACGCCTCCTCCAGGCTGACGGCGGCGTCCACGTCGACGATGGCGTCGACGAGGCGGTAGACGGCGGCGAGCCGGGTGTAGTCGGTGCCGCGGCGGCGCACCGTGCGGCTGAGCGTGACGGGGTCGTCGACCAGGGACGGCTGGTAAGTGACCGTCAGCAGGGTGAAGGTGACGGTCGGCTCGCAGCGGTCCAGGCCGAAGGCCCGGGCGATGGCGAACATCGCGGCCTCGACGTCCTCCGCGCCCTCGCCGCCCGCGAGCAGCAGCTCGCCGATGCGCAGGGTGAGGTCGAGCACGCGCGGCACCGGCAGCGCGGTCTCCTCGGTGGACGACATCAGCCGCTCCGGCGTCGGGCGCTCGGTCACGGGCGTACGGAGCATGACGCGCATCCGGTCCTGCCACGGCGTCGTCCGGGACAGCGGGCCGGTCGCGGGCGGGGGCGGCGGCGCGGCACCGGCGGTCCCGGCGGCCACGGGAACGCCGCGCGGGGGCGTGAAGCCGGAGCCGCCCTGCTCCTCCGCGGCGCGCCCGTCGAGGCCCGCAGGGCGGGCGAACTCGGAGGTCGTCTGCCCGTCTTCGGGCGCCGGGGGGAGGGGCACGCCGAAAGGCGGCGTGAACGCACTGTGCGCCTCGTCGGACTGCGGCTTGTCTTCGCCGTTATCCGGCTCGGGTTCCTGACCCACTGGACCATCACCCCCCGCGGACGTGCCGAAAGGTTACGCCCGCGAGCATAAGTCGGGCGCGTGAAGAACGCCCCCGCGGGGTCGGGAGGGTGCGGCAGCACGGCGGCACATCGGATCAAGTCGTACAAACGGCCGCGCCACTGGCGCGCGGCGGGGGCGCCACCCGCGTCGAGGGCGCCGCCCGCCCGCGCCCGCGGGCGCCGCCCCCGCCCGTACGCCGCCTCCCCCTGCGCGTACGCCACCTCCCCCCGCGCGCCGCCTCAGCGCCCCAGTCGCCGGTACCGGCGCACCGCCAGCGGGAAGAACGCCGCGAGCAGCACCAGCGGCCACACCACCGCCAGCAGCACGGGGTGCTGCGCCGCCCACGAGTCCCCGGTCCAGCCGGGGTTGCCGAACAGCTCGCGGATCGCGCCCGCCGTCGCCGACATCGGGTTCCACTCCGCCACGGCGCCCAGCCAGCCCGGCATCGTCTCCGGCGAGGTGAAGGCGCTGGACAGGAACGCCACCGGCCAGACCAGGATCTGCACGGCCTGCACCATCTCCGGCTTGCCCGCCACCAGACCCAGGAAGATACCGGCCCACAGCATCGCGAACCGCAGGAGCAGCAGCAGCCCGAACGCCGCCAGCGCCTCCGCCCACGTACCGTGCCAGCGCCAGCCGACCGCGAGCCCCGCGCCCGCCATCGCGGCGAGCCCGAGCACCGACTCCGCCATGTCGGTCAGCGCCCGGCCGACGAGCACCGCGGACGGCGCCATCGGCATGGCGCGGAAGCGGTCCACGACGCCCTTGCCGAGGTCGGAGGTGAGGGAGACCATCGTGGCCTCCAGCCCGAAGGACATCGCGAGCGCGAGCATGCCGGGCACCAGGAACTCGCGGTAGCTGCCGCCGCCGCTCACCTCCATCCCGCCGCCGAGCAGGTAGGTGAACACCAGCAGCATCATCACCGGGAAGACCAGGCTCACCACGGCCTGGCCGGGCTGCCGGGCCCAGTGCGCGAAGCCGCGCCCGGTCATCGTCAGCCCGTCGATGACCGCCCACTTCAGCCGGGCGGAGGCGGTGCGGGCGGGCGGCGGCGGGGCGGCGAGGGCGGTGGCGGTCGTGGAAGTCGTGGCGGTCATACGGCGCTCCCCTCCGCTACGGCGCGCGCGGCACCGGCAGCGTTCTCGTCCCCCTGCTCCTGCTTCCGGCCGGTGAGGTGCATGAACACCTCGTCCAGCGTGGGCCGGCGCAGCGACACGTCCTCCGCCGCCACCCCCGCCGCGCCCAGCCCCCGCACGGTCTCGGCCAGCGCCGCCATGCGGTCCGCAACCGGGGCGCTGACCCGCCGGGCATCGGCGTCGATCTCCACGTCGTCCTCCTCGGCGCGGGCGGCCATGCCGATGACGGCCGCGGCGGCGCGCAGCCGGTCCGCGTCCCGTACGACGACGTCGATGCGGTCGCCGCCGAGCCGGGCCTTGAGCTCGTCGGCCGTGCCCTCGGCGACGACGCGGCCGTGGTCGACGACCGAGACCCGGTCGGCGAGCTGGTCGGCCTCCTCCAGGTACTGGGTGGTCAGCAGCACGGTGGTGCCGTCGCCGACGAGCGAGCGGACCGCCTGCCACACCTCCGTACGGCCGCGGGGGTCCAGGCCCGTCGTCGGCTCGTCGAGGAAGAGCACCTGCGGCCGCATGATGAGGCTCGCGGCCAGGTCGAGCCGGCGCCGCATGCCGCCGCTGTACTGGCTGATCGGCTTGTCGCCGGTGCCGTCGAGGCCGAACCGCTCCAGCAGCGCCGCCGCCTGCCGCCGGGCGCCGCCCCGGCCGAGGTGGTAGAGCCGGCCGAACAGCTCCAGGTTCTGCCGGCCGCTGAGCACCTCGTCCACGGCGGCGTGCTGCCCGAGCAGCCCGATGCGGTAGCGGACCTCGTCCGGCTCCCCTACGGCGTCGTGGCCCGCGACGCGCGCGGTGCCGGCGTCCGGGCGCAGCAGGGTGGCCAGGATCCGTACGGCCGTGGTCTTGCCCGCGCCGTTGGGGCCGAGCACGGCGTGCACCGTGCCCGCGGGGACCGCGAGGTCCAGGCCCGCGAGCGCCGCCTTCGCGGCGCCCTTCTTCCCGTACGTCTTGCGCAGTCCTTCGGCGAGGATCGCCGTCATACGCCTCCTCCACTTCTCAGGTAGTCAAATTTGACCACCGATCCGAAGGTATCCCCGGTCCCGGCATTAGTCAAACTTGATTAGCGGCGGTTCGGGGCGACGGGATCTTCCGGGGCCGCCGGCCCCTCCGGGCTGGTCGCCATCCCGGCCCACGGATCGCCCTCGCCGGCCATCACGTACGCGCCGCCCTCCAAACGCCCGATCAGGGCGCGGGTCCACTCGGCGCCGGCCTCGGCGGTGTGCAGCCAGAGCCGCATGATCTCGCCGATGTGCCCGAAGTCCTCGCCGTCCTGCGGCGAGTAGTGCCGCAGGACCTGGGCGCGCCACTCCTCCATCGCCGCCAGCCGCTCCTTCAGCAGCCCGACCACCTCGGCGCGCGGCAGGTCGACGAGGAAGCCGACGCCCGCGGTGAGGATGTCGATCTTCTCGTCGTAGCGGCGCAGCGCCTCGCGCAGCAGCCGGAAGTACGCGGCGTCACCCTCGTCCGTCATCTCGTACTCGGTGCGCGGCGGGCCGCCCGCCGTGCTGGGCGCCACCTCGTGGGCGACCAGCAGGCCCTGCTTGGCCATCTGCTTGAGCGCGTGGTAGATCGAGCCCGGTTTGACGTTGGACCACTCGTGGGCGCCCCAGTACTCCAGGTCGGCCCGGACCTGGTAGCCGTGCGTCCGGCCGTGCCGGCGGACCGCACCCAGGACCAGGAGGCGAGTCGCGGACAAGGGGCCTCCTTGCTTTTCGCGGAAGGTTATGACCCCAGCCTAGTCAACCTTGACTAGCAGCGCGTAAGGGGACGCGCGCGGCGCCACGAAGCGGGGCCGGGCCTCCCCGCGCGGGAAGCCCGGCCCTGCGCCGGTCCGGTGCGGCGGTACGGGGGTCAGTGGCCGCCGGCGTACACGCTGCGGCAGAAGGTCGCCATCTGTTCGTCCGTCAGGCCCTTGGTCAGGTCGGCCTCGGTGATCATGCCGACGAGCCGGTGGTTCTCGATGACCGGGAGGCGGCGCACCTGGTGCTGCTCCATCTTCTGCAGCACGTCCTCCACCGGGGCGCCGGCGTCGACCCAGACCGGACGCCCGCCGGCCAGTTCGCCGGCCATGGAGGTCGTCATGTCCCGGCCCTGGGCGACGCACTCCACGACGATGTCGCGGTCGGTGATCATGCCGGCGAGCTTGCCGTCCTGGCCGCACACCGGCAGACAGCCGACGTCCATGGAGCGCATCTTCGCGGCGGCCGTGGCGACGGACTCGGTCGAGTCGATGCACTCGACGCCTTCGTGCATGAGGTCACGGGCGGTCCTCGCGGTGGTGGGAGCAGACATCACGGTCTCCTGTCGAGAGATACGGAAGGGGTACGGGGGTCCGTCACCGCCATGCTCCGGGTGCCCGGCCGGGCGGGCGACACACGCGCCGCCAAACGGGTGAACGGCCGGGAACGAGGCCGTACCGCTGCTCAGAAGGGGAACGCTGTACCGCTGCTCAGAAGGGGAACTGCGTACGCCCGTGCTGGACGGAGATCCACTTCAGCGTGGTGAAGGCGTCGATCGTCGCCTCCCCGTTCAGCCGCCCGACCCCCGAGCACTTCTCGCCGCCGAACGGCACCAGCGGCTCGTCGTGGATCGTGCCGTCGTTGACGTGCACCATCCCGGAGTCGATCCGCCGCGCCAGCCGTACGCCCCGCTCCAGGTCCCCGGTGTGCACGGCGCCGCTCAGCCCGAACGGGGTGTCGTTGACGAGCCGTACGGCCTCGTCCTCCCCCGTGAACGGCAGCAGGAACGCCACCGGCCCGTAGAACTCCCGCCGCAGCAGCTCGCTGTCGGCCGGCAGCCCGGTCAGCACCGTCGGCTCCACCAGCGTGCCGTCCGTGCGCCCGCGCAGCAGCGCGGTGGCGCCGGCGGCGAGCGCGGCGTCGACCTGGGCGGCGAGGTCGGCGGCCTCGCGGGCGCCGATGAGCGGGCCGAGGTGGGTGGCGGGGTCGGCGGGGTCGCCGACGGTGAGCGCGGCGGCCTTGGCGACGAACTTCTCCGCGAACTCCGCCAGCACCGCCCGGTCCACCAGCAGCCGGTTGGCGGCCATGCAGACCTGCCCCTGGTGCGCGAAGCGGCTGAAGACGGCGGCGTCCACGGCGTAGTCGACGTCGGCGTCCGGGAGCACGACGATCGCGGAGTTGCCGCTCAGCTCCAGCACGGTCCGCTTGAAGTGCCGGGCGGCGACGCCCGCGACGTGCCGGCCGGCCTCGGTGGAGCCGGTGAAGGACAGCACGCGCGGCACGGGGTGCTCGATGAAGGCGTCGCCGATCTCGGCGGTGTCGGTGACGACGACGTTGAGCAGCCCGGCCGGCAGCCCGGCGTCCGCGAGCAGCCACGCCAGCAGCGTGCCGCCGACGACGGGCGCGTACCGGTGCGGCTTGAGCACCACGCCGTTGCCGAGCGCGAGCGCGGGCGCGACGGACTTCGCCGCCAGGAAGAGCGGGAAGTTGTACGAGCTGATGACGCCGACGACGCCCGCGGGGAGCCGGTAGACGCGGTTCTCCTTGCCGGGCGTCGGGGACGGCAGCACCCGGCCCTCGGCGCGCAGCGCGTACGACACGGACTCGCGCAGCACCTCCTTGGTGAGCGCGATCTCGAACGCAGCCTTCAGCCGCGTGCCGCCCAGCTCCGCCACGATCGCGCGGGTGATCTCCTCCTCGCGCTCCTCGACGAGCCGCAGGGCGCGTTCGAAGACCAGCCGCCGGTCGTACGGCGAGCGCTCCGCCCAGAGCCGCTGCGCGCGCTCCGCCGCGCGGTACGCGGTGTCCACCTCGGCGGCGGTCGCGACGGTGACGGCCGCGAGCTGCTCGCCGGTGTACGGGTCGAGGTCGATGAGGTCCCACGAGCCGGCGCCGGGGCACCACTTGCCGTCGATGTACTGCAGGGCCAGGTCGGAGAAGAGAGACACGAGCGAAGCTGCACCCCTGCGCACGGCGGACGGCGGGCACGGCTGTGACCGCTGACCCGCCATCGTACTGGTGCGCGAGTGCGCCCCGCCTACACCTCCCGGATGATCCTGTGCAGCAACTCCCGTGATTCCGCCTCGTCTTGGGCGGCGACGCGGAGCAGGTCCATGGCCTTCTCGTACGTCGCGACGTCCTCCGGCTTGTCCAGGTAGAGCGCGCTCGTCAGATGTTCCACGTAGACGACGTCGGAGAGGTCCTCCTCCGGGAAGCGCAGGATGGTGAAGGCGCCGGAGTCGGGGGTGTGGCCGTGCTGCGCCAGCGGGATGATCCGCAGCGACACGTTCGGCATCTCGGAGGCGTCGAGCAGGTGCTGCAGCTGCTTGCGCATCACCTGCCGGCCACCGTACGGGCGGCTGATCGCGGCCTCGTCGAGCACCGCCTTGAGCTGGGCGGGATGCTCGGCGTACAGCCGCTTCTGCCGCTCCAGCCGGGCGCCGACGCGCTTCTCCGCCTCGGCGGGGGAGGTGGGCAGGCCCGCGGTGACGACGGCGTGCGCGTACTCCTCGGTCTGCAGCAGGCCGTGCACGAACTGCACCTCGTACACGTCGATCCCGGAGGCGGCGGACTCCAGCCCCACATAGGTGGGGAACCAGCCCGGCAGCACGTCGCTGTAGCTGTGCCACCACCCGGCGGTGTTGGCCTCGCTGACGAGGCCGACGAGGGCATCGCGCTCGGTCTGATCGGTCACGCCGTACAGCGTGAGCAGATCTTCGACGTCTCGGCTCTTGAAACTCACCCGGCCCAGCTCCATCCGGCTGATCTTGGATTCCGAGGCCCTGATCGCGTATCCGGCGGCGTCGCGCGAGATCCCCTGTTCCTCCCGCAGCCGTCTGAGCTGGGAGCCCAGCAGGATACGGCGCACGACCGATCCGCTTGATCCGTCCACGGCCATCGGAGCCCTCCACCCACTTCGGCGACATGGCACTTACAAGGACTTGGCACTACCAGCGCGCCCCCGGCGCCACCGGCCCATACTGCCATCACTCCGTACCCTTGCGTGCCCGAACGGTTACGCAATCGAGAAAATCTTGCTCGGCAATGCACATGAACCAGGAAGTTGCTACATATTTCTCGCTCGTGCACGTGCATCTGCCCTTGCATCTGCCATAAGCATTCGGAACGATGGGCATCCGCACGGTGACGACAGACACGCACGCGACTGGGGAGTGCCGCGCATGGGGACCGAAGCAGCAGCCGTGCTCGCGCCCTTATGGCGAGGGCTGCCCCCACTGGACTCCGGCGCCGTCGACAGTGCCGCGTCCTGTGCGATATCCGGCAGTCACGAGTCCGTAAGCGGCGCGCGCGCCTTCACGCACACCACGCTCCGGCACTGGGAGCTTACCGACCTGAGCGACGACGTCGCGCTGGTCGTCTCCGAGCTGGTCACCAATGCGCTACGGCACGCGCTGGCCGGACGCGAAGGCCGGGACCCGGCGGTGCGGCTGCACCTGATGCGCTGGGCGTCGCGGCTGGTGTGCGCCGTACGCGACCCGAGTACCGCGAGCCCGGTGGCCGGGGTGGCCGACGTGGGCGCCGAGTCGGGGCGCGGCCTCTATCTGGTCGACTCCTTCAGCGACAGCTGGGGCTGGCACCCGCTGGACGGCACGCTGCGCGGCAAGGTGGTGTGGGCGGTGTTCCACGTGCCGTCGCCGGCGGCGGAGACCGACTGACGAACCGCGGGGCCGGCCGTCCGGTGGCCGCCTGACCGCGCCGCGCCGTCCCCCTGCCCCCCGCTGCCTGTCCTTCCTCCTGCCTGTCCTTCCCCGTGCCTGTGCGTCCCCGTGCCTGCCCTTCCGCCTGCCTCCGTACGTCCCGCGAGCGCCGCCCGCCGCCTGCGGCGCCGGGACGAATCGCCGGAGAGGAAACCGCTGCGCAGCGACGATGACGCATAGCTGCGCCCCGGATACGGGTTGATTCACGCTCCGGAACCGTTCGCGGACGGAAAGGGAGCGATCGCATTCCGTACGGATCGGGGGCGTACCGCGAGCAGCGCCGACAACGGCGATATCTCAGCCTGGGATCCGTATGGCGGCCGGTTGCCGTGGGGCCCGAAGGGGCGGCAGAAGCGCGCGGGGCAGCCGGGAATTGGGGGGTGGTCAGTCAGCTACGAGGTGGTCGAACTCTCCGTCCTTGATGCCCAGCAGCATCGCCTCCACCTCGGCGCGGGTGTAGACGAGCGCGGGTCCTTCGGGAAATCGGGAATTGCGAACGGCTATCTCGCCGCCGGGGAGTTTGGCGAACTCGACGCAGGAACCCTGCGAGTTGCTGTGCCGGCTCTTCTGCCAGGCGGCGCCGTGAAGATTTCTGGCCGCAATGCCGTTGTATGCGTGGGCCACAGCGCTTCTCCAAGGTGGTTGCCAATGTCAACTGTCGGGGATCATAGCTGTGTTGGCGGCTAGGTGCACGCGCAAATGCACGTGCACACAGCGTGCGCGCTTGATTCCGATCAGGCGTCCACCAAGGTCATCCCCCGGGGAATCAACGAACGAGGTGGTACCCGCGAGTTCCCGGCGCGGGCATATTTACGGCCGGATGCTGCTCACCATGTTCGCCGTGGCCTCCAGACCGGACTGGATCGTCGGGGCCACGGTGGTGCCGGACAGGTAGAAGCCGAGGAGCACGCAGACCACCGCGTGCGAGGTCTTCAGCGAGCCGCTGCGCAGGAACACCACCGCCAGCACGAGGAGCAGCAGCACGACCGACACCGACACGGCCATCTGATCACCGGTCCCCGGGTTCGCCGTCCACATACGAGGCAGTCTGTCCCACTCGTACCCCCCGTCCCGCGCGAGCCGTGCCCGCCATTCGGGTGGTAGACGGCCGTCCGAGGGCCGTCCGGGGTGCGTCCGGGGCCGACGGGGGTGCGCCGCGCGTCGTCCGGTGGTGGGCGCACCCCCGCGCCGTAAGACTGGGCCGTACTGCCGTACCGCCCCCTTCGTCGATGGGACGACGATGAAGAAGCAGGAGCTGGCCGACCTCGACGCCCACTGGCGCGCCCTCAACTACCTCGCCGCGGGCCAGATCTATCTCACCCGCAACCCGCTGCTCACCGAGCCCCTGACGCCCGACGACATCAAGCCGCGGCTGCTCGGCCACTGGGGCACCTGCCCCGGCCTCAACCTCGTCTACACCCACCTCAACCGCGTCATCGGCGCCCGCGACCTCGACGCCGTCTGCGTCTGGGGCCCCGGCCACGGCGGTCCCGCCGTCTACGCCGGCGCGTGGCTCGACGGCTCGTACGGGGAGGTGCACCCCGACGTCTCGCGCGACGCCGCCGGCATGGCGCGCCTGTTCCGGCAGTTCTCCTTCCCGGGCGGGACGCCGAGCCACGTCGCGCCGGTGGTGCCCGGGTCGTTCCACGAGGGCGGCGAGCTGGGCTACTCGCTGGCGCACGCCTACGGCGCCGCCTTCGACAACCCCGGGCTCGTCGCGGTCTGCGTCATCGGCGACGGCGAGGCGGAGACCGGGCCGCTGGCCGGGTCGTGGCACGCGAACAAGTTCCTCGACCCCGTGCACGACGGCGCCGTGCTGCCCATCCTGCACCTCAACGGCTACAAGATCGCCGGTCCCGCCGTGCTCTCCCGCATCCCGCGGAGCGAGCTGGACGAGCTGCTGCGCGGCTACGGGCACGAGCCGCTGCACGTCAGCGGGGGCGGCCACGCTCCCCAGGACACCGCTCGCGTACACCGGGACATGGCGGCGGCCATGGACACCGCGCTCGACCGGATCGCCGAGTTCCAGCAGGCCGCGCGCGCCGGCGGGCGGAGCCGGTCCCGCCGTCCCCGCTGGCCGGTGATCGTGCTGCGTACCCCCAAGGGCTGGACCGGGCCCGCGGCGGTCGACGGCACGCCGGTCGAGGGCACGTGGCGCTCCCACCAGGTGCCGCTGCCCGAGGTGCGCGAGAACCCCGAGCACCTGGCGGAGCTGGAGCGATGGCTGCGCTCGTACGAGCCGCAGAAGCTCTTCGGCGCCGACGGCCGGCCGAGCGGGCGGGTCCTCGCCTGCGTACCGCACGGCGACCGCCGCCTCGGCGCCAACCCGCACGCCAACGGCGGCCGGCTGCTGCGCGCGCTGCCGCTGCCGGGGCCCGAGACGTACGCCGTCACCGTCGACCGGCCGGGCACCCGGCTCCACGAGCCGACCCGGGTGCTCGGCGCCATGCTGCGGCAGGTGATGGCGGACACCGCGGACCGCCGCGACTTCCGCGTCTTCGGCCCGGACGAGACCGCGTCCAACCGGCTGCAGGAGCTGTTCGAGGTCACGGACCGGGCCTGGCAGGCAGGGACGGAGAAGACCGACGAGCACCACGGGCCGCACGGCCGGGTCATGGAGGTGCTCTCCGAGCACCTGTGCCAGGGCTGGCTGGAGGGGTACGTGCTCACCGGCCGGCACGGGCTGTTCTCGTCGTACGAGGCGTTCGCGCACATCGTCGCGAGCATGGCCGCGCAGCACATCAAGTGGATCCAGACCGCGCGCGAGGAGCCCTGGCGGGCGCCGGTCGCCGGGCTCAACTACCTGCTGACCTCGCACGTCTGGCGGCAGGACCACAACGGCTTCAGCCACCAGGATCCGGGCTTCGTCGACCACATCCTCAACAAGAGCCCCGACGCCGTACGGGTCTACCTGCCGCCGGACGCCAACACCCTGCTGTGCGTGGCCGACCACGCGCTGCGTACCCGCAACGTCGTGAACGTCGTCGTCGCGGGCAAGCAGCCGTCGTTCGACTGGCTCACGCTGGAGCAGGCCCGCGCGCACTGCCTGCGCGGCGTCGGCATCTGGGAGTGGGCGGGCACCGAGCGCCCGGGCGAGGCGCCGGACGCGGTGCTGGCCTGCGCCGGGGACGTGCCGACGCAGGAGGTGCTGGCCGCGGCGGCGCTGCTGCGCGAGCACCTGCCGGAGCTGGCGGTACGGGTCGTCAACGTCGTCGACATCGCCCGGCTGATGCCGCACGAGGACCACCCACACGGCATGACGGCGCGGCAGTTCGACTCCGTCTTCACCCGCGAGACACCGGTCGTCTTCGCCTACCACGGCTATCCGTGGCTGATCCACCGGCTCGCCTACCGGCACGCCGGCCACGACCAGCTGCACGTGCGCGGCTACAAGGAGATGGGCACCACGACCACGCCGTTCGACATGGTCGTACGCAACGACCTCGACCGCTACCGGCTGGTGATGGACGTCATCGACCGCGTCCCCGGACTGGCCGTGCGGGCGGCGGCGGTGCGGCAGCGGATGGCGGACGTACGGGGCAGGCACCACGCCTGGATCCGCGAGCACGGGACCGACCTGCCGGAGGTGGCGGACTGGAGGTGGCCGGGCTGAGACCGGGCTGACGTGGGGTGTGACCGCCGGCCGGGGTGGCCCCCGGCCGGCGTCTCCGTTCTCGGTCCTGGTCTCCGTCTCCGCCCACGGGACCGCACCCGCGCCCGTCAGTTGGCGCCGATCTGCACGTCCTCCAGGATGCCGAGCGCGTCGGGGACGAGCACCGCCGCGGAGAAGTAGGTGCTCACCAGGTACGAGATGATCGCCTTGTCGCTGATTCCCATGAACCGGACGTTCATCCCCGGGCGGATCTCGTCCGGCAGCCCCGTCTGGTGCAGCCCGACCACGCCCTGGTCCGCCTCGCCGAGCCGCATCGCGATAACCGAGCTGGTCCCCTCGGCGGTGACCGGGATCTTGTTGCAGGGGAGCAGCGGGATGCCGCGCCAGTTGTTGACCTCGCTGCCCAGATACTCCGTACGCGGCGGGTAGATGCCGCGCTTGTTCCACTCCCGGCCGATCGCCGCGATCCCGCGCGGGTGCGCCAGCAGCACGTGCGTCTGCCGGCGGCGGGAGATCAGCTCGTCCAGGTCGTCGGGCGTCGGCGGGCCCGAGCGGGTGTGGATGCGCTGCTTGAGGTCGGCGTTGTGCAGCAGGCCGAACGAGCGGTTGTTGACCAGCTCGTGCTCCTGGCGCTCGCGCAGGGCCTCGACGGTCAGCCGCAGCTGCTGCTCGACCTGGTTCATCGGCTCGTTGTAGAGGTCGGCGACGCGGCTGTGCACGCGCAGCACGGTCTGGGCGACCTCAAGCTCGTACTCCCGGGGCGTCAGCTCGTAGTCCACGAACGTGCCCGGGAGGTCCTGCTCGCCGCGGTGGCCGGAGGCCAGCTCGATCTCGGCCTCGCCCTTGCTGTTCTGCCGCTGCCGTGGGATGGCGAGGAACGCCTCCAGGTGCTCGCGCAGCGCCGCCGACTGCTCCAGCAGCTCGTCGAGCGCGGCGCGCGGGAGCACCAGCACCGTGCCGCGGGTGTGGGCCCGCAGCGTGAACGCCCACGTGTCGTCGGCGGTGAGCAGCACGTCCCCGCCGACGTAGTCGCCGTCGGCGACGACGCCGAGGACGGTCTCGTCCCCGTACTTGCCGGCGCCGACCCGCTCCAGCCGCCCGTGCGCGACCAGCACCACCTGGTCCGCCGCCGCGCCCGCGGACACGACCGCGTCCCCGGGCGCGACCTCCCGCTGCTCGAACCGGCCGGCCAGCGCGGTCAGCACCTCCTCGTCCTCGAACTCCCGCAGCGGCGGCAGCTCGCGCAGCTCCTGCGGGATGACGCGCACCTGGTCGCCCACGGAGGTGAACTCGACCTGCCCGTCGCCGAGCGTGTGGGTGAGGCGCCGGTTCACCCGGTACGCACCGCCCTTGACCTCCGTCCACGGCAGCACCTTGAGCAGCCAGCGGGAGGAGATCCCCTGCATCTGCGGGGGCGTCTTGGTGGTCGTCGTGAGGTTCCGCGCGGCGGCGGTGTCGAGGCTGAGGCGGGCGGGGAGGTCGACGGACGCGGACGTCTCTTCTGGCGTGGTCGTCATGGCACCGAAGCTAGGCTTCGGCGCAAAGCAGCAGCAATCGCTCGAAAGAGTAGGAATATCTTCCTTGATTGCTGGATAGGGCTGCCGCTTACCGGAGTGTCCTACCCGAGTCTCCTGCCCTGGCGTCCTGCCCGAGTGTCTTACCTGAGTGTGACGGCGTGCATGGCCGCACCCGCCGGCCGGGGCCCGCGGCCCTAGGCTCGCCGGCATGCGCGTACTCGTCACCGGCGGCGCCGGGTTCATCGGATCGCACGTGGTCTCCGCCCTCGCGGAGCGGGGGCACGAGGCGGTGGTGCTGGACGTACGGGACGGAGGGCCGCCGAGCGATGCGTACGACACGTACGTGCGCGGCGACGTACGGGACCGCGAGGCCGTCGCGGCGGCGCTCGCCGGGGTCGACGCCGTCTGCCACCAGGCCGCGATGGTCGGCCTCACCGAGGACTTCGCGGACGCGCCCGCGTACGTCGGCGTGAACGACCTCGGCACCGCCCGGCTCCTCGCCGCCATGACGGACGCGGGAGTGCGGCGGCTGGTGCTGGCGGGGTCGATGGTCGTGTACGGGGAGGGGCGCTACGACTGCCCCGCGCACGGCACCGTACGGCCCCGGCCGCGGGCGGAGACGGACCTCGCGGACGGGCGCTTCGAGCCGCGGTGCCCGCGCTGCGGTGCGGAGTTGCGGCCCGGGCTGGTGGCGGAGGACGCGCCTTCGGACCCGCGGAGCGTGTACGCGGCGACGAAGCTGGCGCAGGAGCACCTGGCCGGCGTGTGGGCGCGCGTCACCGGCGCGCGAGCGGTGTCGCTGCGTTACCACAACGTCTACGGCCCCCGGATGCCCCGGGACACCCCGTACGCCGGAGTCGCCTCCTTCTTCCGCTCGGCGCTGGAGCGGGGGGAGGCGCCGCGGGTGTACGAGGACGGGGCGCAGCGACGGGACTTCGTCCACGTACGGGACGTCGCGGAGGCCAACGTCCGTGCGCTGGAGGCGGTGTGCGGGGACGGGGTCCGGGGCGGAGAGGGGCTGCTCACCGCGTACAACGCGGGCAGCGGGGACGTCCACACCGTCGGGGAGCTGGCGACGGCGCTGGCGGCGGCGTACGGCGGGCCGGCGCCGCTGGTCACCGGCGAGTACCGGCTCGGGGACGTACGGCACATCACGGCGGACTCCGCGCGGCTGCGGGCGGAGCTGGGCTGGCGGCCGGCGGTGGGGTTCGAGGCGGGCGTCACGGAGTTCGCGAAGTCGCCGCTGGGGGTGGCTCCCTGACGGTCAGCCCATGGCCGTGGGGGGTGGCTCCCTGACGGTCGGCTCGTGGCCGTGGGTGGGGTGGCTGGCCCCTGATGGTCAGCCCGTGGCCGTGGGGAGGGTGACCTCGAAGCGGCAGCCGCCCGGCACGTTCCGTACCTCCGCCCGGCCGCGGTGCGCCTCGACTATCCCCCGGACGATCGCCAGCCCCAGCCCCGCCCCCGCGGGCGGCACGGGCGTACGGGCGTGGTTGCCGCGCCAGCCCGTGTCGAAGACCCGCGCCAGGTCCTCCTCCGGGATGCCGCCGCACTGGTCGGTGACCGAGACGACCACCGCCGCGCCGTCCCGTTCCCGGACGGTAACCGCGACCGTGCCGTCGGCGGGGGTGCGGCGGATGGCGTTGACCAGGAGGTTGCCCAGCACCCGGGTCATCTCCTTGCCGTCCACCTCCACCGGCACCGCCGCGGCCGGCTCCGGCTCCGGCGGCTCGCCGACGAGCCGTACCCCGTGCTCGCGCGCCAGCGGATCGACGCCCGCGAGCGCGTCGCCGACAAGTTCGTGGACCGACATCCGCGTGGGCGCGAGCGCCAACGCGCCCGCGTGGATGCGGGAGAGCTCGAAGAGGTCGCCGACCATGGCGTCCAGGCGCTCGGTCTCGGCCCGGATCTGCCGGTGGTAGCGGCCCGGGTCGGCGGCCATGCCGTCCTCCAGCGCCTCAGCCATGGCGCGCAGCCCGGCGAGCGGCGTACGCAGGTCGTGCGAGATCCAGGCGACCAGCTCGCGCCGGGAGGCGTCCAGCGCCCGCTCCCGCTGCCGCGACTCCGCCAGCCGATCGGCGGTCGACGCCAGCTCCCGGCTCAGCGCCGCCAGCTCGGCGGTCGCGCCGCCCGCGGGGGGCGCGAAGGAGCCGCCGTCGGCGAAGGCGTGGCCGAACGAGCGGGTGGCCGCGGCGAGCGCGTTGCTGCGGGCGACGACCCAGCGGCCGAGGAGCACGGCGGTGGCGAGGGCGACGACCGCGGCCATGAGGATGACGATGCTGACGACTTTGAGGTCGTGTCCCGACAGGAACATCTCGTTGGCCACCGCCAGGGTGCCGAGGAGCATCGCGGTGACGGCGGTCGCGACGACGACGGAGACGGAGACGACGAGGGAGCGGTTGCGCAGCAGGCGCAGGGCGATGGCGCCGAGGACGCCGGCGACGGCGGCGCCGAGGAAGGCGAAGGCGGCCATGAGGAGGATGTCGTTCACGGGGCGTCGCCTCGGGGAGTGTCGTGGTGGGTGGTGGCGGCCTCGTCGTCGCCGCCCGGGGCGGGGGGCGGGTCGAAGCGGTAGCCGACGCCCCAGACCGTGGTGATCAGGCGCGGCCGGGCCGGGTCGTCCTCGACCTTGCCGCGCAGCCGCCGTACGTGCACGGTCACCGTCGACAGGTCGCCGAACTCCCAGCCCCACACCTCCCGCATCAGCTCCTCCCGCCCGAACACCCGCCCCGGGTGCCGCAGGAAGTGCGCGAGCAGGTCGAACTCCCGCAGGGTCAGCGCCAGTTCCGCCCCGTGCTTGGCGGCCCGGCGCGCCGCCGGGTCCAGGGTGAGCCCGGCGCCGCGCAGCTCGTCCGCGCCGTCGCGGGGCGCCGTGGCGCGGCTCCGGCGCAGCACCGACTCCACGCGCAGCACCAGCTCGCGCGGGCTGAAGGGCTTGGTGACGTAGTCGTCGGCGCCCACTTCGAGGCCGAGGATGCGGTCGTCCTCGTCGCCGCGGGCGGTGAGCATGATCACCGGTATGGGGCCCGTGGCGCGCAGTTGCGCGCAGACCTCAAGACCGTCCATGCCGGGCAGCATGAGGTCGAGCACGACGAGGTCCGGCCGGCCGGCGGTGGCGGCGGCCAGCGCCTGCGGGCCGTCGGCGGCGCGGTCGACGGCGTAGCCGGCGCGGTCGAGGTAGCCGGCGACGACCTCGGCGACGGTGGGGTCGTCGTCGACGACGAGCACGCGGGCCGGTTGGCTGGGCGGCCGGGACGGGCCGGGCGGGGCGGGGTCCATGGCGCCAGCGTCCCACGGGTTGGGCGCGGCGGGCGCCGGCGTGACGGAGGGCGGACAAGCGACGTCCGTGATTCGTAAGACCTTGTGCCCGGTATGCAGCTTTTGCGCTCGTAGGGTGGTGGCCATGACCGACGTCGTACTCCCCTGTCTGAACGAGGCCGCCGCACTGCCCTGGGTGCTGTCCCGTATCCCCGCCGGCTGGCGCGCCATCGTGGTCGACAACGGCTCCACGGACGGCTCCGGAGATCTCGCCCGCGAACTCGGCGCCACCGTCGTAACCGAGGCGCAGCGCGGCTTCGGCGCCGCCTGCGCGGCGGGGTTGCGGGCGGCCACGGCCGAACTCGTCTGCTTCTGCGACTGCGACGGCTCCCTGGACCCCGCCTTGCTGCCCCAGCTCACCGACCAGGTCACCGCGGGCACCGCGGACCTCGTCCTCGGCCGCCGCCGCCCGACGACGCGCGGGGCGTGGCCCCTGCACGCACGGGCGGGCAACGTGGCGCTGGCCCGCATGCTGTACCGCCGCACGGGGGTGCGGCTGCACGACCTGGGCCCGATGCGGGCCGGGCGGCGGGCGGCGCTGGTGGGGCTGGAGGTGGCGGACCGGCGGAGCGGGTATCCGCTGGAGACGGTGGTACGGGCCGCGGACGCGGGGTGGCGGATCGTGGAGTTGCCGGTGCCGTACGCGCCGCGGACGGGGAAGTCGAAGGTGACGGGGACGTGGCGGGGGACGTGGCAGGCGGTCCACGACATGCGGGGTGTCCTGCGGACGGCGCCGGATGTCGTGGGGACGGCACCGGGGGAGGGCGCGGGGGGCGCCGGTGGACGCGGGGGGAGCGGAGGAGTGGGGGCGGGTGCGGGAGCCGGGGGGAGTGCGGGTGCGGGGGCGGTTGCGGGTACGAGTTCGGGGCCAGGGTCAGGGCCAGAGCCAAGGCCAGGGCCAGGACCAGGTACGGGCTCGGAGGTAGGTGCGGGCTCGGAGGCACGTGCGGATTCCGGCTCGGGAGCACGTGCGGGTACAGGCCCGGCGACGGGCTCAGGTGCCAGTGCGGGCTCGGGGGCGCGTGCGGGTACGGGCCTGGCGACGGGCTCGGGTGCCAGTGCGGGCTCGGGGGCGCGTGGTGCGGGGGTGGCTGCGGGCAGCGCGCTCGGGGGCCGGGGTGGCGGTGGCGGCTCTCGGGCGGGCGGGGCCGCGGACGGTTCCACCGGGGGTTCCGGCGCGGGGGTCGGCCGGTGAACGGCGGCGGAGGCGTCACCCTACTCGTCATCGCCAAGGAGCCCCGCCCCGGCCGCGTCAAGACCCGGCTCACCCCCGCGTACGCCCCCGGCGAGGCCGCACAGCTCGCCGAGGCCGCGCTCGCGGACACGCTCGCCGTCGTACGCGACCTGCCCGCCCGGCGACGCGTGCTCGTCCTGGACGGCGAGCCGGGTGACTGGCTGCCGTCCGGCTTCGACGTCATACCGCAGGCCGCCGGCGGGCTCGACGAGCGGCTGGCCGCCGCGTTCGGCGGCTGTACGGGGCCGGCGCTGCTCGTCGGCATGGACACCCCGCAACTCACCGCCGGGCTGCTGGCGCCCGCGCTGGCCGACGACGCCTGGTCGGCCTGCGACGCCTACCTCGGCCCGGCGCTCGACGGCGGCTTCTGGGCGCTGGGGCTGTCGCGGCCGGACCCCGAACTGCTGCGCGGCGTACCGATGTCGACGCCGCACACCGGCGCCGCGCAGCACCGCCGGCTGCTCGACGCGGGCCTGCGTGTACGGGAGTTGCCGCCGCTACGCGACGTGGACACCCCGGCGGACGTCCCGCTGGTCGCCGAGGCCGCTCCCCGAAGCCGCTTCGCCGCCACGGCCCACCGCCTCGCCGCCCACGACCGAGCCGCTCACGACCGAGCCGCCCTCGACCGAGCCGCCCTCGACCACGCGGCACCGGCCGGCACGACAGCCGCCTTCGCGGGCCAGGACGGCGCGGACCACGACGGCGCGGACCATGACCGAGCCGCCCACCAAGCCGCACGCGACCACGCGGCACCGGCCGGCACGACGGCTGCCCTCGCGGGTCAGACCGGCGCGGACCACGACGGCGCAGCCCTCGATCGAGCCGCCGGATGACGCCGCCCGCCCGCCGCCCGTCCGGCCCCGCCACGTCCGGCGCCACGTCCGGCGCGCTTGACGCCGCCACCGGCAACCTGGTCGATCCGGCTGACCCTGTCGATCCTGTCGGCGCCGGCCTCTCCCCGGCTCCGCACCGCACCCCGCCCGGCGTCGCGCAAGCCATTCCGCGTCCCGCGGCGCCCCGGCCGGACGCCGACCTCGGGCGCCCGCAGCCCGTGCCCCACGCCGCTGCGCCCGAGCCGTACCTCCGCCGCCCCCCGTCGGCAGACGACTCCGCCGCCTGGGACGGCGCCGACCCCTACGCGCATGCCCTGCGCGCCGGCGGCGGCCCGCTCTTCCTCCGGCGCCACGACGGGTGGCTGCTGCCGCTCGAAGTGGAGCGGTGGTGCGGGGTGCCGGACGGGGCCGACGTGACCGTGTTGCGCCGCTGCACCGGGCCCGTGCTCGACATCGGCTGCGGCCCCGGCCGGCTCGTCGCCGCGCTCGCCGCCCTGGGCCGCCCCGCGCTCGGTGTCGACGTCAGCTCCGAGGCCGTCGCGCACGCCCGGTCGCGCGGCGCCGCCGCGCTGCGCCGATCGGTGTTCGAGCCACTGCCCGGCGAGGGCCGCTGGGGCACCGCGCTCCTCGTCGACGGCAACGTCGGCATCGGCGGCGACCCCGCCGCCCTCCTCGACCGCGCCGCCGCGCTCCTGCGCCCCCAGGGCCGGCTCGTGGTGGAGGTCGCCGCGGACGACGACGTGGACGAGCGCGTGCAGGTGCACGTCACGGACGAGGCGCGCGGCCTCCACGGGACCCGCCGCCCGGACGTCGCCCGGCACGGCGCGCCCTTCCCCTGGGCCCGGGTCGGGCTGCCCGCCCTGCTGCGGTACGCGGCGGCCGGCCGCTGGCGGGAGGAGGACCGCTGGACCGCGGGCGAGCGACGGTTCGCCGTGCTGCAAGCACCAGCGCAGACGCCGCGAACAGCGCGGCGGTGAGCAGCAGCCAGCGGTGGAGGTAGGCGTCGGGTGGCAGCGCGGTGCTGCGCTCGTAGCGTCCGACCTGGCGGGTGATGAGCGGGAAGTAGACGAGCAACAGCAGCCCGGAGACGACGGCGGGGAAGCGGACGTAATTGATCAGCCGCGGTCCGAGTACACGCTGTGCGCCGCGGTCGGCGAGCGAGTACGCGGGCACCAGCGCCAGGTCGTGCAGCACCGCCGCACCGGCCAGCCACAGCGCGACGCCGAGGGGGTCCTTGTCGAAGAGGCGGACGCCGGCGTAGCCGGTGAGCGCGAAGGAGGCGAGGAGGAGGACGAGGGTGGGCAGCGGACCGGGCGCGAACAGGCGTCGTACGGTCGCGCGCGTGGGCGTGCGGCGGCCGAGCGCGCGGGCGCGGCGGCGTACGGACCCGGGGGCCCGTTCCGTATGCGATCCGCCCGGTCCGCGCGTTCCGCCCGTTCCGCCCGATCCGCCTGTTCCGCTCGACCCGCCCTTTCCCCTCGCCCCGCCCGGCGGTCGGCCCCCGCTCACGGCAGTTCCCCGAACGTCAGCCTCGTGACCCACTTCGTGTTGTGCACCCCCGGGTTGGCCGGGACGATGACCCGCGCCGGAAACCCGTGATCGCGCGACAGCGCCGCGCCGTTGACCTGCAGCGCCAGCAACGACCGCGGATCCCGTACCTGGTTGGCGCGCAGCGACGCCGCCCGGAACGCCCCCTTCGGCTGCGCCGACTCCGCGAACACCCCGTCCCCCTCCCCCGCCGCCACCAGCGCGGCCAGGTCCGCGAGCCGCACCCCGCGCCACAGCTGGTCATCCGTCGACCACCCCTCGACACACGCGATCGGCAACGCGGCCGTGTGCTGCGGCAGCGCCAGCAGCTCCGCCCGGGTGAACACCGCGCGGCGGCCGTTCCCGGCGCGTACGACCAGCCGCCAGCGCTCGCCGATGTCGGCCGGGTCGATGCCGAGGCCCGCGGCCGTCTTGTTGACCTGGAAGCCGTTCGGGCCGTCGCCCGGGTCGCCGCCGCCGTGCGGGGCGAGGAGCGCGGTGCGGCGCAGCGGGCCGCCGATGCTCTGCCCGGCGGTGACCGCGACCAGCCCCAGCGAACCGGCGCCGACCAGCGCGGCGGCACCGCGCCGGGAGATCGTCGGCGGCGCGGGGTCGGGGGCGCGCAGGTCGTCCATGCCCCGGTCGCGCAGCCCGCGGCGCAGCTTGCCGACGCGGGTGGCGAGGTGGACGGGGAGGGCGGCGAGGAACACCCAGGCGCCGTAGAAGTGGAGGGTGTAGAAGGAGCCGGGGTAGACGTAGAAGAGTTGCATGTTGAGGATGCCGGTCGCGAACTCGAAGAGGCCGCTGCCGACGAGGAGCAGGGTCGAGCCGCGCTCCAGCGCGTGCCGGGCGGAGGGCAGCGGCGGCCAGGCGAAGAGGCGGGGGACGACGGACCAGAGCTTGGCCAGCAGGACGGGGACGAGGGCGACGCCGAGGGTGACGTGGACACCCTGGTTGAGGCGGTAGAGCCAGTGGGGGTCGGTGGGCCAGGAGAAGAGGTAGAACCCGAGGAGACCTTTGGTCGCGGTGCGGTCGTTGCCGGGGAGGTCGGGGTTGTAGGCGGCGTAGGACAGCAGGCCGGTCAGCAGCAGCAGGGGGAGGCCGACGAGGAGGACGGTGCCGAGGAGGGCGGTGAACCACGGGCCGCGCAGCGGGCTGCGCCAGAAGGCGGGGCGGAACGGGCCGGGCGGGGGGAGGGCGCCCCCCGGGCCGGTGGCGGGGCGGGTGCGGGGTTCCGGACGGGGGTCCGGGCGGGGATCCGGACGGGGATCCTGAGGGCGTGCGGCGGACATGGTTCGACCGTATGCCGCGAATCCGCCCATACCGCCGCACTGACTCCTGACGAAAGCGTGACGTCACCGCGCGCTCCCCCCGCGACCGTGCCGCCGCTGCCTAGCGTGGCGTCGTGACCGCTTCACCCACCCGGCCCTCCGGCGCCGGTACGGAGACAGAAACCGGAACCGCGACAGGAAACGGGACCGGGACCGGACCCACGCGCGGAGCCGCGACCAGCGCCGGAGCCGGGTCCTCGACCAGGGCTGCCACCGAGGCCGGGGCCGGGAGCGGAGACGGGTCCGAGTCCGGGACCGGGACCGCGTCCGGCGGCGGGAGCGGAGACCAGTCCGAGTCCAGGCCCGGGACCGCGACCGGCGGCGGGCGCGGAGACCAGTCCGTGACCGAGACCGGGACCGCGACCGCGTCCGGTGGCGAGACCGAGTCCGCGACCGGGACCGGCGCCCCGGCCACCCTCGCCGCCCCGGCCGCCCCCGGCCGCCGCTGGGACCTCCTGGCCGCCGGCCTCGCCGCCGTGCTGGTCGTGGCGGCCGTCGTCGTCGGCCGGGCCGTCAACGACGACGACGTCCTGCACGTGAACTGGCCGCCGCTGTCCGCCGGCTGGATGCCGCACTACGGGCCCGGCACCCCCGCGGCCCTCGCCGTCGCCGCCGCCGTCGTCGCGTACGGGCCCGCGCTCGCCGACCGGCTGTCGTGGCGGCGGCTGCTCCTCGCCACGTGGGCGGCGGCCATGGCGTGGATCTGGTCCCTGGCGCTGGTCGACGGCTGGCGGGACGGGGTCGCGGAGCAGCTGACGCAGACGAACGAGTACGCCAAGCCGGAGACCATCGCCCGTTTCGCCGACCTGGGGCACGCCGTACGCACCTTCACCGACCACATCCTCAAGGAAGCCCCGGACAACTGGCCCGCGCACATCGCCGGGCACCCGCCCGGCGCGATCCTCACCTTCGTCGGCCTCGACCGGGTGGGGCTGGACGGCGGGGCGTGGGCCGCGGTCTTCTGCCTCACGGTGGGCGGGTCGGCGGCGGTCGCGGTGCTCGTGGCGCTGCGGGCGCTGGGCGGCGAGGAGCGCGCGCGGCGGGCGGCGCCGTTCCTGGTCCTGGGGCCGTGGGCGATCTGGGCCGGGGTGTCGGCGGACGGGTACTTCGCGGCGGTGGCCGCATGGGGCCTGGCGCTGCTGGCGCTGGCGGCGACGCGCACGGCCCGGCGCCCGGCGGTGGCGGCGGCGGGCGCGGGGCTGCTGCTGGGGTGGGCGGTGTACCTCTCGTACGGGCTGACGCTGCTGGTGCTGCCGATGGCGGCGGTGCTGTGGTGCGCGGCCCGCGGCGGGCGCGGGGGCGCGGTACTGCGGACGATGCCGTGGGTGGTGCTGGGTGCGCTGCCGGTCGCGGTGGCCTTCACGGCGGCGGGCTTCTGGTGGTGGGAGGGGTACACGCTGCTGCACGAGCGCTACTACCAGGGCTTCGGCGGAGAGCGACCGTACAGCTACTGGGTGTGGGCGAACCTCGCGGTCGCGGCGCTCAGCGCGGGCCCGGCGGCGGTGGCGGGCACCCGCCGCGCGCTACGCACCGCCTGGCCCGCTCGCCGCCGGGCCCAGACCACCGCCGGTGCCACCGGGCCCGCCCGCTCCCGCCCCGCCGACGACACCCTCCCGGCGGCCCCGCCGGGCACCCGACGCCGACTCACCCCCGCGTACGCCCTGGCGGTCATGGCCGTCGCCGGGCTCGCGTGCATCGTGGCGGCCGACCTCTCCGGGCTCAGCAAGGCCGAGACGGAGCGCATCTGGCTCCCCTTCACCCTCTGGCTGCTCCCGGCCGCCGCCCTGCTCCCGGCGCGCGACCACCGCGCGTGGCTGGCGGCGCAGGCGGCGGTGGCGCTGGCCGTGAACCACCTGCTGATCACGAGCTGGTAGCGGGGGGCGCCCGTCCCGGCCCTGCTCCCAGGGGCCTCACCCGGCCCCGGCCGGATGTCACCGGCACGGCGTACCGTCGTACGTATGTGCCGAAGCATCAAGACCCTGCGCCCCCCGTACGCCGACACCGTCACCGACGACGACATGCGCGCGGCGGCTCTGCAGTACGTACGGAAGATCTCCGGTTTCCGCCACCCCGCGCCGCACAACGCCGAGGCGTTCGACAAGGCGGTGGAGGAGATCGCCGAGGTGACGCATGAGCTGCTGGACTCGCTGGTCGTCCGGGGCGGCAAGGGCGCGGCGTAGCGCGACGGTTTCCGGCGGCCCCGGCGCCGGCCTTCGGCGGCGTCCCGAGGGCGAGTGAGGGATCCATGGCGGCGTGCGCGTGACCCGCGCCCCCTGGCAGGAGTACCCGAGGGCCAGGGGGCGGGAGTTCAGTGACCGGGGTGTCTGCGGATGAGGACGTTGGCGTCGCTGACGGCGGACAGATCCCCCACCGCACGCGCCGCGGTCCGCCCTTCGGCCAACTCGGCACACCGCGCGCATCCGGCGACCGGGGGCGGCTCCGCGAGCGGCCATCCGTCGGGCGGGTCGTGCAGGTCGGTGCTCACTGCCGCGCCCTTCGCGGCAGCGGCGCCGTCACGGTGATCCGCCCGTGGCCCAGTTCGAGGTCGTTCTCACCGCCGGTGGTCATGCAGTACCCACCGGCCTGGTGGACCCCGAGCCGCAGGATGGCGCTGGCCTCCCGGTCCCGGCTGATCCGGTCCCACGAGTCGACCAGGCACACGGCGCGCGCGGCGGCCTGCCGCATGGAGTGCGCCATCGCGTCCCACTGCGGTCGCGGCCAGTTCGTCAGCGCATGGTCGCCCCGGTCGACCCACTCCCCGGCGATCACCCAGTTCTGCTCGACGGCGTACCGGCGGCATCGCGTTATGCGCTCGTCCAGAGCGGCGGTCGCCAGCGTGGCGTGCCGGTCGTAGAGGAACGCGAGCGCGGGCCGGGCGGGTGTGCCTGGGGAGGGGGTTGCCATGATGCTCTACCTGTCGTCGGTGATCAGGTCGTCACCGACCGTAAGGCAGCCGCAGGGATGGTCACCATGGCACTCTGCCCCGCCCCCCTGCGGCGGGTGCCAAGGAACGCTACATCGGGGTTCCCAACGCGTCGGCCAGCTCGCGCATTTCCGGCGTCAGCGTCCGTCGGCCTTCGATCACGCGGCCCATGATGTCCTGCGCGTACCTCTGCGCCGTGATCCACTGCGGCGCCTCGTCGTGAATCCGGTACAGGATGTCCATGCACGCCGCCTCGTTATGCAGACGCAGATGCGCGTCAGCGACATCGAGGAGGTGCCTGCAGCGGCCGGACTTCCCGCCTCCAGGAGCAGGCCGCCATGTCCGCACCGCCTCGTGCAGCCGCAGCACACGCTCCGGGCGGCGCTGAATCGCTGCGTGCTCGGCCCGCTGCTGTGTGACCGTGATCGGCCCGAAGTGCCGCATCTGGTCCGGGCCGCCGACCACCTCCCGGCCCAGCCTCACCGCAGCAATCTGCGCCAGGCGCAAGGCATCCGCGGCCTCTGTCGGGCGGTTGTCCCGCACCGCCGCGGCCGCTGCACGCTCCTGCAGCCCTCCCCACACCACCAGTTGCTCCGTCGTCGCAATAGACATACGCGGCTCGACATCGTCAGCCCAACGCGTCGCCAGCTCAGCTACTTCCGTCAGCCGGCCGCGACGGAGCATCTGCTGACACTGCGCTACCACCGCCGCGCCGCCCTCCCACTCGTCGGCCGCCGTGTCGAGGGCCTGCTGCGCGGCATCGATCGCCGCGCCGTGCTGCCGCACCTGCCCCAGGTACGACTTGCACAGGTGCATGACCTGATACCGCAGCCGACGCCCCGAGGCGGTGTCCTCCAAAGCCTGCACATCCCGGATGAGCGCGGGCAGCATCCGCCCGAGGTCCATGTACAGCTCGCGGGCGAACAGGGCTCGGCCCCCGGCGAGTGCCCCCTGAATGCCAGACTCAGTCGGGGGTTCGGGGAGTTGGGGCAGCGACGCGTGCAGCGCTTCCACGACCGACTGTGAGGTCTCGTCCTTGAGTGGCGGTACCCACGGCGTCGATTCTGCAGTGAGCAGGCGCGTGGTCGGTACGTCGAGCACCTTGGCGAGCTGGTGCGCTGTCTCCAGACGTACCGAGCACCGCTCCCCTTGCTCCAGTTTCCGTACAAGGGATACGGACAGGTCAGCAAGGCTGGCAAGTTCCCTCTGCGTAAGTCCGCGGCGCTTCCGTACCGATCGCAGCCGGTCGCCGATGTGCTCTTCGGGGTGATCGGGCATACTGACTCCCGTTCTGAGGTGACACCAGAACCGTACCCGCGTGGCACCCCGCGAGTACCACGCGAACGACCCCATCACCCGAGGCCGTTCACCTTCCCGGCTCCGCCAGGAGCGGCCACCCCGCGGACGGTTACGCCGCGGAGTCCGCCTCTCCCAGGACCAGCATCACGTGCTCGTCCTCCCCGTTCCACTCCGTCGTGCCCGTCCGCCGGAAGCCCAGCCGCTCCAGCAGCCGCACCGAGCCCACGTTCCCCACGTACGGATCCGCATGCAGCGGGCGGTGCCGCTCCAGCTCCAGGAACCGGCCCACCGCCCGCGTGCCTATCCCCCGGCCCCAGAACTCCCGGCCGAACACATAGCCCAGGAACCGCCGGTCCCCGTCCCACCAGGCCACCACGTTCCCCGCGACGCGCCCGTCGACCTCCACCGTCTGCACCAGGCCCGTCGGGTCCCCCATGACCCGCTCCCGCCAGTGCGTCAGGAAACGCTCCCGCTCGCGCGGCGGGAAGTGCGACCGCCGCACGTTCTCCGGGTCGTGCTCGTGCGCGAGGAAGACCTCCAGGTCCTCCTCGGCCACATCTCTCAGCCGCAGCTCCTCCGTCATGCCCCCGAGTCTGGCACCCCCCACTGACAACGCCCCCGCCACACTTGCTGAAGCCCTGAATCGCTGCTTCAATCCTTCCCATGCCCTACCGCCGCACCCCCGCCGTCCAGGCGCGGCTGGACGACCGGCGGCGCGCCCTCCTCGACGCCGCCCGCGCGCTGCTCGCCGACGAGGGCTACGCCGGCTGTACGGTCGCCGCCGTCGCCGCCCGGGCCGGCATCGCCACCGGCAGCGTCTACGGCCACTTCCCCAGCAAGTCGGTGCTCGCCGTCGAGCTGTTCCGCAGCGTCGTCACCGCCGAGGTCGAGGCCGTGTCCGCCGCCGCGCGGCGGCCCGCCGACCCCGCCGCGGGCGTCGCCGCCGCCGCGGAGACGTTCGCGCGCCGGGCGCTGAGCCGCCCGCGGCTGGCGTACGCGCTGCTCGCCGAGCCCGTCGACACCGCCGTCGAGGCCGAACGCCTCGTCTTCCGCCGGGCGTTCCGCGACGTGCTCGCCGCGCGCATCGCCGAGGGCACCGCCTCCGGGCGGCTGCCCCGGCAGGACCCGCGGCTGACCGCGGCCGGCCTCGTCGGGGCGTGCGCGGAGGCGCTGATCGGCCCGTTGTCCGGCGCGGCGACGGGGGCCGCCGGCGGCCCGGAGGGCCGGGCACCGGGTGTCCCCGGCCAGTACGAAGACACCTCGGGCCCGTACGCCCCCGACCCCCGCACCCCCGATCCCCACACCCCCGGCCCCCACACCCCCGATCTCCGCACCCCCGGCCCCCGCACCCCCGCGCGCCTCGCCGCCTTCACCCTCCGAGCCCTGGGAGTCCCCCATGCCGACGACGAGCCATGACGTCACCAACCAGCCCCCGCCCCTCACCTCCTACGACGTCGCCGCCTACCCCGCCCTCCTGGAGTCCCTCCGCGCCCACGGCGCCGGCTGGGCCGAGGCCGAGGTGCGCGAGCTGGGGCTGCTCGCCGGCGGTACGCAGGCGCAGGAGTGGGCCCGGCGCGTCGAGGAGCACCCGCCCGTCCTCCGTACCCACGACCGTTACGGCCACCGCGTCGACGAGGTCGAGTTCCACCCGGACTGGCACGAGCTGATGCGTACCGCCGTCGCCCACGGCCTGCACGCCGCGCCCTGGCGGCAGCGCACCCCCGGCACCCCCGGCGCGCATGTCGCGCGCGCCGCCAAGCTCTTCGTCTGGGGCCAGACCGACGCCGGTCACCTGTGCCCCGTCTCCATGACCTACGCCGCCGTACCGGCGCTGCGCACCTCACCGGACCTCGCCGCCGCGTACGAGCCCCTGCTGACCTCCGCCGACTACGACTTCGGGCTCCGTCCGCCCACCACCAAGGCGGGCCTCGTCGCCGGCATGTCGATGACGGAGAAGCAGGGCGGTTCCGACGTACGCGCCAACACCACCCGCGCCGTTCCCGTCGCCGACGGCGCCGGGCTCTACGCCCTCACCGGCCACAAGTGGTTCACCTCGGCGCCCATGTCGGACGTCTTCCTCACCCTCGCGCAGGCGCCCGGCGGCCTGTCCTGCTTCCTCGTCCCGCGCGTGCTGCCCGACGGCACCCGCAACGCCATCCGGCTCATGCGTCTTAAAGAGAAGCTCGGCAACCGCTCCAACGCCTCCGCCGAGATCGAGTACGAGGGCGCGATCGGCCACCTGATCGGCGAGGAGGGCGCGGGCGTGAAGACCATCATCAAGATGGTCAACATGACGCGGCTGGACTGCGCGCTCGCCACCGCCGGCGGCATGCGCCTCGGCATCGCGCAGGCCCTCCACCACGCCACGCACCGGCGGGCGTTCGGCGCCCGCCTGACGGACCAGCCGCTGATGCGGAACGTGCTCGCCGACCTCGCCGTGGAGGCGGAGGCGGCGACGATGGCGAGCATGCGGCTGGCCGGCGCCGTCGACCGCGGCGAGACCGGCACGGCCGATGAACAGGAGGAGCTGTTCCGGCGGATCGGCCTGGCCGTGACCAAGTACTGGGTGTGCAAGCGCGGTCCGGCGCACGCCGCCGAGGCGCTGGAGTGCCTGGGCGGCAACGGCTACGTCGAGGAGTCCGGCATGCCGCGGCTGTACCGGGAGGCGCCGCTGCCGTCGATCTGGGAGGGCTCCGGCAACGTCGCCGCGCTCGACGCGCTGCGCGCCATGGCCCGCCGGCCGGAGACGGTGACGGCGTTCTTCGCCGAGGTCGACGCCGCCGCGGGCGCCGACGCCCGGCTCGACGCGGCCGTCGTACGGCTGCGCAAGGATCTGGCGGACGTGACGGCGGCGGAGTACCGGGCGCGCCGGGTGGTCGAGTCGATGGCGCTGGTGCTGCAGGGCGCGCTGCTGCACCGGCACGGCGACGCGGCGGTGGCGGACGCCTTCTGCGCGGCGCGCCTCGACGGCGACGGCGGCGGGCTGGCGTTCGGCACGCTGCCGCCGGGGGTGGACACGGAGGCGATCCTGCAGCGGGCGCGCCCGGCGGGGGGTTCGTACGGCGGGAGCTGAGGCTGCGGCGGCGGCGTTCCGCGCGGTACGGGCCCGGGGCCCGTGCGGCTCGTACGGTACGAACCGGGAGGTCTCGCCGCTCGTACGGTACGAACCGGGAGGCCTCGCCGCTCGTACGGTACGGACCGGAGGCCTCGCGCGGCTCGTACGGTACGTGTGCGGGCGCCCCGTCCCGTACAGGCCCGGTCCGCCGCCCGTCGCGGGTCAACTCCCGTTCACCGCGGGAACCCTGTGCAAGTCGCCCCGCGGCGTCAATACTTCGGTCCATCCTGCACGCCGCACCAGGGGAGGGAACGACCGTGTCCGCCTACTCCAGACGCCGCGCCGTCGCCACGCTGTCAGCCGCCGTCGCCGGCGGCGCGCTCGCCGGGGGGCTCCCCTCGTACGCGCACGCCGCCGGCCGCGGGCCCGCACCGCTCAGACGGGCACACGCGCACAACGACTACCTCCACGAGCGCCCGCTCCTGGACGCGCTCGACCACGGCTTCGCCAGCGTCGAGTCGGACATCTGGCTGGTCGACGACCAGCTCCTCGTCGCCCACGACGAGGCGCAGCTCGACCCCTCCCGTACGCTCCAGGGCCTCTACCTGGACCCGCTGGCACGACGCATACAGGCCAACGGCGGCCGCGTCTACCGGGGTCACGACCTCTCCCTGCAACTGCTCATCGACCTCAAGACCGCCGGCGACCCCACGTACCGCGCGCTGTCCGAGGTGCTGCGCGGCTACGGCTCGATCTTCAGCTCCGCCGCCGGCGGCCGGGTCCGCCGCCGCGCGGTGACCGCCGTCATCTCCGGCGACCGCGGCGCCCGCGCGCCGATGGAGGCCGAGAAGCTCCGCCACGCCTTCTACGACGGCCGCCACGACGACCTCAACACCGGTGTCCCCGCGTCGTTCATCCCGCTCATCAGCGGCAACTGGAACTCCAGCTTCACCTGGCAGGGCACCGGCACGATGCCGGCCGCCGAGCGCAACTGGCTGAACCTCATCGTCCACACCGCCCACCAGCAGGGCCAGACCATCCGCTTCTGGGCCACCCCGGACACCCCGGGCCCGGCCCGCGACAACCTGTGGAGCACGCTGCTCGACGCAAACGTCGACTGGATCAACACCGACGACCTACCGGGCCTGCAAACCTTCCTCCGCAACCACGACTCCTGACGCCCCGCCGCCACGCCCCCCGCGCCGCGACCGCGGCGCGGGGTCATTTCCGGTCCGCTCGGCCGTGCGTACATCCCCCATCCACACCCGCCGGCCGAGCTCGTCCAACTCCTCCTTGAGCTCCGATGACCGCAACCAGTGTGATCCTGTTCAGCCCGGCGTCCTCGCTCAGGTGCAGCCGGCGCGGCGGGAACTGCATGGTGGCCAGACGACATCTTCGTGCTGGTCGTGGATGCCCGGCTAAGCCAGTTCCCGAAGCGCGCCCCGGACGGCGCGCACCATGCGATCCGGCCGCTGGAACACCTCCCTCGCCGTGAACCGCAGCACCCGCCGGACCGTGGGACAGCGCACGAGCGCATTGAATCTCTCGACATCGTTCTCATGCGCGGCGCGGCTGCCGTGGAAGGCGTACCCCTCGATCTCGACAACCAGCCCGGCCACCGGAAAGAAGAAGTCCACCCGCATCCGCCGGCCATGCGGCTCCGAGAACGACACCTGACTCCGCGGACGCAACCCCGCGTCCCACATCCTCAGCCGGGCCACGGTCTCGGCCGGCGACCCGGCCAGCGGATCGATGAGCCCCATCCGCTCGCCGGTGCGCTGGAAGCCGCGCCTGTGCCCGTACATCCGCAACGCCTCCGCGAGATCCTGCACGTCGATGAGCCTGCCCCGATGGCCCGGATGGCCCTGGTGACCCGGGCGGCCCGGGCGGCCCCGAGCCGTCCTCTGCGCGGCCGTCCCGCCCAGGCCTCCGGCGCCGCCCGACACCGGTCGTCGGGTGAGCGCGGACTCCACCGCTACAAGGCACTCGTCCCGCGATGCCGTCATCAGCAAGTCGGCGAGCGTCCGCACCACGGTCGTCACCCGCAACCCCGCAACCCTCGTCACCTCACCCTCCGCCAGCGGGATCCGGTGCAGCACGCCCGCACCGGCCGGACGCTGCCGGCTCCGCGCGTTGGTGAACTCCGGCCGTGCAGAGAGCACTTCGATTCCGTGCACCACGGCTGCTGCGCTGTGACTCACCACGAGATCCGGCCCGCCCAACTGCTCGGCTCTCAGACGCAGACCGAAGTCGACGACTCGCCCACGCTCGACCCACACGCCGCGGCGCACCGACCGCCACCCGCCCCTGCGCAACTCGCGCTTCAGCCCGTCCGCCGTCCATCCCGCCGCCGCGGCGCCAGCGGTAGACAGCAGCCCATCGTGCTCAGCCGCCAGCTCGCGCAGCGGCCTCTGTCCCCCCGTCATGTCGGCAGCTTGCCGCAGCCGGAGGCGGGGCCGCATCACCCTGTGGATAACCGGTCTGTCTGACCAGTTGAGGGCCGCCTCATGTCCGAAACACCCGATTTTTTCGCCCTCAACTGGCCAGACCAAGGGTTTCCGCCTACGGCCGTGTCCGATCTCGCCTGTGTGCCGCAGGTGCACCAGCGGTGGGCCGTCCGGAGCGAGCTCCACTTCGGCTCCGGCGATGCCGAGATCCGCGACGCGAGGAGGCGTCCCGTTCGTGCCATGTCCGCCGCTGGCCCTTGGGGTACCTGCCGGGGTGACCACCGGGTCTCACACGACGTACGCCCCCGCCCGCGCCGCCACCGCCGCCGCCTCCGCGGCGCGGTCGGCGGCGGCGGCGTCGAGGGGGTCGCCGCTGGCCAGTAGGCGGTAGTACAGGGGGGCGGAGACGGCGCGGACGACCTCGTGGGGGTTCGTGCCGTCGGGGAGTTCGCCGCGGGCCACCGCCTGTTCGACGCAGGGGGCCCACTCGGCGATGCGGACCGCGTAGAAGCGGTGCAGGGCCGCCGCTGTGCGGTCGTCGCACGTGGCCGCCGCGATCACCGCGCGGAACAGCGCGCCCTGCCGGGGGTCGGTGAGGGTGCGCAGGACGAGGTGGGCGTTGGCGCGCAGGTCGCCGAGGAGGGTGCCGGTCTCGGTACGCGGTACGGACTGCTCCGCCATGTCGGCGAGCAGGTCGGCGATGAGCCCGGTGGCGGAGCCCCAGCGGCGGTAGACGGTGGTCTTGCCGACTTCGGCGCGGCGGGCGACGTCGGCGAGGTCGAGGTGGGCGAAGCCCTGCTCGGCCAAGGCGTCGCCGGCGGCCCGGAGCACCGCCGCCCGTACCCGCGCGGTACGGCCGCCGGGCCGGAGGGTGCCGGGATCGGGTTCGGGATCGGGATCGGGACTCGACGGGGCCGGCAGCATTAACGGGTCTCCAGTTTCATTAGCTTGCCATCCTCTGCTACCTTCCAGGTTAACGGGACGGATGACCCGTTAGCTCTTCGAAGGGAACCTCCATGCCCGTGCTCGGCCAGGGCACCGCAGCGCCCGCCGCCCCCGCCCTCCGCATGACCGGACGGCAGAAGCTCGTGCTCACCCTCCTCCTCGGCGCCCAGTTCATGGTCGCCGTGGACTTCTCCATCCTCAACGTCGCGCTCCCCGTCATCGGCGCCGGCCTCGGTTTCCCCCTCGCCCACCTGCAGTGGATCGCCACCGCATTCGCCCTCGCCGCCGCCGGCTTCACCCTCCTCTTCGGCCGCATCGCCGACCTCTTCGGCCGCAAGCGGCTCTTCCTCGGCGGCATGGCCCTGCTCGGCCTGTCGTCCGTGCTCGGCGGCCTCGCCGCCTCCCCCGGGATGCTGCTCGCCGCCCGCGTGCTCCAGGGCCTGGCCACCGCCGCCGTCGTTCCCGCCGGGCTCTCCCTGCTCACCACCGCCTTCCCGGAGGGCCCGCTGCGGCAGCGGGCCCTCGGGCTCAACGGGGCGCTCATGTCCGCCGGGTTCACCGCGGGCGCCGTGCTCGGCGGGCTGCTGACCGACCTGCTCTCCTGGCGCTGGGCGTTCCTGGTCAACGTCCCCGTGGCCGCCGCGATACTCGCTCTCGCCCCCGCCGTCATCGCCGACTCCCGCCCCGCCGGCCGGCCCCGGCTCGACCTCCCCGGCGCGGTCACCGTCACCGGCGGTCTGCTCGCCCTCGTCTACGGGCTCACCCGGGCCGGCGAAGCCGGCTGGACCCGGCCCGGCACCCTCACCGCGCTCGCCGCCGGCGCCATATTGCTCACCGCCTTCTGGTTTATCGAGCGGAGCGCGCAGAAGCCGCTGGTGCCGGTACGGATCCTCAAGCGGCCCACCGTCGTGTGGGGCAACGCCGCCGGGCTCGTCGCCTTCCTCACCGAGACCTCCCTCGTCTTCCTGCTCACCCTCTATCTGCAGGAAGTCCTCGGCTACACCCCGCTCGCCACCGGCCTCGCCTTCGGCGTCCTGGGCCTGGGCACGGTGCTCGGCGGCACCCTCGGCGGGCGCGTCATCGGCCGCGTCGGCAGCCTCGCGGCGATCGTCTACGGCGGCGTGGCGCAGGCCGTCGCCACCGCGGCGCTGCTCGCGCTCGGCACCTCCGGCGGATGGATCTGGCTGCTGCTCGCGGCGACGTTCGCCGGCGGGGTCGGCAACATGCTGATGATCGTCGGCTTCATGGTCACCGCCACCTCCGGCCTGCCCGACTCCGAGCAGGGGCTGGCCACCGGGCTCGCCACGATGACCCAGCAGATCGGCATCACCATGGGCATCCCCGTGATGAGCACCATCGCCACCGCCCGCATCGCCGCCGCCGAGGGCGCCGGCGGGTCTGGGCCGGAGGCCGTGCTGTCCGGGGTCAGAGCCGCGGTCGGGGTCAACGCCGCGCTCGTGCTCGCGGGGGCGCTGGCCGCCGGGGCGCTGCTCGGGCGGCCGGAGAAGCGGCCGGAGAAACCGACGACGCCGGGGAGATGAGTTGCGTACACCCGTGCCGTGCCGTGCCGTCTGCGGTCTCGGCGCCGCCGTCGCACGCTGCACGGTCATGTCGGAGTCGGCGCCCCGGCGCCGACCGGGGCTGAGCAACGCAACCGCCGGCATGGCTGCGGCGGTGGCGCCTAGCGTGGCGCGTACGGCGCCGGGCGTCAGGCCGCCGCTCGCGGGGTCAGCACCCGCTCCACCGCGTCGCGCGTCAGCTTCCGCAGCGCCGCCGCGTCGTCCAGGTCGTTGCCCACCACGAGCCCGTCGCGCAGCACCAGCAGGATGTCCGCCGTACGCTCCGCGTCCGGGTGCCCGTCCGCCGCCAGCAGGTCCCGCACCAGCCCGCGGAACCACCGGCGGTACTCCGCCACCGCCCGGCGCACCGGGTGGTCCGGGTCGGGGTACTCGGCGGCGGCGTTGATGAAGGGGCAGCCGCGGTAGCCCGGGCCCGCGCCGGCCTCGCCGATGTAGTCGTAGACGGCCAGCAGGGTGGCCCGCGGGGGGCCGCCCGCGAGGGCCGCGGCGGCGCGCTGCTGGCGCCGGCACTGGTCGGTCACGTACGCCGCGACCAGGTCGTCCTTCGTACGGAAGTGGTGGTAGAAGGTCGCCTTCGCCACGCCCGCCTCGGCGATGATCCGGTCGACGCCCACCGCGTGTACGCCCTCGGCGTAAAAGAGCCGCGTCGCCGCGTCGAGGACGCGGCCGCCGGCGGGAGCCTTCGTAGTGGCGGTCACACCTTGACCGTACCAGACAGATCTGTCTACTATGAGGGTTGGGCTAGACAGACCTGTCTGTTCGTTATCCTCTTCCGGAGAGGCCCTCCCATGCGCGTTCTCTACACCGCGGTCGGCACCGCCAACGGCCGCGACGGCCGCGGCGTCACCTCCGACGGCAAGCTCGACGTCACGCTCTCCCCGCCGGCCGAGCTGGGCGGCACCGGCGAGGGCACCAATCCCGAGCAGCTCTTCGCCGTCGGCTACGCCGCCTGCTTCACCAGCGTCATGGGCGTCGTCGGGAAGCGCATGGACCTCGACGTCTCCGACGTCTCGACCACCGCCGAGGTCGGCATCGGCCCCAACGACGAGGGCGGCTTCGCGCTGGAGGTCACGCTGCGGGTGGAGCTGCCGGACACCATCCCCGCCGAGCAGGGCAAGGCGCTGCTGGACGCCACCCACCAGGTCTGCCCGTACTCGAACGCCACCCGCGGCAACATCCCGGTGCACCTCGTCGTGGAGTGACCCGGCGCGCCGTCACCGGAACGGGTTGTGTGCGCACCTAGCGTGACGAACGTGCCAACGAGACGTCACCCCTCCCCCCGCAAGCGGCGCGCCGCCGTCACCGTTGCTCTCGCCGCCGTGCTCGCGGCCCTCGCCGGAGCGAGCACGGCCGGCACCGCGAGCGCCGCGTCCGCCACCCAGGCCGGCCCGCCACCGCCACCGCCACCGTCCGCGTACGACCGGCAGGCCGCGGCCGGTCCCGCGCCCGCGGCGCCGGCGCCACGCACGTACCGCGTACGCAAGGGCGACACCCTCTACGCGATCGCCCACCGCATGGAGGTGCCGCTGCAACGGCTCTACGCGAACAACAGAGCCGTCATCGGCGCCGACCCCGACCTGCTGCACCCCGGCCAGGTCCTCCTGGTGCCCGCCCCCGGCTGGGCGGCCCCGGTCACGGCCGACTACGCGGTCTCCGCGGCCTACGGCATCCCGGGCGACAGCTGGATCGCCGGCTACCACACCGGCGTCGACCTCGCCGTCCCCACCGGCACCCCCGTCAACTCCGTCGGTCCCGGCGAGGTCCACAGCACCTCCGGCGAGGGCGCGTACGGCAACCACGTCCTCGTCCGCATGACCGACGGCCGCTACGTCCTCTACGCCCACCTCGACCGCATGTCCGTCGCCGCGGGCGACCGCGTCACCGGCGGCACCCCGATCGGCGACTCCGGCAACACCGGCAACTCCACCGGGCCGCACCTGCACCTGGAGGTGCGCACGGGCACCGACTACGGCACGGACATCGACCCGGTCGAGTACCTCGCCGCGTACGGCGTCCGCATCTGACGGCCCCCGTCAGGCACAGCGCGCACAGCAGGCACACGGCGACGCCCCGGGCTCACCGCCCGGGGCGCCGCCGTCCGTTCACCTCCCGTGGATCAGCTGAACGTCACCGAGTCGACGTCGAACGAGTTGTTCTGCGGCGACGTGAACCGCAGATACAGCTTGTGCGACCCCGCCAGCGCCTCGACCGGCACCGCCTCCGTGGCCTGGTAGGTGTCCCAGTCCCCGGTGTTCGGCACCGGCGTCGTCGCCAGCAGCTGCCCGTCCGGGGCGTCGGCGCGCAGCTCGATGGCGCCCACGCCGTACGGCGACGACAGCTTGTAGGAGACCTGGCTCATGCCCTCGACCGACATCGGGTCGAAGGCGATCCAGTCGCCGTCGGAGACGTCGCCGATCCGCTTGCCGTTCTCGGCCCCGGCCTGGTCGATGATCCGGGTGCCGGACTGGTCGTCGCGGTACTCGGCCTGCTTGTGCTTCGGCTGCAGGACCGCCTTGTCGTACCCGGTCAGCGCGCCCGCGCCGTCGCCGCCGCCGTCCTCGTAGTGGGCGTTGAGGACGTACGTCAGGTCCGCGCCCTCCGGGTGGCCGCCGAGGTCGCCGGTGTCGACGGTGCCTTCGCAGCCCGGCAGGTCGGTCGTCGAGTGCTCGTGGTCGTCGTGCCCGAGGGCCGGGTTGACGAAGACCTTGGCGCAGTCGATCTCGCCGTCCTCCGGGTCGGTCACGGTGACCTTGTACGGGATCTGGTCGCCGAACTCGATCAGCTTGCCGTTGACCGGCGTCTCGATCGTCACCTCGGGCGCGGTGTTGCCCGCGGTGATCGGGATGTTGGCGAAGCCGGTCTGGCCGGTGGAGTCGGTGACCTTCAGCTGTGCGGTGAAGTCCCCCTTGGTGTCGTAGGTGTGGCTGGGGTTGGGCTCGGTGGAGTCGAAGGTGCCGTCGCCGTCGAAGTCCCACTCGAAGGTGAGCGCGTCGCCGTCGGCGTCGTCGGAGCCCTCGCTGGAGAAGTCGACCGCCAGCGGCACGGGCCCGTTGGTCACCGAGGCGGTGGCCTTGGCGACCGGGGAGCGCTTGCCCTGGCTGTAGTCGATGCGGTAGAGCCCCGAGTCGCTGTTGCCGCCGCCGAACTCGCTGCCCCACTCCAGGACGTAGAGCGAGCCGTCCGGGCCGAAGGTCATGTCCATCGGCTTGTTGAAATTCGCCGACGACAGGAAGTCGTTGATCTTCAGCAGTTGCTCGTTGTCGTCGAAGCGGACCTCCTTGACGTAGTTGCGGCTCCACTCGTAGAGGAAGCTCGCGCCGTCGAAGTACTCGGGGAACTTCGTCTCGGAGGGGTTCTTCGCGTCGTAGTTGTAGACCGGGCCGCTCATCGGCGCGGAGCCGCCCTCGCCCATCTCCGGGAACTTCTCGGAGACGCCGTAGCCGTACCAGATCTCCGGCAGCTGGATGTCGGGCAGGTCGGTCAGGCCGGTGTTGTTCGGCGAGGGGTTCGTCGGGTTGGCGCAGTCGAACTTCGCGCCGATCTCGCCGGTGTCCGGGTTGTACGGGGCGTAGGGCTGGTTGTCGCCGTGGCAGAACGGCCAGCCGAAGTTCCCGGGCTTCTTGATGACGTTGTACTCGACCAGGCCCTCCGGCCCGCGCTCGGTCGTCGGCAGCCCGCGGTCGGGGCCGTAGTCGGAGACGTGGACGTAGCCGGTCTCCTGGTCGACGGTGAAGCGGAACGGGTTGCGGAAGCCCATCGCGTAGACCTCGGGGCGGGTCTTCTCCGTGCCCTCCGCGAAGAGGTTGCCCTTCGGGATGGTGTAGCCGCCGGCATTGGTGGGCTTGATCCGCAGGATCTTGCCCCGCAGGTCGTTGGTGTTGCCCGCGGTCCGCGCGGAGTCCAGCATCTCCTGGCCCTCGCGCCAGTCGATCGGCGCGTAACCCTGCCAGTCGGGGCTGAGGTTCGGCGGCACGTCGTCGCCGGTGCCCAGGTACAGCGTGCCGTCGGGGCCGAACTCGACCGCGCCGCCGGTGTGTCCGGGCTCGGGGTAGGTGCGGTCCCGGTACGCGGGCACGTCGAGCAGCTTCTTCTCGCTGGCGGTGTCGAGCGTGCCGTCCTTGAGCGTGAAGCGGGACAGCCGGTTCACGTCCTCGGCGCTGCCGGCCGGGGCGTAGTAGAGGTAGATCCAGCCGTTCTTCGCGAAGTCCGGATCCAGCTCCATGCCGACCAGGCCGTCCTCGCCGCCGGTGTAGACGTCGAGCTTGCCGGCGGTGGTGGTCTGGTGGGTCGCCGGGTCGAAGACCTGGACCTGGCCGGCGCGCTGGGCGTAGTAGACGCGGCCGTCCGCGGCCACGTCCAGCTCCATCGGGTCGGCGGTGTCGTCGTCGAGGGTGACCTTCTCGTAGCCGTTCCAGACCGTGCCGCCGCAGTCGCCGGGCTCGGCGCCGGCGGCCCACTTCACGCCGCCGACGACGTGATCGCGGAACTGCTCCTCGCTGTAGGCGGAGGACTCGTGGCCCATGGCGGTGGCCCAGACCTTGCCGCCCTCGGCGTTACGGCACCAGGAGATGGGGTGGTCGGCGCCCATGGCGTCGCCGCCCGGGTCGTACGTCGTCTCGTCGGCGGTGACGAGGACGTGCACGTCGCCGCGGGGGTTGGCGTCGAAGTTGTACCACTCCTCGGGGCGCTCCCAGCGCTCCGGCAGGCCCTTGGTCGACGGGTGCACGGTGTCGGCGACCTTGGCCGTGCCCTGCAGCGTGCCGGGCGAGTGGCTGGGCATGTGGGCGCCGCCGTTGATCAGCTCGTCCCACCAGGGGAACTCTGCTTCGACGCCCATGTCGAGCGTGTTGTGGATGGCCGCGATGCCGCCGCCGTTGCCCACGTACGTCTGCATGGCGGCGCGCTGCTCTTCGGTGTCCCAGACCATGCCGGAGTTCTGCAGCATGATGATCACGTCGTACTCGGCGAGCGCGGCGTCGTTGAAGACGGTGGCGTCGTCGGTCTGGTCGACCTCGAAGCCGTTCTCCTCGGCCTCCTCCTGGACCATCTGGATGCCCGCGGGGATGGAGCCGTGGACGTAGCCCACGGCCTTGGTGAACAGCAGCGCTTTGAAGGCGGGCGCCTTCCCCGCCGCGCTGGACGGCAGCGCGGTGAGCGCGAGCAGGACGGCGGCCAGCAAGGTGACCAGCGTCCGTCTTATGTCACGAGCATGACAGCTCATGAGGGGTCCTCTCCTTTGGGGTGCGGATGCGTAGGGGCGTACCGGTCGGTGAGGGGGGTGACGAGGCGCGGTGTGCGCAGGGGTGTCCGCCGGGCCCGGAGCGGGGTCGCTGATCTCCGGGCCCGGCGGCCTGTGGGGCGTACGCGGTCAGCGCGCGTACGCGGCGGTCAGGCGCGCGAGCCGGTGCCTAACGCGCGGCGCAGGAAGGCCAGGCCGTCGACGGCGATGGCGTCCTGGCTCGGCGCCAGCGCCCGCCACACCGACGCGGCCACCGCGATGGTGGCGTTGTGCGCGGTGAACGACTCGATGCACAGCGGGCCGCGGTAGCCCGCCTCGTCCAGCGCGCCGAGGAAACCGGGCCAGTCCAGGTGGTCCGTGCCGGGTGCGCCCCGGTCGTTGGCGCACACCTGGACGTGCGCGATCCGCCCCGCCGCGGCGCGCACGGCGCCGGGCAGGGAGTGCTCCTCGATGTTCTGGTGGTACGTGTCGAGGGCGACGCCGATCGTCTCGCCGGGCAGCCCGTCCAGCGCCGCCAGGGTCTGCGCGACGGTGTTGAGCAGGCTCGTCTCGTACCGGTTGAGCGGCTCGACGGCGAGTAGTACCCCGGCCGCGGCGGCGTGCGCGACGACCGGCGCGATGTTGTCGCGCCACTCGGCGTACGCCGCCGCCCGCTCGTCCACGTCCATCCGCCAGGTCCGGCCCACCGCGGCGTAGATCGGCCCGGCGACGACCGGCGCGCCGATCTCCCGCGCCGCGTCCACGCACCGGCGCAGGTAGTCCTGCGTCGTACGGACCGCCGACGGCTCGGCGCGCACGAGGTCGCGCTCCGGCGACATCGCGGCGATCACCGCGGCCGGCGCCAGGCCGTTGTCATCCAGCAGCTTCGCCGTGGCGGCCGGCTGCCAGTCGCCGGGCTCCTCCAGCGGCAGTTCGACGCAGTCGAACCCCCAGCCCGCCAGCCGCGGCAGCACCGCCTCCAGCGCCCGCCCGGTCACCGGGGAGTGCCAGATCCACGGGTTGGCGCCGATCAGCCGTCGTCCGGCCGGCATCACTCACCGCCCCAGTCTTCGGGGTAGCCCGGCAGGTCCTCGCAGCCGCAGGCCCCGTAGTGCAGCGGCGGCATGCCCTCCTTGTAGTACTCGTCGAAGTTCTCCTCGGTGACGACCGGCTGCGGCAGCGTCCACTCCTTGGGGACCTCCTCGCCGTTCAGGATCTTCAGCGCGGCGATCACGGGCGTACGCCACTGGAACGTCGGGTACGCCGGCGCGATGGCCGTGAGGTCCTTGTCCTTCCACGCCTGGAGGAAGTCCTGCTGGTCCTCGCCGGTGATCGGCGGGATGTCCTCGCCCGCGTCCTCGAACGCCTCGACGGCCGCGACCGAGGTGGCGCCGGAGTCCATCCACACGCCGTCGACCTGGCCGTGCCGGGCGATGGCGTCGGAGACGATCGACTTGGTCTTCGACGGGTCGCCGTCGGTGAACTTCACCTCGACGACGTCGAGTCCGGCCTTCTCGAACGCGATCTCGGCGGCCGACCAGCGGGTCTCCAGCACGTCCACGCCGGGCGAGATCCGCAGGGCGACGATCTTGCCGCCCTTGTCCACCTCGTCCACCAGGAAGTCCGCGGCGGCGGCCCCGTAGGCGTAGCCGCCGATGGGGCTGATGAACGTCACGGCGCAGTCGGTCTCCACCCCGCGGTCGAAGACGATCACCGGGATCTTGCCGCACGCCTCCTCGACCGCGGGGGTGAGGGTGGCGGTGGTGTTCGGCGAGACGATCAGCGCGTCGCAGTCCTTTCCGGACAGCTCCTGGATGTCGGAGATCTGCTTGTCGTCCTTGCCCTGCGCGTCCAGGACGGTGAAGTCCGCGATCTCGTCGTGCTGCGCGACCTCCGCCTCCATCGTCTTGAGCCCCACCTGCCGCCAGGGGTTGAACACCCCGGCGTTGGAGAAGCACAGCTTGGCCCCGTCGGCGCCGCCCTTCCTGGCGTACTCGGAGGTGTCGACCATCCCGCCCGCCTGCGGGTCCAGCATCTGCTCCCAGGGCTTGCCCTCCGGCCCCTCCGGGGTCGCCTCGGTGAGCTTCAACTGCCGGTCGTAGTCGGCCTGGTCGAAGAACTCCGACTTCTGGTCGCCGTCCTCCGCCTCCTGCGAGGCGGCGGCGTCGTCGGCCAGGTCGTCCTTCGGCGCGTCCGACGAACAGGAGGCGAGCAGTGCGGCGGCCATGAGAGCGGCGGCCGGGGCGACCAGTCGGCGGCTGCCACCGCCGGGGCGTGTCGTGCGGCGCGTACGGCTCATGAGGAGGACTTCCCTTCCGAGGGTTGTGAATGACGGCGGCGCAGGCGGGAAAGCCCCGGGAGACCTGTGGCACCCAGGCCGACGGCCGCGATGACGATGAATCCCTGCACCGTGGACTCCAGCGCGCCCGAGACGCCCTGGAGGTTGAGCAGTGTGAACAGCGCCTGCAGCGAGAACGCGCCGGCCATGGCCGCGACGACCGAGCCGCGGCCACCGCCGAGGATGACCCCGCCGAGGACGACGGCGGTGATCGCCTCGAACTCCAGCCCCCGGCCGGCCTGCGCCGAGACCCCGGAGAACCCGGCGACCAGCACGGCGGCGAGCGCCGCGGCGGCGCCGGAGAGCACGAACGCCAGGGTGCGCACGCGGGGTACGCGCACACCCGCGAGCGCGGCGGCGCGCTCGTTGTCGCCGGTGGCCAGGAGCGTACGGCCGAAGTCCGCGCGCATCAGCCACACCGCGATCGCACCGACCGCCAGGCAGGCGAGCACCGCCCACGGCAGCCAGCCGCCGGCCTCGCCGCGGCCGAACTCGCGGAAGCTCTCCGGCAGCACGCCCTGCGGGGAGCCGCCGGTCCAGTAGAAGACGGCGCCTTCGAGGATCAGCATCATCCCCAGCGTGGTGATGAACGACGGCACCAGCAGCACGGTGGTGATGAGCCCGTTGACCAGGCCGACGATCGCTCCGGCGAGCAGCAGCCCGGCGGTGACCAGCAGCCAGGGGGCGTCCGGGTACGAGCCGTAGAACTCGGCCGCGGCGACGACGCCCGCGGTGACCACCGCCCCGACGGACAGGTCGAAGCCGCCGGAGACGATGACCAGGTACTGGCCGGCGGCGAGGATCACCAGCGGCGCGGCGCGCTTGACGAACGCGAGGAAGCTGTCGGGTTCGTAGAACCCGGGGTCGGTGATCGCCAGCGCGGCGAGCAGGACGGCGAGGAGTACGTAGACGGGGGCGCCGGTGCCGAGCCGGCGGCCGATGCCGGCGAGGGCCGACGCGGGCCCGGCGGTGGACGGGGGTGTGGTCGTCGTCATGCGACCGCTCCCTTCTCCTTGGCCCGCGCCTCGGCACGGGCCTTCGCGCGGCGGCGGAACGGTCGGGCATAGAGGGCGACGGCGGCGATGATGACGACGCCGCGGACGACGTTCTTGAAGAAGGGGTCGACGGAGAGCTGATTGAAGATGCTGTCCAGCACGGAGAGCAGCAGCACCCCGCCGAGCGTCCCCGCCACCCCGCCGCGCCCGCCGGCCAGGGCGGTGCCGCCGAGCACGACGGCGGCGATGGAGTCCAGGTCGTAGCGCGCCTCGGTGCCCGCCCAGGGGGCGCCCGCGCCGAGCCGGGAGGCCAGGAACAGGGCGGCGGCGCCGACGCACAGGGCGCACAGCACGTGCGCGTAGATCACGGTGCGCCTGGTGCGTACGCCGGAGAGCCGGGCGGCGTGCTCGTCGCCGCCGGTGGCGTACATGTGGTGGCCCAGGCGCGTGCGTTTGGTGATCAGCCACAGCGCGGCGGCCACGGCGATCAGCAGGAAGACCGAGACCGGGATGAAGCCGATGCGGTCGTAGCCCAGGCGCTGGAAGGAGGCGGGGACGTCGCCCGCCGGTCCGGTGTAGTTGTCCTCGATGTAGCCGCGCAGGATGAAGGACATGCCGAGGGTGGCGATGAAGGCGTTGACCTTCAGCCCGGTGACGATCAGCCCGTTGGCCAGCCCCACCGCCGCGGAGAGCGCGAGCACGGCGAGCACGGCGGTGACGACGCTGCCGTCCGCCATCGTCTCGGCGGCGACCAGCGTGCCGAGGCTGATGAGGTACGCGACGGACAGGTCGAGCGAGCCGGTGAGGATCACCGCGGACTGGCCGACCGCGACCAGGCCGAGGGCGACGGAGTTCTGCAGGATCCCGGTCGCGTTGGACTGGGTCATGAACTGGCCGCCGTCGATGGCGACGACGATCCAGCCGACGAGCGTGACCGCGACGGCGGCCAGCCAGACGCCGACGACGGGGTCGTTGAGCTTGAGCCGCCCGGCCGCCGGCAGCCGGCGCGGGCGCGCGGGCGGGGCGGGGGCGTCGGTCCGTACGGCGGTCATGCGGCGCTCCCCTCGGGGGCGGTGCCTGCGGCGTCCCGGGTGGCGAGCCGCATGATGTCCTCCTCGCTCGCCCCGGCGGGCAGTTCGCCGGCCAGCGCGCCGTCGGCCATGACGAGGATGCGGTCGCTCATGCCGATCAGCTCCGGGAGTTCGGAGGAGACGATCAGCACCGCCATGCCGTCGCGGGCCAGTTCACGGACGAGGGTGTGGATGGCGGCCTTCGCGCCGACGTCGACGCCGCGGGTCGGCTCGTCGAAGAGCAGCACGCTGGGGCGGGCGGCGAGCCATTTGGCGATGACGACCTTCTGCTGGTTGCCGCCGGAGAGGTACTGGACCTCCTGGTCGTGGCCGCGGGAGCGGAGGTTGACGCGGTCCAGCAGCCCGGAGACCCCACCCGCCCTTGCCCCGTCACCGTGGACGGCGCGGGTGACGAGCAGGGCGTTGTCGCGTACGGACTGCCGCAGCGCCAGGCCCTCGCCCTTGCGGTCCTCGGTGACCAGGGCGATGCCGCCGCGGATGGCCTGGCGCGGGCTGCCGGGGCGCAGCGCGCGGCCGGCGACGGTCATGTGGCCGCGGGTGAAGGGCGCGGCGCCGAAGAGGGCCCGCACCAGGGACGTACGACCCGAGCCCTGGAGTCCGGCGACGCCCGTGACCTCCCCGGCCCGCAGGGTCAGGTCGATGCCCGCGAGGCGCTCGTTGCCGGCGCCGGCGGTGGTCAGCAGCGGCTCGCCGATCTCGGCGGGCGCGGCGCGGGGCGGGTAGTACGAGCCGAGTTCGCGGCCGACCATGGCGCGTACGACGTCGTCGGGGGTGGTCTCGGCGGTGGTGAGGGTGGCGACCTTGCGGCCGTCCTTGAGGACGGTGATGCGGCGGGAGAGGTCGAAGACCTCGCGGAGGCGGTGGCTGATGTAAAGGATGCCGATCCCGCGGGCGGCGAGACGGCGGATGAGTGCGTAGAGAAGCTCCACCTCGTGGTCGGCGAGGGGTGCGGTCGGTTCGTCCATGACAAGCACGCGGACGTCGGAGGCCGCCAGCGCCTTGACGATCTCCACGGTCTGCTGCCTGGCCACCGACAGGTCCTTGACCAGGGTATGGGGGGCGATTCCGGTCTCGTCCAGCTCGGCGAGGAGTTCGGCGGTGCGCCGCTCCATGGCGCGGCGGTCGACGAGCCCGCGGCGTACCGGCTCGCGGCCGAGGAACACGTTCTCCGCGACGGTGCGGTGCGGGAGCAGCGCGAACTCCTGATGGATGAGACCGATCCCGGCGGCCTGGGCCTGTACGGGGTGTGTGAACGCGTGCGCCGTGCCGTCGAGCGTGATGGTGCCTTCGTCGGGCGCGTACTCCCCGGCCAGCACCTTCATCAGCGTCGACTTGCCCGCGCCGTTCTCCCCCACCAGGGCGTGCACTTCCCCCGGATCGAGGTCGAGCGACACCCCGTGCAGCACCCGCACCCCGAGAAAGCTCTTGGACACGTCCTGCATCGTCAGCATGAAAGGCAATCTCCCCATGCTTCTTTGCACTGTCAAGAGCTTAAGCAAGGGCTATTTTCGATGAGTTGGAAAAGACTTTGGCCGGAAGTCAAACAAACAAGGCCTTGTTGGTGGTCCAAGCGATGCCTATGGTGGTCGATGTGACAGCCCCTTCTTCGCCGATGCCGCCACCGCCGCCGCCATCGGCTTCCGGTATGCCGCCCCCCAGCCCGCCCGCGGGCCAGTCCCCGGGGGAGGTCCTCGCGCTGATCAGCTCCGGCGCCGCGGCCACGCGCGCCGAGATAGCGCGGCTCACAGGGCTCGCCCGCTCCACGGTCTCCCAGCGCGTCGACGCGCTGATCGCGCACGGGTTCGTCGACGAGGACGCAGAAGCCGGCTCGACCGGCGGTCGCCCCCCGCGCCGCCTGTCGCTGCGCACGCGCGAGCACGCCGTCGCCGGGGTCGACCTGGGCGCCTCGCACTGCCGGGTCGCGCTGATGGACATCGGCGGCACGCTGCTCGCGGTCCGCGAGGACCAGCTGAAGATCGCGGACGGCCCGGCGGCGGTTCTCGGCCACGTGGAGCGGACGCTGCACGCGCTGCTGGAGGAGTCCGGCCGGGACCCCAGGACGCTCCGCTCGATCGGCGCGGGCGTGCCGGGCCCGGTGGAGTTCTCCACCGGCCGCCCGGTGGACCCGCCGATCATGCCGGGGTGGCACCAGTTCCCGATCCCGGAGTTCTTCGACGAGCGCTTCGGCGTCCGCGCGCTGGTGGACAACGACGTGAACGTCATGGCGCTCGCCGAACAGCGCCAGGCCTTCCCCGACACGGCGTACCTGCTCTACCTGAAGGTGGGCACGGGCATCGGCTGCGGCATCGTCGCGGACGGCCGGCTGCACAGGGGCGCGCAGGGCTCGGCGGGCGACATCGGCCACATCCGCGTGGGCGAGCGCGAGGACCTGTGCCGCTGCGGCAACTCCGGCTGCCTGGAGGCGGTCGCGGGCGGCGCGGCGCTGGCGGTCCGGCTGAAGGAGCTGGGGCTTCAGGCGTCGGCGGGCCTGGATGTCGTACGGCTGGTGAAGGAGGGCAACCGCGAGGCGGTCCGCATGGTCCGGGAGGCGGGCCGGGCGGTGGGGGAGGTGCTGGCGGGGCTGGTGAACTTCTTCAACCCGGAGACGGTGGTGGTGGGCGGCGCGCTGGCGGCGGTGCACGACCAGCTGCTGGCGGGGGTGCGGGAGGCGGTGTACCGGAGGTCGCATCCGCTGGCGACGCATGTGCTGCGGATCGAGCCGAGCCGGACGGGGGAGAACGCGGCGGCGATCGGGGCGGGGATTCTGGCGATCGAGCACGCGTTGTCGCCGATGCAGGTGGACCGGGCCCTGGCGGGGGCGGCGGCGGGCTGAGGCTACTTCAGCTGAGGCATCATTAGCTGAGGCCCTTCAGCCGGGGCGACTTCAGCTGAGGCGTCTTCAGCTGACGATCGCTGCCGCCGTGGCAAGAAGTTCCGGCAGCGTCCCCTCGAAGTCGGCCGTCAGATGCAGCGCCATGGCCCAGCTGTCGGGTGCGTCTCCCAGGTGTTGCCCGACGAGTTCGTCCACGGCACGGCGAACCTCGTGTGTGTCCAAGGTGCCGCCCTCGGTGCCGTCCTCGTCCTCCGGTGCCGGGCGGAGCACGCTGCCCAGGAACGCCACGCACGCCCCGGCCGGGAAGGCATCGCGCAGGACATCGGCCAGGGTGACCCGATCCGTCTCGAATGCCTTCTCCAGCCAAGGGCTTCGGCCCTCGTGCACGGGCGCGGGGAGCTTCCTGAGCATCTCGGGCACGGTGGGCGGACGTTTTCCCCGCCGGGGTGTGTATGCGGGGTGTGACAGTCGGAACTCCGCCTCCGCGGCGGCTTCCGTGAGATCAGCGGGGCAGCCCGCCAGCCTCATGAGGTCGACCAGGAGACGGTCGGGCAACGGCTCCGCGCGGTGCGCGGCGAGGAGTTCGGGCCACGGCATCGGCTCGGTGCGGTGAGCGTCCGCGGGCTGCGAGGTCCGGACGCCGTTGTTCTCCTCCGCCCAGTGGTCGAGGGACTTCGCCAGTTCCCCCTGCGGAACGGCGGTGCGCAGGTAGTCCACCAGTCCCTCGGGACCTGCGGCATGTGCCTGGGCGGCGCGGAGCGCCGCGAGTCCGTCGGCCGCGTCCAGGGCCGTACGCGCGGTCGTGAGGACCTTCGGGGGCAGTGGGTGCTTGCCTTGCTTACGCGGTGGGAACTTCGTCTCGTCGAGCAGCGCCCGTACCTCGTCCGGACCGTGCCGCTCCCACAGCCGCACCAGCATGAGGAGCTGCTGCGCTTCGGTGTGGACCTTGACGCGCGGGCTGCCGAGGAGGATCCGGCACAGCAGCGGGTCTCCGGAGTCGCAGACGGGCAGCAGCCAGTTGCGCCGCGCGCTCTCCTCCATGCCTTTGACGAGGGCGGGGGTGAGCGGAAGCCGCTCGTCCGTCGGGGTGGCTGCCTCGCCCTTCTCCCACAGCCGGCCGGCGAGGACGTGCCGGCGCTGGGCGTCGGTGAGATCGGTGTGGAGGAAGAGCGCGGCGTTGATCTCGGGCTCGTCGTAGGGGATCAGTTCCTCGATCACCTCGACGGGGGTGTTCCAGTGCGACGCGAGGCCCGCGAGGACGGCCGCCCCGTGCGTCGCGACGATGTGGTCGCGCAGGTCCTGGTCCGGCTGGTGCCACACCAGCAGTTGCTGGATGGCCCGGCCGTCCATGTGCTCACTGAGGGCGAGCTGGGCATCCTTGCCTGCCCGGTCGAACAGGTGCAGCCAGGCCGCCCTGCCGACGGCGTTGCGCCGGGGCGGGAACTCCGGTCCCAGCGGCTTCGGCCAGGGCTTGCCCACGTGTTGAGGTGCCTCCGCGAGGGCGGTGTCGACCAGGGCGCGCACGCTGCCGTTGAAGCGCGGCAGCCGGTTGTGCAGGGCCCGCCAGTTCGCGAAGTCCGAGCCCAGGCGTGCCACCTGTGCGTCGAGGGCGCCGCGGACCCGCTCGTCGGAGTGCGGCAGCGCGCCCAGGACGTGGCGGGCGGGCCCGATCTCGGCCAGGACGCGATCCACGGGGAAGACGCCGGAGGTGATCCCCTCCGCCAGTACGGCGTGCAAGCCCCGTTCGTCAAGGCTGAAGTCGACGGCCGTCAGCATCGACCAGTGCAGGGCCCCGCCTCCGGCCCTCCCGCTAGCGGGATCACGCGCGGGAGGATCCGCCGCGAAGGCCGCCACGGCGAGTTCCTCGGGGCAGTCCCCTCGCCCTCCCCACAGTCGGAAGAGCCCTGGTACGGAGAAGGGTATGGCTCGGTGCGCCTCGATCAGGGCGTCCCAGTCGATTGCCTCGGGTTCCTCCGGTACGGACACCGGCGTACGCCAGTCCCAGTTACGCAGTCCGTCGATCAGCTCGGCCGTCGTCACGGAGGGCACGCCCCGGACGGTGTCCGCGGGCGGCGGCGCGCCGGGGTTTGCGTCCGCCTGACCGGTCTGCTTCACACTCTGGCGGGGCGGCTCCGTGTCCGGTGCCGGTGCGGAGGGCGCCGGCCGGGGCGGTGGTTCCTGCTCCCTGCGGATCGCCTCCGCGAGCACCTCGTCGGGGTTCACCGACGCGCACGCCCGGCGCACCGTCTCGGCGACCGGGCGACGCACGGCGGGCGGCTCCGCCAGGTCGAGGAGGGTCTGCACACCGTGGCGGGCCAGCACCCGCCGGCAGGTGCGCAGTTGGACCTCGGCGGAGTTCAGATGGCTGGTCTTGACCAGCGCATGGGCCACGAGTTCGGGAAAGGGGCTGTGGAGCGCGGGCAGCAGCAGATCCGGGTCCTTGGTCGCGAGCAGCTTCGTCAGCAGCCCGTCCGGGGCACGCCAGCCGGGATCGTCGGCGGTGGCCACCGCGCCCGCCCACACCGCGCGCCGCTGCTCGGGGCGATCAAAACCCGACGTCGGTATGGAGCTCCCCCGAGGATGCCCGCGCATACCGTAGAGCCCCTCGGCGAGGGCCGGGTCACCCAACGCCGCCAGCCGGCCGAAGAGATCGCCCGGCCGGTGCGGAGCCGACGAGGCGAGCGCCGCACGCAGTTCCGGATCCCGCGAGGCGATCACCTCGTCGACGAGCAGCGGCGGCAACCAGTGACGGTTGCCCGCCAACAGTTCGACCGTCTCCTGCCGTACCCGGCTCAGGAGCGCACGGGTGACGGCGCGATCGGTCATGGCGTAGACGGCAGACGTGACCGCTGCGTCGCTACGAGGCATGGCGGAGGCTCCCAGGATGCCCGGAGTGCGGATCGGCGTGCGTCGGGCCCCGTCGCTGACCGCGGCCCGATCATGTGCAAGGTACCGGCACCCACTGACAACCACCGCGGGCCCCCACGGCCTGTGGGCGCGACCCCGTCACCGCCGGGGTCAGGGGTGGGGCGGAGCCCCCTCGCGTAGCGACGTCCACGGAGCGGTCCGGCAGTAGCGCGTACGCCCCCGGCGGATGGGCTCCCGCAGCTACGCTCGATGGTATGAGCGAGACGTGGGAGCCCACCGCGCCCGGGGTGTTGCGGCTGCCGTCCGGGCGGCTGGTCCGCGGGCGCGGCCTGCGCAAGCCGGCCCCGTCCGCCGGTCCCGACCCACAGCTGGGGGTGTACCTGCTGGGCCGGACGCCGCCGGCGGTGGCGTGGGAGAGCCGGTGGGTCCGGTGGCCCGACTTCCGGCTGCCGGCCGACCGCCCGGCGGCGGAGGCGGTGCTGCGCGAGGCGTGGGAGCGGGCGGAGTCGGAGCGGGTGGAGGTCGCCTGCGGGGGCGGGGTGGGTCGTACGGGGACGGCGCTGGCGTGCCTCGCGGTGCTCGACGGGGTGCCGGCGGGCCGGGCGGTGTCGTACGTACGGGAGCACTTCAACCCGCGCGCGGTGGAGACGCCATGGCAGCGCCGGTACGTGACCCGCTTCCCGGAGAGCCGCGGCGCGCGAACGGGCTGACCCGCCGCACGGCGCCGGCGCGACGACCGGCGGGGTGAGCCCGTTCGGCCGGGCGGTCAACGCGCGGGGTGAACCAGGTACTTGAGATGCGCCACCCCGTCTCCCTCGACGGCCCGGACCTGCTCCAGCCGTCCCCGGGAATTATCCCAGCGCTGTTATATTAGCGCTGTGACATCTACGGATCCCACCAAGCTGCCGGACCCCTGGCAAGACCTGTACGCGCTGCTGGCCTCCCTCGACGCCGAGATCGAGCAGGTCTACGTCGCCCGCGGCGTTGAGGGCGTACGCCCCCGCTTCGCGTACCCGCTGATCCGCCTCGCCCACACCGGGCCGCTGACCATCCGCGAGCTGGCGGAGTCCCTGCACCGCTCGCACTCCGCCGTCAGCCAGACCGTCGCCGCGATGCGCAAGGAGGACCTGGTCACCTCCGAGCCGGGGCCCGACGCCCGTACCCGGCGGATCGACCTGACCGAACGCGGCCGGGCGCTCGTGCCGTTCCTGGAAGCGGAGTGGCGCGCCACCCACGCGACGGTCGCCGAGCTGGACCGCGAGCTGCCGTACGCGATGTCGGCGGTTGTCGAGGACGTACGAAGTGCGCTGGAGAACCGGTCGATGCGCGAACGCATCGAGGAGCACCTCGTCGAGCCACCCCGATGAGGCGGCGCGTCCGCGTCCGCTTCCTCGACACCCGCCCGCTGCGCAGCAGCCCGCCGTTCCGCGCCCTGTGGATCGGCACCTCGGCCTCCCAACTCGGCGCCCAGATAGCGAGCGTGGCCGTACTCGCCCAGGTCTGGGACCTGACGGGCAGCCCCATCGGCACCGGCGCCATCGGCCTGGCCACCGGTCTGCCGATGATCCCGTTCGGCCTCCTCGGCGGCACCCTGGCCGACACCATCGACCGCCGCGCGCTGGTACGGGCCACCACCACGGGCCAGTTGCTGGCCGCCGGCGCCCTATGCATCCAGGCGCTGGCGGACAACCGCAACGTCGTCCTCCTCCTCACCCTGGTCGCCCTGAACACCGCATGCGCCGCCCTCGGCGCACCCGCCCGGCGCACCTTCCCGGTCCGCCTGCTGCCGGCCGACCAGGTCGCGGCGGGCCTCGCGCTGAACAACGTCTCCTTCCAAGTCGCGATGCTCGCCGGCCCGGCAGCCGCCGGGCTGATCATCACCCGCTGGGGCTTCCCCGCCGCGTACGCCACCCAGGCCGCGGCCATCACCGTCGCGATGCTCGCGGTCATCCGCCTCCCCGCGATGCGCCCCGACAGCGTGCAGACGAAAAACGGCAGACGCAGGGCGGAACGCGGCGGCTGGCGCATCGTCCTGCGCCGCCACACGCTGTGGGGCGCGCTGGCCACCGACCTGTCCGCCACGCTCCTCGCGATGCCCGTCGCCCTCTTCCCCCTGGTCAACGAGGTCCGCTTCAACGGCGACCCGCAGACCCTCGGCCTGTTCCTCTCCGCCGTCGCGGTCGGAGGCATCACGGTCGGCCTGTTCTCCGGCACGGTCACGCGCTGGCACCGCGGTGGCGCGGTCCAATTGACCGCAGCCGCCGTGTGGGGCCTGGCCCTCGCCTGCTTCGGCCTGGCCGGCCCGCTCTGGCTGGCCCTCACCTGCCTCGCCGTGGCGGGCGCCGCCGACACCATCTCCGTCGTCACCCGCGTCGCCCTGGTCCAACTGGAAACCCCGGACGCCTACCGGGGCCGGGTCTCCTCGGTGGAACACGTCATCGGCGTGGCGGGCCCCGAACTCGGCAACTTCCGCGGCGGCCTCGTAGCCTCCGCCACCTCCGCCACGTTCTCCCTGGTCGCCGGCGGCCTCTCCGCCGTCGCGGCCATAGCCGCCATAGCCACCACCAACGCCCCCCTCCGCGCCTACCGAACCCCGCCCGAGAACACCCCTGCCTCCGGCAGCTAGCCGCCCGCTGGGCGCACAAGTGGCCCAGAAATCCGCCTCAAAGCTCTCAATTCGGGCCCACTTCTGCGCCCACTCCTTCACACGCCCCGTGGTGGCGGTTACCGGGTCGGCGGCGGGGGGTGCCGGGGGGCGGGCGGGGACGGGGTCAGGTCCTGGGTGCCGATGACCGAGAGCAGGCGCAGCTGGGCCGCGCCCTCGGTGTCGGGCGGGGCGCCGAACCACAGCAGGCGCTGCCGGCCGTCCTCGCTGAACAGGCTGTGGCAGTCCAGCTCGATGACGCCCAGCGCCGGGTGGACGATGCGCTTGTGGTCCGTGCGGCGCAGGGCGACGTCGTGGGTGTCCCACAGGGCGGCGAACTCCGGGCTGCGCTTGCGCAGCGCGGCGACCATCGCGGTCACCTCGGCGTCGCCGCCGCGCTTCGCGGCGACCGCCTGGAGGTCGGCGACGAAGACGCGGGAGTGGTGGGGGTGGTCCTCGGGCGGGTAGAGGGTCCGGGCCGCGGGGTCGGTGAACCAGCGGTAGACCAGGCTCGCCCGGGGTCCGCTCTGCGCCGGGGGGCGGCCGACGAGGGCGACGGCCAGGGGGTTCTGGACGAGGATCTCGTGCAGGTCGGTGATGATCTGGGCGGGGGTGGCGGTGAGCTGGTCCAGCAGGCCGAGGAGGCCGGGCTGTACGTGTGCGGTCGTGCCGTACGCGGCCGGGGGGAGGGGCCGGTCGGCGAGGTGGAAGAGGTGGTCGCGTTCGTCGCCGTCGAGCCGCAGCGCGCGGGCCAGCGCGGCCAG
>NZ_JCANTA010000028.1:0-87120 GCF_059570575.1 Streptomyces sp. CNX435 | reverse complement strand
CGTAGGAGTCTTGAGAAGGGCTGTCCCTAGTACGAGAGGACCGGGACGGACGGACCTCTGGTGTGCCAGTTGTTCTGCCAAGGGCATGGCTGGTTGGCTACGTTCGGGAGGGATAACCGCTGAAAGCATCTAAGCGGGAAGCCTGCTTCGAGATGAGGACTCCCACCCCCTTGTAGGGGTTAAGGCCCCCTGTAGACGACGGGGTTGATAGGCCGGATCTGGAAGCCCTGTGAGGGGTGGAGGTGACCGGTACTAATAGGCCGAGGGCTTGTCCATAGCTGCTTGCGTCCACTGTGCGGCTCCCAGACAGCAAACTATTGCTGCTGGGTCAGCTGGAATTTGTTCACCTAACTGAAGAGTGTGCTTGTTCGCTGACCCACTTTAGGGTTTCGGTGGTCATAGCGTTGGGGAAACGCCCGGTCTCATTCCGAACCCGGAAGCTAAGCCTGACCGCGCCGATGGTACTGCATGGGGGACCGTGTGGGAGAGTAGGTCACCGCCGAACAATTATTGAGGACCTGTGGTCCCAGCGTGAGCGCTGGGACCACAGGTCCTTTTTTGTTTTTCGTTCCGGTGCGACCGGAGTTAGAGGAGAGTAGTGAGATGACCACCAACGAGCCCGACCGGCGTGACGAGGACCGTGGCCGCGGCCGGCGTCGTGACGGCGACGGGCGTGGTTTCGACCGGCGGGACGGGGAGCGGCACGGGGGACCGCGTCGTGGGGACGGGGATCGGCAGGGGCGTGGGCCGCGGCGGCAGGATGACCGGCCGCGGCGTGATTTCCGCCGGGATGAGGACCAGCCGCGTGGGCCCCGCCGGGATGATGACCGTCCCCGGCGTGACTTCCGGCGTGACGACGACCGTCCTCGCGGGCCTCGGCGGGATGACGATCGTCGCGGAGACGACCGGTCTCGGGGGTTCCGTCGCGATGACGACCGTCCTCGTCGTCCCTTCCGTCGTGATGGCGACCGGCCGCGGAGTGACTTCAACCGTGGTGACGACCGGCCGCGGCGTGACTTCCGTCGCGATGATGACCGGCCGCGCCGCGATTTCCGGCGTGATGAGGATCGGCCGCGTGGGCCGCGCCGGGATGATGACCGGCCGCGGCGTGATTTCCGGCGTGATGAGGATCGGCCGCGTGGGCCGCGCCGGGATGATGACCGGCCTCGTCGTGACTTCCGGCGTGATGACGGCCGGCTTCGCGGGCCGCGGCGTGACGGGGATCGCGACGGGCGCGGGGCGTACGGCCGTGGGGGGCGGTTCGAGCGGCGGGACGACCGGCGGGGGGATCGGGCGCGTGGTCCGCGGCGGGAGGGGGAGCGGCCGCCCGTGCGGCGGTTGTCGATCCCCGAGGACGTCACCGGGCAGGAGATCGACAAGGCTGTTCGGCAGGAGCTGCAGAGCCTGCCCAAGACGCTGGCCGAGGACGTCGCCAAGAACCTCGTCATGGTCGCCCGGCTGCTCGACGAGGACGCAGCCCGGGCCTACGAGCACGCCAAGGTGGCCCTGCGGCTCGCGTCCCGCGTCGGGGCCGTGCGGGAGGCCGCCGGCTTCGCCGCGTACCACACGGGCCGGTATCAGGAGGCGCTGGCCGAGTTCCGCGCGGCGCGGCGCATGAGCGGGCGTCCCGACCTCTGGCCGGTGATGGCCGACTGCGAGCGCGGCATGGGGCGTCCGGAGCGTGCGCTGGCGATGGCCGGTGAGCCGGAGGTGCAGCGGCTGGACAAGGCGGGGCAGGTGGAGATGCGGCTCGTCGCCGCCGGGGCGCGGCGGGACATGGGGCAGGCCGACGCCGCCGTCGTCACCCTGCAGAGCCCCGAGTTGGCGTCCACGGGTGTGCACCCGTGGACCGCGCGGCTGCGCTACGCCTACGCCGACGCCCTGCTGGAGGTCGGCCGCGGGGAGGACGCGCGGGAGTGGTTCGCGAAGGCCCTGGAAGCCGACCACGACGGGCTCACGGACGCCTCCGACCGGCTGGCCGAGCTGGACGGCATCGAATTCACGGACGCGCTCGATCCGGATACCGAGGACGGCGAGGAGAGCGACGGCGTCAGCGCCGTCGAAGAGGAGTCGGGGTCTTCCTCGGATGCCGGTGCCGGTCTGCCCGAGGTGAACGACACCGACTTCACCGACGACGACGATCCCGCGGGCGACGAGGACCCAGTCCGCTGACTCACCCCAGGTCCAGCGCCCGCAGCACCAGCCCCGTGGCCGGCTTCGGGCCGAAGGACGTGGACTTGCGCGGCATCGTCACCCCGTCCCGCGCAAGCTCCCGTACGACGTCCTCCGCGACCGGCTTCATGAGCACCGCCGTGCCGCCCAGGCGCTCCGCCTGGGCGGCGGCGGCCTCGGGGTCGTGGACGTAGCCGATGTGCGCGGGCTCGTCCGGGAGTCGCCAGACGTGCTCGATGAGCGTCGCGTGCAGCACCGTGGCGTCCAGGCTGCGCCACGCCTCCGGCCTGTCGGTCCGTACGGTACGGGCCAGCAGCCCCGGGTCCGGGCGGTCGACCAGGTGCAGCGTGTCCCTGCCCGACAGGAGAAACGCGTTGCCCTCCGTCTCTTCCAGCGCCGCCAGCGCCGCGGACAGGGGCCCGGGGACGGGCCGGACGCGGGCGTCGTCGCCGAGGAGGCGCAGTGCGTCGGCCGGCGGGAGGGTGCGTAGCACGCGGTGGATGCCGCGGACGACGAGCGGGTGGCGGGCTGTGTCGACCAGCAGGACGAGGCCGTAGTCCCAGGGCCCCGGCGTGCCCGGCGGCGCCGGTTCCTCGGCGCGCAGCCGCAGATACGTCGCCCAGCGGTGGTGCCCGTCCGCGATGAGCGCACGCTGCCGCGCCAGGTCCGCGCGTACGGCCGCGATCTCGTCCGTGTCCGTCACCGCCCACAGCCGGTGCGCGAAGCCGTCCTCCGTCGTCATCGCCAGCAGCGGTGTGCGCGCTGTCGTGCGTTCGACGAGGACGGCGGTCGTGCCGGTGGCCGCGCCGTCGCTGCGGTACGACAGCAGCAGGGGCTCGGGGTTGGCGGCGGTCTCGCGCATCAGGCCCGCGCGGTCGGCGACGATCTCCTCCATCACGTCCTCGTGCGGCAGGACGACGCCCTCCGCCGGCTCGCTCAGCGCCAGCAGCCCGATGACGCCCCGCTGCAGCAGCTCGCCCCTGCGCTGCTCGTACACGTAGAGCGCGGGCCGCGGGTCCGGTACGAGGACACCCTCCGCGCGCCACCGACGCAGGGTGTCGGCGGCGAGGCGGTGGCGGGCGGCGGGGTCGCCGGCCCGGGGGAGGATGAGGCGGACGATGTTGTACGGGTCTGCGGTCTCCAGGTGGTGCAGTCCGTCGGGCCGGACGACGACGTCGTACGGCGGGGAGGTGACTGCGGCGAGGCTGCGCACCCGGGACGGCGCGTAGCGCAACCCGCGGAAGGCGTGGATCTCAAGGCCGGGTGAACGCTGCATGGACCGGATCGTATGCGCCGCCGGCGGTGCGCGACGATAGGGCCCGTAGGTATCGCGCCGCCCGAGGAGCCGCCGTCGTGACCAGCCAGCCCGTCAGGACCCGCCCCGACGCCTGCGCGGAGCCGCTGTGCGCGGCGTACGACACGGCGCTGCTGGACCTCGACGGCGTGGTCTACATCGGCGGCGTGGCCGTCGAGCACGCCGTCGGCGCGCTGGACGCGGCGCGGTCCGCCGGCATGCGGCTGGCGTACGTGACGAACAACGCCTCCCGCACCCCGGCCGTCGTCGCCGAGCGGCTGACCGCGATGGGCGTGCCGGCGGAACCGGCGGACGTGATCACCTCGGCGCAGGCCGTGGCGCGGCTGGTGGCCGAGCAGGTGCCGCCGGGGGCACGGGTGCTGGCGGTCGGCGGGGAGGGGCTGGACGGGCCGCTGCGTGAGCGCGGGCTCGTGATCGTGAAGTCGGCGGACGACGACCCGGCGGCCGTGGTGCAGGGGTACGGGGGGCCGGGGATGGCGTGGGGGCGGCTGGACGAGGCGGCGGTCGCGGTGCAGCGCGGCGTGCCGTGGTTCGCGTCGAACGCGGACCTGACGATCCCGACCCCCCGCGGCCTCGCCCCCGGCAACGGCGCGGCGCTGGCGGTGGTGCGCCTGGTCACCGGCGCCGAGCCGCGGGTGGCGGGGAAGCCGCAGCCGCCGATGCACCGCGAGACGATCATCAGGACCGGGGCGCGACGGCCGCTGGTCGTCGGCGACCGGCTCGACACCGACATCGAGGGCGCGTACAACGGCGGCGTCGACGCGCTGCTGGTGCTGACCGGCATCACCCGCGCCGCGGAGCTGGTGGCGGCGGCACCGCGGCACCGGCCGGCGTATGTGGCGGCGGACCTGCGCGGGCTGTCGGCCGGCCAGCCGGAGGTGGCGGTGACGGGCGCGGGCGAGGGGGTCGCGGCGCGGTGCGGCGGCTGGACCGCCTCCGTACGCGGCACGGATCCGCAGCCGTGGCTGGACGGCGAGGGGCAACCGCTGGACGGGCTGCGGGCGTTGTGCGCGGCGGCGTGGACGTACGCGGGCGAGGGCTCCTGCGGCCTCGACGCGGGGAAGGCGCTGGCCCGCCTCGGCCTGTGAGTTCCCCGAGTCAACCTGCCCGGGTTTTGTTTGATCTTGTTGCTGGGCCGGTGCTCCAGAGCGAGTCGCTACGCGTGTCGACGGCGAGTGCGGTAGGCGCGTTGCTGGCAGGCGTGTGAGCAGTACAGGCGGGGACGACCGCGTGGCGCCTGAGTGACCGGCTGTCCGCAGGCGCGGCATGGGTGACCTGCGGTTGGCACGTTTTCGTCACTTTCATTTTCAACTATCGGAGTTTCGTCACGGTCCGCGGTGGCGTCGCGCCGCCGGTGGCGGCTGTCACGGGCCGCGCGGGCAGCGTCGGTGAGATTCCGGTGCGGAAGGCGTCCTCGTGGCGTTCGGAGGTTGAGCTCGACGTCGAGGCTGGGGCATTGCACCGGATCGGCGTGGTCGCACCGCAGGAGAGCTTGAAGGTAGTCGCGCGCAGCTTCCATCTGTTCCAGTTGCCGCTCGACAAGCTCGACTTGTTCCGCAATGGTGCGTTGCCACGCTGTGGTGTCGGACTTGTCAGACGCGGCGGTGGCTGCGCGGTCCAGTGGCATCTTGCCGGTGACGTGGCACAGGTACGCGAGCCCGATGCGGCGAAGATCCTGCTCGCGGTAGAGCCGTTGCTGTCCACGGCGGGCGGGGCTGCCGAGTACGCCCTGCTTCTCCCACCATCGCAGGGTGGAGGGCGCCAGCCCGTACAGCGCGGCTGCCTCGCCGATGCGTACTCCTTCATCACTCACAGGCGTCCTTTGACATCAAGTCGGCTTCAAGATTCAGAATTTAGGTCAGCCTAACCTGAGCAACGAGATGGCGAGGACCGCTGACCGCATATGACAGCCACAGACGCCGCACCGCGCGGGTCATCCGACAAGCCACCGGCGGAGCCCGCCGGTATCGACACTCCTCGACTGATCGGGCTCGGTGCCGCAGCCCGCATGCTGCGCCCGATCCGTACCCGCCTGATCGTCGGTGCGGCGATGTCGGCCGTGGCCGAAGCAGCAGGGTTCGTGCCCTTCCTGGCAGTCGCGGAGATCGCGCGTACCGTGCTGGCAGCTCCGGATATCGCGAGCACGGCGACATCGGCGTGGGTGTGGGCCGGCATCGGTGCGGTGGGCGCCTTGGTGCGGCTGGTCCTGCTCGGGTTGGCTGCACACGTGGGGCACACCGCCGATGCGGAGATGTTGCACCACCTGCGGGTGCGGATCGTGCGGCGGCTGGGAACGGTGCCTCTTGGCTGGTTCCGCTCCGCGGGCTCGGGCCGGGTTCGCAAGGCGATGAGCGAAGACCTGGGCGCGATGCACGAACTGTTCGCCCACGCGCTGGGTGGCATGGTGGGCGCGACGACCACGCTGATGGTGGCGGTCGGCTACCTGGTGTCGGTGGACTGGCGCATGGCGCTGATCATCGTCACGGTCCCCGGGCTCGGGCTGCTCAACTACCGGGCCGGAATGCGTTCATCGCCGGCCCACATCAACCGTCTGATCGCCGCTGAGGAGCGGATCAGCGCAGCCAGCCAGGAGTACGTCGACGGGATCAGCGTCGTCAAGACCTTCGGGGGCACCGAGCGGCGGGTGTTGGGCCGGTTCAACGAGGCCATGGACGAGCACAGCGACGCGTACCGCGCGTTCGTGACCCAGAACCGGACCAGTTCGGCCGTGAGCCATGTGCTGGGTTCGGAGATGACGATTCTGGGCGTGGTCATGGCCGCCGGCCTGGCCTTCGTGAGCGCGGGCTGGCTCACCGTCACGGACCTGTTGCCGTTCCTCGTCGTGGGCGTCGGGCTCCCGAGCTCGATCGGCCCGGTGTTCCGCGGCGCCCACGGCCTGCGGACAGCGCGCATGGCGGCCGGCCATATCGACAGCCTGCTGTCCCTCGACCCCCTTCCCGAACCGCGGGAGCCACGACAGCCGGACGGTCACCGGATCGAGATCGACCGGGTGTCCTTCTCGTATGACGGGGTGTCCAACGCGGTCGAGGACATCACCGCGAGATGCGAGCCGGGCACTGTCACCGCCCTCGTCGGCCCGTCCGGCGCCGGAAAGTCCACCCTGGCCGGCCTGTTGCCGCGGTTCTACGACGTCACCAGCGGCGCGATCCGGATCGGTGGCGTCGACGTCCGCGACATGGCGTCGGAGACTCTGCTGTCGTCGGTGTCGCTGGTGTTCCAGGACGTGATGCTGCTGCGCGACACGGTGACCGAGAACATCCGGATCGGCCGCCCTGAGGCAGCCGACCACGAGGTTCGGCAGGCGGCCAAGGCGGCCCAACTCCATCACGTGATCCAGCGGTTGCCGGACGGCTACGACACGGTGCTCGGCGTCGGCAAGGGCGGGCTCTCCGGTGGTGAGCGGCAGCGCCTGACGATCGCGCGAGCGATTCTTTCCGACGCTCCCATCGTCATCTTGGACGAGGCCACCGCAGCGCTCGATCCCGACAACGAAGCGGCCGTTCAAGACGCACTCGCCGAACTCGTCGCGGGCAAGACCGTGGTCGTGATCGCCCATCGACTGCACACCATCACCGGCGCCGACCAGATTCTCGTCCTCGACGAAGGCCGCCAGGTCGACGCCGGAGCCCACCACGACCTCGTCTCCCGCCGCGGGCTGTACGCCCGGCTGTGGCACGCCCAGCAGCGGAGACCATGCGTGATCCGCAACGTGTACCGGCTGTGGCCGCATCCTGGACCGCTGGTCCGCATGTGGCTGAGCACGGCTGGCTCACACCGACGACCTTGATCGCACTCGGGGTCGCCGTGATCGCTCTGGCTGCCTTCCTGATCGTCGAACTGCGGCACCCGCAACCGATGCTGCCGGTGCGCTGGTTCGCCGACCCACGCTTCACCGTCCCGAACGCCGGGTCGTTCCTCCTCGCGTTCACCGTGTTCGCGCTGGGCGTCTTCCTCCCGGCGTACCTGCAACAGGCGCAGCATCACAGCGCGGCCACCGTCGGGTTGATGCTGATGCCCGCCGCGGTGGTCGCCGTTACGGTGCCTCCGCTGACCGGGCACCTGGTCGCCAGGATTGGGCCCCGACTGCCGATGACTGCTGGGTTGCTGCTCGCGGCCACCGGTCTTGCCACCCTCCTTGCGATCGGTCCCGACACCGGCTACGCGCGAACCGTCACGGCGCTCATTCTGATGAACGCCGGCTACGGACTCCTGATGCCCGCATCGAACACGGCGGCCATGGCCGCCGTGCAACAACAGCGCACCGGCAGCGCCAGCTCCACCATCGCCGCGATCCGGCAAACCGGAACGACCTTCGGTATCGCCCTCTTCGGGGCGTTGCTCGCGTCCGAGATGTCGAGCACCGACGGCAGAACCGCCGAGCAGGCCCACACCGACGGACTGCACCTCATCGCCTTCGTCGCAGCCATGATTGCGCTCGCCGCCGCAGCCCTGGTGGCCACCGCGATGCGAACCGATGCGTCGAAACCAGTCGATGCGAAAGAGCCCGCCGCCAAAGGAAACTCCGTGGGAAAACAGCAGGAAAGCACCGTCAGCGAGGTTCCGCCCACTCCAACGATCGATCAGGGTAGGCTAACCTAACTGCGTGTTGGTCGACGCTGTTCCCCGTACGGACCCCGGGCCCAAGGACGCCGCGCCGCGCCGCCGGTGGTTCTCCCCGCGCGCCGCCGGTCTGCTCGCCTCCTGCGCCGCGCTGCTGCTCGTCTGCGTGGCGAGCATCGCCGTCGGCGCCAAGGCCATCCCCCTGGACCAGGTCTGGCACGGCCTCTTCGACTACACCGGCACCGACACCGACGTCGTCATCCGCGACATGCGCGTCCCGCGCACCGTCCTCGGCCTCCTCGCCGGCGCCGCGCTCGGCCTCTCCGGCGCCGTGATGCAGGCCCTCACCCGCAACCCCCTCGCCGAGCCCGGGCTGCTCGGCATCAACGCCGGTGCCTCCGCCGCCGTCGTCAGCGCCATCAGCTTCTTCGGCGTCACCTCCGTCGCGGGCTACGTCTGGTTCGCGTTCGCCGGCGCCGCCGCCGTCTCCGTACTCGTCTACGCCCTCGGCGGCAGCCGCAGCGCCACGCCCGTGCGCCTCGCGCTCGCCGGCACCGCCGCCACCGCCGCGCTCTTCGGCTACGTGCGCGCCGTCGAGCTGACGGACACCGCGGCGCTGGACAAAATGCGTTTCTGGACCACCGGTTCGCTCGCCTCCGCCGACACCACCACCATCCGGCAGGTGCTCCCGTTCCTCGCCGTCGGCATCGTCCTCGCGCTGCTGCTCGCCCGCCCGCTGAACGCCATGGCCATGGGCGACGACACCGCCCGCGCCCTCGGCGCGAACCTCACCCGCACCCGGCTGCTCGCCATGCTCGCCGTCACGCTGCTGTGCGGCGCCGCGACCGCGGCCTGCGGGCCCATCGTCTTCGTCGGCCTGATGATCCCGCACATGGTGCGCGCCGTGACCGGGCCCGACAACCGCTGGATCCTGCCGTACGCGGCCGTGCTCGCGCCCGTGCTGCTGCTCGGCGCCGACGTGCTCGGCCGGGTGCTGGCCCGGCCCGCGGAGGTGCAGGTCGGGATCGTCACCGTGATCCTCGGCGGGCCGGTGTTCATCCATCTCGTACGACGCCGGAGGATGGCGCAGCTGTGAGAACGCTCAACGTACGCGGCACGAAGGGCGATCTGTCGGTACGCCTCGACCTGCGCGCCCTGCTCGTCTGCCTGCTGCTCACCGCCGCCGCGCTGGCCGCCGCCGTGGTCCTCGTCGGCACCGGCGACTTCCCCATCTCCTTCGGCGACGTGGTGCGCACGCTGCTCGGCGGCGGCGATCCCGGGCAGGAGTTCGTCGTCCGCGAGCTGCGGCTGCCGCGGGTGCTGGTGGGGCTGCTCGTCGGTGCGGCGCTGGGGCTGGCGGGGGCGGTGTTCCAGGCCATCTCCCGCAACCCGCTGGGCAGTCCGGACGTGCTGGGCGTCTCGCACGGCTCCGCGGTCGGCGCGCTCGTGGTCATCGTGCTGTTCAAGGGCAGCTCGGAGGCGGTCGCGACCGGCGCCGTGGCCGGCGGGCTCGCCACCGGGGCGGCGATCTACCTGCTCGCGTGGCGGCGGGGCGTGTCCGGCTACCGGCTCGTCCTCGTCGGCATCGGCGCCGCCGCCATCCTCACGGGCGTCATCAACTACCTCCTCACCAAGGCCGACCTGGTCGACGCCGCCCGTGCCACCCTGTGGATCACCGGCTCGCTCGGCGGTCGCGACTGGACGCACGTGTGGCCGCTGGTCGCGGTCTGCGGGGTGCTGGTGCCGTTGGTCCTGGCGTGCGGCCGGCCGCTGCGGATGATGGAGATGGGCGACGACACGGCGTACGCGCTGGGCATTCCCGTCGAGCGGGTACGGCTCGTGGCGCTGCTGGCCGCCGTGCTGCTCACCGCCGCCGCCACCGCCGCCGCGGGGCCCGTCGCCTTCGTCGCCCTCACCGCCCCGCAGCTCGCCCGCCGGCTGACCCGCTCGCCCGGCCCCAACCTGGCGCCCGCCGCGCTCATGGGCGCCACGCTGCTGATCGTCGCCGACTGGGGGGCGCAGCGCGCCTTCGGCGCCGACCAGGTGCCCGTCGGCGTCGTCACCGGAGTGCTCGGCGGCGTCTACCTCCTCTGGCTGCTGGCCGCGGAGCGCCGGGCGGGCCGGATATGAAAGACCGAACGCCGAACAGGAGCCCCGCAGTGAGCCGTCTCGCCGCCGAGGACGTCACCCTCGGGTACGACAGCAGGGTCGTCGCCGAGAAGCTGTCGGTGGCGGTGCCCGACTCCTCGTTCACCGTCGTCGTCGGGCCCAACGCCTGCGGCAAGTCGACGCTGCTGCGCGCGCTGGCGCGGATGCTGAAGCCGAGCGCCGGCGCGGTGCTGCTGGACGGCGACGTGATCGGCACGCTGCCGGCGCGGAAGGTGGCGCGGATACTCGGGCTGCTGCCGCAGTCGTCCGTGGCCCCCGACGGCATCACGGTCGGCGACCTCGTCGCCCGCGGGCGCTACCCGCACCAGGGGCTGCTGCGGCAGTGGTCGCGGGAGGACGAACGGGTGGTCCAGGAGTCGATGGCCGCCACCGGGATCGGGGAACTGGCGGATCGTTATGTCGACGAACTGTCCGGCGGGCAGCGGCAGCGGGTGTGGATCGCGATGGCGCTGGCGCAGCAGACGCCGCTGCTGCTGCTCGACGAGCCGACGACGTACCTCGACATCCAGCACCAGATCGAGGTCCTCGACCTCTGCGCCGAACTCCACGAGACACAGGGGCGCACGCTGGTGGCCGTGCTGCACGACCTCAACCACGCGGCGCGCTACGCCACGCACCTCATCGCCATGCGCGACGGGCGGATCGTCGCGGAAGGGCATCCGAACGACATCGTGGACGCCGAGTTGGTCGAGCGCGTCTTCGGCCTCAAGTGCCAGGTGATAGCCGACCCGGAGACCGGTACGCCGCTGGTCGTCCCGGCGGCGCGCAAGGCGCGGGCGGCGGCGGCCGGCCGGGTCTGAGCGGGGCCGGGGCGGCGGTTCGGGGTACCGTTCGTGGCATGAGCGAGCCGACGCCGATGCCCGCAGCGGAGCCCGAGACCGCGGCCGAGCCGCCCGACGCCGGGCGGACGGCGCCGCGGTGGCCGGAGCCGGGCGCGGGGGGCGCGGCGGGGCCGGGGGGCGGGGGCGTAGCGGAGGCCGCCGGCGGGGCCGCGGCGTTCGCGCGTACGGAAGCGGAATCCGCACCGGCACCGCAACCGGAACCGGAATCAGCGTCGGCGGCCGTCCAGGAGCCCGAGCCGGCCGAGGCCGGGCCCGTGCCGCTCGGCGTCGCGCGCACGCCCACCGGCAACGCCGACGTCGACGCCGCGCTCGACCGCCTCGCCGACGCCGACGAGCTGCCGACCGGTAGCCACCTGGAGGTCTACGAGGACGCCCACGGCCGGATGCGCGAGGCGCTGGAGGAGCTGGACCGCACCCAGGGCCCGCCCCCACCGGCTCCCGCGAACCCCGCGCCCGTACATACGCCCGCGGGCCCCGCGCGCCCGCCGTACGGCCAGGGCCAGGGCCAGGGCCAGGGCCAGGGCCATGCCCGCCCCGGCCCGTCCACGCCCGCGCAGGCGCCCGGGCGCCCCGCGCCCGCGAGCCCCGGCCCCACGCCGTACGGCCAGGGCCACACCCGCCCCGCGCCGCCCGCGCCCGCGCCGTCCCCCGCGCCGTACGGCCCCGCCTCGCCCCGCCCCGGCGCGCCGGCGCCGCCCCGCCCCGGCGCGCACCCGTACCGGCCGGGGAACCCGTGAGCGGTGGCCGGCGGCGCCGGCTCGACGCCGAGCTGGTGAGCCGCGAGCTGGCCCGGTCCCGTGAGCACGCCGGGCGCCTCATCGCCGCCGGCCGCGTCACCGTCGGCGGCATGGTCGCCAGCAAGCCCGCCACCCAGGTCGAGACGTCCGCCGCCGTCGTCGTCGTCCCCGACGACGCCGACCCCGACTACGCCTCCCGCGGCGGCCACAAGCTCGCCGGCGCCCTCGCGGCGTTCGAGCCCCGCGGGCTGCGCGTCGCCGGCCGGCGCGCCCTGGACGCCGGCGCCTCCACCGGCGGCTTCACCGACGTGCTGCTGCGCGCCGGCGCCGCGCACGTCGTCGCCGTGGACGTCGGCTACGGACAGCTCGCCTGGAAGCTGCAGAGCGACGAGCGGGTCACCGTCCGGGACCGTACGAACGTCCGCGAGCTGACGCCCGCCCACCTGGACGGGGAGCTTGCCGAACTCGTCGTCGGCGACCTGTCGTTCATTCCGCTCGGGCTCGTGCTGCCCGCGCTGGTGTGCTGCGCCACGCCCGACGCGGATCTCGTGCTCATGGTCAAGCCGCAGTTCGAGGTCGGCAAGGAGCGCCTCGGCAGCGGTGGCGTGGTCCGCGGCGCGGGGCTGCGCGCCGAGGCCGTCCGCGGGGTCGCGGGGCAGGGGGCGGCGCTCGGGCTCGGCGTGCTCGGCGTGACGGCGAGCCCGTTGCCCGGACCGAAGGGGAACGTCGAGTATTTTCTGTGGCTGCGCGCCGGGGCGCCCGCGCTGGACCCGGCGGACGTCGAGCGAGCCGTGGCGGAGGGGCCCCGATGACAGACCGTACCGTGTTCCTGCTCGCCCACACCGGCCGGCCGGCGGCGATCCGCAGCGCCGAGCTGGTCGTCCGCGGGCTGCTGCGCTCCGGCGTCGGCGTGCGCGTGCTCGCCGACGAGGCGGCCGACCTGCCGCTGCCGCCGGAGGCGGAACTGGTGGAGCCGGGTCCCGGGGTGATCGACGACTGCGAGCTGCTGATCGTGCTGGGCGGCGACGGCACGCTGCTGCGCGGCGCCGCGTTCGCCCGCAGGTCCGGCGTGCCGATGCTCGGCGTCAACCTCGGCCGCGTCGGCTTCCTCGCCGAGGCCGAGCGGGACGACCTCGACAAGGTCGTGGACCGGGTGGTGACGAAGGAGTACGAGGTCGAGGAGCGGATGACGCTCGACGTCCTGGTACGCAACGAGGGCCATACCGTGCACGCCGACTGGGCGCTCAACGAGGCGTCCGTCGAGAAGGCCGCGCGCGAGCGCATGCTGGAGGTCGTCACCGAGGTCGACGGCCGGCCCGTCTCCCGCTTCGGCTGCGACGGCGTCGTCTGCGCGACGCCGACCGGCTCGACCGCGTACGCCTTCTCGGCCGGCGGGCCCGTCGTCTGGCCCGAGGTCGAGGCGCTGCTGATGGTGCCGATCAGCGCGCACGCGCTGTTCGCCAAGCCGCTGGTCACCTCCCCGGACTCGATCCTGGCGGTGGAGGTGCAGCCGACGGGCCAGCGCGGCGTGCTGTGGTGCGACGGCCGCCGCACCGTCGACCTGGCGGCCGGCGCGCGCGTCGAGGTGCGCCGGGGCGCGGTGCCGGTGCGGCTGGCGCGGCTGCACCACGCCTCGTTCACCGACCGGCTGGTGGCGAAGTTCGCCCTGCCCGTGGCGGGCTGGCGGGGCGCGCCGCACTGACGCGCGGCCCGTCCCACGCACGGTCCCCGCACCCGGCGCCGCGGCCCGGTGCCACCGGCCGCCCGTGCCCCCGGCCGGACCGCTGATCACGAAGCCCCTCGCGACGCGGTGCCGCAACCTCGTATGGTCGTACCGTGTTGGAGGAGATGCGGATCCAGTCCCTGGGCGTCATCGACGACGCGGTCGTCGAGCTGTCGCCCGGCTTCACGGCCGTGACGGGCGAGACCGGCGCCGGCAAGACCATGGTCGTCACCAGCCTCGGGCTGCTGCTAGGAGGGCGCGCGGACGCCGCGCTCGTACGCATCGGCGCCAGGTCCGCGGTGGTGGAGGGCCGGGTCGCCGTGCCCGACGGCTCGCCCGCCGCGGTGCGCGCCGAGGACGCGGGCGCGGAGCTGGACGACGGCGCCCTGCTCATCAGCCGTACGGTGTCGGCCGAAGGCCGCTCCCGGGCGCACCTCGGCGGGCGCGGCGTCCCCGTCGGGCTCCTCGGCGAGCTGGCCGAGGACCTGGTCGCGGTGCACGGGCAGACCGACCAGCAGGGGCTGCTCAAGCCGGCCCGGCAGCGGCAGGCGCTCGACCGGTACGCGGGCGACGCGGTCGCCGCGCCGCTCGCCACGTACTCGGCGGCGTACCGCAGGCTGCGCGCCGTCAGCGCCGAGCTGGCCGAGATCACCACCCGGGCGCGCGAGCGGCTGCAGGAGGCGGATCTGCTGCGGTTCGGCCTTGAGGAGGTCTCCGCGGCGGAGCCGCGGGCCGGCGAGGACGTCGAGCTGGCCGCGGAGGCCGAGCGGCTCGGCCACGCCGAGGCGCTGGCCGCCGCATCCGCCGCCGCACACGCCGCGCTCGCGGGCGATCCGGCCGACCCCGAGGCCGTCGACGCCGGCACGCTCGTCGCGGGCGCACAGCGCGCCCTGGCGGCCGTACGGGCCCACGACCCGGCGCTGGCCGGGCTCGCCGACCGGCTCACCGAGGTCGGCATCCTCCTCGGCGACGTGGCGCAGGAGCTGGCGGCGTACGGCGACGGCATCGACGCCGACCCGCTGCGGCTCGCCGCGGTGGAGGAGCGCCGCTCCGTGCTCACCCACCTCACCCGCAAGTACGGCCACGAGCACGCCTCCGCTACCGGCGGCGGGGGAGCGGCCGGCGGCGGGGGAGCGGCCGGCGACGGCAGCGTCGCCGCCGTCATCGAGTGGGCCGAGGCGGGCGCCGCCCGGCTCGCCGAGCTGGACGGCGACGACGAGCGCATCGAGGAGCTGACCGCCGAGCGCGACGCGCTCCGCGGCGAGCTGGCGCATCTCGCGCGGGCGCTGACCGAGGCGCGCGGCGAGGCGGCGGAACGGTTCGGCACCGCCGTCACCGACGAGCTGACCGAGCTGGCGATGCCGCACGCGCGGGTCACGGTCGACCTGCGCCGTACGGAGGTCGCGGAGAGCGCCGACGGGCTGGAGATCGACGGCCGCCACGTCGCGTACGGCCCCACGGGCGTCGACGAGGCCGAGCTGCTGCTCGCCCCGCACCCCGGCGCCCCGCCGCGGCCGATCGCCAAGGGCGCCTCGGGCGGCGAGCTGTCGCGCGTGATGCTGGCGGTCGAGGTGGTCTTCGCCGGCTCCGACCCGGTGCCGACGTACCTCTTCGACGAGGTCGACGCGGGCGTGGGCGGCAAGGCCGCCGTCGAGGTGGGCCGCCGGCTCGCCCGGCTGGCGCGCGGCGCCCAGGTCGTCGTGGTGACCCACCTGCCGCAGGTCGCGGCCTTCGCCGACCGCCAGTTGCTGGTGGAGAAGACCAGCGACGGCGCGGTCACTCGCAGCGGCGTCACCGTGCTGGACGGCGAGGCGCGGGTGCGGGAGCTGTCCCGCATGCTGGCGGGCCAGGAGGACTCCGAGACGGCCCGTGCGCACGCGGAGGAGCTGCTCGCGGCGGCCCGCGCCGGAGCCGAGTAGCCCGGAGCCGGGCAGCCGCCAGCCGGGGGCGGTGTGTGCGGGGCGGCGCCCCGGGGCGGTGGGCCCGGGTGGGCCGTGCGGGTGCCCAGGGCAACCCGGTCCGTACCCGGTGCGTCTACCGAAGTGATCGGGCGGAGTGCACTGCCCCGTCCGCCCCGTCGGCCCCGTCCACGCGCCTCCCCGGCGCGCGACGGGCGTGCGGGACATCGCCCGGAAGGGTGGTGCATGTCTGACCTGTACGCCCGTACAGAGCGGTTGACGGCGCCGAGCCGGGTCCGGTGGCTGCTTGTAGGTGGCATCCTGGGCTGGCCCTGCGACGCCACGGACAGGAGTTCCGGCCCAGTGAGCAGCACCCCCGCACCGCCCCACGGCCCCACCGCGCTGCACGCCGTGCAGCTCGTCGGCCGTGGCGAGGCCGGCAGCGGCGTCCATGTGCGCTCGCTGGCGGCCGGGTTGGTGGCCCGGGGCATTCGGGTCACGGTGGTCGCCACCCCCGACGCCGCCGAGCGCTACGGCTTCGCCGCGGCCGGCGCCCACGTCGCCCGGCTGCCCGGGCGCGGCGGGCCGGCCACCGCGCCGCTGTGCACGGCGACCGTCCTGCGCGCGGCGTGCGCCGGTGCGGACCTCGTCCACGCGCACGGCCTGCAGTGCGGGCTGATGGCGTGCTCGACGATCCTCGGCCAGCGCAGGCCGCTGGTGGTCACCTGGCACACGAAGAACACCCCCGCAGGGGTACGGGGCCGGGTGCTGCCGCTCCTCGAACGACGGGTGTCCCGGTCGGCCCGCGTCGTCCTCGGCGCCACCACCGACCTCGTCGACGGCGCCCGCCGCCGCGGCGCCCGCGACGCCCGGCTCGCGCCGATCGCCGTCCCCGCGCCCCGGCAGCCGCACGGCGGCGGGGACGGCGCCGCCCTGCGCCGCCGGCAGGTGCGCGCCGAACTCGGCACCCTGGACCGGCCCCTGGTCGTCACGGCCGCTCCGCTCGCCGCGTACGGCGCGTTCGACCCGCTGCTCGACGCCGCCCGCATCTGGCGGGCGCTGCCGGAGCAGCCGCTGCTCGCCATCGCCGGCGAGGGCCCGGCGCGCGGCCGGCTCCAGCGCCGTATCGACGCCGAGAAGCTGCCCGTACGGCTCCTGGGCCGCCGGGACGACCTGCCCCGGATGCTGGCCGCCGCGGACGTCGCGGTGCTCTCCAGCCCGTGGGAGGCGCGCCCGGTGCTGGCCCAGGAGGCGCTGCACGCGGGCGCCCCGCTGGTGGCCACGGCGGTCGGCGGCGTCCCCGAACTCGTCGGCGACGCGGCGGAACTCGTGCCGTACGGGGACACCCGCGCGCTCGCCGACGCGGTCACGGCCCTGCTGCACGACCCGGCCCGCCGCGCGGGCCTCTCCGCCGCGGGCCGTGCCCAGGCGGGCACCTGGCCGACGGAGGACGACACCGTCACCCAGGTCCTGTCGATCTACGACGAGCTGATGACGTACACGTAACGGCCTGCGGCCGGGCGGTCGGGGACGACGGGTGCGGGTCGTCGGGGGTTGTTCGGGTGGCGGTGCGAAGTCGCCGTGGGAGGGCTGGAGATCGGCGGGCGGCGGGGGAGCGGGGCCGGCAGGCGCGGCTGGTCGCGGTGCCTGAGTCGGGCTCGCCGCCGACGGCCGAGGGCCGCCGTGCGGCGGCGCCGTCGCGGCCCGGAGCGCCTTCCGCCGGACCTCCCACCGCCCCGCTGGGCGTACCGGTGGCCGAGCGGACCGGGGCGGGAGGCGACCGACACGCGCGGCCGGCCGCGGGGTCGCCGCCGGACGCGGCATGCCGTGTGGCTGTGTCCCGACCCGAGCGTCTGCCGCTGGAACTCACTCTCGCCGCCCCGCGCGGAGCGCGTCGGTCGCCGGGCGGGCGAAGCGAGCGCCGACTGCCACGTGCGGCCGGCCGCGGGGTCGCCGGCGTCCGGGTGCGAACTCGCCGCCGGACGGCCGGAGGCCGCCGGGCGCGGAGGAGCACCGCCGTGAACCGGAGCACCTGCCGCCGGAGGAGCACCGCCGCGGCCCGGAGCGCGAGCCGCTGGAGCCCCTCCCCGCCGCCCCGCGCGGAGCGCTACCCGTACGCCCCCGACGCGCTCAGCCGCAGCGCCGTGTCGATCAGCGGCACGTGGCTGAACGCCTGCGGGAAGTTCCCCACTTGGCGCTGCAGCCGCGGGTCCCACTCCTCCGCGAGCAGCCCCAGGTCGTTCCGCAGCGCCAGCAGCTTCTCGAAGAGGTGCCGCGCCTCCTGCACCCGGCCGATCATCGCCAGGTCGTCCGCCATCCAGAACGAGCAGGCGAGGAACGCCCCTTCGTCGCCCGGCAGCCCGTCGCTGCCGGTCTCGTCGCCCGAGGTCGGGTAGCGGCGGATGAAGCCGTCGGGGGTGCCCAGCTCGCGCTGGATGGCCTCGATGGTGCCGATGACGCGCTTGTCGTCCGGCGGCAGGAAGCCGACCTGCGGGATGAGCAGCAGCGAGGCGTCCAGCTCCTGCGAGCCGTAGGACTGCGTGAAGGTGTTGCGCTGCCGGTCGTAGCCCTTCTCGCACACGTCGCGGTGGATGTCGTCGCGCAGCCGCTGCCAGCGCTCCAGCGGGCCGTCCGCCTCGCCCGACTCGATGAGCTTGATCGTGCGGTCGACGGCGACCCAGGTCATCACCTTGGAGTGCACGAAGTGCCGGCGCGGGCCGCGCACCTCCCACAGCCCCTCGTCGGGGCGGTCCCAGTTCTCCTCGACCCAGCGGATCATCTTCAGCTGCAGCAGCGACGCGTAGTCGTTGCGGGAGAGTCCCGTCATGTGCGCGAGATGGAGCGCCTCGACGACCTCGCCGTAGACGTCGAGCTGGAGCTGCCCCGCCGCGCCGTTGCCGGCGCGCACCGGGCGGGACTCCTCGTACCCCGGGAGCCACTCCAGCTCCGACTCGCCCAGCTCGCGCTCGCCGGCGATGCCGTACATGATCTGCAGGTTCTCCGGGTCGCCCGCGACGGCGCGCAGCAGCCACTCGCGCCAGGCGCGCGCCTCTTCGTGGTATCCGGTGCGCAGCAGGGACGACAGCGTGATGGCGGCGTCACGCAGCCATGTGAACCGGTAGTCCCAGTTGCGTACGCCGCCGATGTCCTCGGGCAGCGAGGTGGTGGGCGCGGCGACGATGCCGCCGGTCGGCTCGTACGTCAGTGCCTTGAGCGTGATCAGCGAGCGGATCACGGCGTGCCGGTAGGGGCCGTGGTACGTACAGTGCTCGGTCCACTCCTGCCAGAAGTCCTCGGTGGCGGTGAGCGACGCCTCGGGGTCGGCGGGCTGCGGCGGCTCGCGGTGCGAGGGCTGCCAGCTGATCGTGAACGCCAGCCGGTCGCCGGGGCCGACGGTGAAGTCCGAGTACGTCGTGAGCTCCCGGCCGTACGTCGGCACCGGGGCGTCCAGCCACACCGAGTCCGGCCCGGCGACGCCGACCGTGCGGCCGTCGTCGGTCTGGTGAACCCACGGGACGATACGTCCGTAGGAGAAGCGCATCCGCAGCGCGGAGCGCATCGGCACCCGGCCCGTGACGCCCTCCACGATGCGGATCAGCTGCGGCGCGGCGCCGTCACGCGGCGGCATGAAGTCGATCAGCCGGACCGTGCCGCGGGGGGTGTCCCACTCGGACTCCAGCACCAGCGAGTCGCCCCGGTAGCGCCGCCGGGTCGCGGGCGGCGGACCGGCTTCGGGGGCGTATGCGGGACCGAGGCGCCAGAAGCCGTGCTCCTCGGTCCCGAGTAGGGAGGCGAACACCGCATGGGAGTCGAACCGGGGCAGGCAGAGCCAGTCGGCCGTGCCGTCGCGACGGACGAGCGCTGCCGTCTGCATGTCGCCCAGAAGTGCGTAGTCCTCGATCCGCCCGGCCACGTGCCTCTCCAGGTAGAAGTGCGTTCCGCAGAGAATAAAGCCTCCGCGTGCGGGCGTGCGCCCACGGTCGCGGATTCCCTCTGGTCTGATCGGGTCGGGCGGATGGACAGCGGTTGGCCGCGGGCGGTGACCAGGGGATCACTGATACCCTGGTAGCCCGTGGAGCGGAGGGCCGGCCGGGCATGTGGCGGCGGCGCTCGCCGAGCGACCCACCTCGATCTGGGGCACCCCGCGACGCACCTCATCAGCGACCACGGGAGCCCTCTTGGCCATGCCATCCACGACGACAAAGCACATCTTCGTCACGGGAGGCGTCGCCTCCTCGCTCGGCAAGGGGCTCACCGCCTCCAGCCTCGGCGCGCTGCTGAAGGCGCGCGGGCTGCGGGTGACGATGCAGAAGCTGGATCCGTACCTGAACGTCGATCCGGGCACGATGAACCCGTTCCAGCACGGTGAGGTATTCGTCACCAACGACGGCGCGGAGACCGACCTCGACATCGGGCACTACGAGCGCTTCCTCGACGTCGACCTCGACGGCTCGGCGAACGTCACCACCGGCCAGGTCTACTCCAGCGTGATCGCCAAGGAGCGCCGCGGCGAGTACCTGGGCGACACGGTCCAGGTGATCCCGCACATCACGAACGAGATCAAGTCCCGCATCCGGCGCATGGCGTCCGACGACGTGGACGTGGTGATCACGGAAGTCGGCGGCACCGTGGGCGACATCGAGTCGCTGCCGTTCCTGGAGGCCGTCCGCCAGGTGCGGCACGAGGTCGGCCGGGACAACGTGTTCGTCGTGCACATCTCGCTGCTGCCGTACATCGGCCCGTCCGGCGAGCTGAAGACCAAGCCGACGCAGCACTCGGTCGCCGCGCTGCGCAGCATCGGCATCCAGCCCGACGCGATCGTCCTGCGTGCGGACCGCGAGGTGCCGGCGGCGATCAAGCGGAAGATCTCGCTCATGTGCGACGTCGACGAGGCCGCCGTCGTCGCCGCCATCGACGCCAAGTCGATCTACGACATCCCCAAGGTGCTGCACGCGGAGGGCCTCGACGCGTACGTCGTCCGCAAGCTGGACCTGCCGTTCCGGGACGTGGACTGGACCGAGTGGGACGATCTGCTGCGGCGCGTGCACGAGCCGGCACACGAGGTGACGATCGCGCTCGTCGGCAAGTACATCGACCTGCCCGACGCCTATCTGTCGGTCACGGAGGCGATCCGCGCCGGCGGCTTCGCCAACAACGCCCGCGCCAAGATCAAATGGGTCACGTCCGACGACTGCCGCACGCCGCAGGGCGCCCGCAAGCACCTCGCGGACGTGGACGGCATCGTCATCCCCGGCGGCTTCGGCGAGCGCGGCGTGGAGGGCAAGATCGGCGCGATCACGTACGCCCGCGAGAACCGCGTGCCGCTGCTCGGCATCTGTCTCGGCCTGCACTGCATCGTCATCGAGGCGGCGCGGAACCTCGCGGGCGTCTCGGGCGCCAACTCCACGGAGTTCGACCGGGCCGCGACCGACCCGGTGATCTCCACCATGGAGGAGCAGCTCGACATCGTCGCGGGCGAGGGCGACATGGGCGGCACGATGCGGCTCGGCCTCTACCCGGCGAAGCTGGCGGAGGGCTCGGTGGTGCGCGAGGCGTACGCGGACCAGCCCTATGTCGAGGAGCGCCACCGGCACCGCTACGAGGTCAACAACTCCTACCGCGGCGAGCTGGAGAAGAAGGCCGGCCTCGCCTTCTCCGGCACCTCCCCGGACAACAAGCTGGTGGAGTACGTGGAGTACCCGCGCGAGGTGCACCCGTACCTGGTCTCCACCCAGGCCCACCCCGAGCTGCGCTCGCGGCCGACGCGGCCGCATCCGCTGTTCGCCGGCCTGGTGAAAGCGGCCGTCGCACGACAGGAGGGCGCCGGACAGGAGGGCGCCGGACCGGAGGGTGTGCGCCAGCAGGGAGCGGGCCGGCCGCCGGCCGGCTCGCAGGGCGCACGCGCCGGTGCGCAGGAGCCGGTGGCCGCTGTGCGCGAGGGGGGCAAGTGATGCCCGAGCAGCTGAAGGACACGGCCGCCGAGTGGGAGGTCGTCGCCTCCGAGACGCCGTTCACCGGCGCCAAGACCGCCGTGCGCACCGACGACGTGGTCATGCCGGACGGCACCGTCGCCCGCCGCGACTACCAGGTCCACCCCGGCTCGGTCGCGGTCCTCGCCCTCGACGACGAGGACCGCGTGCTGGTGCTCAACCAGTACCGCCACCCCGTGCGGCACAAGCTCTGGGAGATCCCCGCCGGCCTCCTCGACGTACCCGGCGAGAACCCTCTGAGCGCCGCCCAGCGCGAGCTCTACGAGGAGGCGCACGTCAAGGCCGACGACTGGCGCGTGCTCGTCGACGTCTACACCACCCCCGGCGGCTGCGACGAGGCCGTGCGCGTCTTCCTCGCCCGCGGGGTCACCGACGCCGAGGGCGAGCGCTTCGCCGCCGAGGGCGAGGAGCTGGACCTCACGCTCGACCGCGTACCGGTGGCGGACGTGCTGCGCGGCGTGCTCGCCGGAGACCTGCACAACAACTGCCTGATGCTCGGCGTGCTGGCGCTCCAGGCCGCCCGCGCGGACGGCGGGCTCGACGCGCTGCGCCCGGCGAACGCCCCCTGGCCGGCCCGCCCGTTCACGCCCTGAGCGGGACGGGTGGGGGGCCGCCGCCGGGCGGTTGATCCGATGCGGTGATTTTCGTTCCGGCGTTCGGCCATGTGCCGTTACGTGACCCGCCCTTCACGCTGGGTCAATTACGCTCACCGGCGTGACGGAACAGGCCGCCTCCCACCGGTTCGTCGGCAGAACCCGCGAGCTCGACGCGCTGCGCGCCGACATCGCCCGCGCCGGTCTTGACACCCTCGCGGGCCGCCCGGCCCCCCGCAGCCGGGTGCTGCTCATCGCCGGGCGGCCGGGCTCCGGGCGCAGCGCGCTCGCCGCCGAGCTCGCCCGCGACGTCGCGGGCGACTACCCGGGCGGCGTCCACACCGCGCGGCTCTCCGGCCCCGGCGGCGAGGCGGTGCCGCTGGAGCGGGCCGTACGCGACCTGCTCGACGCCCTCGGGGTGCCGCCGGTCGCCGGCGCGGGCCCGGAGCGCCTCGCCGCCGATCTGCGCGCCGCGCTCGCCGAGCGCTCGGCGCTGCTCGTCCTCGACGACGTCACCGCCCCCGAGCAGCTGCTGGAGCTGGTCCCCGAGTCGCGCGACTGCCTCGTCGTGGCCGTCGCCCAGGGCCCGCTGAAGGGCGTCCCGGACGTACGGCCGTGCACCCTCGGCGGGCTGGAGCCCGCGGCGGCGCTGGCGCTGATCGCCTCGTACGCGGGGGAGACGCGGATCGCCTGCGACCCGGAGGCCACGCACGTGCTGGCCGAGCAGTGCGCCGGCCACCCCGCGGCGCTGGTGCTGGCCGGCGGCTGGCTCGCCGGGCACCCGCAGGCGTGCGTCGCGGACGCCGTACGGGAACTGCGCCGCAAGGGCGGCAGCACCGAGGGTTCCGCCGGGCGGCCGTCCGGCCCGAAGGCGCTGGCGCGGGCGTTCCGGCTCGTATACGAATCGCTGCCGCCGCCGGTCGTGCAGCTGCTGCGGCTGCTGCCGCTGGCGCCCGCCGGGCTCGTCGACGCCCACTCCGCCGCCGCGCTCGCCGGCTGCACCGTCGCGGCGGCCCGCGGCACGCTCGCGGACTGCGCCGGCCAGGGACTGCTGCGCCCGGCGCCGCAGCCGGAGGGGGCCGGTCCCACGCAGTACGAGGTGCCCGGCTGCCTGCAGCCGCTGCTGCGCGAGGCGCTGGAGTCCGGCGTGGGCGCGGAGGAGGCGCTGCTCGCCCGGGCCCGGATGCTGGAGCGGTACGTACGCCTGCTGCAGTCCTGCCGGGCCGTCACCGAGCCCCCCGGCTCGGCGGTGCACGCCCGGCTCGCGGGGCTGCCGCGGGCGCTGCGCTTCCCGTCGCCGGAGGCCGCCGCGGCGTGGCTGCGCAGCCGGCTGCCGTCGCTGCTGGCGGCGGCCCGGGCGGCGGTCGCCGACGGGGAGCTGGACACGCTGGCGCGGCGGCTGGTCGCCGCGCTGTCGCGGGCGCTGGCGGCGCACCGGGGCGAGGCGGAGGCCGCGCCCGAGCAGTACCGGCTGCACGAGCTGGTGCTGGGCGTCGCCGAGCGGCGCGGGCTGGTGTGGGAGAAGGCGGCGGCGCTGCTCAACCTCGGCGATCTGGACCTGCGCGCGGAGCGGCCCGCCGAGGCGCTGGGGCGGTACCGGGGGGCGCTGGCGGCGGCGCGCGAGGCGCGGGATCCGCAGCCGGTGGGGCGGGCGCTGGAGTCGGTCGGGGCGGCGTACCAGGAGCTACGGGACTGGGGCCGGGCGGCGGACTGGTTCGGACGGGCGCTGGCGCTGCGGCAGACGCGCGGCGAGCTGGCCGACGAGGCCCGGCTGCGGGCGCGGCTGGGCGCGGTGCACACGTACGCCGGGGCCTGGGGCTGGGCGCTGCGGGAGTGGCGCGGGTCGGCGGCGGCCCACCGCCGGCTCGGGGACGTCGGCGGGCAGGCGCGGGCGCTGGGCGAGGTGGCGCGGGTGCAGATGTACGCGGGGTATCCGCGGGAGGCGGTGAGGACGTGTACCCGCGCGATGGAGGCGGCGCGGGTCTCGGGCGACACCGCGCTGCGGGCGGCGGTGCAGCTCAGGCTGGCGGACCTCGTGGACGGCGCCGGCGACCCGGAGGCGGCGGAGCTGTACCGGGGGGCGGCGGGGCGGCTGGCCGAGCGGGTCCCGGAGCCGGCCGAGGGGCCGGTCGTCGTCCCCGTGGCGGAGCCCGTAGCGGAAGCCGCCGCGGAGCCCGTAGCGGAACCTGGGACGGAGCCGGAGCCGGAGCCGGAGCCGGTCGCGGAGCCGGCGCCCGGGACCGTATCGGCGCACGAGCGCGCGGGCGACGAAGCCGGCGCCGGGGAGCGCGCCCCCGGGCCCGCCCCGGAAGCCGTACCGGACGCGGAAGCGACGTCCGCCGGCGAGCCGGCAGGGGAGCCGGCCGCCGAGCCCGTCGAGGTCGCCGCGGAGACCGTCTCCGAGGAGGGCCGGGAGGTCGTGCCCGAGGAGAGCCCGAAGGCGGGCCCGGCACCCCGCCCCGCCCCCGCCGACCTGTGAATCCATCGACACGTCGCAGAAATCTGCCAGTTTCAAAGGCTGGACTAAGATGATGCCTTCATTTGAGAATGGCCAAGCCGCGGCGGACACCCCGACCGGGGCCTGACGAGATCCCCTCACCCAAGGACCGTGATCCATCGTGAAGGTCGGAATCCCACGCGAGATCAAGAACAACGAGTTCCGGGTGGCCATCACACCTGCCGGAGTGCACGAGCTGGTCCGCCACCGCCACGAAGTCGTCGTGGAGCGGGGCGCCGGCCTCGGCTCCTCCATCTCCGACGAGGAGTACGTCGCGGCCGGGGCGGAGATCCTGCCCACCGCCGACGACGTGTGGGCCGCGGCCGACCTGGTGCTGAAGGTCAAGGAGCCGATCGCGGAGGAGTATCACCGGCTCCGCAAGGACCAGGTGCTCTTCACCTACCTCCACCTCGCCGCCTCCCGCCCGTGCACCGACGCGCTGCTGGAGTCCGGCACCACCGCCATCGCGTACGAGACCGTGGAGACCGCCGACCGGCAACTGCCGCTGCTCGCCCCGATGTCGGAGGTCGCCGGCCGGCTCGCCCCGCAGGTCGGCGCGTACCACCTGATGCGCTCGCAGGGCGGTCGCGGCGTGCTGCCGGGCGGCGTGCCCGGCGTGGCGCCGGGGCAGGCGGTCGTGATCGGCGGCGGCGTCTCCGGCTGGAACGCCACGCAGATCGCCGTCGGCATGGGCTTCCACGTCACGCTGCTCGACACCGACGTGCGCAAGCTGCGCGAGGCCGACCGGGTCTTCGGCACGCAGGTACGCACCCTGGCCTCCAGCGCCTACGCCCTCGGGCAGGCCGTCCTGGACGCCGACCTGGTGATCGGCGCGGTGCTCATCCCGGGCGCGAAGGCGCCGAAGCTCGTCGACAACGAACTGGTGTCGCGGATGAAGCCGGGAAGTGTTCTTGTCGACATCGCGATCGACCAGGGCGGCTGCTTCGCCGACTCGCGCCCGACCACGCACGCGGAACCGACCTTCCGGGTGCACGACTCGGTCTTCTACTGCGTTGCCAACATGCCCGGCGCGGTGCCCAACACGTCCACGTACGCGCTCACCAACGCGACCCTGCCGTACATCGTCAAGCTCGCGAACCACGGCTGGCGGGCGGCGCTGCGCGGCGATCCGGCCCTGGCCCTCGGCCTCAACACGCACGAGGGGCAGGTCGTTTACGGTCCCGTGGCGGACGCGCACGGTCTTCCGGCGGCCGAACTCGCGCGCGTACTCGGCTGATTTCGCGCAGGTGCGCGGCACATCGACCACATTGGCCACGTGTCAACTCCGCGTCACCGGCGGAACCTTGTCACCAGGGGTTCGGCCGTGCGCCACGCCGGCGCGGGGCGCGCCCGAAGTGGTGTTCCACACCCGACACATCGTGCTCTGTCTGCGGGATTGTGTTGCTGAGGGACCCCGACACGCCATAGAGTCGCCAATCGTCGGCATGGTGCCACGCTGACCAATCGAGAAGTGCCCTGGTCACCAAGGAGACAAGGTGACTCGGTCTGGAGACAGAATTCGGGTCACCGAGGAGGTAGGACGACTTGTGAATGAGTCGACATTTGCTCCCGGGGGTGGTCGTCCAGGCACGCCTGCGCGGGGCCACGTCCCCCCGGGGGTGGAGGCGCCTGTCGGCTCCGTCGCCGTCCACACCTTCTCGGCCGCACACCAGGGCGGAAACGCATACCAGAGCATGGACGGTCATCACGTGAACGCCATGACCGGCAGCCAGAGCGGCGGCGAGGACACGACCCGTATCGCCGCATCGGCCACCTCTGACTTCGAGGACCTGTCAGAAAGCCACTTCTACGATCCGGACGCGGACTACGAGCCGGATCCCGAGTACGCCGCGACGCTCGCCCCGGACGCCGCCCGGCAGCGCCGGGAGCGCATCGGCCCCACGGGCCGACCGCTGCCGTACTTCCCCATCCCGGGCCCGGTCACCGACCACGGCCCGGCGAAGGTCATCGCCATGTGCAACCAGAAGGGCGGCGTCGGCAAGACCACGTCCGCCATCAACCTGGGTGCGGCGCTGGCCGAGTACGGCCGCCGCGTGCTGCTCGTGGACTTCGACCCGCAGGGCGCGCTCTCCGTCGGCCTCGGCGTCAACCCGATGGAGCTGGACCTCACGGTCTACAACCTGCTCATGGAGCGGGGGATGTCGGCCGACGAGGTGCTGCTCAAGACGGCCGTGCCCAACATGGACCTGCTCCCCAGCAACATCGACCTCTCCGCCGCCGAGGTGCAGTTGGTCAGCGAGGTGGCGCGGGAGCAGACGCTGCAGCGCGCCCTGAAGCCGCTGCTGCCCGAGTACGACTACGTCGTCATCGACTGCCAGCCGTCGCTGGGTCTGCTCACGGTCAACGCGCTGACCGCGGCGCACAAGGTGATCGTGCCGCTGGAGTGCGAGTTCTTCGCGCTGCGCGGGGTCGCGCTGCTCACCGAGACGATCGAGAAGGTCCAGGAGCGGCTCAACCCCGACCTGGAGCTGGACGGCATCCTCGCCACGATGTACGACTCGCGGACTGTGCACAGCCGCGAGGTACTGGCGCGCGTCGTCGAGGCGTTCGACGACCACGTCTACCACACCGTCATCGGGCGCACCGTCCGCTTCCCCGAGACCACCGTGGCGGGCGAGCCCATCACCTCGTACGCGTCGAACTCCGTGGGCGCGGCAGCCTACCGCCAGCTCGCCAGGGAGGTGCTCGCCCGGTGCCACGCCGAGTGAGCCTGCCCGGGGCCGACGAGCTTTTCCGCACCACCGGGGGGACCGCGCTCCAGTCGTCCACGCCGCAGTCGGACCGGCAGCGGGCCAACGGCGAGACGCCCGGCGGCACGCCGCGCGTTCCGGCGCCGAGCCGGGAGGGCGACTCGGAGGCCGTGGCGGCCGGTTCCGAGGGAGAGTCCGGCGCGGACGCCGAGGAGGCGGGCGCGGAGGAATCCGGCGGCTCGGGCGGCGATACGGGCGCCCGCGCGCGGGGCGTACCCACGGGCCCCGGCGGCAAGGCCGGCCCGGCGGCTCCGGCGGGCGGCAAGCGCACGCCGGGCGGGCCCGCCCGGCGGGACCCGGAGGCGACGGAGCACGGCGGCCGGGACGCGGGCGCGGACGCCGGCCCCGGCGGGCGGACGCGGCAGGATGAGCGCGAGCCGGCGGCCCAGGCGCGTACGAAGTCCGCGCGGCAGGGCGGCGGTTCGGCCGAGGCCGCCCAGCCCCGGCGCGGCCGGGGCCGGGGCCGCGGCGCGGCGCGGCGGCCCAGCGGCCGGGAGCGGCACGACGAGAAGATCACGGTCTACGTCTCCGCCGAGGAGCTGATGGACCTGGAGCACGCCCGGCTGGTGCTCCGCGGCGACCACGGTCTGGCGGTGGACCGCGGCCGTATCGTCCGCGAGGCCGTCGCGGTGGTGCTGGCGGACTTGGAGTCGCGCGGCGACGCGAGCATCCTCGTACGCCGCCTGCGCGGACGCTGACGCCCCGCCGCCCGTACGTCCGGGCCGCGCAGGCGCGTGGCCCCCGTACCGGATGACCGCGGCGCCACCCCACCGGACGGCAACCGGTCACGAACCGCTCCGGGCGATACGCTGCGAGCGATGGACGACAGGCACGACGACCCGCAGCGCCCCGCGCGTACCGCCCGGCGCTCCCTCGGCCGCGGCCCCGGGGTCGCCGCGACGCCCACCAAGCCCACTCCGCCACCCGCCGACCCGGATCCGGTGCGGGAGCCGTACCCCGAGCCGATGCCCCTGCCGCAGCCGGATCCGTCGCCCGTCCCCGGTACGCCGGAGCCGCCCCCGCTGCCCATCCCCGGCCCCGCCCCGCACCCCGACGAGCCGAGCCCCGAGCCGGCGCCCGGGCCCGGCCCGGGGGAGCCCGACCCCGAGCCGGAGACCGAGCCCGCACCGGCCGGCCCGGGCGGCGCGGAGCCCGGCGAGGAACCCGGCCCGGCAGACGAACCCACACCTGGCGCCGAACCCGGGCCCGGCCACGAGCCTGAGCCCGGCCACGAACCCGAGCCCGGTCCCAGCCGAGAGACCGGCCGCGAGCCCGCCTCGGAGACCAGCGCGGCCGAGGACCCCGACGACGGCGCCTTCCGGGTCCGGCTCGCCAACTTCGAGGGGCCCTTCGACCTCCTCCTCCAGCTCATCTCCAAACACAAGCTGGACGTCACCGAGGTCTCCCTGCACCGCGTCACCGACGACTTCATGGCCCACATCCGCGCCATGGGCCCCGACTGGGACCTCGACCAGACCACCGAGTTCCTCGTCGTCGCCGCCACCCTCCTCGACCTCAAGGCCGCCCGCCTGCTGCCCGCCGCCGAGGTCGAGGACGAGGAGGACCTCGCGCTGCTGGAGGCCCGCGACCTGCTGTTCGCACGGCTGCTGCAGTACCGCGCGTACAAAGAGATAGCTGGCATCTTTCAGCGCCGGCTGGAGGACGAGTCGCTGCGCCACCCCCGTACCGTCGGGCTGGAGCCGCACCACGCGGAGCTGCTGCCCGAGGTGGTCATCAGCATCGGCCCCGAGGGCTTCGCCCGGCTCGCGGTCAAGGCGATGCAGCCCAGGCCCGTGCCCCAGGTCTACGTCGAACACATCCACGCCCCGCTCGTCAGCGTCCAGGAGCAGGCGCAGGTCGTGGTCGCCCGGCTGCGCGAACACGGCTCGGTCAGCTTCCAGGAGCTGATCTCCGACGCCCCCGACCCGCTGACCGTCGTGGCCCGGTTCCTGGCGCTGCTGGAGCTGTACCGGGAGCGGGCCGTGGCGCTGGACCAGGAGGGCGCGCTGGAGCCGCTGACGGTGCGGTGGACGGGGCGGGAGGACGCGGTGCCGGTGGTGACCGACGAGTTCGACACGGCGCCGGGCGACGCGGACGACGGCGCCGGCGGCGATCAGGGCAAAAACGGTCAGGGCAAAGGCGCAGACGCAGACGCAGGCAAAGGGGACGACGAGCGATGAGCGACGCGGTGGCGGACGTGCCGGAGGCGGCGGGCACGGCGGATGCGGAACGGCAGCAGGAACGGCCGCCGGAGCAGCAGCCCGCGGAACAGCCTGAGGAACAGCCCGAGGAGCAGCCGGTGGCGGACCCCGCCGCGGAACTTCCGCTGCGCCCGGCCCTCGAAGCCGTCCTCATGGTCGTCGACGAGCCCGTCACCGCCGAGCACCTGGCCAAGGTCCTCCACCGCCGCCCCCGCGAGATCGCCGACGCCCTGCGCGAGCTGTCCGACGAGTACACCGTGCAGGGCCGCGGCTTCGACCTGCGCCACGTCGCCGGCGGCTGGCGCTTCTACACCCGCGCCGCCTACGCCCCCGCCGTCGAGGGCTTCGTACTCGACGGCCAGCAGTCCCGGCTCACCCAGGCCGCGCTGGAGACCCTCGCGGTCGTCGCGTACCGCCAGCCGGTCTCCCGTTCCCGCGTCTCCGCGGTCCGCGGCGTCAACTGCGACGGCGTCATGCGCACGCTGCTGCAGCGCGGACTCATCGAGGAGGCGGGCACGGATGACGGAACAGGTGCGATCCTGTACAGGACGACGAACTACTTCCTGGAGCGGATGGGCCTGCGCGGTCTGGACGAGCTCCCCGAGCTGGCCCCGTTCCTCCCGGACGCGGACGCGGTGGAGGGCGAGTCCCAGGAGGGCGTCCCGTCGTTCGACGTGGATGACGAAACCTGACCCAACAAACGGACTGACGGTAGCTCGATGCGAAGCAGCGGCGGCAGGAACAGCAGGAAGCCCACGGGCTCCGACTCCCGGGGGGCGGGTGGCAAGCGCGACGCGCAACAGCGCCGGCAGGGCCGCCCCCGCCCCGAGGAACGGCGGTACGAGAAGTCCGGTGCCCCCCAGGGCGAGCGCCCGGGCGGCCCGGGGAAGGGGGGCCGGGGGCGCGGCGGCGCGCCGAGCCGGCCCGCGCGCTCCCGCGAGTACGACGCGCAGCTGGAGGAGCGGGCCCGGGCCCGGCACGCGGGGCCGCAGCGCAAGCTGCCGAAGACGTTCGGCGAGCCCGAGGGCGAGCGGCTGCAGAAGGTGCTGGCGCGGGCCGGCATGGGGTCGCGGCGCGCCTGCGAGGAGCTGATCGACCAGGCGCGGGTCGAGGTCAACGGGCGCATCGTCACCGAGCAGGGGCTGCGCGTCGACCCGCAGAATGACGAGATCAGGGTCGACGGGCTGACCGTGGCCACCCAGTCGTACCTCTTCTTCGCCCTCAACAAGCCCGTCGGCGTCGTCTCCTCGATGGACGACCCGGAGGGCCGGCAGAACCTCGGCGACTACGTGGACAACCGCGAGACCCGGCTCTTCCACGTCGGCCGCCTGGACACCGAGACCGAGGGCATCATCCTCCTCACCAACCACGGCGAGCTGGCCCACCGCCTCACCCACCCCCGCTACGGCGTGAAGAAGACCTACCTCGCCGCGATCCAGGGCCCGCTCCCGCGCGACCTGGGCAAGCGGCTGAAGAGCGGCATCCGGCTGGACGACGGCTACGCCAAGGCGGACGACTTCCGGGTGGTGGAGAACACCGGCAAGAACTACCTCGTCGAGGTGGTGCTGCATGAGGGCCGCAAGCACATCGTGCGGCGGATGCTCGCCGAGGCGGGCTTCCCCGTCGACAAACTGGTACGCGTCCGGTTCGGCCCGATCGCGCTGGGCGACCAGAAGTCCGGCTGGCTGCGCCGGCTCACCAACACCGAGGTCGGGATGCTGATGAAGGAGGTCGGGCTCTGACGCGCCGGCCCACCCGGCCCACCCGGCTCACCCGGCCCGTACGCCCCGGAAGCCCGCCCCGTCCGGCGGCCTCCCCGCGCCCCGCGGGGCGGCTGCCGCGTATCCTTGCGCCGTGCGTACCGCCCTCGTCCTCGGCACCGGCCTCATCGGCACCTCCGCCGCCCTGGCGCTGACCCGCAGAGGCGTCACGGTCTATCTGCAGGACGAGGACGCCGACCAGGCCCGTACCGCCGCCGCCCTCGGGGCCGGCAGCGACGAGCCGCCGCCGGCCCCCGTGGACCTGGCCGTCGTCGCCGTGCCGCCCGCGCTCACCGGCCGCACCCTCGCCGACGCCCAGCGCCGCGGCCTGGCCGGCGGCTACCTCGACGTCGCCAGCGTCAAGGGCGGCCCCCGCCGCACCCTGGAGGAACTCGGTGGCGACCTCACCCGCTACATCGGCAGCCACCCGATGGCCGGCAGCGAGCGCTCCGGCCCGCTGGCCGCCTCCGCGGAGCTGTTCGAGGGCCGCCCCTGGGTGCTGAGCCCGGGCGGGACCACCGATACCGAGGTCCTGAACCTCGCGCTGGAGCTGGTCGCGCTCTGCCGCGCCGTGCCCGTCGTGATGGACGCCGACGCCCACGACCGCGCCGTCGCCCTCGTCTCGCACACCCCGCAGCTGGTCTCCAGCATGGTCGCCGCCCGGCTGGAGGACGCCGAGGAGGCCGCGGTCCGGCTCTGCGGGCAGGGCATCCGGGACGTCACCCGCATCGCCGCCTCGGACCCGGCGATGTGGATCGACATCCTCTCCGCCAACCCCGGCCCGGTCGCCGAGGTGCTGTCCGAGGTAGCCGCCGACCTCGACGAGACGGTACGCGCGCTGCGCGCGCTGCAGGCCGCCGACGACGACAAGCGGCGCACCGGCGCGGCCGGCATCGAGGACGTGCTGCGCCGCGGCGGCGCCGGCCGCGAGCGGGTGCCGGGCAAGCACGGCGCCGCCCCCGCGGACTACGAGACCGTCACCGTGCTCATCGGCGACCGGCCGGGCGAGCTGGCCCGCATCTTCGCCGACGCCGGGGCGGCCGGGGTCAACATCGAGGACGTACGCATCGAGCACGCCACCGGCCAGCAGGCCGGGCGGGTGCAGCTGATGGTCGAGCCGCCGGCCGCGCACGCGCTCACGGCCGCGCTGCGGGAGCGCGGGTGGCCGCTGAGGCAGTGACCGAGGCCCGCGCAGGTACCAGTACCCTGGTCCCGCACAAGTCGACCCGGTTAACCCGGACGTATACCTGAGGAAGGGTGTCGTACGCCCCGTGGACAGCGCTGCCAGGGCCCAGCGGGCCCCCGTGATCGTCGCCATCGACGGCCCCGCCGGCACCGGCAAGTCGAGCACGTCCAGGGCCGTCGCCGCCCGGCTCGGCCTGCGTTACCTCGACACCGGCGCGCAGTACCGGGCCGCCGCCTGGTGGATGCTGGGCAACGGCGTGGACGTGCGCGACGCCGCCGCGGTCGCCGCCGCCGCGGAGAAGCCGCAGATCGTCTCCGGCACCGACCCGGCGGCGCCCGCGATCACCGTGGACGGCGTGGACGCCGCGGGCCCGATCCGCACCCAGGAGGTCACCGCCGCGGTCAGCGCCGTCAGCGCGGTGCCGGAGGTACGGGCGCGGGTGACCGCGCTGCAGCGGTCGATCGCGGCCGAGTCCGCGAAGAGCGGCGGGATCGTGGTCGAGGGCCGGGACATCGGCACGACGGTGCTGCCGGACGCGGACGTGAAGATCTTCCTCACCGCCTCGGAAGCGGTACGGGCCGCACGGCGCAGCGGCGAGCTGAAGGGCAAGGACGCCCGCGACCTGGCCGCCACGCAGGCGTCGCTCGCCCGGCGCGACGCCGCCGACTCCGGCCGCAAGGTCTCGCCGCTCGCCAAGGCCGCGGACGCCATCGAGGTGGACACGACGGAGCTGACCCTGGAGCAGGTCATCCAGTGCGTCGTGACCCTCGTCGAAGAGAAGCAGCAGGGTCGGTGACCGAACCGGCCGGCGCGGTGCCGGAGACACGGGGTGCGCTCGTCGGGCGGCGGATGTCCGCGCCCGTGATGCACGGCTACTTCAGGCCGCGGATACTCGGCGCCTGGCGGGTGCCCGCCAGCGGGCCCGTGATCCTGGCCGGTAACCACTCCCACAACGTCGACGGCCCGCTGCTCATGGGCACCTCGCCGCGGCCGGTGCACTTCCTGATCAAGCAGGAGGCGTTCGTCGGGATCGTCGGCTGGTACCTGCGCACCATCGGCCAGGTGGCCATCGACCGCACCACGGTCGACCGGGCGGCGATCACCCGCGCGCTGGGCGTGCTGGACGCCGGCGGGGTACTCGGGATCTTTCCGGAGGGCAGCAGGGGAGAGGGCGACTTCTCCTCAATCCGCGCCGGTCTCGCGTACTTCGCGGTGCGCTCCGGCGCCCCGGTGGTGCCGGTCGCGGTGCTGGGCACGGCGGAGCGGAGCAGCCGCGTCGTCAAGGCGCTGCCGCCGGTGCGCTCCCGGGTGGACGTCGTCTTCGGCGAGCCCTTCCAGGCCGGGTCGCCGGACGGCCGGCGTACCCGCAAGGCGATGGACGAGGCGACGCTGCGCATCCAGGACCGGCTCACCGCGCACCTGGCCGCCGCCAGGCGCGAAACCGGCCGCTTGGGCCCGTAGGCCAGACTTGAGGTTGCGGGCCCGGCCGACCGGGCGGTGAGCAGCCAAGAACGCAAGGACGAGGAACGTGATGAGCGAGACCGGCATCCCCCCGGAGCAGGCCCCGGACGGCGCGGCCCACGGCGACGAGCACGGGGAGCTGGGCGACGCCGAATACGCCGAGTTCATGGAGCTGGCCGCCGAGGAGGGCTTCGACCTCGACGACGTCGAGGGCGACCTCGCGCGGGCCGGGCACGGCCCGCTGCCGGTGGTGGCCGTCGTCGGGCGGCCGAACGTCGGCAAGTCGACCCTGGTGAACCGCATCATCGGCCGCCGCGAGGCGGTCGTGGAGGACCGGCCGGGCGTCACCCGCGACCGCGTGTCCTACGAGGCGGAGTGGGCCGGCCGCCGCTTCAAGGTGGTCGACACCGGCGGCTGGGAGCAGGACGTGCTCGGCATCCACGCCTCCGTCGCCGCGCAGGCCGAGTTCGCGGTGGAGGCCGCGGACGCCGTGGTCTTCGTGGTGGACACGCAGACGGGCGCCACGGACACCGACGAGGCCGTCGTGAAGATGCTGCGCCGGGCCGGCAAGCCGGTGGTGCTCTGCGCCAACAAGGTCGACGGGCAGGCGGGCGAGGCGGAGGCGGCGTACCTCTGGTCGCTCGGCCTCGGCGAGCCCCACCCGGTCTCCGCGCTGCACGGCCGCGGCACGGGCGACATGCTCGACGCGGTGCTCGACGCGCTGCCGGACGCGCCGGCGCAGTCGTTCGGCGGCGGGCTCGGCGGTCCGCGCCGGGTGGCGCTCATCGGGCGGCCCAATGTCGGCAAGTCGTCCCTGCTCAACAAGGTCGCCAGGGAGGACCGCGTCGTCGTGGACGACGTCGCGGGCACCACCCGCGACCCGGTGGACGAGCTGATCCAACTGGGCGGGAAGACGTGGCGCTTCGTCGACACCGCCGGCATCAGGCGCCGCGTCCATCTCCAGGAGGGCGCCGACTACTACGCCTCGCTGCGCACGGCCGCCGCGCTGGAGAAGGCGGAGGTCGCGGTCGTCCTGGTGGACGCCGGCGAGACGCTGGCCGTGCAGGACACCCGGATCATCTCCATGGCCGTCGACGCCGGCCGGGCGCTGGTCATCGCGTACAACAAGTGGGACCTGCTCGACGAGGAGCGCCGCTTCTACCTGGAGCGGGAGATCGAGCGCGATCTCGTCCAGGTGCAGTGGGCGCCGCGGGTCAACGTCTCGGCCCGTACCGGACGGCACATGGAGAAGCTGGTGCCGGCGATTCAGACGGCGCTGGCGGGCTGGGAGACGCGGGTGCCGACCGGCAGGCTCAACGCCTTCCTGGGCGAGCTGGTCGCCGGCCAGCCGCACCCGGTGCGCGGCGGCAAGCAGCCGCGGATCCTCTTCGGCACCCAGGCGGGCACCCGGCCGCCGCGGTTCGTGCTCTTCGCCTCCGGGTTCATCGAGGCGAACTACCGGCGGTTCATCGAGCGGCGGCTGCGCGAGGAGTTCGGCTTCGAGGGCAGCCCGATCCGGATCTCGGTACGGGTGCGGGAGAAGCGGGGCCGCAAGAAGTAGCGGCCCCGGTTCCGGGTGCTGCCGGCGGGTTCGCGCGTGCGTAGCCGTGCGTGCGTGGCGTACGCGGCCCGGGAGGCGGGGCGGCGTGGCTACTCCTCGGCCGCGCGGTGGCGGTGCAACTGCAGGTGTGGCGTGGGCGGCAGGGATGGCCGCGCGGAGTTCATGATCGCGTCGAAGCGCAGCTGCTCCTCGCCGGAGCGGTCCCCGGGCAGCGCCCGGAAGAGCCGGCGGTACTCGGCGAACAGGGCGTCGTAGATCGGCGTCCCCGAGATGCGGGCCGCGTGGGGCTCGTGGGCAGGGCGCATGCCGGGAATCGCGTGGTATCGGTGCACACTTGTGCAACGAAGGCGTGGCGTGGAGGGATGCGGGTGCGCGTTGCTCCGATCAGGTACCGGTGAGGGGCATCGTCGCGCCGACGAGCAGCCCGCGCCCGGCGGCCTGCGCCAGCGCCTCGCCGAGCAGGTCCTCGCGCGGCTGCCGCCCGATCGCGCCGGCGGGCGCCGCGTACACCAGCACCTCCTGCTCCTTCGCGGCGGCGGCCCGCCAGCCGTCCGAGACGTTCAGCGGCTGGTGGGCCTGCCACCAGGCCGTCGGCGGCTGACCGGCGGTGCCGGGCTGCATCACGGCGTGCAGCTGGCCGGCGACGAGCAGCACGGACCAACCGGTGACCGGGGCCGGGGGCCTGACCATGTCCATCACGGGCAGGTAGCCGCTCTCGATGAGCAGCGGCAGGAAGTCGTCGCCGGGGCCCTCGGAGCCGGGCCGGACGACGGGGGCCGTGGGCTCGACGACGAGCGCGGGGCGGGCGTCTTCGCCGCACATCACCAGCCCGCAGGTGACGCCGAGCACCGCCTGCGCCTCGCCGGGGTCGTTCGCGGGGGCGGCGGGCTCGACAGGGGCGACAGGGGCGGCGAGGGCGTCGGGGGCGGCGGAGGCGTCGAGGGCGGCCGGGGGTGAGACGGCGGCGGGGGACGCGCTGGCGCCGGCCGGTACGGGGACCGGCGCCGGGGGCGCGGCGGCGAACGGGGGCGCGGGGGAGTGCGCGACGGCGGGCGCGGGAGTCTGCACGTGCGCCTGGACGGGGGCCTGCTCCGGCGCCTGCTTCGGGCCGTCGTCCGCGGTGATCGAGCGTACGGCGCCCTGCAGTTGGTCCTCGGAGACCGGAACGACCTGGGACGGGATGCAGGCGGCGTGGGCGAAGGCGAGCACCGCGGTCTCCTCGCCCACGAAGAGCACGGTGCTCGTCTGCTCCTGCGCGGAGTCGCCGGGGACGCGGCAGGAGGTGCAGTCGTACGCGCCGGGGGCGGACTCCCCGGCGACGAGCCGGTCGGCTTCCTCGTCGCCGATCTCGGCGCGTACGGCGTCGCTCACTTCGAGCATGCGGGGCACGAGTCGCTCCTCGATGTCGTGGTGCGTGTTCATCTGGGCACAACGGGCGACCTGTGTGCGGAGTCACGCCCGCGGCGGCGATTGCCGGAACGGTGCGTACGGACGGTAGGGAGCTGGTCGGAAATTCTCACTGTGGGTCAACTGATGTGCGAATCACGGCGGTTGGTGCCGTGAGGCGAGCCACAGCGCGACCGAAGATTTGCCAGACAAAGCCGGATTTGACCGGCTCGGCGCCATGTCCGGTATTGATCGATACCCGCGGTAACCGGCAACTGGCCTCGAATGACGGGGTCTTGGTTGATTACGCCCGACAAGGCTGCCTAGATTCGGCCGCCGCGTGCACCGAGCACCGACCGGGCAGGGGACCCGGGTCCACCGAGAGGAACGAATGCCTTTCCCGAAGGGCGACATACGCGCCACCCGCAGTGACCGTACGACCAGTGAGGCAGGCACCACCATCAGCACCATCAGGACACGCAGCACACGCAGCACACGCGGCACACGCAGGAACGCCGCCGTCGTCACCGGAGCCGCCGCGCTCCTCGCCCCCCTCGCGCTCCTCGCCTCCGCCGCGCCGGCGGGCGCCGCGGACAGCGGAGTGTGGGACCGTATCGCCCAGTGCGAGAGCGGCGGCGACTGGTCCATCAGCACCGGCAACGGCTACTACGGCGGGCTGCAGTTCGCCGCGTCCACCTGGGAGGCGTACGGCGGCACCGCCTACGCCGCCACCGCGGACGGGGCGAGCCGGGAGCAGCAGATCGCGGTCGCCACGAAGGTGCAGGCCGCGCAGGGCTGGAACGCCTGGCCGCACTGCTCCGTCGAGGCCGGCGCGTCCGGCGGCGCGCCGGCGGTGGCGCAGCCCGGGCAGGAGGAGCCCGCCGAACCGCGCACGGAGCCGCGCACGGAGCCGCGGGCGGACCGCGGCGAGGGCCAGCGGCAGCCGCTGATGCGCGGCGACGGCAACTACACCGTCAAGGCCGGCGACACGCTCAGCCGCATCGCCGACGCGCACGGCACGCCCTGGCGCGAGGTCTACGAGGCCAACCGCGACGTCATCGGCGGCGACCCGGACGTCATCCTGCCGGGCCAGCGCCTGCACGTCTGACGCGACGGCCCCGGTCCGCCGATCCGCTCAGCGGGCCGCCGGGCGCCAATGGGGGCACCCCCGCCAGTCAGGGCGTAGCCGGTGGGGGAGGGGGTACCCCCGCCAGTAAGGGCGTAGCCGGTGGGGGAGGGGGTACCCCCTCCAGTCAGGGCGTAGCCGGTGGGGGAGGCGCCCCCACCTCGGCGGGCTCGCCGCTGAACACCACGTTGCCGCGACGGAGTTCGTACGCCACCGTCGCCGCGGCCGCAAGGCCGGGCGGCAGGCTCTGCTCCGCGACGACGACGGTGGCGGCGAGCCCGCCGAGCAGTTCGTACGTACGGGCCGCCACCGCGGCCGACATCCCCTGGCCCGGCTCGTCGAGCAGGACGAGCCGGGCGGGGGACAGCAGCGCGCGGGAGACCGCGAGCATCCGCTGCTCGCCGCCCGAGAGCGTGCCGGCGCGGTGCGCCAGCAGCCGCGCCAGCTCCGGATACGCCGTCAGCGCCGGGCCGGTGTCGCCGTCGCGGGCCGCGAGCCGCAGGTTCTCCGCGACCGTCAGCGAGCCGAACACCGCGCGCACCTCCGGCGTCAGCGAGAGCCCGCGCCGGGCCCGGGCGTACGCGGGCATCCGCGTGACGTCCTCGCCGCGCCACACCACGCGGCCCGCGGCCAGCGGCACGGTCCCGGCGAGGGCGCGCAGGGCGGTCGTCCGGCCGGAGCCGTTGCGGCCGAGCAGCACGGTGAGCCGGGCGGCGGGCACGGCGAGGTCGACGCCGTGCAGGGCCTCCAGCGGGCCGTAGCGGACGCGGGCGCGGTGCAGGGCGATCTCGACGCTCACGGGGCCTCCGCGGGGGCGGTGGTGCCGGTGCCGGTGCCGGTCGCCGCGAGCACGTGGCCGGCGGAGCCGGTGGCGAGGATGCGGCCGGCGGACATCGCGTAGACGGTGTCGGCGAGTTCGCCGACGAGTTCGAGGTCGTGCTCGACGACCAGCAGGGCCATGCCGTCGGCGGCGAGCGCGCGCAGGACGCGTACGAGCGCGGCGGTCTCGGCGAGGTCGAGGCCGGCGGCCGGCTCGTCCAGCAGCAGCACGCGCGGACCGCCGGCGAGCGCGCGGCCGAGCTCGACGCGGCGCAGGGTGCCGGTGGGCAGGTCGGCGGCGGGGGCGTGGCGCAGCGGCCCGTCGAGGCCGAGGAGCCGCAGCACGCGGTCGGTGGCCGCCGGGTCGCGGACGCGGCCCTGCTCGGCGCCGATGCCGACGTTCTCGGCGACGGTCAGGGAGGGGAAGACGGCGGGCTGCTGGAACGTCCGCGCCAACCCGAGCCGGGTGCGCGCATGCGCACCGCGCCGGGTCACGTCCCGTCCCCCGAGCACGACCCGCCCGGCCCGGGGCCGGAGGGTCCCGGCGAGACAGTGGAACAGGGTGGACTTGCCGGCCCCGTTGGGCCCGACGAGGGCGGTGACCTGCCCGGGGGCGACGCGGAGGTCGACGCCGGAGAGCACGGAGAAGTCGCCGTACGAAACCGCGACGCCGCTTGCGACCAGCACGGAGTCGCCTGCGGCGGGCCCGCGGGGCTGGCTCCCCCCGCCCCCGGCGGACGAACCGCCCGCCGCGGAGCCCCGGTTGCCGAGCGGGGCCGCGCCGGCCAGGCGGGGGCGCTCGTCGTCGGCGCCGGCGTCACCACGCGAGCGGTGCGGGGCTTCGCCGGCACCGGGTCCCGGTGTGTGCCGCGCGTCGATGCCCGGCACGCGCGTGGGTCCCGCGCTCGCCGGTCCGTGGGCGCCGGAGTCGGCGCCGTCGGGCGTGGGTCGCGGGGGTTCGCCTCCGCCGGTCTCGGTCGGGTTCCGTTCGTCGGCGCTTCGCGTCCGTGTTGGTTCCGCGCTCGGCGGCCTGCGGCCGTGCCCGCCGTCGGCGCCGGAATCGGCGCCGCCGCGGGCCCGGTGCGGGGCTTCGCCCGCACTGGGCCCCGGCATGTTCCGCTCGGCGATGCCGTCTGCGCTCCGTGCCGTTGACGCGGAGGCGGCCCCGGCGCCGCCGCCTGCCGCCCGTGGGGCTTCACCCGAGTCGGGCAGGGGCGTGTTTCGCCCGCCGACGCCCCGTACGTGCCCTGCCGCCCCCGCCGGAGGCGTTGTCGCACCCGTGGCCCGCGCCGGTGGCGTCGGAGGGCGGGCGTCCTCCGACGGGCTGGATCCGGCGTTCATGTCCCTGCCGGTCGTACGCGCCGGCGGCCCGGCATCGGCCGCCCCCGCCGGAGGCGGTGTCGCGCCCGCCGTCACTCTGGCCCGGACCCGCAACCCCAGCGGGGTCAGCCTCGGCGGTCGAAGCAGGCGGGACGCCGCCCGGTGGAGGGCCTCGTACAGGCCGCCCGGGAAGCGGCCCAGGAGGACCGCCAGGACGCCGATGACCGCCGCCGCCATTCCGCCGCGTGTGCCCGCGTCGAGGCCCACCAGCAGCGCCGACGCCAGCAGCGCGCCCAGCATGCTGTCCGCGCCCACCACGACCACCGCCGCGAACCACAGCAATCCCCGCACCGGGTCGAAGGCGTTGGGGTCGAACGCCCGCGCGCCCATGGCCAGCATGCCGCCGCCCATCGCCGCCAGCGCCGCGCCCGCCGCGAACGCGGCGACCTTCAGCGACGGCACCGGCACCCCCGCCGCCGCGGCGCCGGACTCGTGGTCCCGCATCGCCGCCAGCGCCCGCCCCGGGCGGCCCCGGCGCAGTGCCCACGCCGCCGCCACCGCGCCGGCGAGCAGCAGCAGTTCGAGTACGTAGAACGCCCGGTCCCCGGTGAAGCCCGAGGGCCGTCCCAGCGTCAGCCCCGACGTCGCGTACGGCTGCGCGAAGACGAAGCGGCTCACCGCCACTCCCACCGCCAGCGTCACCAGCGCCAGCGCCAGGCCCTGCCGCCGGATCGCCGGATACCCCGTGAGCAGCCCCAGCGGCGCCACCAGCAGCACCGCGACGCCCAGCGCCACCAGTTCCGGCAGTGCCGCCGGCAGGCCCGGGAACCGCCCGGCCGCCAGCAGCGCCGTGAACAGCGCCCCGAGCCCCGCGTACGCCGCCTGCCCCAGCGAGACCTGGCCGCCGCGACCCGTGACGACCACCAGCGACAGCAGCACCACCGCCAGCGCCGGCACCTGGATCGACGTGGTCAGGTCGGAGCCCGCGAAGCCCAGCGGCAGCAGGAACAGCACCCCGGCGACCAGCCACGGCCGCCCGTCGCCGGCCGCCGAGTCCAGCGTGTCGGCCGGCACCCGCAGAAAGCCGTCGCCGCCGCCGGACCAGACCCCGATCCGGGGCAGCGCCAGCGCCGCCACCAGCAGCAGCACCGCGAAGAGGTTCGCACCCAGCGCCTGCACCACCTGCTCGCCCCAGCCCCCCGGGTGCAGCCGGGTCAGCTGCGCCTGCCCCACGCCGACCGCGAGCGCCACCGCCACGACCGCCGGCAGGCTCCGCAGCCCGGCCGCGACCGCGACCCCGATCACGGCCATCACCAACAGCGGCAGCCCGTACGGATCCAGCCGGTACTCCGGCGCCAGCAGCACGCCCGTCACGCCCGCCGTGAACGTGCCGAACGCCCAGCCCGCGTCCGCGACCCGGTCCGCGTCGATGCCGCTGAGCGCGGCGAGCCGGCGGTTGTCGACGACCGCGCGCAGCTCGCGTCCGAACCGGGTCCACCGGGTGACCGCCGCGACCGCGGCGGCCAGCGCCACCGCCGTGCCGAGCTGCACCCACGGGTCGGACGGCAGCAGTTCGGGCGCGTCCGTGCGCGCGCCCGTACCCCAGACGAGCCCCGCCGCGCCCATCAGCAGCACGAACATCCCGAGCGAGGCCACCAGTGCCTGCGCGCCGCCCGCCCCCGCCCCGCTCGACTGCAGTACGGACAGCGGCCGGAAGACGAACCGGCCCATCAGCAGCCCGATGCCGGGGGCCACGACGAGCAGGCTGACGGCCGCCGCCGCCCACAGCGGCCAGTTCCAGCCGACGGCGAGCTGGCGCATGACGTACGCGGTGAACATCGCGACCGCGCCGTGCGCGAGGTTGAGCACACCGGTGGCCCGGTACGTCACGACGACGCCGATGCCGGAGAGCGCGGCGGCGCTGCCCACCGCGAGCCCGGCCAGCGTCAGTTCGTATGTGAGCGACACCTCACGCCTCCGCCGCCGGGCCCGGCTCGCAGACCGGGCACGGCGTCAGCGCCCGCCCTCCGCCGGCGGCTCCGGCGGGGTCCGCGACCGGCACGGCGCCGGTCTTGCCGCCGATGAGGGGGCACCCCGGACGGTGGTAGAGCGTCCCGCCGGGCACCGCGCGGTACGGGGCGTCCCCGCCGGCCTCCGCCGCCGGCCCGGGGTCCGGCGCCGAACCGGCCGGGCCACCCGGCCCGTCCGCGTCCGCCGCGACCAGCAGCCCGTACAACTCCTCTACCCGCGCCGCCGCAAGACCCTGGTCGCCGCGCGACAGCAGCACCGCCCCGGCGACGATCAGCGCCGCCCCCGGGATCGTGCACGACGCCAGGTACGGGATCTGCCGCTCGGCGAACCGCTCGCCCGACACGCCGTACCAGCCGACGGCGCACAGCACGGCCCCGGCGGCGAGCGCGGCCCAGCCGCCCCACTGCAGGGCCATGGCCTTCAGCGAGTGCCCGCGCGCCGGGCCGATTTGCCGCATTCTGCCCCCTGTGCATGTCAGCCGCTTGGGATGCACTATGCCGTGTGTGGTTGTACTACGCAGTAGACCGGCGCAGTAGACCGGCGCAGTAGACCGCACGGATCGGCGGGACACTTGACGCATGACGACGTTCAGGGGTGAGGACGGATGACCCGAGGAGCACGCACGCGGAGCGCCGCGTGGCTGGCCGCGGCGGTACTGCTCACGGGGCTGGGCGCGGCCGGCTGCGGGGACGACGGCGGCGGGGCGGACACGCCGGACAAGGCGCCGAGCGCGCCGGCGGCGGAGAGCAGCGCCGCCGCGGAGCCGGGCGGGGACGCGGACGGCGGCGCCGGCGGCGCCGAACCGGCCGACCCGGCCGCGGCGGAGAAGGAGATCGAGGAGAACTGGACGACGTTCTTCTCGCCGGACTCCGACGCCGACGCGAAGCTGGCGGTGCTGGAGGACGGCGAGGCGATGCGGCCGCTGATGGTCGCCTTCTCCGACGACAAGCGCTGGAAGCAGGTCGGCGCCGAGGTCACGGCGGTGGAGTTCGACTCCGCCGAGGAGGCGAAGGTGACGTACGACATCGCGCTGAAGGGCCAGACGGTCGTGCCCGGCGCGACGGGTGTCTCGGTGCTGCAGGACGGCACCTGGAAGGTGTCGAAGAAGGCGATCTGCACCCTCGTGGAGATGAGCGGGTCGCCGGGCCCCGGGTGCTGAGATGAACCGGTCGGGGGGTGCTGCGCTGGCGGCGGCGGTGCTGGTGCTGCTGACCGCCGCCTGCGGCAGCCGGGTGCCCGAGAGCGAGTTCGCCGAGCGGCGCGCCTTGCCCGAGGGCGCCCCGCCCGGCGGCGCCGCGCCCTCGGGCGCGGCGAGCGGTGAGCCGGTCAGGGTCGGCGTCATCGCCAGCCAGACGAGCCCGGTGGGCGACGCGTTCAGCGGGCCGCAGGACGGCGCGCAGGCGTACTTCGAGGCGCTGAACGCGCGCGGAGGTGTCAACGGCCGCCCCGTCGAGGTCGTCACCTGCGACGACGGCGGCAGCGGGCTGGGCAACAGCGACTGCGTGCGCGAACTGGTGCTGAAGGAGAAGGTGTTCGCGCTCGTCGCCACCACCTCGCTGAACTACGCCGGCGCCCCGCAGGTCAGCGACGCCGGGGTGCCGGACATCGGCGGCCAGCCGATCGGGGCCGCGTACGAGACGTACCCGCACCTCTACGGCATCTACGGCAGCCGCGCCCCGCGCACCGGCGGCAAGGCGGGCTGGGGCGGCGACCTGTACGGCGGCACCGAGGTCTACCGCTACTTCAAGCGGGAGCACGGCGCCCGCACCGCCGCCGTCGTCTCGTACAACCAGGCGGCCTCGGCCTCGTACGCGCGCAGCGTCACCGGCGGGCTGGAGGCCGAGGGCTACGACGTCGTCACCGAGCAGGTCGACTTCGCGCTGCCCAACTTCGACGCGGTCGCCGCGGACCTGCGCGCCCGCGACGTCGACCTCGTCTTCGACGCCGTCGACACGGGCGGCAACGCCAAGCTGTGCCAGGCGCTGGACGAGGCCGGCGTGGAGCTGACCGCGAAGGTCACCAACGTGCAGAACTGGAACTCCACGGTCCCGGAGGACTTCGCCGACGCCGAGCGCTGCCGCAACTCCCTCTGGGTCACCGGCTCCAGCCGCAACTACGAGGACGCCGGCCACCCGGCGGTCAAGGCGTTCCGGGAGGGCATGGACCGCTACGCCGACACCGACACCCGCTCGCAGTGGCAGCTGGAGGGCTGGGCGGCGGCGATGTGGTTCGCGGACGCCGCGAAGTCCTGCGGTGCGGAGCTGACGCGGGAGTGCGTGGAGGACTTCATGGCGCGCACCGAGCCATACGACGCGGACGGGCTGCTGCTGCCCGCCCGCTTCGAGCAGCTCCCCGAGCCGCCGGAGACCCGGCCCACGTGCGTGTCGGCGGCCCGCTGGCAGGACGAGGCGAACGACGGGGCCGGCGGCTGGGTCAGCCAGGGCGAGATGACGGAGAACTGCTTCACGGTGCCGCAGCTGCCCTATCGGCCGTGAGGGGAGAGCGCCGACGCGGGCTGAGGCCGGGCCGCTCGGCGGCCCCGCGCCCCGCGCCTCACTCGGCCAGCGGGTCGACCACGTCCCGCCGGGCGCCCGGGCCCAGCTGCTCGTGCCGCACGACGTACGGGTGGTGCAGGTCGAAGGCCGGCGACTCGGAGCGGATCCGCGGCAGGGTGGCGAAGTTGTGCCGCGGCGGCGGGCAGGAGGTGGCCCACTCCAGGGAGCGGCCGAACCCCCACGGGTCGTCCACGTCGACCTTCCTGCCCTCCTTCGCCGTGAGCCAGAGGTTGTACAGGAACGGCAGCGTGGAGGCGCCGAGCAGGAAGGAGCCGATGGTGGAGATCGTGTTGAGCGTGGTGAAGCCGTCGGCGGCGAGGTAGTCCGCGTACCGCCGCGGCATGCCCGCGGCGCCCAGCCAGTGGTGGACGAGGAAAGTGAGGTGGAAGCCGACGAAGAGGGTCCAGAAGTGGATCCTCCCCAGCCGTTCGTCCAGCATCTTCCCGGTGAACTTCGGCCACCAGAAGTAGAAGCCGGCGAAGGTCGCGAACACCACCGTCCCGAAGACCACGTAGTGGAAGTGGCCGACGACGAAGTACGTGTCCGTGACGTGGAAGTCCAGCGGTGGCGAGGCGAGCAGCACGCCCGTCAGCCCGCCGAAGAGGAAGCTGACCAGGAACCCGATGGCCCACAGCATCGGCGTCTCGAACGACAGCGAGCCGTTGATCATCGTGCCGATCCAGTTGAAGAACTTCACTCCGGTGGGCACCGCGATCAGGAACGACATCAGCGAGAACCACGGCAGCAGCACCGCCCCGGTCGCGAACATGTGGTGTGCCCAGACGACGATCGACAGGAACGTGATCGCCACGGTGGCGCCGACCAGCATCACGTAGCCGAAGATCGGCTTGCGGGAGAAGACCGGGATGATCTCGCTGATGATGCCGAAGAACGGCAGCGCGACGATGTAGACCTCCGGATGGCCGAAGAACCAGAACAGGTGCTGCCACAGCAGCGCCCCGCCCACGTTCCCGTCGAAGACGACCGAGCCGAAGCGCCGGTCCGACTCCAGCACCAGCAGCGACGCCGCCAGCACCGGGAACGCCTGCAGGATGAGGATCGAGGTGAACAGGGTGTTCCAGGTGAAGATCGGCATCCGGAACATCGTCATGCCGGGCGCGCGCATCCCGATGATCGTGGTGAGGAAGTTGACCGCGCCCAGGATGGTGCCGAAGCCGGCCAGCGCCAGCCCCATGATCCACAGGTCCGCGCCGATCCCGGGGGAGTGGACGTCGCCGTTCAGCGGCGCGTACGCGAACCAGCCGAAGTCCGCGGGCCCGCTCGGCGTGAGGTAGCTGCTCAGCACGATCAGCCCGCCGAAGAGGAACAGCCAGTACGACAGCATGTTCAGCCGTGGGAAGGCCACGTCGGGCGCACCGATCTGCAGCGGCATGATCTCGTTGGCGAACCCGGCGAAGGTCGGCGTCGCGAAGAGCAGCAGCATGATCGTGCCGTGGATCGTGAACGACTGGTTGAACTGCTCGGGGCTGATCAGCTGCATCCCAGGCCGGGCCAGCTCCGCCCGCATCAGCAGCGCGAGCACGCCGGCGAAGAGGAAGAAGGCGAACGAGGTGATGAGGTAGAGATGTCCGATCTTCTTGTGGTCCGTGGTCGTCAGCCAGTCCGCGATCACCGAGCCGTGCCGCCGGATGCGCGGGGGAGCGGGTGCCGGTGCCGCCTCTGTCGTCCCCATCGCCTCTGCACCTTCCGCTCGTCGGTCGTGTGTGACGACGCCCTCGTCCACGGCACGACGGTGCCACCGGTGTACGGATCAGGCGCGCTACGCGCGTTCGCCCGGTGTGTCGCGGGGGGCCGCCCGGGCTATTTATGCGGAGCTGACAACGGGTGCCGCACGGGGGAAATTCGGTGAATTCCAGGCCGACCGACGGGTAAACGGAAGGTGTGTTTAGGGCCGCTGGAAGTAATTCCCGATAGCCCGTCAGGAGGTGCCTCTCGGACGCCCGTACGGGGCCTGTTCCGGGCCGGTCGACGGCGGCCGGGCGCTGTGACAGAAGTGTGACCCGCGGTGAACAGGGCCGGGACATCCCCGTGGGCCCGGACCTACCGCGGCCGTGACCAGGGGCATAGCGTGGGCCCCATGGCGACTCCACCGAACCTGCCGATCCCGTCCTCGAACCCCGACGACGACCCCGAGCGCTATGTCGGCCTGGCCGCCGCCGACGCCGAGGAGCGGGCCAGGGGCCGCGGCTGGAGCACGGTCCGCTCGCTGCCCCCGGGGGCCATCATCACCATGGAGTTCATGGGCGGACGGCTGAACTTCACCGTCCAAGACGGCCGGGTCACGCGCTGCTGGGTCGGATAGTACGGGCCCCGGGTAGGGCCGGGTGGTACGAGTGACGGGCCGGGGCCCGGCGTCCGCTCAGCCGCCCGCGCGGGCCTGCGGGCGCCCGCCGGGGCGGTCCGACTGCGGTGGCCGGCGGTGCCCGGCCGGGGTGACCGGGGGGCGCTCGTGCCGCGTCGTGGTGTGCGGGCGCGGGGCCAGGTGCGGCCAGGTGTCCGGGCGCGCGGCCGAGCCCGTACCGGAGCTGACTTGGGCCATCTCCCGGGCGGACTGCGTACCGGCGCCGGTCGGCCGCTGCGAGACGATCGAGACGCGGGTGGCCAGCGGGGACAGCGAGGCCGGTGCGGGCCGGCCGGGGACCGGGTGGCCGCGCAGCCGGTCACGCAGGAGCAGCAGCCACGCCTCGGCGCGGGCCACGCCGGGCTCGAACCAGGGCAGGGCGAGCAGCACGAGCAGGCCGGCGACCCAGCCGAGCAGCACGTCGCTGAGCCAGTGCGTACCGAGGTAGACCGTCGTGCCGCCGACGCCCAGCGCCACCATCGCGCAGACCACGGAGGCGGTCCTGCGGGCCCGCGGGGTCGTCGCCAGATAGGCCACGACACCCCAGGTCACGACGGCGTTCGCGGTGTGCCCCGAAGGGAATATATCGCCGCCGGCCCACATCTCGTTCGAGCCGATCTCGGTGGCGTAGTGCGGGCCGAGCCGGCCCATGCCGATCTTCGCCGCCCCGACCGTGGCGTTCAGCAGGAGCAGCGAGCCGGCCAGCATGAACAGCGGGCGCAGGGTGTGCTGCCGCCAGGAGCGCCAGGCCAGCCAGGCCAGCACGGCGACGGCGGTGGGGGCGCGCTGCCCGAGCACCACGAAGTAGTCCAGGAAGGCGTGGTACTCCGGCCACTGCTTGTACGGCCGGAAGAGCATCAGCTGCCAGTCGAGGTGCACCAGCCACGACGTGGTCACCACGGCCACGACGATCGCCGCGTAGACGGCCAGCGACGACCAGAAGAGCCACAGCCGGGTCCTGGTCATACGCGGCCGCCAGCCGCGGTGTGTGGTCGGGCGCTCCGCTACCTGCGGACGCCTCTCTTCGGTACGCACGGAATCGACGCTACATGGCCGCGTGCCGGGGATTGACCAAACGGACGGATCTGTAATGCCTATGTGATGTGGACTGCGTCGCCAACGGCACTTACCCCACCGCCTTTTCAGGACTCATGTCTTCCGCTTTCTGGGAATATTCGAGTGCGGCCAATCGGTCAATTGTTTTTCGCGCTCCTCCGTTTATCGGAGATTCGCCGTGCCGTCGCGGGCCGTTCGCCTGGCGGTCGAGCCGGCGCCGCGAGGGTGTGACGGGCGTCACATCTGATGCGCAAAGCCCGCAACATGTCACTTCCCGACCCGGGAGCGGGCAATCATGGCACGTCAGACGACCTGTTCGGACACACGGGGGCCAAGCTCCGCCGCAACCGGTAGCGCCGCCGCCGCAACCGACTGTGCCGCCGCCCGCCGCCGGAGGACTCGCGTACGCTGTCGACTCGCGCGAGTCCGGGAGGTGCGTAGATGTCAGGAACGGCCACGGCCACGACCCCGCCGCGGAACGTTCCAGGCGCGTACGAGGCCGGCGCGGGACGCTGGACCGTCCTGGCCGTCCTCTGCTCCAGCCTGCTGCTCGTCGCCCTCGACGCGACCGTGCTGCACGTCGCCGTCCCGGCGCTGACCGAGGACCTCCGGCCCAGCGCCGTCGACCTGCTGTGGATCGTCGACGCCTACCCCCTCGTCGCCGCCTCCCTGCTCATCCTCTTCGGCACCCTCGGCGACCGCGTGGGCCGCCGCCGCGTGCTGCTGCTCGGCTACGCGATCTTCGGCGTGGCCTCCGCGCTCGCCGCCGCGGCGAGCGACCCGCACGTGCTGATCGCCGCCCGCGCGCTGCTCGGCGTCGGCGGCGCCATGATCATGCCGGCCACGCTGTCGATCCTGCGCCAGGTCTTCCCCGACCGCCGCGAGCGCGCCGCGGCCATCGGGCTGTGGAGCGCCACCGCCGCCGTCGGCGCGGCCATCGGCCCGCTCCTCGGCGGCTTCCTACTGGAGCACTTCTGGTGGGGCTCCGTCTTCCTGATCAACATCCCGCTGATGGTCGTCGCCGTGCCCGTGGGCCGCTGGCTGCTGCCGGAGTCCACCGCGGAGCGGGCCGGCCCCTGGGACGTCCTCGGCGCGCTGATCGCGGCCGTCGGGCTCTTCGGCGTCGTCCTCGCCCTGAAGCAGGCCGGCACCGGCGACGGCCCGCTGCACCCGTCCGTCGTCGCGCCGTTCGCCGTCGGGTGCGCCCTGCTCGTGCTCTTCGTACGCAGGCAGCGCCGCCGCGTCCACCCGCTCGTCGACTACACCGTCATCTCCTGCCGGTCCTTCGGCACCGCCGTCGGCTGCATCGTGCTCGCGCTGCTCGCCCTCGTGGGGCTGCAGCTCGTCGCCGTGCAGTACATGCAGCTCGTCCTCGGCCTCAGCCCGCTGGAGACCGGGCTGCGGCTCATCCCGCTGACCGTCGCCGCCGTGGCCGCGGGGCTCGCGGGCTCCCGCATGGTCGCCCGGCTCGGCCCGCGCGCCATGGTCGCGCTCGGCTTCCTGCTCACCGCCGTCGCCGTCGCCGGGCTGATCAGCCTGGGCGAGGAGGACCGGCCGCTGGTGCTGTGCGCGGGCTTCGTGCTGCTGGGGTACGGGCTGGAGACGACGATCTTCGGCGCGTACGAGTCGATGCTCAGCGAGGCCCCGGCGGAGCAGGCCGGCGGGGTCGCGGCGATCGGCGAGACCTCGTACCAGCTCGGCGCCGGCATCGGCATAGCGCTGCTCGGCAGCGTCATGAACGCCGTCTACCGCCCCGCGCTCGGCACCGTGCCCGGCGTGCCGGTGAGCGCGAGCGACGCCGCGGGCAACTCGCTCGGCGAGGCCTACGAGACCGCCGGCGAGCTGGGCGGCGCGGCGGGCGCCACGCTGCGGGCCGCCGCGCGGGACGCGTTCGTCCACGGCATGCACGTGACGCTGGCGGTCAGCGCCGGGCTGCTGCTGCTCGGCGCGGTCACGGCGCTGCGGCTGCCCCGGTCGATGGAGTGCGGGGCGCCGGAGCACCCCGGCGCGGCGTACGACGACCGGTGGGACGTACGGCGTGTGCAAGAGGTCACGCCGCGCGCGGGCAGGCTGGACGGCGCCGATTACGCGCACGTAGCGTCGGGCCGTGACCCCGATGGCCGGCCCGAGGACGACAGCCATGCCCGCAAGCACTACGCCGCCCTTCAACCCCGCCGACCCGCTGGGAGTTGACGACCTCCTCGGCCCCGAGGACCTCGCCGTCCGCGACACCGTGCGCGGCTGGGCGGCCGACCGCGTGCTGCCGCACGTCGCCGAGTGGTACGAGCGCGGCGAGCTGCCCGGCGTGCGCGAACTCGCCCGCGAACTGGGCGCGATGGGGGCGCTGGGCATGTCGCTGAGCGGCGACGGCTGCGCCGGCGCCTCCGCCGTGCAGTACGGGCTGGCCTGCCTGGAGCTGGAGGCCGCCGACTCCGGCATCCGCTCGCTGGTCTCCGTGCAGGGCTCGCTCGCGATGTACGCGATCTGGCGGTTCGGCTCCGAGGAGCAGAAGCGGCAATGGCTGCCGCCGATGGCGGCCGGCGAGGTCATCGGCTGCTTCGGCCTCACCGAGCCGGACCACGGCTCCGACCCGGCCGGGATGCGTACGTACGCCAAGCGGGACGGCTCGGACTGGGTGCTGACCGGCCGCAAGATGTGGATCACCAACGGCTCGGTGGCCGGCGTCGCCGTCGTGTGGGCCCGTACCGACGACGGCATCCGCGGCTTCGTCGTCCCGGCCGACGCACCCGGCTTCGCCGCGCCCGAGATCACCCACAAGTGGTCGCTGCGCGCCTCGGTCACCTCCGAGCTGGTCCTCGACGACGTGCGGCTGCCCGCCGACGCCGTGCTGCCGGCGGCCACCGGATTGCGCGGCCCGCTGAGCTGCCTGACCCACGCCCGCTACGGCATCGTCTGGGGCGCCATGGGCGCGGCCCGGTCGTCCTTCGAGGCGGCGCTGGAGTACGCCCGTACCCGCGAGCAGTTCGGCAAGCCCATCGGCGGCTTCCAGCTCACCCAGGCCAAGCTCGCCGACATGGCCGTCGAGCTGCACAAGGGCGTGCTGCTCGCGCACCACCTGGGCATCCGGATGGACGCCGGCACGCTGCGCCCCGAGCAGGTCAGCTTCGGCAAGCTCAACAACGTCCGCGAGGCCATCGAGATCTGCCGCACGGCCCGCACGATCCTGGGGGCGAACGGCATCTCGCTGGAGTACCCGGTGATGCGGCACGCCACGAACCTGGAGTCGGTGCTGACCTACGAGGGCACCGTGGAGATGCACCAACTGGTGCTGGGCAAGGCGCTGACGGGGCTGGACGCGTTCCGGGGCTGAGCCTTACGGCCCAGCCCCGGTCCCGGTCGCTGCCTGTGTCGTCGTCTCAGCTCTGGTTGAAGAACCCGCCCTGCGTGGGGCGCGGCACCTCGCCGGGCACGATCGCGTACTCCGCGGGGGTCAGCAGGAACACCCGCGTCGCCACCCGCTCGATGGAGCCGCGCAGTCCGAAGGTGAGACCCGCCGCGAAGTCGACGACGCGCTTGGCGTCGGCGGCCTCCAGCATCGTGAGGTTCACGATGACGGGAACGCCCTCGCGGAAGAGTTCGCCGATCCCGCGCGCGTCGCGGAACCCGTCCGGCGTCACGGTGGCGATACGGCGCCCCTTCTCCTGGGCGACCTGGGACGCCACGCGCACGCGCGGGTCCGTCGTCCAGGCGGCGTCTCCCTGGGTCTCTGCGCTGTCGTCTTCGTACCCGTCGTAGTAGCGCTCGTCTTCGTTGTCGTCGACGAGGCCGAGCCAGGCACTAGCCCTGCGTACCGATCCCATGACGCCTCCTCTCTCTCCCGCGGCGTGGGCTGTCCCCGGAGCGGTCCGGGGATGTCTGTCCGCTCACCTATGGTCATCCATGATGCGGATGATGTGCCAATCAGATAGAGGGCACGCGCCGGGTTCGTGACAGTACTGGCACAGAAACGGCTGTCGGTTCGTCAGAGTTCCCCCAGCGCGGCGGGACTGACGGGGTGACAGGAGATTTTTGCGGGGCCGGACGGGTGTTTCGGCCTCCGCTCGGGTGGTTCCCGCGCTGTTCGAGTGGTCGGAAGCCGGGCCGGGCCGGTCGGGCGGGGCCGGGGGGCGTGCTTGCGCAACCATGTGCCAGTGCCTACTTGTGCACACCTGTCATCGTCTGAATACTCTCAGCAGCGCTTGTCAGGGGCACGACGAAAATAATAGGGGCCTTATCCCCACGGAGGAGATCACCGATCCCCTCCGGGCGAGCCTTTCCATGTTTTCTCCGCCCCGTGGCTGCGCCTCACGGACCTGCCCGCCGGCGGGTCCCCGAGCACACTCGGAGGATTGAGTGAGGATCAAGCGCACACCCCCACTGAGCGGCACCAAGAAGCGACTGCCCCTCATCGCGGCGCTGACCGCCGCCCTCGCCGGCACCGCGCTCGCGGTACCGGCGTCGGGCGCCGCCCAGCAACCGGAGGGCTTCAGCGCCGCCACCCTGGCCAGAGCCGACGAGGCGGTGCTCGCCGCCGACGTCGGCGGCACCGCGTGGGGTGTCGACAAGAAGTCCGGGACCCTCGTCGTGAGCGTCGACGAGACCGTGACCCCGGCCGAAGTGGGCCGGATCATGCGGACCGCAGGCGCCGACGCCGACGCCCTGCAGATCGATCACATGAAGGGCAAGCTCCAGCGCTACATCAACGGCGGCCAGGCGATCTACGCCGACAGCTGGCGCTGCTCGCTCGGCTTCAACGTCCGCAGCGGCAGCACGTACTACTTCGTCACCGCCGGTCACTGCACCGACGGCGCGGGCACGTGGTACACCAACTCCGCCCGCACCACCACCATCGGCCCGACCGCAGGATCCAGCTTCCCGACAAACGACTACGGGCTGGTCCGCTACAGCAACACCTCGCTGGCCCACCCCGGCACCGTGAACCTCTACAACGGCAGCAGCCAGGACATCACCCGCGCCGCCAACGCGACCGTCGGCCAGTCCGTCCGGCGCAGCGGCTCCACCACCGGCGTCCACAGCGGCAGCGTCACGGGGCTGAACCAGACCGTGAACTACGGCGGCGGCGACGTCGTCTACGGCATGGTCCGCACCAACGTGTGCGCCGAGCCCGGCGACTCCGGCGGCCCGCTGTTCTCCGGTACGACGGCCCTCGGCCTGACCTCCGGCGGCAGCGGCGACTGCTCCGCCGGTGGTACGACGTTCTTCCAGCCGGTCGTGGAGGCGCTCAACGCCTACGGCGTGAGCGTCTACTGACCCCGACGCACGGGGCCTGACCGCCCCGGCCGCCGCCCCCGCCCGGACCCCCGCCGGGCGGGGGCGGTGCGGTTCCGGAGCCGGCCGGGCCCGATCCGGTACGGCCGCGGCCTCCCGGCCATATCTCGGACCCGGCGGCGGAGCTACCGTTGAGAGAGAACGGCTGACTCGCACGCGACGCAGGGGGCCGTGATGATCGAGGCACTGATCGCAGTGGTGGTGACCATCGTCTGCCTCGGGGCCATCTACGTGATGGCCGGGGCCCGGGTGGTCAAGCAGTACGAACGGGGGCTGGTCTTCCGGCTCGGCCGGCTCAGGCCCGAGATCCGCGCCCCCGGCTTCACGATGATCGTTCCGTTCGTCGACCGGCTGCGCAAGGTCAACATGCAGATCGTGACCCTGCCCATCCCGGCCCAGGAGGGCATCACCCGCGACAACGTGACGGTCCGTGTCGACGCCGTCGTGTACTTCAAGGTCGTCGCCCCGGCCGACGCCATCGTGCACGTCGAGGACTACCGCTTCGCGGTCTCCCAGATGGCCCAGACGTCGCTGCGGTCGATCATCGGCAAGAGCGAGCTGGACGACCTGCTCTCCAACCGGGAGAAGCTCAACCAGGGGCTGGAGCTGATGATCGACAGCCCCGCGGTGGAGTGGGGCGTCACCATCGACCGGGTCGAGATCAAGGACGTGTCGCTGCCCGAGACGATGAAGCGTTCCATGGCCCGGCAGGCGGAGGCGGCGCGCGACCGGCGGGCGCGGGTCATCAACGCCGACGCCGAGCTGCAGGCGTCCCGGAAGCTGGCGCAGGCGGCGCAGCAGATGTCCGACCACCCGGCGGCGCTGCAGCTGCGGCTGCTGCAGACGGTGGGTGCGGTCGCGGCGGAGAAGAACTCGACGCTGGTGCTGCCGTTCCCGGTGGAGCTGCTGCGGTTCCTGGAGCGGGCGCAACGGGACGTGATCGCCCAGCCGCCGGCGGCGGGCGGCCCGGCCGCGGGTGCGGCGGCGGAGGGCGCGGAGCCCGAGATGGACACCGGCGAGGACGAGGGGGTGCCGGCGCCCGTGGACCCGATCGACCCGCTGGGCGCGCTGGAGCCGGGGAACCCCCTCGGTCCGGTGGATTCGCTGGGCCGCCCGGAGGAGGTGGAGCCGGGCGACGCGGCGGCCGACGAGCTGGAGCCGCCGCGGCGGGACGGGGCGGACCGGGAGGGCTGACGGGCGGGGTCGCGGTCCGTGCCGGCCCGGGAGCGGGCGCGTGGAGCCGGACCTGCGGCAATGGGGGTAGTGGGGGAGGCCGTCGCGGACGGTGGTGAGTGCGCACCGGAGGATGGCGCGTCGGGTACCGGAGCCGGGCCCCGTGGGGGGCCTCGCGAGTCAGCCGCCGAAGGCCGCGAGCGCGTCCTCCGCGGAGTTGCGCGCCCACACGTACTCGTCCGCCCACGCCGCCGCGTCCGCGAAGCCGGACTCCGCCGCGATGCGGGCGCAGGCCGCCCCGTAGTCGTACGGCGTCCGGCGCAGCGCCGCGCCGCCCGGGCCGAGTAGCGCCCAGTGCGCGCCGGGGCGTCCGTACGGCATGCCGACGCTGCCCGGGTTGACCACCAGCCGGCCGTGCGTCAGCCGGGCGAACGCCATGTGCGTGTGCCCGAGCACCACGGTCTCCACCTCCGGGCCGAGACCGCCCAGCACCTCCGCCCAGCGCCCGGCCACCGCGTCGACCAGCACCGTCTCGTCGTCGGCCCGCGGGGTGGCGTGGCAGAAGTACACCTGCCCGAGACCGCCGACCGGCAGCGTGGCGCTCGCCGGCAGTGCCGCCAGCAGCTCGACCTGCTCCGCGCGCAGCTGCTCCGCCGCCCAGGGCCCGATCGGGTCGGGGCTGCCGGCGCGGGCGCCGCGGCGGTACTCCACCAGCTCCCGGTCGGCGTTGCCGCCGACCCAGACGGCACGCTCGCCGAGCGCGGTCAGCGCGTCGAGGGTGCGGTCGGGGAGCGGGCCGGCGGCGAGGTCGCCGGTCAGCACGACGGCGTCGGCGGCGCGCACGTCGGGCTCGGCGAGCACGGCTTCGAGGGCCGGCAGCACGCCGTGGATGTCGGAGAGTACGGCGACGGTCCCGGGCATGCGACCAGGGTGCCGGGCGGCGGCGCGGGACGCACGGAGGTTCGCTGAGAGCAGGGCGGGCGTCCCGGCGCGGGCGGCGTCAGCGGCCCGGCTCGACGCGGGCCTCCTGCCAGGCGCGGGCCAGGATCTCGTCCGCCGTCTCCGCCGGCGTCTGGTCGGAGGTGTCCAGCCACAGCCCGAGCCGCGGGGTCTCGTTGTGCAGCACGTCGTCCAGCTCCCGTACGCTCCACGCCGGCCCGTACGCCGTCTTCGCCCGCGCCGCCTCGCGCGCCGCCACCGCCTCCGGCCGCGGCGCCAGCACGACGACGAGCAGCGGGTCGGTACGGAACAGGGCCGCGGTCCGCGCCAGCTCGCCGCCCAGCACCACGTCCTGGGCCACCACCGTGAACCCCGCCGCCGCGTACGCGTCGGCCGTGTGCGCCATCAGCCCGTACCGCAGTCGCAGCTGCCGCAGCGCCTCCGGCGACCCCGCCGGCGTCATCTCGGCGCGCCCGCCCACGACCATGCGGCGGAAGACGTCGCCGCGCACGTGCGCCGATCGCGGCAGCCGTTCGGCGATCAACTGGGCGACGGTGGACTTGCCGGCGGCCTGGACACCGGTCAGCAGCAGCACGGCCGGGGTGTCGGGGAAAATGAGCGGCTCCTCGGAATGCGGCCGGGACGGTCGGCGTTGCAGGTGGCGTTACCGTCGCGAGTATCCGTATCACAGCAGGGAGAGGGCCATGGCCGCTGCCGCAAGTGAAACGCCCAGGGTGGACTTCTACTTCGACCCGGTCTGTCCGTTCGCGTGGATCACCTCACGCTGGATCCTCGAAGTGGAGCAGCAGCGGGACATCGACCTCCGTTTCCGGGTGATGAGCCTGTCCGTGCTCAACGAGGGCCGCGACCTGTCGGAGCGGTACCGTGCGCTGATGGACCGGGCCTGGGGCCCGGTGCGGGTGTGCGTCGCCGCCGCGCAGCAGCACGGCGAGGGCGTCCTGCGCGACCTGTACACCGCGCTCGGCACCCGCATCCACAACGAGGGCGAAGACGACTACGAGACGGTCATCAAGGCGGCCCTGGCCGACGTGGGCCTGCCGGTCGAGCTGGCCGCCGCGGCGGCCACCGACGAGTACGACAAGGCGCTGCGCACGAGCCACCACGAGGGCATGGACCCGGTCGGCGAAGAGGTCGGCACCCCGACCATCCACATCGACGGCGTGGCGTTCTTCGGACCGGTGATGACGGCGATCCCGCGGGGCGAGGAGGCGCTGCGGATCTTCGACGGGGCGCTGGCGATGGCGACGTACCCGAAGTTCTTCGAGCTGAAGCGGACGCGCACGGGCGAGCTGAGCTTCGACTGAACGAGAGGTGCGGGTAAGGACCGGGCGTAATGGCGCCCGGTCCTCACCCTGCTGCCGACGTACCGGCCCCCGTCGCCGGCCGGCGGCGCCTTGTGAAGAGCCAGGCCGCCGCCGCCACCGACAGCGGCCACAGCAGGTACGGGCCGGAGGCCACCAGCAGCGCCGCGACCGCGACCAGCGCCGGCACCGCCGCCTTCCGCCCCGCGCTGCCGCGCGGCAGCAGCCGGAACGCGGCGGCCACACCCGCTCGCGAAATACACCGTCGTGAACGAGCCCGTCGTCAGCAGCACCAGCGGCTTCGTGCCGGTGTCCGTCAGCGTCACCGAGGCCAGCGCCGCGAACGACAGCGCCGAGATCACCGCCAGGCTGCGCCGCGGCACCTCCCCGGCCTCGCTGCCCCGCGCCAGCCGCGCCGGCAGCGCGCCGTCGCGGCCGAGGGCGGCGCCCAGCTTGGCGGCGCCGGCGTAGTACACGTTCATGACGCCGAGGGTGAGGAGCAGCGCGGCGCAGGCCGCCGTCCCCTGCGAGGTTTTCGGCCTCGACCGCAGCGACCTCGTCGACCCCTGGTACGAGCTGCGCCTGTGCGCCGCCCAGCCCGGGCCGCTCACCACCGCCCCCGGGCTGCTGCTGCAAAGCCCGTACGGCCTCGGCGACCTGGCCGAGGCCGACACCGTGCTGATCCCCGGCCTCGCCCGCGGCCACCAGCTCGACCCGCCGCCGGACCTCGTCGCCGCCGTGCGGAAGGCGTACGAGGCGGGCAAGCGGATCGTCGCCCTGTGCGCGGGCGCGTACGTACCGGCGGCGGCCGGCGTGCGGCAATGGGGGTACCCCCGCCAGTAAGGGCGTAGCCGGTGGGGGAGGCCGCCGCGCGACGACGCACTGGATGAACGCCACCGACTTCGCCCACCGCTTCCCCCGCGTCCGCGTCGAACCCGACGCCCTCTACCGCGAGGACGGCCCCGTCTTCACCTCCGCCGGCACCGGCGCCGCCGTCGACCTCTGCCTCCACCTCGTCCGCCGCGACCACGGCTCGGCGGTCGCCAACGAGGTCGCCCGGCGCATGGTCGTACCCCCGCACCGCGAGGGCGGCCAGGCCCAGTACGCCAAGCTCCCGGCCCAGCCGCCCCGGCCGGCCGTCCCCGACCACGGGCTCGCACCCGTGCTCGACTGGGCCCGCGCCCGGCTCCACGAGCCGCTGACCGTGGCCCGGCTGGCCCGCGCCGCGCACCTCGCCGAGCGCACCTTCGCCCGCCGCTTCCGCGACACCCTCGGCGTCACGCCGCTGCAGTGGCTGCTGCAGGAGCGCGTCCGGCTGGCGCAGGAGCTGCTGGAAACCACGGACGTGCCGGTGGAGGCGGTGGCGCGGCGCGCGGGGCTGGGGAGCGCGGCGAACCTGCGGCACCAGTTCGCCCGCCAGACGGGCGTCTCGCCGCGGACCTACCGGCACGTGTTCCGCGAGCGGGCGCGCTGAGGCGGGCGGTGCCGGGTCCGGGTCCGGGTCCGTCCCTGCGCCGCCCGCCAGGCCGCTCGTCAGGCCGCCCGGGTCACCGCCAGGTGCGTACGGCGGTGGCGCGGCGACTCCGCCTCGTCCAGCAGGGCGACCGCGAAGTCCGGGTACGAGATGCGCTCCCCGAGGTCGCCGTGGGGGTGGACACGGTAGCCGCGGTCCGAGCGGCCGGCGTCGTGGTCGAAGTCGCCGGCCGGGCTGACGTAGAGCCAGTCCAGCTCCGGCGGCGCCGAGCGCAGGACGTCCAGGCCCGCCGCGTGCGCCGCGCAGAAGGGGCGGAACTCCGCCGGGAACGCCGGGTCGTCGAGGATCCGACGGCCGGTCGCGTCCGGCAGCAGCGACGCCAGCCCGACCAGCACCAGCCGCGGCACGTCCGCCCGCGCAAGACCGGCCACCAGCGCCTTCGCCGAGCCGCGGAAGAAGGCGTCCGGGTCCGTGCCCTCCCCGTACACCGCCGCCGCGGCGATCGCCGCCGTGCAGCCGGCGGCCGTCTCCGCCACCGCCTCCACGTCCGCCGCGTCCCCGGCGACCAGCCGTATGCCGGCACCCGCGACCGCCGCGTGCTTCGCCGGGTCGCGCACCACGGCGACCACCTCGTGCCCGCGCCGCCGCGCCTCCGCCACTGCCTGGCGGCCGGCCCTGCCGCCCGCCCCGTACACCACGATCCTGCCCATTCCGCGTACCTTCCGCTCGGTCGTCTTCGTCCGCGCACGCTAACCGGACCTGCGGTTTCCTCCGGGATACCGGGATCGCCGCCTACGCTGGCGGGATGAGCGAGCCGCTGCGCCCCGACATGTTCGACGAGCTGTGCCCGTCGTCGATGCTGCCGTTCCGCTTCGGCGACAAGTGGGCCGGCCTGATCCTCAGGTGCCTTCAGGACGGGCCGCGCCGCTACTCCGAACTCCGCGTCCCGCTGCGGCGGGTGACGCCCAAGGTGATGACCCGCTCGCTGCGGACCCTGGAGCGCGACGGGCTGGTGTCGCGCACGGCGTACGAGGGGGTGCCGCAGCGGGTGGAATACGGGCTGACGCCGCTGGGGCGGAGCATGCTGGAGCCGCTGAACGCGGCGTGCGCGTGGGCGGCGGAGCACTGGGACGAACTGCTCGACGCCCGGGAGGCGTACGAGCGGCGGGCGGGGGCCGCAGAAGCCGCGGAGTCCGCGGGGGCCGCGGGAGGCTGAGCCGGCGGGACGTCAGCTCTCGTACGTCCCCGGCGCGCCGCCGCCCAGCGGGAAGCGCAGCCACTCCCGCCACCGCCTCCCGTCGTACGCCACCAGGTCCACCGCCCCCACCCGCGCCGTGACCGGCAGCCGGGGCGCGAGGTCCGCCTCGATCGCCGCGTGCACCGCCTCGCCGCCGCTGTTGGCGACGGTCAGGTGCGGGTCGAGGTCGCCGAAGACGCCGCCGTACGGCAATGGGGGTACCCCCATTGCCGTACGACGGGATCCACGTCCGGCATCGCCACGCTGAGCGCGGTCGTGCCGGGTGCGGTGGGCCAGCCCTGCGCCGCCGGTTCGGGTGCGGGCTCGGGGTGCGGGGGCGGCATGCGGAGGATCGTACGGTGCCGGGGCCCCGGCACCGGCCGCGGGCCCGGCACCGGGGCGGCGGCGAAACCGCTGTTCCGCGTCTTCGCGTACGGCGTACCGTAGCGATCATGACTACGGACCCCGATCTGCACCGGCGGCGCGCCTCCTCCTTCGGCAGCCAGGCCGCGGCCTACGCCGAATACCGCCCCGACTACCCCGTGGCCGCGGTCCGATGGACCCTGGAGCCGGTCGCGGACCGCGACGACCCGCACGTGCTCGACCTCGCCGCCGGCACCGGCAAGCTGACCGCCGCGCTGGTCGCCGAGGGCGTGCGGACCACGGCCGTCGAGCCGGACGCGGCGATGCGGGACGAGCTGCGGCGGGCGCTGCCGGACGTGCCGGCGCACGAGGGCACGGCGGAACGGATCCCGCTGCCGGCCGGGTCCGTGGACGCGGTGCTGGTGGGGCAGGCGTTCCACTGGTTCGACCCGGAGCGGGCGCTGCCGGAGATCGCCCGGGTGCTGCGGCCCGGCGGGGTGGTCGCGGGGCTGTGGAACCAGGGCGACCACGAGGTGGACTGGATCATCGGGCTGGACGAGGTCACGCGCGGCGAAGCCTGCTTCGCCGACCTGTCGGACGAGGTGCGGCTGCCGCCGCACGGGGAGTACGAGCCGGTGGAGCGGCAGCGGTTCCCCAACAGGACGCGGTACACGCGCGATTCGCTGACGGCGATGGTCGCCACGCACTCGCGTCTGCTGCTGCTGCCGGACGACGAGCGGGCGCAGTTGCTCGCGCGGGTCCGGGGGTACCTGGCGGCGCGGCCGGAGACGCAGCGTGCGGAGTTCGAGGTGCCGCTGGTCACGGTCGCCGACCGGGCGGTGCTGCGGGGCTGAGCGGAGGTGCGGGGCCGGGCCGTACCCGTCATACCTGGGAGCTACCCGGCAGGTGGGCTCTCCGGCGGGACGCCGACGAGGCGAGGCGCTGCGCGCGGGCGCGTCCGGGTTTCCGGGCCTCGTCCGCCCCGCCGGCCGCTGACCGCCTCGCCGGAACCGGCACCCGCCGCGGCGAGACGTACCGGAGTCAGCGGAACCTCCCGGGGTTGTGGGCGCGTTCGGGGCCGTCCAGGGCGCGGGCGCGATGGACGATGAGGTTGACGGAACCGCGGTCGCGTTCGAGGTGGCCGGCGAGGAGGACGGCCGGGGCTTCGAGGACCGCCCGCCGGCTGCGTTCCCAGACCGGCGGCGAGAACACGAGATTGATCATGCCGGTCTCGTCTTCCAGCGCGCCGAAGACGACGCCCTTGGCGGTGGGCGGGCGCTGGATGTACTTGGCGAGACCGCCGACGACGATGCGGGCGTGGTCGGCCAGGCGCCGGGCCTCCCGGGCGGGGACGGCGCCGCGGCGGGCGAGTTCGGGGCGCAGGTGCTCGGCGGGGTGGTGGGCGGCGCTGGCCCCGGTGGCGGCCAGGTCGGCGGCGGTGGCGTCGGCCGCCGTCAGGGCGGGCAGGGCGGGGGCCGGGGCGAGGTCGTCCATGCCGGGGAGGACGGGCTGGGTCTCGCCGGCGTAGGCGCCGGCGGACCACAGTGCGGTACGGCGGTCGCCGCCGAAGCGGTCGAAGGCGCCGGCGATCGCCAGGTGCTCCATCAGCCGGGCGGACAGCCGGGCCCGGCGCGCGACGTCGGCCGGGCTCCGGAAGGGGCCGGTGCCACGTGCGGCGAGGATGCGCTCGGCGACGTCCTCGCTGACGCCGGTCACGCTGGTCAGGCCGCGGCGGATCGCGGGCCGGCGGTCGGGCCACGCCTCCTGCGCCGGCCGGGGTTCGAGCGTGGCGTGCACGCCGGAGCGGGTGATGTCGACGCCGCGGACCTCGATGCCGTGGTGCTTGGCGTCCTGGATGAGGGTCTGGGAGTCGTAGAAGCCCATGGGCAGATGCGCCATGATCGCTGCCAGGAGGGCGTGCGGGTAGTGGTGTTTGATCCAGGCGCTGGCGTAGATGATCCCGGCCATCGACTGGGCGTGGGACTGCGGGAAGCCGTAGTCGCTGAACGCCTCGATCATGCCGACGATCTTCTCGGCGGCCGGGCGGTCGATGCCGTTGGCGGCCATGCCGGCGAAGAGCCGGCCGCGCAGGGCGGCGACCTTCTCCGGGGCGTGTTTGGCGGCCATCGCCTTACGCAGACGGTCCGCCTCGCCGGGGGTGAAGCCGGCGCAGTCGATGGCCAGGGCCATGGCCTGTTCCTGCCAGAGAGCGACGCCCAGGGTCTTGGACAGGGCCGGCTCGGCGAGCGGGTGGGGGTAGGTGACGGGTTCCTCACCGCGGCGGCGGCGCAGGTAGGGGTGCTTCGAGCCGGCCTGGATCGGGCCGGGCCGGATGATCGACGCGGCGACGGCGAGGTCGTCGAACGTCTTCGGCACCAGTTGGGGCAGGGTGCTGACCTGAGCGCGGCTCTCGGCCTGGAAGACCCCGATCGTCCGCCCGGCCGCGATCATGGCGTAGACGTCGGGGTCGTCCTGGGGGATGGAGGCCATGCCGAGGTGCACGCCGTGGTGTTCGGCGATCAGGTCGCAGGCGGTATGCAGGGCGGCGAGCATGCCGAGCCCGAGAATGTCGATCTTCAGCAGTCCGGCGGCGGCGACGTCGTCCTTGTCGCCCTGCAGGACGGAGCGGCCTTCGCGGGTGGCCCACTCCACCGGCATGATCTCGCCGATGGGCTGGCGGGTGAGCACCATGCCGCCGACGTGGATGCCCAGATGGCGGGGCAGGGTGTGCAGCTGCGCCGCCAGCTCGCGGACGTCGTCGGGGACGTCCAGCTCGGGGCCCGGGGGTTCGTGGTGGATGTGCCGGGTCATCTCGGAGATGCGGGCCGCCGGATAGCCCAGGGCGCGGGCGGCGTCCCTGACGGAGAGCCGGGGCTGGTAGGTGATCAGGTTCGCGACCTGCGCGGCGTGATCGCGGCCGTAACGGGTGTAGAGGTACTGGATCACTTCCTCCCGCCTGTCGTTCTCGAAGTCGATGTCGATGTCCGGGTCGGCCTTCTCCGCGTGCAGGAACCGTTCGAACAGCAGGCCGTGGCGCAGCGCGTCGACGGAGGTGATGCCGAGGGCGTAGCAGACCACGGAGGAGGCGGCGCTGCCGCGGCCCTGGCACCAGATGGACTGCTCGGTGGCGAACCGGACGATGTCCCAGCAGATGAGGAAGTACCCGGCCATCCCCAGCTCGGCGATCACCGTCAACTCGTGATCGAGCTGCTTCCAGGCGGCTGCCGCGGCCGGCTCGGCGCGTGGCCCGTAACGGCGCGTGCAGCCCTCTTCGGCCAGCCGGCGGAGATAGCCGTCCGGGGTGTGGCCGGCGGGTACGTCGAAGTCGGGCAGCTGCGGACGCAGCCGGTCGAGGGCGACGACGCTGTGGCGCGCCAGGTCGACAGCGGTGGCGACGGCATCGGGATAGCGCGACATCAGGGTGGCCATCTCCGCGGCGGTGCGCAGATGCGCCGCGGGCGCCGGCGGCAGGTGCCCGGCGGCGGTGTCGAGGTCCTGGCGGCGGTGCAGTGCGGCCAGGGCGGCGGCCAGCCGTGCGCCGCGGGGAGCCGCGTACCGGACGGCGTTCGAGGCCACGACCGGCAGCCTGCGGCGCTGCGCGGCGGCGTGGAGGGCGTCGTTGCGCGGTCCGTCTTCGGGCAGGCGGTGGTCGACGAGTTCGACGTGGAGATGCTGAGGGCCGAACAGCTCGACGAGCTGGCCCAGCCGGGCGTCGGTGGCCGGGGCGTCGTAGGCGGCGTCACCTGTGGCGGGGCAGCCGGTGAGGACGGCCCACTCGCCCTCCCGGGCGGCGGCGGACAACCCGTCGAGGTCGTAGACCGGGGCGCCCTTGGCGCCGGCGAGCTGACCGGCGCTGATCGCGGCGGACAGGCGGGTGAAGCCGAGCAGGCTGCGGGCGAGCACCACCACGGGGCCCAGCCCCTGACCGAGGGTGAGCTCGGCGCCGTAGACGGTGCCCACGCCGTGCTCGGCGGCGGCCTCGGCGAAGCGGCGCGCGGCGTACAGGCCGTCGGTATCGGTGATCGCCATGATCTCGATGCCGAGCCGGCCCGCCTCGGCCACCAGGTCTTCCGGGTGGCTGGCGCCGGTGAGGAAGCTGCTGGCGGAGTGCACGTGCAGCTCCGCCCAGCCCCCGCCGACCGGTGCGCTCGGGGCGTACGGCGTGGGAAAGCGCAGGACGCGACCCCTCGCGTCAGCCATACTGCCCATCGCGTCAGCCATACAGCGCCTCCACCCCCCAGGCGCCGCCTTCGATGCGCAGCAGCCAGGCCCGCCCGTCCGCGCAGGCGACCTGCAGCCGCGCCAGCCGCCGGGCCCGGGCGGGGATCCACCACTCCTCCAGCGCCGGCCACGGTCCGGTCCAGCCCGTGATCGCCACCGGTGCGGTGCCGTCGACCGACAGTGCCGCCGGCGGCTGGGTGAGCAGGGTGCGTCCGGAGACCCCGACCTGGGTGCCGTCCGCCGCGTACAGGCGCGCCGGGCGCGGGGTGGGGTAGACCACCGCCGGATGCGGGGCCGGCAGCCGCCCGGGCCACGGCCCCTCGACCATCGGCCTGGTGCGGGCGTCACCGTAGGGGATGCGGGTGATCCGGTCGGCCGGGCCGCGGCCGCCCGCCAGCTCGTGGCGTACTACGGCCCGGTGGCCGAGCATCGCCTGCAGCTGGCCTGCCGCGCGCTCCAGCTCCTCCGGTGCGATCCCGGGGCCGAACAGGAGCGTCTGCCGGCCGGTGGCGGCCGACAGCCCCTCCGGCACCAGCCGCAGCGCGGTGATCCCGGCGAGGTCCGCAAGCTGCCCGGTCCCGGCCCAGGCGGCGAGCTGCCAGCGCACCCGCTCGGCGACCGCCAGGGCGGAGAGCCGCCCTTCGTGCCGCCACCACCGGCCCAGGCTCCGCCCGTCGGCCAGCCGCACCTCCACCTGCAGCCGGGCGCACACCGCGCCCGCCCGTGCGAGGCGGGCATGGAGCTGTTCGGCGAGGTTCTTGGCGATGAAGGCGACCGGCTCGATGTTCTCCTCGGCCGGCTCGAACGCCTGCGCCACGCTGTGGTCCCGCTCCGCACCCGCGGCGTTCAGCGGCCGGGCCTCCAGACCGCGCGCGGTCCGCTGAGCGGCAGCGGCGTCGTGCCCGAACCGTGCCAGCACCCGTTCGGACGGCAGCGCGGCGAACGCGCCGAGGGTGGCGATGCCCAACCGGGGCAGCAGCTGCGTCAGCCGCGGACGGCCCAGCACCCCCACCGGGTACGGCGCGAGGAAGGCGGCGGTCTCCCCGGCGGGTACCAGCACCCCGGCCCGTACCGCGAGGGCGGAGGCAAGGACGCTGTCCGCCGCCCCGGTCCGCGCCGCGTGGCCCGCGGCTTCGAGGACGGCGATGGTCTGCTCGGCCAGCCGCTCCTCGCCGCCGAAATAGCGGGCCGGCCCGCGGGCCGGCAGCACGACCAGCCCGGGCCGCAGCACCTCCATCCGCGGGGCGATACGTTTCTCCAGCAACCGCAGCACCGGCTCGAACGCCCGGACCTCGGCCGCGCCGTCCCGGTCGACCAGCCGCAGCTCCCGGCTGCGTCCGGACGCCTGCCGCACCCGCATCCCGCGACGCACCCCCTGCCGCCGGGCCGCGGAGGAACAGGCCACCACCCGCTCCCGGGCGATCACCGCCACCGGCTCCCCCTCCTCCGCACCCGCGGCCACCACCGGCCAGTCCGGGCACCAAATCGAGAAAGATCGCATGTCACACCTCCCGCAAAGCCCGGTCCCGAGGCCGGCGCGGCCACGTAGCGCCAGAATCGGATATTTGTTCGATACGGGCAAGGTGGCCAGCCGGGACTCATGTGGCCGACGGCGGGCCGGCATCGCCGGCCGATCCAACTGGCCGTCGTGCGGGTGCTGTTGGCAGGGGGGTGTCCCGGGGGTGTGGCGGACCACGCAAATCGAACGCGTCCGGTACGGCCGGCGGCTGGGGCGGCCGGTCTTCCGGCGGCAGGGCTACGGGCGTGCCGTGGCGGCGAGCGAGCCGAGGAGCGCGAGTGCCTCGCTGCTGGGCGAGGCGGGCTCGGCGTGGTAGACGACGAGTTCCTGGCCGGGGGCCGAGCGGACATCGAAGGTCTGCATGGTCAGGGTGAGCCGGCCGACGTCGCGGTGGGCGAAGCGCTTGCGTTCCAGCGCCTTGCCCCGGGCGTCGTGGCGGGCCCAGAGGTCGGCGAACTCGGGGCTGGCCTCCAGCAGTTCGGTGAGCACCTGGCGTATCCGCGGATCGTCGGGCGCCGCGCCGTGGCCGAGGCGGAAGCCGGCCACGGAGTTGCGCGCGACGTCGTGCCAGTCGCGGTAGAAGGCGCGGGCGGCCGGGTCGGTGAACACGACGTGCATGAGGTTGCGCGAGTGCGTCCAGCCGTGGAAGAGCGCGTCGGCGATGGCGTTGGAGGCGAGGACGTCGTACGCGCGGTTGTAGACGATCGCCGGGTTGTGCGGCCAGGTGTCCATGAGGGCCAGCAGGCTCGGCTCCACCCTGTCCGGTACGGCGGCGGCGCGGGCGCGCGGGCCGAGTCCCGCCAGCCGGAACAGGTGCAGGCGGCCGTCGTCGTCCAGCCGCAGGGCCGCGGCCAGGGCGTCGAGCACCTGCGCGGAGGGCGTACGCTCCCGGCCCTGCTCCAGGCGTATGTAGTAGTCGGCGCTGACCCCGGCGAGCAGAGCCACCTCCTCGCGCCGCAGCCCGGGCACCCGGCGGTGCCCGGTGGCGGGGAGGTTCACGTCGCCCGGGGTGACGTCGGCGCGGCGGGCGGAGAGGTAGGCGCCGAGTTCGGAGCGTGCCATACCGCCATGCTAGGACCGGGACCGGCCGTCCTGCCTGGGTGCGCTGCACCCAGGAGAACGCCGCCTCTCCCGCGGGTGCCCCGGCCGGGCCAGCCTTGGGGCCATGACTACATCCCCCCACCTCGCCACCGTCCCCGCCGCCTGGGACCTCACCGGACGGGTGGCCGTCGTGACCGGAGCCGCCCGCGGCATCGGCCACGCCACCGCCGCGCTCCTGCGCGCCCGCGGCGCCCGACTGGTCGTCACCGACCGCTCCGAAGCCGTCGAAGAACTCGCCGCGAAGGACCCCGACAACATCGCCGCCCTCGTCGGCGACGTCGCCGACGAGGACCTCGCCCGCGCCACCGCGGCGCTCGCGACCAGCCGCTTCGGCTCGCTGGACATCCTGGTCAACAACGCCGGCCGCACCCTGAACAAGCTGGTCACCGAGACCACCGCCGAGGACTTCGACGCCATCCTGCGCGTCAACGCCCGCGGCAACTTCGTCCAGGCCCGCGAGGCGTTCCGCGCCATGGAGGCCGGTGGCACGGGCGGGGCGATCGTCTCGATCGCCTCCGTCTCCTCGCTCGTCGCCTTCGCCACGCAGACCGCCTACGCCGCGTCGAAGGGCGCCCTGGCCCAGATCACCCGGGTACTGGCCATCGAGGGCGGCCCCAAGGGCATCCGCTCCAACGCCGTGCTCCCCGGGGTCGTCGACACCGACATCATGGAGGGCGTCGTCGACAACGGCCGCGAGATGCTCGCGTCGTTCGGCCCGGCCCACCCCATCGGCCGGATCGGGCACCCCGAGGAGGTCGCGGAGGCCGTCGCCTTCCTCGCCTCCGACGCGGCCTCCTTCGTCACCGGCGCGCTCCTGACCGTCGACGGCGGCTGGACCGCCCAGTGACGACCGCCCGCGGCGGCATGATGACGACTCTTTGAGAGGACGGGGTGCGGCCGGCGCTGCGCGGCGCCTTCGTGGCGGCCTACACCGGACGCGAGGCACTGCGGTGCGCGTTCTCGTACTACCGGGCCATGCCGGAGAGTGCGGCGCAGATCGGGAAGGCCGTGGCGGCGGCCCGGCTGACCGTGCCGACCCTGGCGATCGGCGCACACCCTGTCGGCGCGGCGCTGGAGCGGTAGCTCCGGCCGATCGCCGACGACCTCACAGGCCACCTCATCCGGGACAGCGGCCACATCATTCCGCTGCACCGGCCGCGTGAACTGCTCGCAGTACTGGCTCCCTTCCTGGGACGGTGAACTCGACCACCGGACGAGCCGTGCCGTCGGGGCCGGGCAACCACACCTCGACCCGCCGCTGCCGCGAAGCCGCACCCCGCCCGGTGATCGTCAGCTGGGCGCGGCGGCCGGAGAGCAGGCCGAAACCACTGCCCAGCCCCTCCCAGGACGCCTGCGTCACCTGCAACCGCACCCCGGCCCCGGGCCAGTCCTGCCAGGTCAGCAGCAGCGCACCGCTGCGCCGCAGTCGGGCGGCGATGCGGCGGCCGGTGCGCGCGCCGACATGGCCGACCGGGCCGAGCAGGACCACCGGGGCGGCCTCACACACCATCGCCAGCACCTCCGGCCACCGCCGGCCCGGCTCCTCCACGCTCAACCCGCACGCCAGATCCAGCCCGGCATCCACCGCCGCGAGCGCGCCGAGCTGCGGCAGCCCCACCGCTGCCCACGCCCCGCCGTCCGCCGCGGCCTCGGCGGCCAACGCGATCAGCAGCGGCAGGTCGCCGCCGGTGCTCACCACCTCGCCGCGCGGCAGGCGACCGCCCGGGAAGAGCCCGGACAGCGACTCGGGCGCCTCCAGGCCCCCCTGGTCACCAGGCGAAACGACATGCATGAACATATGTTCGATTGCTTGGGCGGGAAATGCAAGCGGGTGGGGCGTGACGTGTGTCAGCTCCCCAGGGCGCGCTTGAGGATCTTGCCCATGTCGTTGCGGGGGAGGGCGTCGAGGAAGTGGACGGTACGGGGCCGCTTGTGCGGCGCCAGGTGGTCGGCCACGTACGACGCCAGTTCCGCGGCGGACGGCGGCGCGCCCTCCGGAACCGGGACCACCCAGGCGACGATGCGCTCGCCCAGGTCCGGGTCCGGCTCGCCGGTCACCGCGGCCTCGGCGACGGCCGGGTGCTCCAGCAGCGCGTTCTCGATCTCCCCGGCGCCGATCTTGTAGCCGCCGGACTTGATGAGGTCGGTGGCGCGGCGGCCGACGATGCGGTAGCGGCCGGCCGCGTCCCGTACCGCCATGTCGCCGGTGCGGAACCAGCCGTCGCGGAACGCCGCCGCCGTCGCCTCGGGGCGGTTGAGGTAGCCGGTGAACAGGTTCGGGCCGCGGACCTCGATCTCGCCCACCGTCTCCCCGTCGTACGCGGTGAGTTCGGCCCCCGCGTCGTCGACGAGCCGGGTGGCGACGGAGGGCAGGGGCACGCCGACGCTGCCGGTGGCATCCGGGTCGTCGGGGCGGACGCTGGTGTTCATCAGTGTCTCCGTCATGCCGTAGCGCTCCACGACCCGGCGGCCGGTCGCCGCGGTGAGCCGCCGGTGGTCCGCCACCGGCAGCGCGGCGGAGCCCGAGACGAGCAGCCGGGCGCGGGCGAGGGAGGCGGCCAGCCGCGTACCGGAAGGGGCGCCGTCGAGGGCGTCGGCCAGCCGGTGGTACATCGTCGGCACCCCGAACAGCATCGTGCCGCCCGCGTCCAGCGCCGCCGCCACCGTCTCGGGCGCGAAGCGGCCCACGTGGTGCACGGCGCCGCCGTGGCGCAGCGGGCCCAGCACGCCGAGGACCAGCCCGTGGACGTGGAACAGCGGCAGCGCGTGCACCACCGTGTCGCGCTCTGTCCAGCCCCAGACCTCCGCGAGGTCGTCGAGGGTCGCGGCCAGCGCCCGCTGCGACAGCACGACGCCCTTGGGCGGGCCCGTCGTACCGGAGGTGTAGACGACGAGCGCGGCGGTCTCCGGCCCGGAGCCGGAGGCGGCCGGTGCGGAGGCCGCCGACGGGGTGGCGGCCGGTGCGGAGGCCGGCGGCGTGGCCGGCACCTCCACGTGCACCCGCTCGACCCCCGCCAGCGCCTCCGGCAGCTCCGCACCCGGCGCCGCCAGCACCAGCTCCGGCCCGCTGTCCGCCACGATGTGCGCCAGCTCCCGCACCCCGATACGCGGGTTGAGCGGCACCGCCGCCACGCCCGCCGTCAGCGCCGCCGTCACCGCCACCGCGGTCGCCGGCTCCGGCGTCGCCCAGACCGCCACCCGCCGGGCGCCCGCGATCCGCCGGGCGACGGCGTCCGCCGCCGCGGCCAGCCCGCCGTACGTCAGCACGGTGCCGCCGAAGCGCAGCGCGACCCGCTCCGGCGCGGTGCGCAGTGCGGGGAACAGCTCCCACGAGGCCCGCGCGTCTCGCAGCGTTCCGGACTCCCGCGACGTCCTCGCTTCCCGCGCCCCCCGCGCCCCCCGCGCCTTCCCTGTTTCCCGCATCTCCACGACGCCCGCTCTCCTCCCCCTCGGCCCTCCGCGGGTGCGCTGCCGTCGCGCGCCCGCGGAGGGCACCGTAACCCGCCGCCGGGGTGCGCGGCCGGTTTTCGACCTTCGCGCACACCGAAACACCGCGCCGCTCGCCGGGCCATATCGGCCCGGCGAGCGGCGCGGTGTCCGCCGTCCTCAGCCCAGTGGGCGAAAGCGCCGCAGCCGGAGGCTGTTGGCGACCACCGAGACGGACGAGAAGGCCATCGCGGCGCCGGCGAGCATGGGGTTGAGCAGGCCCGCGGCGGCGAGGGGGAGGGCCGCGACGTTGTAGCCGAAGGCCCAGACGAGGTTGGTCTTGATGGTGCCCAGGGTGGAGCGGGCGAGCCGGATGGCGTCCGGCGCGGCCCGCAGGTCGCCGGTGACCAGGGTCAGGTCGGCGGCCTCGATGGCGGCGTCGGTGCCGGTGCCGATGGCCAGCCCCAGGTCGGCCTGGGCGAGGGCGGCGGCGTCGTTGACGCCGTCCCCGACCATGGCGACGGTACGCCCCTGGGCCTGCAGCCGCTTGACGGCGTCGACCTTGTCCTCGGGGAGGACCTCGGCGATGACCTCGTCGATGCCGACCTCGGCGGCGACGGTCTTCGCGACGGCCGTGTTGTCGCCGGTGAGCAGGATCGGGGTCAGACCCAGGTCCCGCAGCCGGGCGATGGCCTGCGCGCTGGTGGGTTTGACCGCGTCGGCGACCTCCAGCAGGGCGCGGGCCTCGCCGTCCCAGGCGACCGCGATCGCGGTGCGCCCGGCCTTCTCCGACCGGTCCTTGGCCTCGGCGAGTCCGGCGGGCAGCGGCATCGCCCACTCCGCGAGGAGCTGCTGCCGGCCGACGAGGACCGCGTGTCCGTCGACCACGCCCTGGACGCCGAGCCCGGGCACGTTGGCGAAGTCCTCGGGCGCCGGCAGCGTACCGAGGCGTTCGCTCGCCGCCGCGGCCACCGCCTGGGCGATGGGGTGCTCCGAGGCGTGCTCCAGCGCACCCGCGAGCCGCAGCACCGTCTCCTCGTCCTCGCCGTCCGCGGTGTGCAGGGCGTGCAGGGTCATGGTGCCGGTGGTGACCGTGCCGGTCTTGTCCAGGACGACGGTGTCGACCTTGCGGGTCGACTCCAGGACCTCGGGGCCCTTGATGAGGATGCCGAGCTGGGCACCGCGGCCGGTGCCGACCATGAGGGCGATCGGAGTGGCCAGGCCGAGGGCGCAGGGGCAGGCGATGATCAGCACGGCGACCGCGGCGGTGAACGCGGCGGCCATCCCGTCGCCCGTACCGAGCCAGAACCCCAGCGTCCCCAGGGACAGCGCGATGACGATGGGGACGAAGACGCCGGAGATGCGGTCGGCGAGCCGCTGCACGGCGGCCTTGCCGTTCTGGGCGTCCTCGACCAGCCGGGCCATCCGCGCCAGCTGCGTGTCCGAGCCGACCCGGGTGGCCTCGACGACCAGCCGGCCGCCGGCGTTGACGGTGGCGCCGGTGACGGCGTCGCCCACGGCGACCTCCACCGGCACGGACTCGCCGGTGAGCATGGAGGTATCCACGGCGGAGGCGCCTTCGACGACGGTGCCGTCGGTGGCGATCTTCTCGCCGGGCCGGACCACGAAGCGGTCCCCGACCGCCAGCCGGTCCACGGGGACCCGCTCCTCGCGGCCGTCCCGCAGGACCGCGACCTCCTTGGCGCCCAGCTCCAGCAGCGCGCGCAGCGCCGCGCCCGCCTTCCGCTTGGACTTGGTCTCGAAGTACCGCCCGGCGAGGATGAACGTCGTCACGCCGGCGGCGGCTTCGAGGTAGATGTTGCCGGAGCCGTCGCTGCGGGCGATGGTCAGCTCGAAGGGGTGGGTCATCCCGGGCTCGCCCGCGGTGCCGAAGAACAGCGCCCACAGCGACCAGAGGAACGCCGCCGTCGTACCGCCCGAGATCAGCGTGTCCATGGTGACGGCGCCGTGCCGGGCGTTGGTCCAGGCGGCCCGGTGGAACGGCCAGGCGCCCCAGACGACCACCGGCGCGGCCAGCGTGAGCGAGAGCCACTGCCAGTACTCGAACTGCAGGGCGGGCGCCATCGCCATGGCCACCACCGGCACGGACAGCGCCAGGGAGCCGAAGAGCCGCTGCCGCAGCGTCCGCAGTTCGTCGGGCGGCCCCTGGCCGTCGCCCTCGCCGCCCCCGCCGCCGTCCGTCCCGTCGCCCGCGGCCGGTCCGGCGGCGGGTGCGGGCGGGGCGGCGGTGTAGCCGGTACGTTCGACGGTGGCGATGAGGTCGCCGACGGCCACGCCGTCCTCGTACGACACCTTGGCCTTCTCGGTGGCGTAGTTGACGGTGGCCTCGACGCCCTCCATGCGGTTGAGCTTCTTCTCGATCCGTGCGGCACAAGAGGCGCAGGTCATGCCGCCGATCGCGAGTTCGACCTCGGCTGTCCTGCCTGGCGTGGTGGTGGTCATCACTGCTCCTTGTGTCGCAATACCCCTAGGGGGTATTAGTCCTTCGGCTCCATGTATACCCCTGAGCCGTATCGAATGCAAGTGCCGACCTCGCTTGACTGGATACCCCTAGGGGGTATTATGACGAGTATCGAGGCCGGTCGCAACGACGGGCCGACCGAGAGGAGCGAGCGATGAACACCGCAGCCAGAGCCGGACTCTTCGCGGGCGTGCTGGCCGTCGCGTTCAGCGGGGCGTACGGGGTCGGCAGCGCCGTAGGGCCCGTGAACGACGGCGACCCCGCCCCGGCCCACGGCGGACACGCCGCGGGCGACGAGGGGGAGAAGAAGGAGAAGGGAGGCGGGCACGAGGAGGACACCGGCCCCGCCGCGGGCGGACTCCAGCTCTCCGAGTCGGGCTACACGCTCGACCTGGACACCGAGCGCATCGATGCCCGCAGCCGCACCGAGCTGCGCTTCGCCGTGCGCGACGCGGACGGCGAGCCCGTGACCTCGTACCAGCGGGAGCACGGCAAGGAGCTGCACCTGATCGTCGCCTCCCGCGACCTCGGCACGTACCGCCACCTCCACCCGGTCCGCGACGGCGAGGGCACCTGGAGCACGCCGGTCAAGCTGCCGAAGGCCGGTGACTACCGCGTCTTCGCCGACTTCGTGCCCACCGGCGGCCCCGAGAACGGTCTGACCCTCGGCAGCGACCTCGCCGTCGCCGGCGACTACGGCCCGGCGTCGCTGCCCGAGGCGAAGCCGACCGCGACCGTCGACGGGTACGAGGTGACGCTCGACGGCGGCCTCACGCCCGGCTCCGCGCGGGACGTGGAGTTCACGGTCGAGAAGGACGGCAAGCCGGTCACCGACCTGCAGCCGTACCTCGGCGCGTACGGGCACCTGGTCGCGCTGCGCGCCGGCGACCTGGCGTACCTGCACGTCCACCCGAACGGGGAGCCCGGCGACGGCAGCACGGAGCCCGGCCCCGAGGTGGCCTTCTCCGCGACCGCGCCCAGCACCGGTTCGTACCGCCTCTTCCTCGACTTCAAGCACGAGGGCGAGGTGCGCACGGCGGCCTTCACCGTCAGCGCGGAAGGCGGGGACGCGCCCGCCGAGGAGAGCGGGACGAGCGAGGAGGGCGGTGACGGTCACGAGCACTGACGGCCGTGGTAGACCTGCTGCATGCGCAGCAGGAAAGCCCTCGTCCGCCGCCCCGGACCGCGTCTCGCCGAGGGCCTGGTCACGCACATCGCACGCACGCCCGTCGATGCCGACCGGGCCCTCGCGCAGTGGCGGTCCTACGTCGCCGCCCTCGAACTGCACGGCTGGGAGACCGCCGAGGTCGAGCCCGCCGACGACTGCCCGGACGCCGTCTTCGTCGAGGACACGGTGGTGATCTACAAGAACGTCGCCCTCGTCACCCGCCCCGGCGCCGACTCCCGCAGGCCGGAGACCCGCGGCGTCGAGGACGCCGTGAGCCGCATGCGCTGCTCCGTGAACCACGTCCGCGAGCCCGGCACCCTCGACGGCGGCGACGTGCTCAAGGCCGGCGACACGATCTACGTGGGCCGCGGCGGCCGTACCAACGCCGAGGGCGTCCGACAGCTCCGCGCCTGCTTCGAGCCGCTCGGCGCCCGCGTCGTGGCCGTCCCGGTCACCAACGTGCTGCACCTGAAATCCGGCATCACCGCCCTGCCCGACGGCACCTTCACCACCCACCCCGGGCTGGTCGACGAACCGGCGCTCTTCCCCGGCCGCATCGAGGTGCCGGAGGCCGCCGGGGCGTACGTCGTCCTGCTCGGCGGCGGCGCGCTGCTGATGGCGGCGAGCGCACCGCGGACGGCCGCCCTGTACGAGGACCTGGGCTACACGCCGGTGCCGGTGGACATCGGCGAGTTCGAGAAGCTCGAAGGCTCGGTGACGTGCCTGTCGGTGCGGATGCGCGGCCTGTACGACTGACGGCGCGGGGTGCCGCGGCGGGGCGCGGGTGCGGCGGCGGGCAGGTGCGGAACCGCCGGGCCGGCGCTCGTACGCCGAGGCCGGTGGCTCCGCACCGCGGCCGGTCCGCGCGTACACCGCCGGGACGGTGACCGCGGCAGCCGACCCGGGCGCCCGGGGAGCGCCCCGGGCGCGCGGGGGCGGTCCTGGCGGGCACGAGCGGCCCCGCGGTGGTCCCGCCAGGGCCGTGCCCGTCGCCCGCCTCCTCCGCCGCGTCAGCGGCTCTCCGCCGCCACCCGCAGCGACCCCGGCCGGGCCCGGACGGCGGGGTCCGGGGCCGGGGCCGGGGTGAGGTGGCCGCCGAGGCGGCGGCCGGCCACCACCGGCGCGCGGAGGCCCGTGGGCAGGCCGACTGACGCGCGTAGAGCCGAGGCCTGACGACGTACCCGGGCAGCCGCCACCTCGCCCCCCGGGCCGCCCGCGGCCGCGTGCGCGGCGGCGAGCACGTCGAGGGTGCGCGACGTCCAGTACGGGGTGTCGAGGTGCCGCCAGATCGACAGCGCCTGCCGCGCCGTCGCCTTGGCCGCCGCCGGCCGGTGCGCGTGCAGCTGCAGGTCCGCCTGCGCGCGCAGCGTCAGCGCCTCCCCGAACCGCTCGCCGAACCTCCGGTACGCCGTGAGGCTCTCGTCAAGCATCCGCTCGGCCCGCGCCGGCTCCCCGATCACGTCCGTCAGGTGCCCGAGCCACTGCAGCGCGTGCACCTCGTCCACCCGGTCGCCGGCCTCCGCCGCCAGCCCGCGACTGCGCAGCATCCGCGCCGCGGCGGAGGGCACGCGGCCGACGGCGAGGTCCACGAGGCCGAGGTTGCGCTCCGCGGATGCCTCGCCGTGCCGGTAGCCGTCCTGTTGCGCGAGGATCAGCGCCCGTTCGAACTCGCGCCGGGCGGCGCCGGGTTCGCCGCACTCCAGGTGGACGGTGCCGAGGCCGCAGCGGGCGTACGCCTCGGACCGTACGTTGCCGCCCGCGCGGGCCCGCTCGATGCCGCGCCGCAGACAGGCGGCGGCCTGCGCGTACTGCCCGCGCAGCCGCAGCAGCACACCGAGCCCCGCCGCCGCGGCGGACTCGGCGGGGTGGTGGCCGCCACCCGCGGCGACCCCGTCCCGGCCCGCGCCGCGGGGGCGGGCCCCGGGCTGCGCCCGCGCGACCGCGCGCGGGCGGTCCAGCGCCGCGAACTCCTTCAGCGACCGCTTGAACGCCGCGACCGCCTCCCCGTAGTGGTCCTGCACGGTCTCCAGCTCGCCCAGGTTGCGGTGCAGCACGGCGACGCCGAGCCGGTCGCCGGCCGCGGTCGCCGCGGCCAGCGCCGTGCGGTGGGTCTCGCGCCAGTCGTCGAAGTGCGCGGACGACTCGAAGAACGCCGCCAGCGTCGCCGCCAGCCGCCACGCGGTGCCGGCCTCGCCGGCGCTGGATGCCGCCCGGACGAGGGCGCAGAGCGTGGTCCGTTCCGCCTCCAGCCAGGCCAGCGGCTCCGCCGCGACCCGGGCCGCCTCCGCCGCCGGGGGGCGGTGCTGCGGCGCCGGTACCCGTACGCGGCCGGAGAAGCCGGAGGACAGGGTGTCGTCGGCGCGGTGGGCGAGGTCGAGGTAGGCGGTGAGGACGCGGCCGAGCGCGGCGGACCGCTCGGCGGCCGACTCCTGGGTGTGGGCGCGCTCGCGGGCGTAGAGGCGCAGGAGGTCGTGCAGGCGGTAGCGGGGTTCGGCGGCGGGGTCGGGGGCGTGGACCTCGACGAGGTGGTTGTCGACGAGCGCGTCGAGGGACCGCTCGGCCACGGCCACCGGGTCGTGCGGGGGCACGTCGCCGAGGAGCGCCGCCACGACCCAGCCGGGCACCGTCGGCACGTCGAGCAGGCCGAGGAGCCGGAACGCGCGCTGCGCCACGGGGTCGAGGGCCGCGTAACCCAGCGTGACGCTGGCCCGTACCTCCAGGTCGCCCGCGACCAGCTCGTCCAGCCGCCGCCGCTCGTCGGCCAGCGCCTCGGCCAGCCGGGGCAGCGACAGGTGCCGCCGGGTCGCCAGCCGGGCGCCCGCGATGCGCAGCGCGAGCGGCAGGTTGCCGCACTGCGCCGTGATCCGCGCGGCGACCGCGGGGTCGCGGCGCGTCCGGTCGTCGCCGGCCGCCCGCGCCAGCAGCTCCAGCGCCTCCGCGTCGCTGAGCAGGCCCAGCCCGACGCGCAGCGCCCCTTCGAGCCCGGCGAGCGCCGCGCGGCTGGTGACGAGCACGGCGCTGTCGCCGGTGCCGGGCAGCAGGGGGCGTATCTGCCGCTCGCAGTCGGCGTTGTCGAGCACGACGAGCACGCGGCGGTCGGCGAGTTCCGCGCGGTAGCGCCGGGCCCGTTCCTCCAGGCTCTCGGGGATGCCGGCGCCGGTCATGCCGAGCGTCTTGAGCAGGGAGGCCAGCACCTCGCCGGTGTCGGCCGGGTGCCCCGCGGCGGTGCGCAGGTCGGCGTAGAGCTGGCCGTCGGGGAAGACGTCGCGGAGCAGGTGCGCGGCGTGCACGGCGAACGTGGACTTGCCGGCGCCGGCGACGCCGGTGACGAGGACGGTGCGCGGCGCGGGGTGACGCGCGTCGACCCGCCACGCGTCGAAGCCGGGCGCCTCGTGATCCGGCACCCCGGTCCCGGCCTCCGGCGGGCCCAGCCACCGCAGCACCCGCACCAGCTGTTCCCGCCGCCCCACGAAGTCCGGGATACGGGCCGGCAGCTGGCAGTACGCCGGGCGCTCCGCGACCTCGAGCCGCGGCGCCGGCTCCGGACCGCCCGCCAGCACCGCCGCGTGCACCTCCTGCAGCTGCGCCCCCGGCTCCACGTCCAGTTCGTCCACCAGCATCCGGCGGGCCCGCTCGTACGTGCGGAGCGCGTCCGAGCGCCGCCCCGAGCGGTGCAGCGCCAGCATCAGCCGGCCCCACAGCGGCTCCCGTAGCGGGTGCTCCGCGAGCAGCGCGCCCAGCTCCGCGGCCAGTTCCGGGTGCCGGCCCACCGCCAGCTTCGCGTCGGCCAGGTCCTCCCAGGCCGTCAGCCGGCACTCCTCCAGCCGGGCGGCCTCGGCCCGTACGGCATCGGTGGCCGGCACGTCCGCGAACGCCGGGCCGCGCCACAGCCCCAGCGCCTCCGTCAGCGACTCCACCGCCGCGTCCGGCCGCCGGTCGGCCAGCTCCGCGCGCCCGGCGGCGGCCAGGGTCGCGAAGCGGGCGGCGTCGGTGCCGTCCGGCTCCACGGCCAGCTCGTAGCCGCCGGGGCGGGTGTGTAACGCCTCCGGGTCGGCGCCCAGGGCGCGGCGCAGCCGGTGCACGTACACCTGCAGCGACTTGGCCGCGGAGTCCGGTACGTCGTCGCCCCACAGCTCGGCGATGAGCGCGTCGGCGGGGACGAACCGGCCCGCGTTGATGAGCAGATGGGCGAGCAGGGCGCGCTGTTTCGCGGCGTTGAGCGGGATCCACCGCGTGCCGTTACAGACGTCGAGCCTGCCAAGGATCCGATAGCGCATCACACCGTCCCCTGGTCACGGTCGTCGTGAGCTGCTCCGGCGTCACCTTCCTTGTACCCGGCGGTACATGTCAAGGACACCCGCGTCGTGGCAGGCAGCGGGCGCGCAACCGTCGCGCAACCGCCGCGCCGCGGCCACGCCGGTCAGGCGCGGTGGCGGCCGTGGGAGCGCCGGCGTACGGCGTTCAGCATCGCCGCCGCGCCGATGGCGAGGGCCGCGGCGCCGCGTCGCCCTCCGGAGCGGCCGGGCGGGGCGGCGCGGGGCGGTGTCGGTGGCGGCTGCGATGATCGGCGTATGAGCACAGAAGCGGCGGACGCCGCACCGATGGGCGGTTTACCGCGACCCCACCGGCACCAGGAGATCGTGGACGTGCACCTGATACTGCTCCGGCGCGCGCCCGCGCCCGAGGTGCTGCTCGCCCGCCGGGACCGCACGGGCTACGCGGACGGCCTGCTGAACCTGCCCAGCGGCCATCTGGAGGACGGCGAGGACGTCCGGGACGCGGTGCTGCGCGAGGCCGCCGAGGAGATCGGGCTCGTGCTCGCTCCCGAGCAGGTCGAGGCGGCGCTCGTCATCCAGCACAAGCCGCCGGTGGGCCGGCCCCGGATGGGATGGTTCTTCGCCGCCGAACTGCCGCCCGGCGCCCGGCCGGTGAACGCGGAGCCGGACAAGTGCGCGGGCATCGGCTGGTATCCGCTGGACGACGTGCCGGCCGACACCGTGGCGTACTGCCGGGCGGGTCTGGAGGCGTACCGGGCGGGGAAGCGTTTCGTGCTGCACTGGCACGAGCCGGGGGATCCCCTCGTGTACGCCCCGGGAGTGCCCGACAGGGCGGTGGCGCTGCCGCAGACGGACGGCCCGCCGTGACGGCGGCGGGGGCGGCTGGGGCGGCGGCGAGGCTGCTCAGAGCTCCTTGATGCAGCGCCACTCGACGGCGGCCGGCCGGTAGCCCAGCCAGCGGTTGACGGCGAGCATCGGCGCGTTCTCGGTGTCGTTGCCCGTGTACGCGTCGGTGTACCCGGCCGCCTGTGCCCGCCGCAGCGACTCGTGCTTGGCGAGCTTCGCCAGCCCCCGGCCGCGGAACGCCCGCCGGGTGCCGGTCATCCCGGACGAGTAGCGCGCGTGCCCGTCGGTTTCCGCCAGGCTGAACGCCGCCACCTCGCCGCCCACCACGGCGGCGAACGTCAGCTCGTGGTCGACCCGCGGATCGCGCCAGGTGTGGCCGAGCCAGCGCTCGTACGTCATGGCGTCGGCCGGGGTGTCGCTCGGCTCGTCCGCGGACGCCTCGGCGTCCGCCTCGTACAGCGGGCGCGGATCGTCGGCGAAGTCCGCGAAGGGACGCAGCTCCACGCCTGCCGCCGGCTCCGGCCGCGGCGGGAGTTCGGCGCGCAGGTCGAGGTGGAGGATCTGGCCGGAGCGCCCCCGGCGGTAGCCGCGCCGCTCGGCGAAGCCGAGGTCGCGCTCGGTGTCGTACGCCCAGGTGTACACGGCGGTCGCGCCCTGCGCGGCGAGGTGTGCCTCGGCCGCCGCGACGAGCGCGGTGCCGGCGCCGCGGCCGGTGTGCCCGGGGTGCACGTGCGGGTGTGTGATGCCCTGCCCGGGCGTGCTGCTCTCGTACGACACGTAAGCTTCGGCCTCGCCGACGATCTGCCCGTCGACCTCCGCGACCAGCTGCCGCAGCCGCTTCCGCGGCGGCGCGGAGGCCACCGCCCAGCGCACCGACTCGGGGGTCACGACGAAGAACGGCACCGCGGCGCGTTGGACCTCGGCGACGGCGTCCGCGTCCTCGGGCCGGAAGTCACGTACGAGCACACTCATGGCGCCGCACGGTACGGCGAGAGGGGCGCCGCTGTCGTGCGAATTTCGCGCGGCGGCCCACAATGAGTCCGTGACCATCCAGATTATCGTCGACCAGCAGGCGCCCGAGGCCCCGTACGAGCAGGTGCGCGCCCAGATCTCCGCCCAGGCGCGCGGCGGTGCCCTCCCGGCCGGTACCAAGCTGCCCACCGTACGCGGCCTCGCCGAGCAGCTCGGCCTCGCCCCGAACACCGTCGCCAAGGCGTACCGCGCGCTGGAGAGCGACGGGGTGATCGAGACCCGGGGCCGGCACGGCAGCTTCGTGGCGGCGGCCGGCGACGCCGCGCAGCGCGAGGCGGCAGCGGCGGCCCAGGCGTACGCGCAGCGGGCGCAGCGCCTCGGACTCGACCACGGAACCGCGCTGACCGCGGTGGAAGAGGCGCTGCGCGCCGCCTACGCCGGCGCGTAGGACCCCACCGGGTGGACCGGTCAGGGTCCTCGGGGGTACACGCCGGAACCTGGGGCCTCGTTCACCCGGGCCGGGCCGCGTGCTCGCGATGCCGGCGGCGCCGGGCACGCGGCCGTCGCGCAGCGGCTCGGCCGACGAGGCCCACCACGGGCCGAGCCGACGACTGCGCAGACCGCACCCGGTGCCGCCCGCGAACCGGCCCGGCCCGGGAGGCCGTCGCGCGGCGCCGAGCGGATACCCCCGTACTCCGCCCGGCGCCGCGCCGCTTTCGGTGCTGGGGCGCTGGCTTGGTGCTGGTGACCAGCCTGGTGACCGGGAGGGACCGGCCGCAAGCGAACAGCGTCGAAACGGGAAGCTGGAACGGGAATCCGACCACCCACCAGCGGAAACAGGACTAGGGTGGAACGCGTCGGAACGGGGGGCGGGATGTGACTGACGCGGCGACGGAGAAGTTCGCGGCGATGCTGCGCGAGTTGAAGCAGCGCTCGGGGCGCAGCTACGGCTCGCTGGCAGCCCGGCTGCACGTGAGCACGTCGACCCTCCACCGCTACTGCAACGGCGACGCGGTCCCTGCGAGCTATGCCCCGGCGGAGCGCCTGGCACGCCTGTGCGGGGCGACACCCGAGGAACTGGTGGAACTCCACCGCCGCTGGCACCGCGCGAACGGCACCCGGCGGGGGGCGACTCCGTCGTGGGCGGCGGGGGAGGACGAGCCGTCCGGCGGCCGACCCGGAAGCCGTAGTTCCGGTTCGCCGCGGCGCGGAACGCCTGCGGCGGGCGCGCGCGGTACGGGATCGGCGGGGCGGTCGCCCGGCGTTCGGGGTGCCGGTGCGGTGGCGCGCGGCGGCGCGGGTGAGAGGCCCGCGGCGGGCGCCGGTCGGGGTACGACGCCGGCGTGGGCGGAGGAGGCGCCGGGAGGCCGGAACGGCCGTCCCGGCGACCGGGGTTCGGGTGCGGCGGCGCGCGGGAGCGCGGGGCGCGGTAACGACGACTTGACCGACGCGACCGGCGACACACCTGCGGCGCGCGGCGGTTCGTCGGCGCGTGGCGTGACCGCGGGTGCGGCGGCTGCGGCCGTTCCTTCGTCCAAGGGCGAGGGCCCCGGAGGCGACGGCGCGCACGCCGACGCCGACGACGCAGCCGGCGTGGTGGACTCCACCGGCCGCGGCGCCGGGGGCCGCGGCGGTGACCCGACCCGTTCCGGCGACCCCACCGGTTCCGGCGAACCCCGTGGCTCTGTCGACAAGTCGGCCACCGCCGCACCCCGCGCCTGGGCCCGCGGGCGCTGGCGGCGGCGGCGCGTGCTCGTGCCCGCCGCCGGGGTGGCCGCCGTCGCGCTCGTCGCGCTCGTCGCCACCTCCAGCGGGTCCACCGGCGAAGGCCGGGCCGCGGGTGGCGAGGAGCCCGAGAGCGCCGCGCTGTCGGGCGGGAGCCGGGGTGGCGGCGGTGCCGAGGGGAGCGAGACGTCGGAGAAGGGCGGTGGGACCGCCGAGCCGTCGGAGCGGCGCAAGCCCTCGCCCGCCGGCGGCGGTGCCGGCAAGGGCGGCGAGCCCGGCGCGGCCCCCCGCAAGGGCGGGGCCACCGACGAGGACCGGGCCGAGCCGGCCGCCCGGACCCCCCTCGCGTGGTCCGTCCGCTCCCACGTCTGGGAGAACGGCTGCGACCACCGCTACGTACTCGACAAGTCGCCCGACGACGTCCCGCCCCCGCCCATGGCGCAGGACGCCGAGGCGTGGGCCGGCAGCCAGGGCGCCGTCCACGGCGGCCTCACGAACATCGAGACCGCCATCGAGCCCCGCGGCGACGAGCAGGTGACCATCACCGCCGTGCACGTGCGCAAGACCGCGAGCGGCACGCCGCTGCCGTGGAACGCCTTCGCGATGTCCGACGGCTGCGGCGGCGAGGTCACCGAGGCGGCGTACACCGTCGACCTCGACGTCCCCCGCCCCGTTCTCAAGCCCAAGAACGGCGCTGACTCCACGCAGACCTGGGAGCCCCCCGCCCTCCCGTACCGCGTCACCCCCGACGACCCGCTGTCCCTCCTCATCCACGCCAACACCGAGGACTACGACGTCCGCTGGTACCTGGAGGTCGAGTGGAGCAGCGGCGACGACTCCGGCGTCGTCCGCATCGACGACCGTGGCGCCCCGTTCCGTACCAGCGCGATCAAGGACCGGCCGCTGTACGGCTACGACACCCTCAACGGCTCCTGGCGCCCGTACCTGACGTCCGACGACCCGGCCCAGGACCCCGCGTCGGACTCCGCGTCCCCGACGCCGTGACCGCCGGGCCGGAACCGGAGGAACCGGAAGAAGCGGAAGGCGGCCCACCGGCGAGGGGCGGAAACCAGCCAGATGAAACGGTTCTCCAGGTCAAGACCGCGTTCTGGGCCGGGAATTGGGGATGATTCCCTTGTGGGGGATGCGCATGTGACGCAGGCAGACGATAGGGTTAGCCCTGCCCGGGCCGGGAGCCCTCGTCAGGGTGGGGAGTGTCATGGATCAGATAATGCGCGGCAAAGCGCGAGTTCCTGCGATCAACTGCGGGAGCACCGCGTCGCGGGCACGCGTCGACCGGCACCTAGCGGTGCTCGGCGGCCCCGCCGCCCCCCAGGGGGACACGGACAGCGCCACCATGCTGATGCGTGAGCTGACCGCGCGCGAGGACAGGGCCGCGAAGCCGGGCCGTATGGCGCGCGTCTCCCTCTTCGCCCCGCTGCGGAAGCTGCGGCGCACCCTCTTCGGCAACCGCCGGAGCTAGCAGACAGCTCGTATCGGGGCGGGCGCGGCTACCCGGCATGCCGCGCCCGCCCCGATCGCTGCCCGCACACGTCCAGGACCCGGCAGCTCCCGAACCATCCCCGCACGCGCACCGCGCAGCCTGCCGTTGCTCAGTCCCGCCCGCGCGCGCCGCGCCGCACCGCCAGCGGTACGAACACCGCCAGCAGCACCGCCGACCAGCACAGCGCCGCCGCCACCGGATGCGTCATCGGCCAGGCCGCGCCCGCCGCGTCGTCCAGTCCCGCCGGGGCACTGCCCGTCAGGTCCCGTACGGCGGTGACGTACGCGCTGAGCGGGTTCCACTCCACCACCGCCCGCAGCCACCCCGGCATGCCGTGCGTCGGCACGTACGCGTTGGACAGCAGCTGCAGCACGAACGTGGTGCTCGCCAGCTGCCCCGCCGCCTCCTCGTCGCCGACCACCATGCCGAGGTGGATCCCGATCCACGCCGACGCGAAGCGCAGCAGGAGCAGCAGCCCCAGCGCCCCGGCGCTCGCCGCCGCGCCGCCGTCGTTCCGCCAGCCCACGGCGTAGCCCACCGCGACCAGCGGCACCAGCCCGGCCGCGAACAGCAGCACGTCCGCGACCGCGTGCCCGAGCGGCACCGCCGACCGGCTGATCGGCAGCGCCCGGAAGCGATCCGTCACGCCGCGGCCGGTGTCGACGGCCGCCTGCAGCATGCCGGTGACGAGGCCGCCGGCGGCGGTGGTGGCGAAGAGGCCGGGGACGATGTAGGTGCGGTAGTCGGCGTCGCCGGGGAGTGAGACGGAGTTGCCGAAGACGTAGCCGAAGAAGAGCAGCAGCGTCAGCGGCATCACCTGGGTGATGACGAGCAGCCCGGGGTTGCGCCGGGCGCGCTGCAGCTGACGGCCGACCATGGCCATGCCGTCGTACGCGAGGTCGGTCATGCCGCCTCCTCCTGCCCCTGGGCACCCGGGGCGTCGCTCGCGGAGCCCCCGGCCGCCCCCGTGAGCCGGAGGAAGACCTCGTCCAGCGTCGGCCTGCGCAGACTCGCGTCGACCACCGGCACCCCCGCCGCGTCCAGCTCCCGCACCATGCGCGGCAGCGTCAGCCCCGGGTCGAACGCCGCCGCTCCCACCGCGCGCCGCTCCGCGTCCAGCCGCGGTTCGCCGCCGGTGAGCGGCCCGAGCACCACGGCCGCCGCGGGCAGCGCGGCCTCCTCGGCCACGACCACCTCCGCGTACGCGCCCACGCGCCGCTTCAGCTCGTCCGGCGTGCCGGTGACGGCCGCCCGGCCGTGGTCGACGACCACCACCGAGTCCGCCAGCCGGTCCGCCTCCTCCAGGTACTGCGTCGTCAGCAGCACCGTCGTGCCCGCCGCTGCCAGCTCGCGCACCGCCGTCCAGATCTGCTCGCGGCTGGCCGGGTCGAGCCCGGTGGTCGGCTCGTCCAGGAAGAGCACCCGCGGCCGGGCCAGCAGGCCGGCCGCCAGGTCGAGCCGCCGCCGCATGCCGCCGGAGTACGTGCGGGCCGGCCGGTCGGCGGCGTCGGCCAGGCCGAAGCGGGCCAGCAGCTCGTCCGCCCGCTCCCGCCCCGCGGGCCCGCGGAGGCGCTGCAGCCGGGCGAAGAGGCGGAGGTTCTCCCGCCCCGACAGGTCGTCGTCCACGGAGGTGGCCTGCCCGGTGACGCCTATGGCCCGGCGCACGGCGGCCGGCTCGGCGACGACGTCGTGCCCGGCGACCCGGGCGCCGCCGCCGTCCGGCCGGGCGAGCGTGGTCAGCACGCGCACGGCGGTGGTCTTGCCCGCGCCGTTCGGGCCGAGGAGCCCGCAGACGGTCCCTTCGGGGATGGCGAGGTCGAGGCCGCGGAGCGCGTGGACGTCGCCGTAGCGCTTCTCCAGCCCCTCACTAAGTACAGCGTACGTAGTTGTCATGCGGTCGAGCATAGCCGACTCAGTACGCTGTACGTGAACCGGGCGACCGGCGCCCGTGGGAAGGAAGCGATGGCAGCGAGCGGACGAGCGTCCGACGGGACGGCGCGCGGTGCCACCCCCGAGGTGATCTGGACCCGCCCCGAGCGCACCGGCCGCGGCCCGCGGCCCGCGCACAGCCGCGCCGGGATCGCCGCCGCCGCGGTGCGGATCGCCGACGCGGACGGGCTCGACGCGGTCTCGATGCGGCGCGTCGCCGCCGAGGTCGGCAGCGGCACCATGTCGCTCTACAACTACGTGCCGCGCAAGGAGGACCTGCACGAGCTGATGGTCGACGCGGTCAGCGCGGAGTACGACCTGTCGGCGCCGCTCAGCGGCGACTGGCGCGCCGACGTGCTCGGGCTGGCGGAGCAGTCGCGGGACCTGATGCGCCGGCACCCGTGGCTGCCGCGGCTCACCGCGAGTGCGGCGTACGGGTTCACGCCCCACGTCCTGCGCTACCTCGACCGGTTCCTCGCCGCGCTGGCGGGCCTGGAGGTGCCGCCGGGCACGAAGATGGAGCTGATCGCGATGGTCACCGCGTCGGTGACCAGCTACGTGACCTTCGAGATCGCCCTCGCCGAGCGGGCCCGGGCGCTGCCGTGGAGCGAGGCGGAGGAGCAGGCGGTGCGCGGGGCGTACCTGGCGGGGCAGCTGGCGACGGGGGAGTACCCGCACCTGGCCGCGGCGCTGGCGGAGGCGGCCGAACCGGGGGACTACGAGGAGGCGTTCCGGCGGATGCTGGGGCGGGTGCTGGACGGCTTCGCGGCGTCGGGCGGCGGGGCGCCGGGCGGCGGGAAATCGGGTGACGGGGAATCGGGCGGGGCATCGGGCGGCGGGGCGGACTGACGGATTCCGCCGCCGGTCACGGGAGTTGGGTGCGCATCACCCTTGAAACGCGCCCGGTGGTCGCTGCGCATCGTCCGCGCCGACCAGGCCCATGCCGTCTCCACCGGCAGCCCGGATGTCACCGTCGGCATCATCGACAACGGCGTCGAGGACACCCACCGCGACCTCGCCGCGACTTCTCCGCGGGCCAGTCCGCCGACTGCGCCGGCGGCGACGCCGACACCAGCCCGGGCGCCTGGCGGCCCTATCCGGGGGACGGCATCGTCGGCCACGGCACCTGGGTCGCCGGTCAGGTAGCCGCCCCGCGCAACGGCATCGGCATCGCCGGCGTCGCCCCGGACGTGACGGTCGCGTCCATCAGGGCGGCCGACGCCGACGGCTTCATCTACGCCGAATCCGCCGTCTGCGCGCTCGTCTTCGCGGCCGACCACGGCATCGACATCGCCAACATGAGCTTCTCGGTGGACCCGTGGCACTTCGTCTGCTCCGACGACCCCGACCAGCGGGCCATCCTGGACGCCGTCACCCGCGCCGACCGCTACGCCACCGACAAGGGCGTGCTCCAGGTCGCCGCCGCCGGCAACGGCAGCCGCGACCTCGCCGACCCGACGTTCACCGACGTCGAAAGCCCCACCGACGCCACGCCGGCCGAGCGCACCGTCGACCCCGCCGAGTGCCCCGTGGTGCCGCACATGCTGCCCGGTGTCGTCAGCGCGGCGTCGGTCGGCTCGGAGAACCTCAAGTCCGACCACTCGGACCACGGCCTCGGCGTCATCGACGCCGCCGCCCCGGGCGGCGACGACTACCAGATCCCGGACACCGTTCCTGTGGACTGAGCGGGAGTGACTCCGCTCGGCCGCACGCCCCGAACGGTCTTGGGCGCACTGGTCCCCGGCGTACTCGACCCCGGGGCAGCGACACGGATCCTGTCCGTGGTCCGATCCCGGGAGGCCGGTTCCCTCACGACCTGGCCATGTGGGCACGGCCAGAGGGCGACGGGGAAGCCCCGAACCATCACTCCGGTGGAGCGGGGGCCCCGCACGCTGGCGCCCTACCCGGCGTCCCAGATCGCACGATCACCGTAGCCCGAACGGCCCGGGCCACCGCAAGCCCACAAGCCGACCATCACACGATCGAGTCACACCACCCTCGTGCACACTATCCGGCCAGCAGTTGGCTACCCCCTCGAAGG
>NZ_JCANTA010000027.1:0-90823 GCF_059570575.1 Streptomyces sp. CNX435 | reverse complement strand
CGACGATGCCGAGGACGGCGACGATGACCTTGCAGACGTTGACGATGGTGTCCCAGTTGTCCTTGACCCAGTCGACCGCCTTCTCCCACCACTTGCGGTTCTGGATCCCGGCGTCGGAGGCGTCGTCGAGTTTGTCCTTGGCGTCGGACGCGGCGTCTTCGCGCATCTTCTTGGCGTCGGCGGCCAGCTTCTTGGCCGCGTCGAGGCCGGCTTCGGCGTTGTCGACGGCGGTCTGGGCGTTGGACTGGGCGGACTTGGCGTCGGTGGCGTTGCGGGTGGCGGCGCGGACTTCGGAGTCGTCGGGCTTGTCCTTGCCCTCCTTCTCGTCGTACTGCTCGGTTTTCGCGGTGGCGCGTTCGACCCAGGAGGTGGCCGAGTCCAGGCGGCCGGTGGCGGACGTCAGCTCGTTGCGGGCCTCGCGGCCTCTGGCCAACGCCCTGTCGGCGAGGGACTGGGCGCGTTCCAGTTTCGGCCAGTACGCGGCGAGTGCGTCGCCGGCGAGGTCGTACGAGCGCTGGAGTTTCTTGAGGTTCTTGGGGACTTCTTCGAACTCGTCCTGGAACGCTTTCGCGGTCTTCCCTGCCCAGCGAAGGAGGGCGTCCTCGCTCGCCATGCCCTTGATCTGGCGTAAGGCGTCGGCGACGTCGTCGGCGAAGTCGTGTAACTCGCGGGCGAGTTGCTTTACCCGTTCCGGGTCCCCCGGTACCGGGTCCTCGTCGAGGTCGAGTATGTGCCAGTCGGTGGGGCGGTTACCCATGGGTCCCCCCATCAGCAGCGGTGCGTAGTCGCAGACGGAGCTAGCGGACGACGGTCTGGATCTCCGCGACCTCGACTTCGGTGGTCGTGCCGAAGACTCCGTCGGGCAGCCGGACGGGGTTCGTCTGGCCGGTGCCGGTCCAGCTGATCTCCCAGGTGACGGTGGCCGTCAGTTCGTACGGGCCCGTGTTCTCCGTGGAGCGGAGGTACGTCAGGCCGCAGGGTGGCGTCTCCTCGGAGCGGCCGGCTGTGTACGGGGTGCCGATGGAGCCGTCGTCGTTGATGCGGCAGACGCCGTTCTCCGGGTGCAGCTCGGCGTCGTCGGTGCCGGGGTCGATGTGCAGGCCCACGGGGCGGGCGGTGGTGGTCGCCTCGATGTTGATCTCGGGGATGGAGGCGCTGACCGACACGGGGTGGAAGGTGCCTTCGTCGAGCCATACCCAGGTCGGGAGGTTGACCTTCTGGTCGGCCGCCTCCGGGCGCAGGGTCGCCTCGTCGCGCGGGATGCGGAGCCTGTCGTACGCCAGCTCGGCCAGGACCTCGGGGGTGACGGCGTTTTCGTAATCGGCCGGTGGGGGTTCACCGGTGTCGACCCAGAACCAGGGCTCCATGCAGTCGAGGACCGCCGGGTCGTCCTGGCGGCTCTTGTCGTAGAAGTCGTCCCACCAGTAGCCTTCACCGGCTTTGTCATGGTTGAAGTTGTGGTAGGGGTTGCCGCCGCTGTACTTGTCCATGAAGTCCGAGGCGAGGGCCTGCCCGTCGGGGTCGTGGACCATCGAGATGAACACACCCCGGGCCAGTTCCTCGAACTTGTCGGGGGTGTAGGCCGGGGCGTACCAGCAGGGCGGGGGCTCCCAGTCGCTCACCGGGGCCACGGCCCCGCCACCGTCCCCGCCGGGACCGTTGCGGGTCTCGTCCCACACGATCTCGATCTGTGCATAGATGTTGCCGTTGCCGTCCGACCCACCGGACGGGGATCCTTCATCAGGGTCGAAGTTACTTCCATGCCCGCCGAGCCCGTCGTCCGGCTGGGCTGCGGCGGGACCGGATAAGAGCCCCAGACAGATAAGCCCCGATGCGGCGAGGGTCGTCGTGACCTTCGTTAAGCCTGGCACTGGTCGGCCCCCCGGTCAGAAAGACCCTTGGTCGTCTGCCAGACGCCGTCGGCGTTCTTCTCCAGTAGCGTGTTGTAGAGGACGTACGCGTTCTTCGAGCCGCTGCCTGTCGGTAGATCCTTCTCGTTCGCGGGATCCTTCGTGATGACGGCATCGCTCTCGTCGGCGCAGAAGACCACGGCGGCGGTGCCGTTCTCCTTCAGCGTCACCTCGCGATCGAAGACCCGGATGACACCCGCCCACTTGTCATCGGCGTCGACCCAGCCCTTGACGAAGTCCCGGGACATCGCGAGGGCTTCACCGCTGGTGTAGAAGCTCAGGGCCGAGCTGTCTGTGTCCGCCTTCAGGATCGCGTCGTACAGGGCGATGAACCGCTGCTCGCTGTCGTTGAGGACCGCGTCCTTCGTAGCGTCACCCGTGGTGGCGTCCTCGAACGTCAACTTCGCGTACGACGGGAGCGTCAACTCCGGGCGGTCCGTCTCCGGTTCGCTCTCCTTCGGTGACGGCGGCGCCGACGAGGCGTCGTCCGCGCCCTTGATCTTCTCGTCGTCACCCCCGCCCTCGTCATCGGAACCGCAAGCCGCGACCAGCAGGCTCGCGACTGCTAAGGCCGCCAGGACGGCGGGGGTGCGTCGGCGTCTCACGTCAACTCCCTGTAGGAGACGGATCACTACGGGTAGAAGACGCTATCCGTTGGGCGCATGGTTTCGCCAGCGCGTTCGTTGGCTTGATGCCAACGCTTCACTCCAGTCCCACGTCCCCCACGGCACAGCCGCCCGCCGGGGCCACCGTCCTCGGTGGCCCCGGCGGGCGGGGCGGGGCTCTCAGCCCAGGGTCAGCGCAGCCGTCACCCGGTCCCGGGCACGGGTTCGCCGCCCAGCGCCTCGGCGACCGCGTTGTACGCGGGTTTCGGTTGGTAGCTGTCGTTCCACAGGGTCGCCGAGCCCTCGCCGGGGAAGACTCCCGGGACCCAGGAGTACTTGTCCGGGAAGCCCCACACCGTGACCCCGACGCAGCGGTCGACGGCCAGGCAGGCGTCGATGACGTTCGCGTAGTACTGCGACTGGGTGGCCTCCTTCTGCGCGTCGGCCGGCAGCTGCATCCGTACGTCCAGCTCCGTGATGGCCACGTCGACGCCCAGGTCTGCGAAGCGCTGCATGTTCTGCTGCAGGTCGCTCGGGAAGCCGTACTGGATCGACAGGTGGCCCTGGATGCCGACGCAGTCGATCGGTACGCCCTGCTCCTTCAGGTCGCGGACCAGGTTGTACATCGCGGTGCTCTTCGCGTTGACGCCCTCGATGTTGTAGTCGTTGATGCACAGCTTCGCGTCCGGGTCGGCGTCCTTGGCGGCGCGCAGCGCGTGGGCGACGAAGTCCTTGCCCATGGCGTTGTAGAGGGGGCTGTTGCGGAACGAGCCGTCCTCGTTGAACGGCTCGTTGACCACGTCCCAGGCGTAGATGTCGCCCGCGTAGTGCCCGGCGACCTCGGTGACGTGGTTCTCCATCGCGCCGCGCACCTCGCTGCTCGGCAGGCCGGAGACCCAGCCGGGGAGCTGGCTGTGCCAGACGAGGGTGTGGCCGCGGATCGACTGGCCGTTCTGCTGGGCGAGGTCGCGGATCCGGTCGCCGGGGCCGAAGTTGAACTGGCCGCGGTTCGGCTCCGTGGTGTCCCACTTCATCTCGTTCTCCGCCGTGACCTGGCCGAACTCGCGGCCCAGGATCTCGGTGTACTGGGTGTCGGAGAGGTGGGACGTCGCGGCGGCGGTGCCGATGAACTTGCCGTGCGCCTCGGCGAGCTGGTTCAGCGAGTCGGCGGCGTACGCGGGGGTGGTGGTGCCGAGGCCGTAGAGACAGAGGGCGCCGGCGAGCGCGGCGAGCAGGGCCCTGGGCCTGCTGCGTAGTCTTCGCATGTTCCCCTTCTTCCCCCGCGCGGGCGGGCGCGGGCGTGGTGGAGTCGTGGCGCCGGATCGCTCGAAATATTTCGGGACTAGTTTCGAATATTCCGGGGTCGGACGTTAGAGGCGGGAGTGGGGCACGTCAATACGCGCGGCGGGGTGGGGGAGTCCGGCACGCTGGGGTCATGGATACGGAGACAGACGCCGGCACGGGTACGGGTACGGGCGCAGGTGAGGGCGCCGGCGCCGGCGTGGACGCCGTTGCGCTGGAGCGGCGCCTGCGGGACGCCGTGCGCGGCGAGGTGGGGTTTGGCGCCCGCGACCGGGCCCTGGTCACCATGGACGCCTCCAACTACCGCCGCGTCCCCCTCGGCGTCGTCGCCCCGCGCGACGCCGACGACGTCGCCGCCGCGCTCGCCGTCTGCCGGGAGTACGGTGCGCCCGTCGTCGCCCGCGGCGGCGGTACGTCCATCGCGGGGAACGCGGTGGGCGTCGGCGTCGTCCTCGACTTCACCCGGCACCTGAACCGGCTCGTCGACCTCGACCCCGACGCGCGTACCGCCGTCGTGCAGCCGGGGCTGGTGCTCGACCGGCTGCGTGGGGCGGCGGCGGTGCACGGGCTGACGTTCGGGCCCGACCCGTCCACGCACAGCCGGTGCACGATCGGCGGCATGGTCGGCAACAACTCCTGCGGCCCGCACAGCGTCGCGTGGGGGACGACGGCCGACAACGTGCGGGCGCTGGACGTCGTGACGTACCGGGGGCGGGCGGTGCGGCTGGGGCGGGACGGCCTGGGGGTGCTGCCGGGGCTGCGGGAGTTCGTCGCGGCGCACCTGGCGACCCTGCGCACGGGCGGGGGCGCGGGCGGTGCCGGGCGCGGGGGTGCGGGCGGGAGCGGGGGGGCCGGTTCGTACGACGGTTCCGCCTCCGGTTCGTACGGCGAGAACACCCCGGCCGCCGGCTGGCCCGACCTCCCCCGCCGCATCTCCGGCTACGCCCTCGACGCCCTCCTCCCCGAGCGCGGCGCCGACCTCGCCCGCGCCTTCACCGGCAGCGAGGGCACCCTCGCCGTCCTCACCGAGGCCACCGTCCGCCTCGTCGAGGCGCCCGCCGCCCGCGCCCTCGCCGTCCTCGGCTACGCCGACGAGTCCGCCGCCGCCGAGGCGGCCCCCGGGCTGCTGCCGCTGCGCCCACTGACCGTCGAGGGCATGGCCGCCGACCTTGTCGGCAGCGGCCCCGACGCGCACGCGCTGCCCCGCGGCGGCGCCTGGCTGTTCGTCGAGACCGGCGGCGACACCCCCGCCGCCGCGCGGGCCGCCGCCGAGGAGGTGTGCCGCGCCGCCGACGCCGTCGACCACGCCGTCCTCGCCGACCCCGCCGCGCAGCGCACCCTGTGGCGGATCCGCGAGGACGCCTCCGGCACCGCCACCCGCATGCCCGACGGCAGCGAGGCGTGGCCCGGCTGGGAGGACTGCGCGGTGCCGCCCGCGCGGCTCGGCGCGTACCTGCGCGAGTTCCGCGCGCTGCTCGCCGCGCACGGGCTGCGCGGGCTGCCGTACGGGCACTTCGGCGACGGCTGCATCCACGTACGCATCGACTTCGACCTGCTGACGCCGCCCGGCATCGCCCGCTTCCGGGAGTTCTCGGGGGAGCTGGCGGACCTCGTCGTCGCGCACGGCGGCTCGCTGTCCGGCGAGCACGGCGACGGGCGGGCGCGGTCGGAGCTGCTGCCCGCGATGTACGGGGACGAACTCGTCGGGCTCTTCCACGGCTTCAAGGACCTCTGGGACCCCGACGGTGCCCTCAACCCCGGCGTCCTCGCCCGCCCCGCCCCCCTCGACGCCGATCTGCGCTTCGCGCCGCTGCCGCGCGGGCCGGTGCCGGTGGAGGTGGCGTTCGGCTATCCGCACGACGGGCCGGACGGGGGCGACTTCGCGGCGGCGGTGCGGCGGTGCGTCGGGGTCGCCAAGTGCCGCAACCCGCCGGGGAGTCCGGGGGTGATGTGCCCGTCGTACCGCGCCACGGGCGAGGAGCGGCACTCCACCCGCGGCCGGGCGCGGCTGCTGCACGAGATGCTCGCCGGGGAGGTCATCACGGACGGCTGGCGCTCGGAGGAGGTACGCGAGGCGCTCGACCTGTGCCTGTCGTGCAAGGGGTGCCGCAGCGACTGCCCGGTGGACGTCGACATGGCCACGTACAAGGCGGAGTTCCTGCACCACCACTACGCCGGGCGGCGGCGGCCCATGGCGCACTACGCGATGGGGCGGCTGCCGCGGTGGCTGCGGCTGACGGCCGCGCTGCGCGCAGCGCGGGCGGCGAACGCGCTGGCGGGGGTCGGGCCGCTGGCGGCGGTGGCGAAGCGGCTGGCGGGGATCGCGGCGGAGCGGCCGATCCCGCGGATCGCCCCGGTGCCGCTGACGCGGTCGCTCGGGCGGGGCGGCGTCGACGCCGATCCGGAGGTGCTGCTGTGGCCGGACACGTTCACGAACTACCTGTCGCCGGAGGCGGGTTCGGCGGCGGTACGGGTGCTGCGGGCGGCCGGGGTGCGGGTGGGGCTGCCGCGGGGGGCGGGGAAGGTGTGCTGCGGGCTGACGTACGTCTCCACGGGGCAGCTGGATCTGGCCCGTAAGGTGATGCGGCGCACGCTGGACGCGCTGGAGCCGGGGGATGGCGGGGGCGGCGGTACGGGCGCGGGCGAAGCCGGGCCGCCCCTCGTCGTACTCGAACCGCCCTGTGCCGCCGCCCTCAAGACCGACCTCGTCGAGCTGCTGCCCGACGACGAGCGCGCCCCCCGCCTCGCCGCCCGCGTCCGCACCCTCGCCGAAGCCCTCGAAACCGCCGCCCCCGACTGGACCCCGCCCCGCCTCGACCGCCCGGTCACCGGCCAGACGCACTGCCACCAGCACGCGATCCTCGGCGACGCCGCCGAGCGCCGCCTGATGGCGAAGGCCGGCCTGGAGGGGCAACTCGCCGCCGGCTGCTGCGGCCTGGCGGGCAACTTCGGCTTCGAGCGCGGCCACTACGAGGTCTCCGCGACCTGCGCTGAGGACCAGCTGCTCCCGGCGGTACGCAGCGCGCCGGAAGGCGCCGCGGTCGTGGCGGACGGCTACTCCTGCCGCACGCAACTCGACCAGCTCGCGGGCATCCGCGCCCGCCACCTGGCGGAGCTGCTGGCGGAGGGGCTGCCGGAGGAGGGGTGATCAGTCGGAGGGGAACCTGTCGGTGGGGAGGGTGATGCCGAGCGGTGTCTCCTTGAGGTCGAGTTCGACGCCGAAGGCGACGGTGAGTTCCCTGGCGTAGTCGCCGTCCTCGGGCTCGGTGTAGAGGTGACACCTGCGCTGATACGGATCGGCGATCAGGTACACGGGCACGCCCGCGAGGGCGTACGCGGTCTTCTTCGGGCCGTAGTCGTTCCTCTCCGTGCCGCGGGTGACCACCTCGGCGACGAACTCGACGTCTTGGTGGCGCCAGTGCTCCTCGCCTTCGGGTTGGGCGCTGTCGCACAGCTTCGCCACATCCGGGCAGAAGGCGTTCTCCTTGCCGGGGAAGTCGATCCGTACGTCTGACAGGATCTGGGCGTCGCCGCCGAACGCCCCGTCCAGAGTCCGGGCGATCTCCAGAATGATCTCCCAGTGAACGGCGCGCTGCCGGACCATGTGGATGCTCCCCTCGACCACCTCGATGCGATAGCCCTCGAAGGCGGGGGCGTCGAATGCCTCGAACAGGCCGTCCAGGGAGGAGTGCTTTGTCGTCGATCTCGGTCATCTCGATCCCGCCGTTGGCTGTCATTTCAGCGGCATGCTGCCGCGCGATCAACGACGCGTGCGGCGGCACGGTCACGGGGAGTAGCCGATCAAATAATCCGGCAAGCACGCTTGCTTGTTTTCTTGCCCGCTGCCACCCTACTCCGCAGTAGTCACGAGGGGAGCGCACCATGCCGGGCCCGGAGATCACCTCCCTGCTCGACGACCTCCGCGACGAGAGCGCCGCGCTGGACGCCCTCGTCGCCGGGTTGCCGCCCGAGCGGTGGGCGCTCGGCACGCCCGCCGCCGGGTGGACCGTCGCGCACCAGATCGCCCACCTCGCCTGGACCGACCGCGCCGCGCTCGCCGCCGCCGTCGATCCCGACGAGTTCGGGCGGATGCTGGCGCACGCGCAGGAGGCGCCGTACGACTTCGTGGACGACGGCGCCGCCCGCGGTGCCGGGCTCGCGCCCGGGGTGCTGCTCGACCGCTGGCGGCGGGGGCGCGCGGAGCTGCGGCGCGTGCTGCTGGCGCAGCCGGCCGGGGTACGGATGCCGTGGTTCGGGCCGGCGATGAGCGTCGGGGGCGTGGCGTCGGGGCGGTTGATGGAGACCTGGGCGCACGGGCAGGACGTCGCCGACGCCCTCGGCGTACGGCGTGCGCCCACAGCGCGGCTGCGGCACGTGGCCCGTATCGGCGTGCGGACGCGGGACTTCGCGTACGCCGTCAACGGGCTGACGCCGCCCGCCGCGGAGTTCCGCGTCGAGCTGGCCGCGCCCGGCGGCGGGGAGCCGTGGGCGTACGGGCCCGAGGGCGCCGCCGAGCGCGTCACCGGGCCCGCGCTCGACTTCTGCCTGCTGGCCACCCAGCGCGTGCACCGCGCCGACACCGCGCTCGTCGCCGAGGGCGCGGAGGCGGAGCGCTGGCTCGGCATCGCCCAGGCGTTCGCCGGCCCGCCGGGCGGCGGGCGCGAGCGGGCGGCGGGCGGCGCGGCGGTGGACGGCGGGCAGGGTACGGGCCGTACGAGCGCCGAGGACGGCGCCGCCGGGGACGCCGCCGCCGACGACGGCCCGGCCGTACGCGCCGCCCGTACCGGCGACCGCGCCGCCCCGGAGGACCGCCCGTGACCCTCCGTGTCGGCAACGCCTCCGGCTTCTACGGCGACCGCTTCGCCGCCGTCCGCGAGATGCTCACCGGCGGCGAACTCGACGTGCTCACCGGCGACTACCTCGCCGAGCTGACCATGCTCATCCTCGCCCGCGACCGCCTCAAGAACCCCGCCACCGGCTACGCCAAGACCTTCCTCCGCCAGCTCGAAGACGGCCTCGGCCTTGCCCGCGACCGCGGTGTCGCACTCGTCGTCAACGCCGGCGGCCACAACCCCGCCGGCCTCGCCGCCGCCGTCCGCGAGCTGGCCGGGCGCGTCGGCGTCCCCGCCCGTGTCGCGCACGTCGAGGGCGACGACCTCACCGCCCGCGGCACCTGGCCCGGTGCCCTCGCCGCCCACGCCTACCTCGGCGGCGCCGGCATCGCCGCCTGCCTGCGCGCCGGCGCCGACGTCGTCGTCACCGGCCGTGTCACCGACGCCGCGCTCGTCACCGGCGCCGCCCAGGCGCACTACGGCTGGTCCCCCGCCGACCCGGGCGGCCCCCGCGACCCCGACACCCCCGACCTTCACGCCCTCGCCGGTGCCGTCGTCGCCGGCCACGTGCTGGAGTGCGGCACCCAGGCCACCGGCGGCAACTACGCCTTCTTCACCGAGCACGACGTCCGCCACCCCGGCTTCCCCCTCGCCGAGATCGACGCCGACGGCAGCGCCGTCATCACCAAGCACCCCGGCACCGGCGGCGCCGTCACCGTCGAGACCGTCACCGCCCAGCTCCTCTACGAGACCGCCGGCCCCCGCTACGCCGGCCCCGACGTCACCGCCCGCCTCGACTCCGTACGCCTCGACCCCGATGGCCCCGACCGCGTCCGCATCACCGGCGTACGCGGCGAGCCCCCGCCGCCCGACGTCAAGGTCGGCGTCTCCCGCCTCGGCGGCTACCGCAACGAGGTCGTCTTCGTCCTCACCGGCCTCGACGTCGACGCCAAAGCCGCCCTGATACGCGCCCAGCTGGACCCCGTCCTCGCCGGCGTCGCCGACGCCCGCTGGACCCTCGCCCGCACCGACCGCCCCGACGCCGGCGTACAGGAGGAGGCGTCCGCCCTGCTCCGCCTCGCCGTCCGGGACCCCGACGAGGCCGCCGTCGGCCGCGCCGTCACCGGCGCCGCCGTCGAACTGGCCCTCGCCAGCATCCCCGGCTTCCACGTCACCGCCCCGCCCGGCAGGGCGCAGCCGTACGGCGTCTTCGAGGCCGCGTACGTCCCCGCCGCCGACGTCCCCCACACCGCCGTGCTGCCCGACGGCACCCGCGTCCCCGTCGCCCCGCCGCCGCGCACCCGGGCCCTCGCCGCCGTACCGGAACCGCCGCTGCCGCCGCCCCCGCCGCCGGGCCCGACGCGCCGTGCGCCGCTCGGCGCCGTCGTCGGCGCGCGCAGCGGCGACAAGGGCGGCAGCGCGAACGTCGGCGTCTGGGCCCGCCCGGGCAACGGCACCGGCACCGGGGCCGCGAGTGAGACGGCATGGCGCTGGCTGGTGCACACCCTCACCGTCGACCGCTTCCGCCAACTCCTCCCCGAGACCGCCCCCTTCCCCGTCGTACGCCACGTCCTCCCGAACCTCCGCGCCCTCAACTTCACCGTCGACGGCCTCCTCGGCGACGGCGCCGCCGCCCGGGCCCGCTTCGACCCGCAGGCCAAAGCGCTCGGCGAGTGGCTGCGCGCCCGGCACGCCGACATCCCCGAGGAGCTGCTGTGACCCTGCTGGCCTCGGCGCTGGACACCGCCGGCCCCGACTACGCCGCCCACCGCGCCGCGATGCTCGACAAGCTCGCCGCCCTCGACGCCGAGCATGCCAAGGCCGTGGCGGGCGGCGGCGAGAAGTACACCGCCCGGCACCGCGCCCGCGGCAAGCTGCTCGTACGCGAGCGCATCGAGCTGCTCCTCGACCCCGACACCCCGTTCCTGGAGCTGAGCCCGCTGGCCGGCTGGGGTTCGGATTCCCCCGCATACACCGTGGGCGCGTCGCTCGTCACCGGCATCGGCGTCGTCTCCGGCGTCGAGTGCCTGATCACCGCCAACGACCCGACCGTGCGCGGCGGCGCGTCCAACCCCTGGACGCTGAAGAAGGCGTTCCGCGCCCACGAGATCAGCCTCGCCAACCGGCTGCCGTCGATCCACCTGGTGGAGTCCGGCGGCGCCGACCTGCCGTCGCAGAAGGAGATCTTCATCCCGGGCGGGGCGCTCTTCAAGCACCTCACCCGCTCCTCCGCCGCCGGCATCCCCACGATCGCCGTCGTCTTCGGCAATTCGACCGCGGGCGGGGCGTACGTGCCCGGCATGAGCGACCACGTGATCATGGTCAAGGAGCGCGCGAAGGTGTTTCTCGGCGGCCCGCCGCTGGTGAAGATGGCCACCGGCGAGGAGAGTGACGACGAGTCCCTGGGCGGCGCCGACATGCACGCCCGCACCTCCGGTCTCGCCGACCACCTCGCCGTCGACGAGCCGGACGCGCTGCACACCGCCCGCCGCGTCGTCGCCCGCCTCGACTGGCGCAAGGCGCACCCCGACCCGCCGCCGGCCGCCCCGCCCGCGTACCCGGAGGACGAGCTGCTGGGCATCGTGCCGGGCGACCTGAAGGTGCCGTTCGATCCGCGCGAGGTGATCGCACGGGTGGTGGACGGCTCGGACTTCGACGAGTTCAAGCCGCTGTACGGGACGAGCCTGGCCACCGGCTGGGCCCGGCTGCACGGCTACCCCGTCGGGATCCTCGCCAACGCGCGCGGCGTGCTGTTCAGCGCGGAGTCGCAGAAGGCCGCGCAGTTCATCCAGCTCGCCAACCAGCGCGACATCCCGCTGGTCTTCCTCCACAACACCACCGGCTACATGGTCGGCAAGGACTACGAGCAGGGCGGCATCATCAAGCACGGCGCCCAGATGATCAACGCCGTCTCCAACTCCCGCGTGCCGCACCTGTCGGTGCTCATGGGCGCCAGCTACGGCGCCGGCCACTACGGCATGTGCGGCCGGGCGTACGACCCGCGGTTCCTCTTCGCCTGGCCCAGCGCCAAGTCGGCGGTCATGGGGCCGCAGCAGCTCGCGGGCGTGCTGTCGATCGTCGCGCGGGCGTCGGCGGAGGCGAAGGGCATGCCGTACGACGAGGAGGGCGACGCGGCGCTGCGCGCGATGGTGGAGCAGCAGATCGAGGCGGAGTCGCTGCCGGTGTTCCTGTCGGGGCGGCTGTACGACGACGGGGTCATCGACCCGCGGGACACCCGGACGGTGCTGGGGATCTGCCTGTCGGCGATCCACACGGCGCCGTACGCGGGGGTGCACGACGGGTACGGGGTGTTCCGGCTTTGAAACCTCCCCGCCCCGAAGGAGAGGGGATTCCTAGCTCACGTTGCCTGCGGCCCGGCGGGCGCACAGGTCTTGCACGATCAGCACTAGCCGGGACAGAGACCAGCCCGGACCAGCATCACACGGGCGGAGTTCTTGTCCCTGGGCGAGACAGTTCCACACGCGGTGCAGGCGTACGTTCTCATCGAGAGTGGGAGTGCGTGCTTGGTTCTCGCTCCGCACTGTGCGCAGTCCATCGTGGTGTGCGCGGGGTGGACAAGGTGCACGGCACGGCCGTGCTTGCGGCTCATTTCGATCAGGGCGTGCTTGGTGGCTCCGATGGCGGCGTCGGACGCTTTGCGGGCCATGGTCGACTTGGCAAGGAACTTTGGGCGGAAGTCTTCTACCGCCAAGGCATCATGGTCACGAACGACGCGTTTGGCCCACTTGCGGCCAGCGTCCTCACGTCGCCGCGCTGCCTTCTTGTGCAGCATGGTTGCCTGCCGCTTCGCCTCACGGTACCCCTTCGATGCGGCCTGCCCCCTTGCGGGTTTCCTTCGGGCCATCATGCGCTGATACCGGGCGAGTTTCGGCGCGGCGTTTCTGCCGTGCTGGGCGTGGGGAAGATCGTGGCTGTCGCTGGTGGTGGTGGCGGTCTCGCGCACGCCCCAGTCGATCCCGATCACGCGGCCGGTTGCGGGCAGGTGCTCAGGTTCGGCGCGGACGACGAACGACGCCCACCAGTGCCCCATCGCATCGCGGTACACCCGCACCGAGGACGGCGACGACGGAAGGTCTCGCGACCACACCGGACGCACCACGATCCCACCTGCCAGGTGCAGGCACCCGTGGTTCAGCCGGAACCCGCGCTGGGTGTAGTTCAGGCTCGGCAGCGCCTCACGCTTCTTCTTGTATCGGGGCATCCCTGCGCGCTGTCGCATCGGCAACCGAGCCCTGATGTCCTTGAGGGCCTTCGCCCGCGACTTGCCGAAGTCGCGGATCGACTGCTGCTGAGGAACACTCGCACCCTCAGCGAGCCACGGCGTTGTCTTGCGTGCTGCGGTCAGTATCTTGTCGAGCTGGGCCGGACCACACGTCAGTGCCTCGCCAGTCGCCCGGCTGTGCTGGTGTACGGCTTTGGACTTGGCAACCGATTCATTCCAGATCCAGCGGCACCGGTCCCACTCGGATTCCAGTGCGGAACGGGCCGTGGACGACAGGCGCAGGCGATAGGTGTACCGGGCGTGCCCGGAACCCTCCACCTTCTGCGCCTGCGCCGTCATGCGCCTGAACATATCCGAGAGGACTGACAGTTGAGAGTTATTGATCAACTTGGGTTTGCTCACGTCGGTGATGGACGGTCGCTGCGTTGTCATGACGGCGATCCGGCTGCCTCTGCCCTGCTTCGCAGGAGGTCGATTCCTCCCCCGTTTGGAGGCTGGGGCATCCTCGGAGAAGCTCCGTGATCCGCACCCTTCTTGTCGCCAACCGCGGCGAGATCGCCTGCCGCGTCTTCCGCACCTGCCGCGACCTGGGTATCACGCCCGTCGCCGTGCACTCCGACGCCGACGCGGGCGCGCTGCACGTACGCAGCGCGCTGGACGCCGGCGGTGCGGCGGTCCGGCTGCCGGGGAACGCGCCGGCGGACACGTACCTGCGCGCTGATCTGCTGGTCGCGGCGGCGGTGTCGGCCGGCGCGGACGCGGTGCACCCCGGCTACGGGTTCCTCTCCGAGAGCGCGGAGTTCGCGCGTGCGGTCGCCGCGGCCGGGCTGACGTGGGTCGGGCCGCCGCCGGAGGCGGTCGAGGCGATGGCGTCCAAGACGCGCGCGAAGGAGCTGATGGGCCTCGCGCCCTTCGACCCGGCGAAGGCGGTCGAGGACGACCTGCCGCTGCTGGTGAAGGCGGCGGCGGGCGGCGGCGGGCGCGGCATGCGGGTCGTACGCGAACTCGCGTCGCTGGACGCCGCGCTGGCCTCGGCGTCGGCGGAGGCCGCGGCGGCGTTCGGGGACGGCGAGGTGTTCGTCGAGCCGTACGTCGAGGGCGGACGGCACGTGGAGGTGCAGGTGCTCGCGGACGCGCACGGGGGTGTGTGGACGCTGGGCACGCGCGACTGCTCGCTGCAGCGCCGGCACCAGAAGGTGGTGGAGGAGGCCCCGGCGCCGGGTCTGGCGGCGGGTCTCGTCTTGGAGTTGGAGGTGACTGCGGTACGGGCCGCGCGGTCGGTCGGGTACGTGGGCGCGGGGACGGTGGAGTTCCTGCTGGCGCCGGACGGGCGGGCGCAGTTCCTGGAGATGAACACCCGGCTGCAGGTGGAGCATCCGGTGACGGAGGCGGTCTACGGGGTGGACCTCGTCGCCCTGCAGCTGCGGGTGGCGGAGGGCGCGCCGCTGCCGCCGGACCCGCCGCGGCCGTCGGGCCACGCGGTGGAGGCCCGCCTCTACGCGGAGGACCCGGCGTCGGACTTCGCCCCGCAGACTGGAGTGCTGCACCGCCTGACGCTCCCGGCCGACGCGGGCGGCCCGCCCGGGGCGACGGGGGACGGCCGTGCGCCGTACGGCTGGGGCGGCCATGTGCCGTACGGCGAGGGCGTTCCGGTGGCGGGTGCTGCGGGGGGTCTGGGGCGTAGCCCTGGCGGGGTCCGGGGCGGAGCCCCGGTTTCGGGAAGTGGGGGTACCGCCCACGCCCTCCAGGGCGTAGGGGGAGGGATCGGGGAACCCCCCACCCTGCGCCTCGACACCGGCTACACCGCCGGCGACACCGTCACCCCGTACTACGACGCCCTGCTGGCCAAGGTGATCTCCCACGCCCCGACCCGCGCGGAGGCGATCCGCCGCCTGGCATCGGCGCTGCGCGGGGCACGGATCCACGGCCCGGTGACGAACCGGGATCTGCTGGTGGGCTCGCTGGAGCACGAGGAGTTCATCCGGGCGGACATGACGACGTCGTTCTACGACGACCACTTGCCCACGCTGACCCGCCCCCCGGGCACGCCCACCCCCCTGCAACTCGCCGCGCTCGCCGCCGCCCTCGCCGACGCCGCCGCACGGCATCACGCGCGCGGGGCCGTGCTGCCCGCCCGGCTCGGGGGGTGGCGCAACGTGCCGTCGCAGTCGCAGGTGAAGGCGTACCGGGCCGAACCCGGCGGCGCCGGGGTCGAGGTGCGCTACCGCCTCACCCGCGACGGCGTACGCGCCGACGACCTGCCCGGTGTGCGCGTGCTCGCCGCGGCGCCCAATCGCGTGGTGCTCGAAGTCGCCGGTGTCACCCGCGCCTTCGACGTCGCCGTGTACGCCCCGGACTACGGTGCCCCGGACCCGGCCACCCCCGCCGCCCCGGCCGGAGGCCACCCCGCCGGAGGCCAGCCCGCCGGTGGCCACCCCGCCTACGTCGACACCCCCCACGGTTCGTACGCCCTCCGCCCCCTGCCCCGCTTCCCCGACCCTCGCGCCGACACCCCCGCCGGGTCCCTCCTCGCCCCCATGCCCGGCACCGTCGTCCGCCTCGCCGACGGAATAGCCCCGGGCCGGTCCGTACGGCAAGGCCAGCCGCTCCTCTGGCTGGAGGCGATGAAGATGGAGCACAAGGTCAGCGCCCCCGCCACCGGCGTGCTCACCGCCCTGCACGCCGAACCCGGCCGTCAGGTCGAGGTGGGCGCGCTCCTCGCCGTCGTCGAAGACGCCCGCGACCAGCCCCCCGACCAGCCCCGCGACCAGGAAGGCTCCCAGCCATGACCAGCGCCATCCTCGAACCCCAGGAGCACCGCGACCTCCGCGCCGCCGTCGCCGCCCTCGGCGCCCGCTACGGCCGCGACTACTTCACCTCCGTCGTCCGCGACGGCCGGCACACCGACGAGCTGTGGGCCGAGGCCGGCAAGGCCGGCTACCTCGGCGTCAACCTCCCCGAGGAGTACGGCGGCGGGGGCGGCGGCATCGCGGAGCTGGCGATCGTGCTGGAGGAGCTGGGCGCCGCCGGGTGCCCGCTGCTCATGCTCGTCGTGTCGCCCGCCATCTGCGGCACGGTCATCGCCCGCTTCGGCACCGAGGACCAGAAGCGGCGCTGGCTCCCCGGACTCGCCGACGGCACGCGCAAAATGGCCTTCGGCATCACCGAGCCCGACGCCGGCTCCAACTCCCACCGCATCACCACCACCGCCCGCCGCGACGGCACCGACTGGGTGCTGACCGGCCGCAAGGTGTTCATCTCCGGCGTCGACATCGCCGACGCCACGCTGATCGTCGGCCGCACCGAGGACGCCCGCACCGGCAAGCTCAAGCCCTGCCTGTTCATCGTCCCGCGCGACGCCGAGGGCTTCCAGCGCACGCAGATTCCCATGGAACTGCAGGCACCGGAGAAGCAGTTCGAGCTGCTCCTCGACGACGTGCGGCTGCCCGCGGACGCCCTCGTCGGCGACGAGGACGCCGGCCTGCTCCAGCTCTTCGCCGGCCTCAACCCCGAGCGCATCATGACCGCCGCGTTCGCGCTCGGCCTCGGCCGGCAGGCGGTGGCGCGGGCCGTCGAGTACGCCCGTACGCGCCAGGTGTGGAAGGGCGGCGCCATCGGCGTGCACCAGGCCATCGCGCATCCGCTCGCGCAGGCGCACATCGAGCTGGAGCTTGCGCGCCTGATGACGCAGAAGGCCGCCGCGCTGTACGACGCGGGCGATGACGCGGGTGCGGGGGAGGCGGCGAACATGGCGAAGTACGCGGCGGCCGAGGCGGCGGCGAAGGCCGTCGACCAGGCCGTGCACACGCTGGGCGGCAACGGCCTCAGTACGGAGTACGGTCTTGCGCAGATGCTCACCGCGTCCCGCGTGGCCCGGATCGCCCCGGTCAGCCGGGAGATGATCCTCAACTACGTGTCGCACCAGACGCTGGGCCTGCCCAAGTCGTACTGAGAACTCGTACTGAGAACGCAGACGTACCGAAGGAGCACCCCCACGCCATGACCGACGCACCCGCCGGCCCGGCCGCCGCCGACGCGCCCCTCGTCCGGATCGCGCGCGACGACCGCGGCGCCATCAGCACCCTCACCCTCGACTCGCCCCACAACCGCAACGCGCTCTCCACCCGCCTCATGGCCGAACTCCACGACGGCCTCGCCGCCGCCGCGCAGGACGACGACGTGCGGGCGGTCCTGCTCACCCACACCGGCAACACCTTCTGCGCCGGCGCCGACCTCGGCGAGGCCACGGAGGCGGTCGCCGGCCTGTCGGGGTGGCCCGGCACGGGCCTGTCCGCCGCCCCCGCCACCGGCACCGCCCCCGCTCCCGCTCCGGCCACCGCCCCCATCCCGGCCGCCCTCACGGACGGGCCGCTCGCGCTGGCGCGGCTGCTGCGCGCGGTCGTGGAGTGCCCGAAGCCCGTCGTCGCCCGGGTCACCGGGCACGTACGGGCCGGAGGCCTCGGACTCCTCGGCGCCTGCGACATCGCGGCGGCGGGCACGGGCGCGACGTTCGCCTTCACCGAGGCGCGGCTCGGCCTCGCGCCCGCGGTGATCTCGATGCCGCTGCTGCCGCGCCTCGACGCCCGCGCGGCGGCCCGCTACTACCTCACCGGCGAGCGCTTCGGCCCGGAGGAGGCGGCCCGTATCGGGCTGGTCACGCTCGCCGGCGACGACGTCGACGCGCTGCTCACCCCGGTGCTCGACGGGCTGCGGGCGGCGTCGCCGCAGGGCCTCGCGGCGTCGAAGCGGCTGGTCACGGGCGAGGTGCTGCGCGCCTTCGACCGCGACACGGAGCCGTTCGCGGAGCTGTCGGCGTCGCTGTTCGCGTCCCCCGAGGCCCGCGAGGGCATGACGGCGTTCCTGGAGCGCCGGGAGCCGAAGTGGTTCCGCTGACCGACACCCCCCGGCAGCCGCGAGGGCGGGACCCGCGGCAGGACCGGAGCCGGGCGACGCGGCAGCGGCTGCTGGAGGCGGCGGTCGCGTGCCTGGCGGAGCTGGGCTGGAGCGGGAGCACGGTCAGCGTGGTCGCCGAGCGGGCGGGCGTCTCGCGCGGGGCGGCGCAGCACCACTTCCCGACCCGGGAGGACCTGTTCACGGCGGCGGTGGAGCACGTGGCGGCGGAGCGCTCGGCGGCGCTGCGGGCGCTGCCGCCGGCGGCGTCACCCGCCGCGGCGGCGGGTGACGCCGGGGAGGCCACCGCCGCCGTCGTGCGCGGTGTCGTCGACCTCTACACCGGCCCGCTCTTCCGCGCCGCGCTCCAGCTCTGGGTCGCCGCCGCCAACGAGGAGCAGCTCCGCTCCCGCGTGGCCGCGCTGGAGGCCCGCGTCGGCCGGGAGGCCCACCGCATGACGGTGGCGCTGCTCGGCGCCGACGAGTCGGTGCCGGGCGTACGGGAGACGGTGCAGGGCTTCCTCGACATGGCCCGGGGCCTGGGCCTGGCGACCCTGCTCACGGACGACAGCGCGCGCCGCGACCGCGTCGTGGCGCAGTGGTCACACCTGCTGACGACGGCGCTAGCGAACGCCCGCTGAGCCACCGCACGGCTCAGCCCGCCCCACAATCCCCGCACACCCGCACCCAGGGTAGGCCGCCCCACCGACACTCAAGCCCCGGCCGGTCCGCAGGGACTCAGCCCGGCCGCAACGCACAGCCGGCCCCGCAACGCACAGCCGGCCCCGCAACGCACAGCCGGCCCCGCAACGCACAGCCGGCCCCGCAACGCCCCGCCGGCCAAGCACCGCTCAGCCCGCCCCGCCCGCCTCCGCGTAGCCCTCGATCTCCTGCGGCGACCGCGACCCCGGCCCCACGTACCGCGCCGACGGCCGCACCAGCCGCCCCGTCCGCTTCTGCTCCAGGACGTGCGCCGACCACCCCGCCGTCCGCGCGCACGTGAACATGGACGTGAACATGTGCGCCGGCACCTCCGCGAAGTCCAGCACGATCGCCGCCCAGAACTCGACGTTCGTCTCCAGCACCCGGTCCGGGCGCCGCGCCCGCAGCTCCGCCAGCGCCGCCTTCTCCAGCGCCGCCGCGACCTCGTACCGCGGCGCGCCCAGCTGCTTCGCCGTCCGCCGCAGCACCCGCGCCCGCGGGTCCTCCGCGCGGTACACGCGGTGCCCGAAGCCCATCAGCCGCTCGCCGTTGTCCAGCGCCCGCTTCACGTAGCCCTCGGCATCACCGGTGCGCTCGATCTCCTCGATCATCCCGAGCACCCGCGACGGCGCGCCCCCGTGCAGCGGCCCGGACATCGCGCCCACCGCGCCGGACAGCGCCGCCGCGACGTCTGCGCCCGTCGAGGCGATGACGCGGGCGGTGAAGGTGGAGGCGTTCATGCCGTGCTCGGCGGCGGAGGTCCAGTAGGCGTCGACGGCGGCGACGTGCTTGGGGTCGGGTTCGCCGCGCCAGCGGATCATGAACCGTTCGACGACCGTACGGGCCGTGTCGATCTCCCGCTGCGGCACCATCGGCAGCCCCTGCCCGCGGGCGGACTGCGCGACGTACGACAGCGCCATGACGGCCGCCCGCGCCAGGTCGTCGCGGGCGCGCGCCTCGTCGATGTCGAGCAGCGGGCGCAGCCCCCAGACCGGCGCCAGCATCGCCAGCGCGGACTGCACGTCCACGCGGATGTCGCCGGAGTGCACGGGGATGGGGAAGGGCTCCGCGGGCGGCAGACCGGGTTTGAACGCGCCGTCGACCAGAAGACCCCAGACGTTGCCGAAGGAGACGTGACCCACCAGATCTTCGATGTCCACACCGCGATAGCGGAGCGCGCCGCCCTCTTTGTCGGGTTCGGCGATCTCCGTCTCGAAGGCGACTACTCCCTCAAGCCCGGGTACGAAGTCGGACATCAGGCGGCTCCCTCAGTGCGTTGCGGTGCGCTGCGGCGGGGTGTGCAGCGACGGTCGGGTCAGCCCCGGGGCGTGGGGTGGTGCGGGTGGTGCGGGGGGTGTGCGCTGGCGAGGCTCCGCGGCGCCATCGCTCGCGGTCCGGGGCCGTGCATTCCGGGCCACCATAGCCGGGGGTGTGGGCTTTCCACAGTGGTGGATCGGCCGATTCTGTCGGGTCAGGCACATGCGGCCGGGGCGTGAGATGGGGCACATTCCGCGGATCCCGGTCCGGAGGGTTACCCGGAGGGTTGCGGGGAACGTCGAGCGGGCATACTGCCGCGCCCGGGCGGCCGCTCATACTGCAAGATATGCGGGTGCGCCACGTTGACGTTGACACCGAACGCTCCCTCGACCCGGCCGCCATGCGCGCGCACTACCGCGCCGCGGGACTGTCGGAGGACTCCCTCGCCGCCGATCCCTTCGAGCAGTTCGGCCGCTGGTTTCGGCAGGCCGCGGAGAGCGGACTGCACGAGCCCAACGCGATGGTCGTCTCCACCGCCGACGCCGAAGGCCGGCCCAGCTCCCGCACCGTGCTGCTGAAGCACGTGGACGAGCGGGGGTTCGTCTTCTACACCAACTACGGTTCGCGCAAGGGCCGGGAGCTGGCCGCCAACCCGCACGTGTCGCTGCTCTTCCCCTGGCACCCCGTCGCCCGCCAGGTGATCGTCGCGGGGTCGGCGGAGCGTACGGGGCGCGACGAGACGGTCGCGTACTTCCGCACCCGGCCGCACGGCTCGCAGCTGGGCGCGTGGGCGAGCGAGCAGTCGTCGACGGTGGCGTCGCGGGCGGAGCTGGACCGGATGTACGCGGAGCTGGCGGACCGCTATCCGGAGGGCGAGCAGGTGCCGGCGCCGCCGGAGTGGGGCGGCTTCCGGGTCAGGCCGCGGACGGTGGAGTTCTGGCAGGGCCGCGAGAACCGCCTCCACGACCGTCTCCGGTACGTACGTACCGAGGGCGCGGCCGGCGGCGGCTGGACGGTGGAGCGCCTCTGCCCGTAGCCGCGCAGCAGGCGACCCGCGGCCCATTCCCCTTCAGGGGAGCCGGTCGGACGTACCGGCGGACCGCGGGTCGGGTGAACTGCTTGGGATAAGGGCCGGCTGGGCGCCGTCCTAGGCGCCCCGGTCCGGCATTGCGCTCAAGCGCGACGGCGGACCACTAGCCCGCAGTCACCTCACGCGTCCGGTACTTCATCATCTGCCGAACCACCTCCCTTCTCGTGTGCCCCACACACTAGGCACGCCCCCGCGGCCCCTCAACTGATTTCTGCCTCGCAACGATTTCCGCGGAACGGGTGTGTGCTGCGTCACGTTCGAGTTGAATGATCCGGGTGCACCACACCACGCACACGACGCCGCGGCGAGCAGGGGGTGCCTGATGAGCGCGACCCGGCGTACCAACCGGGACCGCAGGAACGCCTCCGGCGAACAGGCCGCGGACGCTCCGGACACGGGAGAAGCCGCCGGGTCCCCACCCGCGGCGGCCGACGCGACGGCCGGGGACGCGCCGCCGCCGGGCCGCCGCCCCGCAGCCCCCGACCTGCTGGTGGCGCTGCTCGACGGCATGGACACCGCCCTGTGCGCCTTCGACGCCGACGGTGTCGTCACCCACTGGAACCGCGAGGCCGAGCGGCTGCTCGGCTGGACCGCCGCGGAGGCCGTCGGCCGCCGCGGGCTGGCCGGCTGGGCGGCCCGCGCGGAGGACGCCGCCGAGGTGGAGGCGCGGCTGCTCGGCGCCATGGACGCGCCGGGGCGGCAGGTGCAGGAGTTCGCGCTGCTGCGCAAGGACGGCGGCCGGGTGCTCGTACGCACCCAGACCTCCGCGGTGCGTACGGGCGCCGCAGCCGCCGCCGCAGCCGCCGCAGGCGCAGGCGCCGGGAACCCGGGTGCGGGAGACCCGCCCGCCGAAGAGCCGGGCGGCGGTGCCGCGGTCGGGGTCTACTGCGCGTTCAGCGAGGTCCACGCGCAGCTGGACCTGGAGCGGTCCCTCGCCTTCAGCGAGGCTTTGTGCGAGGACGCCGCCTGGGGCGTCCTGCTCGTGGACGCCGACCTGCGGCCGGCACTGGCCAACGGCCAGGCGGCGCGCGTGCTGCGCGCCCGGCGCGCGGGGCTGCTCGGGCGCCCCTTCGGCGAGCTGCTGGAGCAGGGCGCGGAGGAGGTCGAGAGCGCGCTCCAGCACGTACTGGCGCAGGGCAGCACCGCGGTCCCCGCCGACGTGTGGGTCACGGTGCGCGGCGAGACCGGCGGCGATCCGGCGATCCGGCGCAGGTGCCTGCGCGGCGCGTTCGTACGGCTCGCCTCGCCGCTCGCCGAGCACCCGGTGCCGCTCGGCGTCGGCTGGCTCTTCCAGGACGTCACCGAGGCCAAGCTCGCCGAGGACGCCGCCTCGGTGCTGCGCTTCCGCGACCACCAGCTGCACCGCGCCTCGCGCGCGGCGGCGGAGTGCGAGGACCCGATGGAGGCCGCGACCGTCTACCTGGACTTCGCGCTCGCCGGTTTCGCCGACCACGCGCTGGTCGACCTGGCCGCCGCCCCCGCGGAACCCGGCTCCCCGCCCGGCCCCGGCGTTCCGCACGGCCCCGGTTCGCCGCCCGGTCCGGTGCAGCTCACCCGGGCCGCGGCGACCCCGGCCGAGGGCCCGGGCCCGTGCCTGCCGGCCGGGCCGCACGGCTTCCCCGTCCGCTACCCCGCCGGGCACCCCGCGCTGCAGGCGGTGGAGCGCGGCGGCACGGTGCGCGCCGGCTGCGGCGGGGTGGACCCGGCGATCGCGGAGGGCTGGTCGGTGGCGCGGAAGTGGCCGCCGGGCACGATGCACGCGCTGTGTGCGGTGCTGCGCAGCCGGGGGCGGACGCTGGGGGTCGTGACGTTCCTGCGCGGCGGCGGGCGGCGCGGCTTCACCCGGCAGGACGCGGCGTACGCGGAGGACGTGGCCGTCCGGGTCGCGGCCTCGCTGGACCTGGCGGAGCTGCTGGGTTAGAACCTGTCCGGTGCGGGGCCCCGGTGGCCGGGCCCGGGGCCGGGCGCGGATCGCCTTTTTCCCGAAGATCCCCGCAGATCGGCGGTGAAAGTCAGGCGAAAGGAACGCGCCGGGTCCACTTGTCACCGGGATGCGTCAGAATTAGTGCAGGGCCACCGCACGAGAAATCTAGGGGCACGCATGTCCGGACTGATCGACACAACGGAGATGTATCTCCGCACCATCCTCGAACTCGAAGAGGAGGGCGTCGTCCCCATGCGCGCGAGAATCGCGGAGCGGCTCGATCAGAGCGGCCCCACGGTGAGCCAGACCGTCGCCCGCATGGAGCGGGACGGCCTGGTGCGCGTCGCCGGGGACAGGCATCTGGAGCTGACGGAAGAGGGCCGCATGCTCGCGACCCGCGTGATGCGCAAGCACCGCCTGGCGGAGTGCCTGCTGGTCGACGTGATCGGCCTGGAGTGGGAGCACGTGCACGCGGAGGCGTGTCGCTGGGAGCACGTGATGAGCGAGGCCGTGGAACGCCGCGTGCTCGCGCTGCTGCGGCACCCGACCGAGTCGCCGTACGGGAACCCGATCCCCGGTCTGGAAGAGCTGGGCGAGAAGGCCGAGGCGGACCCGTTCCTCGACGAGGGCATGGTGAGCCTGTCAGCGCTGGGGCCGGACGCCGGGACGGTGATCATCCGCCGCATCGGCGAGCCGATCCAGACGGACGCGCAGCTGATGTACACGCTGCGGCGGGCCGGTGTGCAGCCGGGCGCCGTGGTGAGCGTGACGGACTCGGCCGGCGGCGTGCTCGTCGGCAGCGGCGGCGAGGCCGCCGAGCTGGACGCCGAGGTCGCCTCGCACGTCTTCGTGGCAAAGCGTTAGGGCCGTTCGGGCCCGCCCGGTGGCGGGTTTCCGCCGCTGCCGTGGCAGGCGGTGAGCGGACTGCGGGATTCCTGTCCGAACGGCAGCGCGCGAGGGCCGGGCGTGCCACGCTGTCGCTGACGGCCTCAGGGAGGGGTGGGTCATGCCACTGACATACCCGGGCCCCCGAGTATCCGGCGGGGGCCATGACGAGGGCCCCGGCGCCTGGCTCGCCGGGGCCCCGCCTCCCCGTACCGACCCGGAGCCCCGAGCTCCCAGGGTCGTCTCCCCACGGACCCGATGTCCCCGATGCGGGTCCGCCTCCCGGTCTCTGTCTCCCCGCGAGGACCGCGGCCAATCCCGAGGCCCGGTCACTCGAACGAGGGATGTTGGGCCCAGCGCCTCGGTGTTCGAATAGGCATTCGATAGCGTGAGCTTCGCCGAACGGATTGGGGGTGTCGGCACACATGGTGCGTCGTATCAACGTGACGGGGGCGGGCGGGCTGCGCCTCGCCGCCTGGGAGTTCGGAGACCCGCCGAAGCGCGGTGCCGACGGCCTCGCGGCGCGCCGGCGGCCGTCCGCCGACGGGCTGGCGCAGGCCGACGGGCTGGCGCAGGCCGACGGGCCGGCGCAGGCCGCCGGGCCGCCGGGCGGCGGTCTGCAGAGCCGTCCCGGCGTGCTCTTATTGCACGGTCTGATGGGCCGCGCGTCGCACTGGGCGACCACCGCCCGCTGGCTCTCCGCCCGCGCCCGCGCCATCGCGCTCGACCAGCGGGGGCACGGGCGCAGCGACAAGCCGGGGGACGGCCCGTTCGACCGCGACGCCTACATCGCGGACGCCGAGGCCGTCATCGAGCAGCTGGACCTCGCCCCGGTCGTCCTCGTGGGCCACTCCATGGGCGCGCTCACCGCCTGGCAGCTCGCCGCCCGCCGCCCCGACCTGGTGCGCGGGCTGGTCATCTGCGACATGCGGGCCTCCGCGCTGGGCGCGGCCTCGCAGCGGGAGTGGGAGGAGTGGTTCCGCTCCTGGCCGGTCCCGTTCGCCACGCTCGCCGACGTCCGCAAGTGGTTCGGCGAGGACGACCCCGTGCTGGAGCGCCCGCGCCCCGCCCGCGGCGAGTTCTACGCCGAGGTGATGGCGGAGCGCGCCGACGGCTGGCGCCCGGTGTTTTCGCGCCGCCAGATGCTGCGGGCCCGCGCGACCTGGGTGCACGACGCGCACTGGGAAGAACTCGCCCTCGTGCGGTGCCCGACCCTCGTGATACGCGGCATCGACGGCGAGCTGGGCCGCGCGGAGGCCCAGGAGATGGTCCGCGTCCTGCCGCACGGCGTCTACGCCGAGCTGGACGCCGGCCACCTGCTGCACCTGGAGGACGCCGAGGCGTTCCACCGGGCCGTGGAGCCGTTCCTGGAGGACGTGCTCACGCCGAAGTGACCGGGGTGCGGGGCGCGTTGTGCGCCGGACGGCCGGAGGATCCGTACGGCGGGGCGGGAGAGGTCCGTACGGCGGGAGAGGTCCGTACGGCGGGAGAGGCCCGTACGGCCGTGCTCCCGGGCGGGGCGGTGCTACTCGCCGACGAACCGGAACGTCGACGTGATCGCGTCGAACACGTCGAAGAACGAGTCCGCCAGGTCCAGCACCTGGCTGCTGCCCGCGACCAGCGCCACCTTGCCCTCCTGGCCCGGGACCGGGACGAAGGTCTGCATCAGCACGGCGCGGATCGTGCGGTCGTCGCCGGGGATCTTGATGTCCTCGACGCCCTGTGTGCGGGCCGCGGTGCCGATGCCCTCGATCTCGACCGTCGAGACCTTCCGCCAGGCGTCGCCCTCCTTCTTCGGCCGGATCTGCTTGATCTGGCCCACGATCAGCGAGGGGTCGGTCGGCAGCAGCTCGCCGCTCTCGGTGCGGGCGCCGATGAGGGAGACGGTGATCGACCCGGTCACCGGCACCTCGCCGCCGAAGCTTTCCGCCATGCAGCCGCAGTACAGGGCGCCGGAGGCCCATGCGTCCTTGGCGGCCTTGCGCAGGAACGCCTCCAGCACGCCGCGCTGCTCGGCCAGTTCGGGGTTGCGGCGGACCCGGTCGTTGACCATCTGCCGGATGCCGTCGTCCCGGGACTCGGGCCGTACGTCGAACTCCCACCAGGACTCCGGCACCCGGATCCGGAAGCCTCCGCGCTCGATCGTGAGCGCCTCCATCCAGCGGCTCATGCTGCCCCCTCCGTCGCGCGTCCGGTCGTCGCCGGCGCCCCGCGGCCGTGCCGGGCCGGCGTAGTTATCCACAATCCCGGATACGAGCTGTTCCCGCGTAGCCCGGGGCGGATATCGTTTCGTAGACCCTAGTGTCCGAGCTGAACGCATTTCCGCGGGGGGAAAAACCGGGGAACAGCCGGGGACGTTCGAGGAGGATCAGCGTGCGCCTCACCCTGACCGTCGTCGATCCGCTCGGGGGCGACCGCGCCGACGTCGTCCTCGACGCCGAGGCGGAGTCGTCCGTCGGCGATGTCGCCCGAGCCCTGGCCGGCCAGCTCGACTCGGTGCCGCCGGCCGCTCCGGGGGCACCACAGGCCGTCCAGGTGCCGGCCCAGCATGCCCACGCCCACGCCCACGCCCAGGCCGCTCCGGCCCCGGCGCCCGGGGGCTGGGCCGCGGCCGGCCCGCCGCCGGCCGCCCCGCCCGGAGCGCCGCCTGCGGCCGTCCCGTTCGGCGCCCCCGGCGCCCCCGGCGCACCGCCGCCGCCCGGTGCGGCGGCGCCCGCGCCCCCGCCCGTCTTCGTCGACGGCTTCGCCGTCGACCCGGGCCTGCCCGTCGCCCAGTCGCCCCTGCGCGAGGGTTCTGTCGTCAGCCTCTACGACCCGGTGGGCTGCCCGCCCCGCGAGGTCACGGGCCTGGTCGAGCTGCGCGTCGTCGGTGGCCCCATGGCCGGCGCGGTGCACCGCCTGGGCCTCGGCCGCGTCGACGTCGGCAGCGGCAACGCGACACACATCCGGGTCACCGACCCCGAGCTGCCCGAGCGCGCCTTCAGCCTCACCGTCTCCGCCGACGGCACCTGCAAGGTCCACATCCACGGCGACCAGGAGAAGGCCACCCTCGACGGCACGACGTTCGCCGAGCTGGCCAAGCCCAAGGAGAAGTCCGACGACGACGAGAGCCGCCGCTCCCGCCGGCGCCGCCGCCGCGAGGCCCGTCGTGAGGCCCGCCGCGTCCGCCGCGGGGGCGCCGCCGCGGCGGCCCCGCCGCTCCCGCAGGAGCCGCCGCAGAGCAAGGACGCCTGGCCGTACGGCGCCCAGGTCGCCATCGGTAACTCGCTGTTCGAGCTGGTGCGTTATGCCCCGCCGGACGCCGCCGTCGCCGCCTCGGAGGACGGCGGCGGGCTCGACTACAACCGCCCGCCGCGCCTCCTGCCGCCCGACCGCGAGACCCGCTTCAAGCTCCCGTCGCCGCCCAAGGAGGGCCAGGCCCGGCCGCTGCCGTGGCTGATGGCGCTGATGCCGGCCGTCATGGGCGTGACGATGTGCCTGGTCATGGGCCGCTGGTACTACCTGCTGATGGCGTTCATGAGCCCGATCATCATGATCGGCAACTACTTCATGGACAAGAAGCACGGCCGCAAGTCCCACGTGAAGGCCGTCGCCGAATACAAGGAACACAAGGCCCGTATCGAGAAGGACGCCCGCGACGCCCTCGTCGCCGAGCGCAACGAGCGCCGTCTCAACGGCCCGGACCCCGCCCTGCTGCTGTCCACCTCCACCGGCCCGCGCACCCGGCTGTGGGAGCGCCGCCGTACCGACGCCGACCACCTGCTGCTCCGCTTCGGCACCGCCGAACTCGACTCCGAGGTCCTGCTGGAGGACCCCGAGCAGGACGAGCACCGCCGCCAGGTGCTGTGGAAGATCCAGGACGCGCCCGTCACCGTGCCGCTGCGGCAGATCGGCGTCCTCGGCGTCGCCGGTGCCGGCGACACCCCGCGTGCCCTCGGCCGCTGGGCCGTCGCGCAGGCCGCCGTCCTGCACAGCCCGCTGGACGTCCAGTTCTACGTGCTGACCGAGCCCGGCGGGCAGGCCGGCTGGGACTGGATGCGCTGGCTGCCGCACGCCCGCCCGCCCGGGGAGTACGACACCAACGCCCTCGTCGGCACCGACACCGAGACGGTCGCCGCCCGTATCGCCGAGCTGACCCAGCTGCTCGACGCGCGGCAGAAGGCCGCCAAGGACCAGCGCTCCAACGGGCCGACGTCCTTCAAGGACCCCGACATCGTCATCGTCTTCGACGGCTCGCGCCGGCTGCGCTCGCTGCCCGGCGTGGTGCGGCTGCTGCGCGAGGGCCCGGCGGTGTCGATGTTCGCGATCTGCCTCGACTCCGAGGACCGCTTCCTGCCCGGCGAGTGCCAGGCGATCGTTGTCGCCGAGCCCAAGCCGGAGGAGCACGACCCGCGGGCCGCCGCCGGCCAGGGCGGCATCCCCATGCAGCAGGTGCCCGGCGCCGGCGGGCCCGGCGGCGCCGGCGGCTTCCCGCCGTTCCGCGTCGGCGCCTGGGGCACGGGCCCGTCGCAGGACGCCGCCCAGCGCGCCGCCGCGGCCGACGGCACCGGCCCGATCCGGCTGCGCGTCGAGCAGGCCGGCTCCGAGCGGCGCCGCGGGGTGCGCCCGGACTTCGTCTCGCCCGCGTGGTGCGCGCTCGTGGCGCGCGGCCTGTCGCCGGTGCGGGACATCAGCGGGGAGGCGGAGGACGCCGCCATCCCGTCGTCCAGCCGGCTGCTCGACGTCGTGGAGCTGGAGCCGCCGACCGGGGACGCCATCGCCGCCCGCTGGCAGATCGGCGGGCAGTCGACGACCGCGGTCATCGGCGAGTCGTACGACGGCCCGTTCGCCATCGACATCCGCAAGGACGGCCCGCACGGCCTCATCGCCGGCACCACCGGCTCCGGCAAGTCCGAGCTGCTGCAGACGATCGTCGCGGCGCTCGCGGTGTCGAACACCCCGGAGAACATGACCTTCGTCCTCATCGACTACAAGGGCGGCTCCGCGTTCAAGGACTGCGTCAAGCTGCCGCACACCGTCGGCATGGTCACCGACCTCGACAACCACCTCGTCACCCGCGCCCTGGAGTCGCTCCGCGCCGAGCTGCACCGCCGCGAGCACATCCTCGCCGACGCCGAGGCCAAGGACATCGAGGACTTCCAGGACCTGCTGCGCCGCGAGCCCGGGCGGTACGCGCCGCTGCCCCGGCTGCTGCTCGTCATCGACGAGTTCGCCGCCATGGTCCGCGAACTGCCCGACTTCGTCACCGGCCTGGTCGACATCGCCGCCCGAGGCCGTTCCCTCGGCATCCACCTGATGCTCGCCACCCAGCGGCCCAGCGGCGTCGTCTCCCCGGAGATCCGCGCGAACACCAACCTGCGGATCGCGCTGCGCGTCACCGACGGCGGCGAGTCCGCGGACGTCATCGACGCCCCGGACGCCGGCTTCATCGCCAAGTCCATGCCCGGCCGCGCGTACGTGCGCCTGGGTCACGCCTCCCTCGTCCCCTTCCAGTCCGGCCGCGTCGGCGGCCGGCGCCCCGGCGCCGCCGACCCGGCGACCGCCCAGCCCTGGGCCGGCCGACTCGGCTGGACCGAGCTGGGGCGGGGCGCGCTCAAGCGGCCCGCGGGAGCGCAGCAGGAGGAGGACGAGATCACCGACCTGAAGGTGCTCGTCGACGCGGTCAACGAGGCCAACGAGCGCCTGGGCATCCCCGAGCAGCACAGCCCGTGGCTGCCCGCGCTGCCCGACAGCGTCCAGCTCGACACGCTGCCCGAGCCGCAGGCGACCGGGCCGCTGCCCCCGGCCCCGTACGGCATCGAGGACCTGCCCGCGCAGCAGGCGCGGCGCACCGTCGCCATCGACTTCACGGACTTCGGGCACCTCATCGTCGGCGGCGCCCCGCGCAGCGGGCGCTCGCAGATGCTCCGTACGATCGCCGGCTCCCTCGCCCGTACGCACTCGATCGCCGACCTGCACCTGTACGGCATCGACTGCGGCAACGGCGCGCTGAACGCGCTGACCCGGCTGCCGCACTGCGGCGCCGTCGTCAGCCGCAACCAGACCGAGCGCGCGGTGCGCCTCATCGGCCGGCTCAAGCAGGAGCTGGGCCGCCGCCAGGAGCTGCTGGCCGCGGACGGCTTCGCCGACATCGCCGAACAGCGGGCGGCGGCGTCGGACCCGGAGCAGAAGCTGCCGTACGTCGTGGTGCTCCTCGACCGGTGGGAGGGCTGGCTGCCCACCCTCGGCGAGATCAACCACGGCGACCTGACCGACGAGATCTACGGGCTGCTGCGCGAGGGCGCGAGCGTCGGTATCCACATGATCATCACCGGCGACCGCAGCGTGCTCACCGGCCGGATCAGCACGCTGACGGAGGACAAGTTCGCCTTCCGGCTGCCCGACCGCTCCGACTTCTCCATGATCAGCCTCAACGCCCGCAACATCCCCGAGGACATCGAGCCCGGCCGGATGTTCCGCTCCGAAAGCGGCCTGGAGACCCAGATCGCGGTCCTCTCCGACGACCTCTCCGGCGCCGCCCAGGCCGCCGCCGTCGCCGCCATCGGCGAGGCGGCGACGGAGCGGGACGCGGCGGTGCCGCGCTCGCTGCGCCCGTTCCGCGTCGACGTGCTGCCCAGCCGCCTCGGCTTCGAGGAGGCGTGGGAGATGCGCGACGTACAGGCGCAGGAGAGTTCCAAGCTGTGGGCGCTCGTCGGCGTCGGCGGCGACGAGCTGATGGGCTTCGGCCCGAACCTGGCCGACGGCATCCCGGCGTTCATCATCGGCGGCCCGGCCAAGTCCGGCCGCAGCACGGTGCTGAAGTCGATGGCGCTGACGTACCTCCAGCAGGGCGTACGGCTCGTCATAGCCGCGCCGCGGCCCTCGCCGATGCGCGATCTGGCGGGCCGCGAAGGCGTGTTGCAGGTCTTCACCGAGGACGACATCGACGAGGACGAGGTGCACGACCTGCTCAAGCAGGCGTCGCCGGACGAGCCGATCGCCGTTCTCGTGGACGACGCGGAGATGCTGACGAACTGCGACGCGGGCGACGAGTTCAAGGCCATCGCCCGGCGCGGCGCGGAGCGCGGCTGGGCGCTGGTCCTCGCGGGCGACGAGGAGGAGGTCGCCTCCGGCTTCTCCGGCTGGCAGGTGGAGGCCAAGAAGGCGCGCCGCGGGGTCGCCCTGTCGCCGCAGGACCCGTCGGCGGGCGACCTCATCGGCATCCGGCTGAACCGCGGTTCGGTCGGCGACCAGGTGCAGCCGGGCAAAGGGCTGCTGCACCTGGGCGACGGTGAGCCGTTCGCGGTGACGACGCCGCTGGTGTGACGGGCGTGACGGGCGCGACGCGCCTGGCCGTCGTGCCCGTCGTGGCTGCTGTCACGCCGACCTCTTCGACCCTGCAACCGCGGGGGCGATGGATTGCGTCTACGGTTGCGAGATACGAACGATGCACGACTGACGTCTCGGGGACGGCCCTCGCGACGATGAGACAAACGGGAGGGTAGCTGCCATGGGCAAGGCCGATGTCGATGTTACATATCAGGACATGCGGGATGCCGCCAAGCGACTCAAGGACGAGCGGCAGGACATCGACCGCAAGCTGGATGACCTGCGCAAGTACATCCAGAGCCTGGTGAGCGACGGCTACGTGACCGGTCGGTCCTCGAAGCAGTTCGACCAGTCCTTCGACGAGTTCACCACCGGCGCGAAGAAGACCATCGAGGGCCTTGAGGGAATGGGCGACTTCCTGAAGTCCGCCGCCGACGCCTTCGAGAACCTGGACTCCGAGCTGGAGAAGGGCCTCAAGGGCTGACCTTCGCGATTCGGTTCGGTTCGTTTCGCTTGGCCGGGGCGCCGTGGCATCGTGTTCGGTGCGGCGGCGCCCCGCTTCGTAGTGACTGGGGGAGAGGCTCATGGGCAACGACGGCGACAGGCTGGCGATTCCGCTCAGCGAGCTCGACGGCTTCGGCGGGCGGCTGCGCAGCATCAAGAACCGGATGAACCGCACGAAGGCCACCTTCGAGTCGTACCGCGACGACATCGGGGACGGCGGTGTGGTCGACAAGCTGGAGGACTTCGAGTCGGGCTGGGAGGACGGTCGCGGCGACATCGACGACCAACTGACGAGCCTGGCCGAGATGTCCGACACCGTGGTCCGCGAGGCCCACAAGGTGGACGTGGACCTGGAGAAGGAACTCCAGAAGGGCACGAAGAAGGAGGAGAGCCAGGTAGGCGGCGGCAAGTAGCCGCCCTGCCCCCGCTCTTCCGGCCCGGCGGTCCCCGCCGGGCCGTCGCCGTGCTCGCCGGCCGTGCCCCTGAGCAGTTGCCCCTGAGCCGTGCTCCCCGGCCGGGATTCCCAGGTTTCCTACGCCCCGGGTCCCCTACGCCCCGGCCTCGTGCGCCTCGCCGCCGGCGGCGGCCCCCGGCACGTCGAACCCGAAGGTGCGCCCGATGTGCGCGAGCCGCATGCAGTAGGAGTCCAGCAGGAAGACGGACGGCGTGGTGATCGTGACGTAGGCGCAATAGCCGCGTGGCGCCGGCACGATCAGCTGCAGCGACGCGAACGGGACCATCGGCGCCGGGCTCACCTCGCCGGCGCCGGGCAGGGTGAGCGACCGCAGCGACGCCGACATCACCCCGGGCCCGCCGGGGAGCTTCACCGCCAGCAGCATGTCCTGCGCGCCCTGCAGTCCCTTGCCCAACTCGTAGTCCAGCTCCACGGGTTCCTTCGCCCCGGCGAAGAACTTATGCTCTTTCGCGCGAAAGATCCCCTCCGCCGCCATGAGCTGGTCGTCGTGGTCGCTGGGCCGGGCGGACACGGCGAGCAGCCCCATGGAGAGCCGTTCCTCGCCCTCCACGTCCTCCGTGCCGACGCACATGGCGGTGAGGATGGTCGTCTCGCCGCCCTCGGCCATCATGGGCAGGAACGTGCGCATCTGCATCCCGGCGGCTGCCAGCTCTGCCTCGTCCGCGTCCGGCATCAGCCGGCCCAGCGCCTCGTCCCAGCCCGCCAGGGTGTCGGTCTCGGGAAGGCGTACGAACTCGTCCGGCACCCGGTAGCTGAAGGCGTACGGGACCTTGCGGGCACCCTCGGCCGCCGTCATGCCGCCGTCCCCAGCTGGGAGGGGCTGAGCCCGCGGGTGAAGCTGTCGCCGGCCGACGTCAGCATCGCGGGCGGATCGACCCGGGGCGGCAGCGGACCGGGCGCGACCACGTCGCTCTCCGGCTCGAAGTAGTCGGCCAGCGCCGAGATCGGCCCGACGACCGGGATGTCGGCCACGTTCCAGTCGCCGTCGGTCCACCGTCCGGGATTGATGTTGGAGCCGATGGCGAACCCGGCACCGGCGATGGTGGCCGACCAGTCGACGAGGTTGCCCGCGGCCACGTGCGCCCAGCCCTGGCCCGACATGGCGAAGCCGCGCAGCGAGTTGGCCACGCCGCTGGGGAGCCGGGCGAGGTTGCCCCAGTTGCCGGGGCCGATCCGGCTGAGTGCGGCGGCGAAGCCCTGGGTGGCGCGCAGGTTCCGCCCGGCCTGGACCAGCGCGCGGCCGGACTGCGCGAGCCGCATCCCGGCGCGGCCGAGGCCGCCCGCCAGCACCCCGGCGGCGTCCCAGGCCAGCGTCTGCCAGGTCATGCCCTCCGCGCCCCCGGCCAGCGCGATGGCGTGCGCGGCGAAGGCGCCCATCCCGACGTACAGGCCGATCAGGGCCAGGCCCGCGAGGCCGCCGAACGGCAGGGCGAACAGGCAGATGATGCCGATGACCATGGCGACGTCGGCCAGGATGTCGCCGATGAGCTTCCAGAAGTTCGGGTCGGTGATCGTGTCCCACGCGGCTTCGAGAAGGTTTCCGAGGTCGTCAAGACGCCGCTCGAACCAGTTGGGCTCCGGCGGCGCGTCGTCGGCCGCACTCCTGATCTGCCGCGCGGCCGTCTCGGCGTCGCCGTTGAACTCGTCGTTCAGCGTGCGCGCCCGGCCCCGGATCGCCTCCAGCTCGGCCGCCGCCGCGTCATACGAGGCGGTCTTGCCCTTCTTGTCCTCCTGGTGGTCTTCCTTCTCCTTGTCCGTCATCCCCTCGGTGTCGCCCGGCAGCCCGTCCAGGGCTTGCTGCGCCGAACTCACCCGCCCCGCGGCGGCCTCGGCCTCCAGCTCCAGCTTCCGGGCGCGGCTCTGGTAGCCGGCCAGGCCGGACTCCCACGACGACAGCGCCCGGTGGGCGGCGTTGAGGGAGGTGAGGGCCTTCTCCAGGTACGGGGGGATCTCGGACACGGAGTCGCTGAAGGCGTCGGCCGCCTTGCCGACCCAGATGCCGTCCGTCTCCCCGATCCGGCTGAGCTGGGACTGCGCCGTCCCGCTCTGGCCGGTGACCGTGCCGATCGCGGCGACGAGGCGGCGTACCGTGTCGAGGTCGCCGGGCGTGGGGTCGAAACCGAGGTTCGGGAAGTCTTCGGCGCGCGTCACTTCTTCCCCGCCTTCTGCAGCTCGTCGTGGAGCTTCTTGTCCAGCTTCTCCAGCTCGTCGGCCGCCGTGACGACGAACTCCGAGACGCCCTTGGTCAGCTTGGAGAGCTGGCCGAAGCCGTAGTCCCACGAGTCCGCGAAGTCGTCGCACGCCGAACGCAGCTCGTCGTGGCCGACCAGGCTCGCGTCGGTGTCGGCGATCTTCTTCGAGGACTCCTTCATGCGGTCCCCGCTGGACTCCAGGGTCCTGGCCATCGCCATGACGTCGTCGTGGAAGAACCTCAGGAATGACACGAATCCCCCCGGGTGTGTCAGAGCATCTGCTACACGGAACGTGTTCGTCGCTGCATGATAGGAGACGGAAATCGGCGTCCACGGTTCCCTGCAGAGGACGGTCATGTCTCTACACCCCCAACTCCGGGCCCAGCTGCGCGCGCTGCTGAAGGCAGGGGAGCAGGGCGCCGAGACGTACACGACGATCAATCCGTGGAACTCCCGGCGCACGTTCGCGGCTTTCGCCTACCTCGCCGAGCAGTACGGATACCGCTACGCCGGCCTCTCCGGGAAACACCGCCCCGGCCGCAGCCACCCCGTCTTCGCCTTCCGCCGCCTCCCGGACGCCGCGGAACGCGCGACCCGCACGCGCTCCCGCTACCCGGACGCCCCGCTCGGCGGCCCGCTCCCGGGCATGACCTCCGGCCGCACGCCGGAGCCGCTGCCGGAGGCGCGGCAGGAGGTGGAGCTGCTGCACGCGCGGATCATGGTGGACCTCTACGGCACGTCGCGCCGCCCACGGCTCCGGATGCTGGCGGTGGCCGTACCGCTGGGCGTGCTGATCGCCCTCGCGGTCAACGGCTCGTTGCGGCCGGCGCCGCTGGCGGTGGTGGGTGGGATCACGGTGGTGTGGTGGCTGTACCTGTGGGTGGCGTCGGCGATCATGCGGCGGGGGCGGGGCAGGTACCGCGGGATACTGGAGCAGGCGGGGGTGGAGTGGCCGCCGGGCGGCGGGTGAGGTGCGCCCACGTGCGCCCACGTGCGGTGCGTGCCGGGGGCGATGCACTTGTGGATGTCAGTCGCGGGTGCGGGTGAAGTCGCCGCGGGCTATCCGGGGGGCCAGGGCGTCCCGGGTGAGGGAGCCGTAGCCGGTGGCCGCCCAGACGCTGTCCTCCGTGGGGGCCTCGAAGTACGGGACGTCGCGGCCGTCCACCGTGTCCGTCAGCACCTCCGGGGCGCGGCGTTCGCGAAGCGCCCCGGTGCAGGTGTCGCAGGCGGCGACGTGGAGCTGGCGGCGGCGGCCCAGGGGGCGCCAGCGGGTGCGGTGGGCGGCGCGGCCGTGGAGGGGGTTGAAGAAGCACAGGGGGAGCGGTGGCCCGGTGCGGCGGGGGCGGGTGTCGCGGGCGGCTTCCATTGCGTCGCGGCCCTCCGCGACCAGGGCCAGCACGCCGGCCAGGTCGGCGCGGCTCCGGGCGCCGTCGAGGACCGTGCCCGCCGCGGCGTACGCGTCGAGCGCCGCGTGGAGGTGCGCCGCCTGGTCGGCGGCGCCGGCCTCCACCTCCCGTACCGCCTCGCCCAGGGCCACGACCTCCTCCTCCGCGCGGCGGCGCAGCTCCGCCTCGTCCGCCGCGCGGGCCGCGGCGAACACCGCCTGCGGTGTGGCGAACGGCGCCGTGGCGGCGCGCGGACCGGGGCCGCGGCGGCGGACGTAGCGGAGCGCCCCGGCGGCGAGGACGGCGGCCAGGGCGATGCCGCCCAGGACCAGGACCAGGGGCCACGCCGAACCGCCCTCGTCCGCTTCCCCCTTCGCGCCCTTCGCGCCCTCCGCGCCCGCTGAACTCTCCGTGCCGCCCTCGCCGTCCGCCGGCGGCGCGTCGGCGCCGAGGTCGGCCACGGCCTCGTCGTAGACCTCGGTGCCGTTGCCCGCGTCGATCAGCTCGACGGCCTTCGCCACCCGGGCCGCGAGCCCGGCGTCCTTCATCTCGTCCAGGTGCCCGACGGCCCCCACCGCGTCCTGCGCCTGGTGCTCGTCGCCGGGCCACTCGTAGCCCTCCAGCCAGTCGGCCTGTTCGCTGGTCGTGACGAGGATCAGAGCGCCGCCGCCGAGCCGCCCCCGCACCACCTCCGCGAGCGTCCCGGAGTCTCCGGCGAAGTCGTCGCCCTCCACGAGCGGTACGAGCACGACCTTGATCGGCAGCCCGGTCTCCTCGATCTGCGCGGCGATCTCGCGCTGCCGTGCCTCGTCCACGGCCCCGGTGTAGGCGTCGGATACGTAGACGGGGGAGTCGCGGAGGTGCCCGGCGATCTCCTCCCCGGGGCTGGGCGCCGCCCAGGCGGCGGAGGCGGAGAGGAGCACGAGCAGCAGCCCGGCCAGGGCGGCGACCGCGGCGCGGGCGCCCTGCGGGCGGCGGCGGGGCGCGCCGGCGCGCGGCAGCCCGACCGCCGCGGCGGCTGCGACCCGCGGGCGCCTCGGGGGAGTGGTGTGGCGTGCGGGCCCCGGGCGGGCGGCTTCCGGTGTCGCGGCGGCACCGCGCGACTCACCCTGCGGGCGGAGCCCCCGGGTGGTGGCCCGCGCGGGCGCCGCGGCTGCCCCGCGTGCCCACTCTGCCGCGCCTGCGTCGCCGGCCCGCCGCGCCGCACCCGCGCTCTGCGCGCTCTGCGCACGGGCCGCGTCGTGACCCGGTCCGGGACCGTACTCAGTCGTGGACACCGGCGGACTCCTGTACCTCGCGGATCAGTCGGGCTATTCCCTCGCGGGCCGCGGGCAGCGCGCCCGGGGCCGTGTCGTACGGGATACGGGCCTCCCCGCGCGGCGCCGGGAGCGTGAGGCGCAGCGTGTGGGCGGTGCCCGGGCTGGACGCCGCCGCCGCGCGGCAGGCCGCGCAGAGGGGGACCGCCCTGGCCGGTGCCCCCGGGGCGAGGCGGGTTCGCTGCTTGGCGCGGGCGGGGCCGTGGAGCGGGTTCAGCGTGCAGAGGCTGTTCGCCGGGGTGCCGCCCGGGCGGGCCAGCGTCGCGCGGCCCGCGCGGGCCAGGGCGATCGCCGTCGCCAGCGCCTCCGGCGGTGCGTCGCGGTCGATGCGGCCGTCCTCCTCCGCGTCGACCAGCAGCCGCGCCGCGTCCAGGCAGTCCCACGCCCGCGTGCGCACCGCGCCGTCGGGGTCCGCGGCCTCGAACTCCCGGGCCAGTGCCTCCAGTTCCGCGTGCGCCGTGCGCCGGAGGTACGCCGCGGAGGGGTCCGGCGGTGCCTCGTATCCCGGCCCGGAGCCGGCGGCGACCCCCGGCCCGGAGCCGGCGGCGACGGCCGCCACCGCGAAACCGCCCCGCAACCGCCGGCCGATCCCCACCGACCCCGCCACCGCGCCGAACGCCACCGCCGACCCCAGCACCCCCACGAACAGCCCCGGTACGAAGTCCGCCGCGAACACCGACGGCAGCGCGTCCTCCGCCACCGGGTCCGGCGGGTCCACCGGCGACGGTGCCGTCCCCGGGTCGCCGCCGCGCCGCGCTCCGGTCAGCTCGTCCACCAGCATGCCCACCCGCTCGCCGAGCCGCAGGTCGCCGTCGCCCACGTCCTCGTCGCGCGGCGGGTACCCGATCTCGTCCGGCAACAGGTACAGGTCGACGTCGAGCCCGATCCCGATGTCCGCGGCGTTGACGTAGCCGCTGCGCGGGTCGGCCAGCACGTAGATGCCGTCCTCGCCGGCCGTCCGGCCGAGGGACTCCAGGAACGTGTCGCCCTGCCCGCCGGACTCGTCCTCCGGCGCCATCGGCACCGAGGCCACGTACACCGGCACGTCGAGCGCGCCGATCTTCTTGCGCAGCCCCCTCAGCTCCGCGGCGTCGATCTGCGCCGGCGACTCCGGGTCCACGTACACCGGGTCCTTCGCCAGGCCCGCGGACACACGGGCCAGTCGGGCCGCCATGTCCGCCCGCGTCGGCGGCGGGCCCGGGTCGGACGTCTTCTCGTCGTACCTCGCCGCCGCGCCCAGCGCGATGCCCACGGCCAGCACGGCCGCCGCCGCGACCGCCGCGAGCAGCCCCCGTCCGCCCCCGCCGGCGGACCGCCCCGCCGCCGCCGGCTTGCCACCGGCCGCCGCCCGGCGCCGCCGCGACCGGGCGCGCGTCCGCAGCACGTACGGCACGAGCAGCAGCGTCAGCAGCGGCACCCCGGCCAGCGCGATGCCCGTCAGGAACGACTGGTTCGCGCGGTCGGTGCGCGAGATGTGCAGCTTGTCAGGTTCCTCGCTCGGCCCGTTGTCCGCGTCGCTGCCGTACTTCTGCCGCGCCGCCTCCGCGCGCCCCGCCGGGTCGTCGTCGGTCAGCGCCTCCACGAAGCGCTGGAACGTCAGCAGCGCGCCGGCGTCGTACGGCAGTTCATACTGCGCGACGGTCTCCGCCGCCGACGCCGGCACGTCGACGCCGAACGGCACGGCGGTGATGCCGATGCCGCTGCCGTCCAGCAGCACGTACAGCCCGTCCCGGCGCAGCCGGTCGTGTACGGCGCCGAGCAGCCGCTCGTCGAACGCCTCGCGCTCGGCCAGCAGCACGACGTACGTCGGCACGCCCGCCCGCTTCGCGACCTTCGCGACCTCCGCGGCGGCGGAGCGCGGGAACTCGCGCGGGGCCTGGTCCGTGACGTACACCGGATTCCTGCGCAACTGCTCCGCCAGATACGCCGCCTGCCCGCTCGCGTCCCCCTCCGCCCGGCCGGCCGCGGTCGCGGCGGTCCCGGGCAGGCACGCCAGAAGCAGCAGCAGTCCGGCGGCCACCGCCGTCCGCCAGGCCGGGAAGACGCCGGCGGTACGCACCGGCACCCCCGGCGCGCGCGTCGACCCCGCCGCCGAACCCCCCACGAACTTCACCATCCCCCCGAACCGTGCAAGCCGGCCGCACACCCGCCGCCGCACCGGCCGGCGCACGCGTATCCCCCTTTCCCACCAGATCGTAGCGACGACCACCGGCATCCGTAATCGCGCCCCGACGCCCGCGGAATTCCATCCAATTGACGAGTTGGCGAGTGCACATATCCGGATTCGCCAATATCCCGTCCACAGGTCTGTCACAGAGCACCCCGCCGACACCGCCGCCGGGCCCGCCCCCGGCGTGCGCGCGGGCCCGCAGGCCGCCGAGGCCGGCCTCGCGCGCCCCCGGCAAGCTGGCGATATGCCGTTCCGCAAGGTCGTCGTCCCAGCTTTCGGAACTGTCGACGGGCTGTGACGCTCTCGTTGCCCGGCGCGGGTTGAGGGGGGTTTAGGCTACTGCTACGGTTCGATGGCTTGACAACCTGTTGCGGCGTTCTCGGCCGATCAGGTAGGGGAATTTCGGCCAGGAAACGGCGAGTTACGGGGTGATTCCGTGAAGACCAGGGAACGCACGGCAGCCGCGGGCGGCAGGTCGGCCGCCCCTGTTCCGCAGTCCGGCGACAGACTGCCGTTTGCTCCTCGCGAACGCAAACCCGCGTTGGCGGCACTGGCCGTGCTGCTCATCCTCGCGGGCGCGTTGGGCACGGCCGTGCTGGTGCTGCGCGCCGGCAACCAGGTGGCCGCCGTGCAGATCTCCGAGCGCGTCCCCGCGGGCGAGGGCATCTCCGAGGAGGACATCGAGCAGGTGATGATGCCGGAGGACAGCGACATCCCGTACATCCGCTGGAACCAGCGGGGCGGGCTGGACGAGTTCTACGCGACCACCGACCTCGTCCCCGGCAGCATCCTCGTCTCCGAGATGATCCAGGAGGGCAAGGGCCTGAAGGCGGGCCAGACCGTGGTCGGCGTGACCATGGAGTCCGGGCAGATGCCCGGCGGCCTGATCGACGGCGCCCGCGTCGACGCCTACTTCGTCGGCGACAACGCGAGCACCACCGAGGATTCCGACACCGGCACCTCGGGCACCACCGCGACCGGCGACGTGCTCGCCGAGGGCGTCAAGGTGCAGAGCATCAGCAGGGGCGAAGAGGGCACGGTCACCAGTGGAACCGTCACCGTCAATCTCCTCGTCGACAAGACACAGGCAGGTCCCCTCGTGGCGGCGGCGTCCGAGAACGAAGTCGGCCTGACTCTCGTATCCAGCAACAGCTGACGTCGGCACGGGTCTTCACGGGAGCGAGGGAACTCACCATGGCGCTGATCGCAGTCGCGGCCGACAAGGGCGCGCCCGGCGTGACGACGACCGCCGTCGCGCTGGCCGCCGTCTGGCCCCGGCGTGCGCTGCTCGCCGAGGCGGACCCGGCGGGCGGCGACCTCGTCTACCGCTCGGTCGGGCAGAACGGCAACCCGCTCGACCCGAACACCGGCATGCTGTCGCTGGCCGCCACCGCCCGCCGCGGGATCGCCGCGGAGCAGCTGTGGGATCACGCGCAGCCGATGTCCGGCGGGCTCGACGTCATCGTCGGCCTCGGCAACTCCGACCAGGCCGCCGGGCTCACCCGGCTCTGGCCCACGCTGGGGCGGGCGTTCGCCGCGCTCGCCGAGTCACCGCACGGCGGCGCGGACGTGATCGCGGACTGCGGCCGCGTCGGCGCCGACTCCGGGACCCTGGAGCTGTTCTCGCACGCCGCGCTGGTGCTGCTGGTGGCCCGCGCGCTGCCGGAGCAGATCGCGCGGGTACGGGACCGGGCGTCGTCGCTGTCCGCGCGGCTGCACGGCACGCAGCGCGGCGCCGCCGCGCTGGGCACGCCGCTGATCGGCGTGCTGCTGGTCACCGAGCCGTCCGGTGCCGCGAAGGTCGCCGGGCAGGTCAACGACATGCTCACGGCCTCGCAGTCGGGTGCCCGCGTGCTCGGCGTGGTCGCGGACGACGTCGCGGGCGCCGAGCAGATGGCGGGGCGCCGCCGCGGGCGGGCGGAGAAGTCGATGCTCGTACGCTCGATCCGCAAGGTCGCCAGCGACATGCACCAGACCTTCGGCAGCTCGCTGCTCGCCGAGCCGGCCGCCGCGGGCGCCCCGCAGCCGCCGTACGGCGGCGGCGTGCCGCAGGCACCGTACGGCGGAGGCGTGGCGGGTACGGGCCAGGGCGCCGGCCCGCAGCAGCCGGGACAGCCCGGGCAGCCGGGTCAGCCGGCCCACGCCCAGCCGCATGGCCAACAGCCCCCGGCCCCCGGTCAGCCGGGTCAGCCTGCCGCCCCCGGCCAGCACCCCGCCTACGGCGCCCCCGCCCCCGGCCAGGCCCCCGGCCCCGGCACCACCCCCGGCCCCGGCCCCCGCCATGGAGCCGCCCGATGACCAGCGGACCCGCAGTAGACCACGGCCTCGTCAAGCGCTTCCGCCAGGAAGCCGGCGACCGTATCGCCCGGCAGCGTCACGAGGACCAGCTCGCCGGCGTCACCCCCATGTCCGCCGAGGACGAGCGGCACTTCGCCCGCGCCGTCATCGCGCAGATCCTGGAGGACTACGCCCGCTCCGAGATCAACTACGGCCGCACGCCCCTCGACGCCGAGACCGAGGAGGCGTACGCCGCGGCCGTGCACGCCGCCCTCTTCGGCGTCGGCCGGCTGCAGCCGCTGCTGGACGACCCCGAGGTCGAGAACATCGACATCAACGGCTTCGACCACGTCTTCGTCGGCTACGCCGACGGCCGCGAGGCCAAAGTCGACCCGGTGGCCGAGAGCGACGAGGAACTCGTCGAGCTGATCCAGATACTCGGCGCCTACTCCGGCCTCTCCTCCCGCCCCTTCGACTCCGCCAACCCGCAGCTCGACCTGCGGCTGCCGGACGGCTCCCGGCTCTCCGCGGTCATGGACGTCACCCGCCGCCCGGCGCTGTCCATCCGCCGCGCCCGCCTCGGCAAGGTGTTCCTGCCCGACCTGGTCGGCAACGCCACGATCTCCCCGGAGCTGGGCTCGTTCCTGACCTGCGCCGTACGGGCCCGTAAGAACATCATGATCGCCGGCGCCACCAACGCCGGGAAGACGACGCTGCTGCGCGCGCTCGCCAACGAGATCCCGGCCGTCGAGCGCCTGGTCACCGTGGAGCGCGCGCTCGAACTGGGCCTGGACCAGTTCCCCGAGCTGCACCCCAACGTGGTCGCGTTCGAGGAGCGGCTGCCCAACTCCGAGGGCCACGGCGCCATCACGATGGCCGAGCTGGTGCGCAGGTCGCTGCGTATGAACCCGTCCCGCGTCATCGTCGGCGAGGTGCTCGGCGACGAGATCGTCACCATGCTCAACGCGATGTCGCAGGGCAACGACGGCTCGCTGTCCACGATCCACGCCAACAGCTCCTCCGAGGTCTTCAACCGCATCTCGACGTACGCCCTGCAGGCCAGCGAGCGGCTGCCGGTGGAGGCCAGCCAGATGCTGGTCGCCGGCGCCATCGACTTCGTCGTCTTCATCGAGCGGCGGAACCTCTACCACCAGGGCGGCGGCCTGCAGCGCATGGTCTCCTCGGTGCGCGAGGTCAACGGCGTGGACGGCCGGGTCATGTCGTCCGAGGTCTTCAAGGAGGGCCCGGACGGCCTGCTGCACCCGCACGCGCCGATCAACTGCATCGACGAGCTGATGCCGTTCGGCTACCAGCCCAGCGGGGATTGGAGGTAGCGGCGCATGAACAGCACGGTCTTCTCCATGACGCTGCTGTACGGGCTGCTCGCCGGCGCCGTCGTCGGCGGCGGTGTCGCGCTGCTCGTCGTCGCGCTCCGCGGGCTGCCGGCGAAGCCGGAGCACGAGAAGCTGCAGGAGGGCGAACGGGCCGCGGAGCTGGTCCGGTTCGCCAGCCAGCGGGCGACGCTCGCCGCGGTCGCCGGGCTGCTGGTGCTGCTGCTCACCCGCTGGCCGGTCGCGGGCCTGGCCACCGGCATCCTGGTGGCGTTCTGGGACAAGCTCTTCGGCGGCGCGTCGGCGGAGCGGATCGCGATGAAGCGGGTCGAGGCGCTGGCCCAGTGGACGGAGTCGCTGCGCGACACGATCGCCGGCGCCGTCGGCCTGGAGCAGGCCATTCCGGCCTCCGCCCGCGCCGCGGCGCCCGCGCTGCGGCCGCACCTGGACGCGATGGTGGACCGGCTGCGGTCCCGTACGCCGCTGCCGGACGCCCTGCAGCACCTCGCCGACGACCTCGACGACGCCTCCGCCGACCTGATCATCGCGGCCCTCATCCTCAACGCCCGGCTGCGCGGCCCCGGTCTGCGCGAGGTGCTGGGCGCGCTGGCGAAGTCGGCGCGCGAGGAAGTCGACATGCGCCAGCGCGTGATGGCGCAGCGCGCCTCGACGCGGCGCAGCGTGCAGATCGTCGTCAGCGTCTCGGTGGCGTTCGTGCTCGGCCTGTCCGTCTTCAACCGCGGCTTCGTCGAGCCCTACGGCTCGCCGATGGGCCAGGCGGTGCTGGCCTGCGTCTGCGCCCTGTTCGCGGCCGGCTTCTGGTGGCTGCGCAAGCTGTCGACGATCGAGACGCCCGAGCGCTTCCTGGCGGGCGCGAAGCAGCCGCCGCAGCAGGTCGCGTTCGTCCGGCCGCGTGAGGAGGTCTCCTGATGGAGTTGCAGGGTGCGGACACACTGACGTACTCCGTCATCATCGGCGCCGTCATGGGCCTGGGCATCTACCTGCTCGTACGGGCCCTGGCGCCCGGCCGCCGCGGCGCGGTCGCGACGGTGGCACGGGTCGACGCGCTGCGCGCCCGCGGCGCCGGCCGGACGACCACCTCCTCGGCGCAACAGCAGGACGAGGGGCGCCTCGGGGGGCTGCGCGCCCAGGTCGGGCAGCGGGCCGCGGAGTTCTACCTGCGGCAGGGCTGGGAGCAGCGCTCGCTGCGCTCCGACCTGGCGGTGCTGGACCGCTCCTGGGAGAGCTTCCTGGCGACGAAGGTGCTGCTGTCCGCGGTGGGGCTGATCTTCGGCCCCATGGTGTACGCGTTCATCTCGGTGGCCGGCTTCGGCCTGAACCCGGTCATCCCGGTGTGGCTCGCGCTGGTCGCGGCGCTGCTCTTCTTCCTCCTGCCGGACCTGGAGGTACGCAGGGACGCCGCCGACAAGCGCAAGGACCTGCGCCGCGTCGTGGGCGCGTACCTGGACCTGGTGGCGATGAACCTGGCGGGCGGGCGCGGCCTGCCCGAGGCCCTGATGGCGGCAGCCGACATCAGCGACGGCTGGGCGCTGCGCAGGGTCCGCAACGCACTGGCCGACGCCCGCATCACCGGCACCAGCCAGTGGCAGGCGCTCGGCAATCTCGGCGACGAGCTGGGGATCGAAGAGCTGAAGGACCTGTCGGCGTCGCTGGCGCTGGTCTCCGACGACGGCGCGAAAGTGCGCGAGTCGCTGGCGGCCAGGGCGGAGACCATGAGACATCGCGAGCTTGCCGAAATCGAGGGGGCGGCAGGCGAGAAGTCGCAGTCCATGCTCGTCGCACAGCTGCTGCTGTGCGCCGGGTTCCTGGTCTTCCTGGTCTATCCCGCGGCGATCCGCGTGCTGCAGGTCTGAGTCATCCCCCCATTACGCAGAGAGGACGTACGACGTCATGAAGAACCGCTTCACCAGCACCGGACATCCGGCGATCGACTTTCTGGTCACCTTCCTGCGCGGCCGCGTGGAGCGCGCCCGCTCGGGCGAGCTGGACCGCGGTGCCTCCGCCGTGGAGTGGGTGATCATCTCCGCGATCGTGGTGGCGATCGTCAGCGCGGTCGCGGTCATCATCAACCGAGCGCTGAGCGACGGCGCGTCGGATGTGGAGAACTGCATCCAGAACGCCGGCGCCGACGGCTGCTGAAGCCGCGGGACCACCGGCTGACGGGGCGGATTGATCATGACGATGAGCGCACAGGCACCACCGTGGCTGCGGCGCAGGCTCGACGCCTGCCGCGGCGACGGCGGCGGCGGTGATGCGTACGCGCACACGGGGGCGAGCAGCGGGCGGCGCGGCGTGGGCGGAGGCGACCGCGGCATGTCCGCGATCGAGTTCGTGCTGCTCACCCCCGTGCTGTACTTCATGATCTTCTCCACCGTGCAGTTCGGGCTGTACTTCTTCGCCGACCACGTCGCGCAGGCGACGGCGCAGGCGGGCGCGCGCGAGGCGCGCCGGACCGCCGAGTCCAACCCGGGCGCGTGGCAGGGCCTGGCGCAGACCGCGGCGCAGGAGCGGCTGGACACCGTCGGCCCGAAGCTGCTCACCGGCCCGGACATCAGGCCGTACGAGTCCGACGGCGACCGGGTCGGGGTGGAGGTGGAGGGCGGCGTGGTCAACGTCTTCCCGTTCATCGACCTCCGGGCACGGGCGGAGTCGGAGGGGCCGATCGAGCGGTTCGTACCGGATCTGGGATGACGGGGGACGGGGGACCCATGTCTGTGAGCAAGGCGCACGGCGACCGCGGGGAGCAGGTGCCCGGGGAGCCGGGGGAGGGCCGGGACCTCCGGTCCGACGACCGGGGGGTGACGACCATCGAGGTGGTGATCCTCGCCCCGGTGATGTTCCTGTTCATCCTCGTCCTCGTCGCCTTCGGCCAGCTGGTCGACGGCCGCGGCGGCGTCGACGGCGCGGCGCGCGACGCGGTACGTGCGGCGTCCCTGCAGCGGACCGTGGGCGAGGCCCGGACGGCCGCGCAGCGGGCGGCGGAGTCGCAGCTGGAGGGCGACGTGTGCACGGGCCCGGTGGAGGTGGACCTGTCGGGGGACTTCTCGCCGCCGGAGCCGGGCGCCGCCAGCAACGTCATCACCGTCGAGGTGAGCTGCCAGGTGAAGGGCCTGGGGATGCTGGGCCTGGACATCGACCCGCGGATGACGGGCTCGTCGTCCGCGCCGCTCGACCCGTACCGGAGGGCGGCATGAGGCGCGTACGTGTCCTGGCCGCGCGGCTGCGCGGCGGCCTGGCGGCCCGGCGGGACCGGCTGGACGACCGGGGCTCGGGCGCCGGCGCGGTCATCATCTTCGCGTTCCTGTTCATGGCGCTGGCCGCGTTCGTGGTCGACGGCGGACTGGCGATCTCGCAGCGCGAGCGCGCGGCGGATATCGCGGAGCAGGCGGCCCGGTACGCGGCGCAGGACACCGACAAGGACGCGCTGTACGAGGGCCAGACGGAACTGGAGGCCCCGATCCGGGCGGAGAACTGCGACAGCCGGGTCCAGGAGTTCATGTCCCACGTAGAGGTCCAGAACGGCGACGTCGAGTCCGCGACGTGTACGGACGCGACGGCCGCATACGTCGAGGTCGAGATCGTCCTGAGCTACCGCCCGCTGCTGACGGGCCTGGCCCTCAGCGGCCCGCTGGAGGCCACCGGCAACGCCCGCGCCGAGCCGCGCACTGAGGTCGGCGAACCGTAGCCCGCGGCCCGCGCCCGCCGGCGCGCCCCGTCCCATCCGCAATCCCATGGAGAGAACGCGTGAGTCAGCCCCAGTACGTCTTCGACCAGGTCCAGATAGGCAAGGGCCTGCGGCCCCTCGCCCAGCACGGCACGATCACCGTGGACGGCGGCACGCTGAGCCTGTTCGACACCAACGGTCAGGTCATCGACAGCGCCCCGCTGGCGGCCGTCAGCGGCTCCATGGTCCGCTTCACGCGCGGCCAGACCGTGTCGCTGACGCTGAACGGCACCAAGTACAACGCCTCGCCCGGCTGGGGCAACCACGTCGGCACCGAGGTACAGGTCGGCGCGACCAAGGAGGTCAAGACGGCCGCCGCGCTGCTGCTGCAGCTCGTCGAGAACGCGGCCGGCCCCGCCTGAACGGCGGTGTCCCTGGGCCGTACGCGCGAGGCTGTGCTGCCGATCGGGCGAATTAGCCCGTCTTCGGTGAGCTACCCCCGGACATCGGTCAGATAGTCATACAAACCGGACCGAGGCGACCGCCTCACTCCGATCGACTGTCAAGGGGCAACTGTGCTGAAGAGAACCAAAACCGCTGTCGCGCTGACCGCGGGAGCCATGGCGCTGGGGCTGCTGGGTGCGGCCCCCGTGGCGGCCACCACGACGGCGGGCGCCGGCGCGCCCGCCGTGAAGACCTGGGACGACTGGAACCGCTCGCAGCGCGGCGTGGTGATCGCCAAGCCCGGGATCCTGATCCGCTCGCAACCCACCACCCACTCCCGCAAGATGGGCTTCATCCCCCGCGGCGAGATCGTCTGGATCGACTGCAAGGTCGACGGCCAGGACGTGTTCGGCAACGGCATCTGGTACAAGCTCAAGTCCCACAACGGCTTCCTCGCCGCGCGCTGGGTCAAGAACGTGGACCGCATCCCGTACTGCTGAGCCCGCGGGCCGCTGCCCGTAGCGCCGGCCGCCGGGGCCGCACCGCCATGCGCGGGGCGGCTCCGGCGGCTTCGCGTGGGCGGGCCGCGGAAGCGTCCCGTACAGTCGCGGTGACGAGGTCGTGACGAGGCAGTCACCTGCCTGGGCTCGACCCCTAAAACGGCCTTCGGTAACGTCAGGTGGGCAACTACGGGGACGCCGCCCAGCGGCCTGCGCGCGCAGCGCGCGAACATGGGGGGCCGCGGTCCGCGCCGCGCCGACCGGGAGGGCTCAGGACCAGCAATGGCACGCAGCAGTGCGAACAGGACTCCGGTACCGGTACGCATCCGGCGCAGGACCTTCGGCGACGTCGTCAGGGCGTTCTTCGCCTTCCTCGCGCTGGTGGTGCTCGTCGTCGGCGTGCCCGGCGCGCTCGCCTACTTCATCGGCTGGCCGCTGCCCGACGAGACGCCCTCACTCAGCATGCTCAACGAGGACGTGACCACCGACGTCTTCGTCAAGGTCTTCGCGGTCGTCGTCTGGCTGGCCTGGGCGCAGTTCGCCGCGTGCGTGCTCGTCGAGGCCAAGGCCGCCGTCTCCGGGATGGGCATGCCCGGCCGGGTGCCGGGCTCCGGCGCCAGCCAGGCGCTCGCCCGCCAGCTCGTCGCCGCCCTGCTGCTGCTCACCGCTGGCGCCGCGAGCTTCGCGCCCGGCCTGTCCCAGCTCGGCCAGCAGCTCGACCAGAACAAGCCGCCGCCGGTCGCCGCCGCCCAGCAGACCCCGGGCCAGCAGGTCGACACCGCCCGGCCGGCCGTCGACGTCGAGACGCCCCAGGGCCAGGGCGCCGGCGGCGAGGTCCGCAAGGACACCAGCGAACAGGCCGAGCGGGACACGAAGTTCTACCGCATCCAGCCGCCCGAGGGCCGCCATCACGATTCTCTTTGGGAGATAGCGGAGAGGCACCTGGGCGACGGGCGCCGCTACGGCGAGATCTACCAGCTCAACAAGGACCGCATCCAGCCCGACGGCTCCAAGCTCAGCCAGGCCAGCCTGATCCGCCCCGGCTGGATCATGGAGATGCCCGCCGACGCCCACGGCGGCGACCTGGTCGAGATGCCCGAGGACCGCGACGAGGTGTCCAAGTCCGAGGCCCAGCAGATCCACGAGTACGACAGGTCCAGCCCCACCGCCGACGAGCACGGCAAGGACGGCGACAGGCAGCAGGCCACCTCCGGCCGCGGCGAGCGCCTCGTGCCCGACACCCCCGCCGTCGACCGCGAGTCCGGCGACCGCGCCGGCGAGCAGGCGAACGTCCAGCAGATCCCCACCCGCGACACCGACGGCGGCGCCGGCGAGCGCGGCGCCGGCGACGGGGCCGCCGCCGAGGTGCACAGCGACGGCGGCATCAGCCTGCCGGAGGTGCTGATAGCCGCGCCGCTGCTGGCCGCCGGCGTGCTCGGCGCGCTGAGCCGGCGGCGCCGGCAGGCGCTGTGGCAGGCGGCGTTCCACACCGGCGGCGCCGGCCGTACGGGCGCGGAGCCGGCCGGGCGCGCCGCGCTCGCCCGCGACGCGCTGCTGGTGGGCGCCGACCCCGGCGGCGTCAGCTTCCTCGACCGGGCGCTGCGCGGCCTGTCCGCCGCGCTGACCGCGACCGCCCGCCCGCTGCCCACGATCTACGCCGCCTGGCTGACCGAGAGCGACCTCTACCTGCAACTCGCCGGGGTGGCGGGCGAGCCGCCCGCCCCGTGGCGTACCGGCCAGGACCAGACGTTCTGGCGCATCGACCGCGCCGACGTCGAGAGCATCCCGCAGCCCGAGGAAGCGCAGCCCGGTGAAGGCGCCGCCGCGGCCCCGTACCCCGGACTGGCCAGCCTCGGCACCCGCGAGGAGGCCCGGCTGCTGCTCAACCTGGAGGCCGTCCCCGGCATCGCCGCCGTCAAGGGCGCCCCCGCGGACCGGCTCGCGGTGCTGTCGTCCATCGCCGCGGAGCTGGCCACCAACGGATGGTCGGACCGGATGTCGGTGACCGTCGTCGGCTTCGGCGAGCGGCTGACGGAGCTGGCGCCGACCCGGGTGCGCTACCTGGAGGACGTACCGGCGCTCATCGAGGTCATGGAGGCCGAGTCCGCGCAGCGCGCCAACGCCCTCGGCAACGCCGGGCACGACAGCGTGCTCACCGGCCGCGCCGGGCACGCGGGCCGTACGCACTGGGCGCCGCACCTCGTCATCGTCGCCACCGAGCCGACCGCGGCCGAGGCCGACCAGCTCGCGCACCTCGCCGGCGGCTCCTCGCGGCTCGGCATCGGCTACCTCGTCGGCACCGGGCAGGAGGAACTGGCGGGCGCGTCCTGGGAGTTCGAGATCACCCGGGACGGGCGGCTGAGCGCCCCGCTGCTGGGCCTGGAGCTGGCCGCGCAGCGGCTGCCGCAGGAGCAGCACGAGGCGCTGGTGGAGCTGTTCTCCCAGGTGGGCTTCGAGGGCCCGGCGACCAGCGGGACGGACGGCCGCGGCATCTCCGTCACCCGCGCCGCCGGCGACGTCGGCTTCACCGTGGACCTGTCCGAGCAGGGCCGGCCCGCCGTGTACGCGCGGCTGCTCGGTTCGTACGAGATCATGGGCCTGGCCGAGCCGGACGGCGAGCGCAGCCCGCTGCTGCGGGAGGCGCTGGCGCTGCTGCTGTTCCACCGCGAGGGCGTGCACCCGCAGGTGCTCGCCGCGGCGCTCTGGCCGCGGGGCGTGACGGACGACGTGCGGGACGCCTTCGTCGAGCGGCTGGTCAACTGGCTGGGACGGGACCCCTCGGGGGCCGCGCGGCTCGCGCCGGACGCGGACGGGCGGCTGGCGCTGTCCACGTCGGTCGTCTCCGACTGGGACGTGCTGCGCACGCTGCACCTCGAAGCGACCGACCCGGACCGGCAGTCGAGCCCGCAGACGCGGGAGCGGCTGCTGAACGACGCGCTGGCGCTGGCCGCGGGCCCGCTGCTCGCGGACCGGCCGCAGGGGCGGTACGGCTGGCTGTCCAACGAGATCGTGGAGGCCCAGCTGCCGCTGCTCGTCGCCGACGCGGGGCTGGCGCTGTCCGCGCTGCGCCGGGAGGCGGGGCAGGCGGACGGCGCGGTCGCCGCGGTGCAGTCGGCGCTGGTCGTCGCCCCGGCGGACGAGCGGCTGTGGAACGAGCTGCTGCGCGCGGTGCACGCCACCGGCGACACCGCCCGCCTGGAGGCCACCGCCTCCGACCTCCTCGACCGCGCGGCGGCCCTCCACGGCGCCCGCGGCCTGCCGCCGCGCACGGAGGCGCTGCTGGACGAGCTGCTCCCGGGCTGGCGCGCGCGGGCCGGCTCCGCCGGGGCCGCGAGCTAGCTGCGGCGCGCCTGCGGCGGGGCGCGGCGGGGCGGCGCGGTGCCGCCTGCGGCGGGCCCGGGCGGTTGCGGGAGTTAGTGCGCGGCGCGGGGGTTGCCCGGGGGCAGGGGTGTGCGGTACGAGCCCGCCGTCGGCTCGCGGCGGCCGGCAGGGCGGGGGCCGCTCGGCGGTGCTGCTGGACGAGCTGCTGCCGGGCTGGCGGACGCAGCCCGGCTCGACGGGGGCGGCGAGCTAGCGCCTGCGGCGCGGCGGGGCGGGGCCGCCTGCAGCGGCCCGGTCGGTTGTGGGAGTTGGTGTGCGGTGTCGGGGGCTGTCCGGGGGCAGGGGTGTGCGGTACGAGCCCGCCGTCGGCTCGCGGCGGCCGGCAGGGCGTGTCCGGCGGGGCTGCGCCTGCCGTTGGCGTCGCACGTCCCCCGTGAACCGCGGTTCTTGCCCCGGCGCAGCTGACAGCGTGGGCCGCGGCCACGCACCGCGGCGCGTGGCCGGTGCGTGGCGGGGTGGCTCGTCCGCGCTTGCCGGCGCGGCCCTGTCGTCGGTCAGGAGCGCCTCAGGCCCCCGCGCACTGCATTTCCCCGCCCCCGCCCCTGCCCGCCCCGCGCCGGCACCTGCGTCGACAAGCGCTCCGGCTCCTCCTGAAACCCCGCCCCGCCGCTTGCGGCGAGCGGCGCTTCGCCCCCGGCCCCCGGATCCCCCTACGCCCGCCGCCGGGAGGCGACCCCGCACGCGTACGCCAGCGTGCTGATCAGGTCGGCCACGTCCGGCAGCCACGAGTTGGACACCGTCGGCCGCCGCACCCACTGCACCGGCCCGCTCAGCCCGAACCGCGTCGGCGGCGCCGCCGCCCAGTCGCCCTCGCCGCGTACCACCAGGTCCAGGGACGCCGACGAGGCGTGGCCCAGGGTGTGCAGCCCGTCGATCGCCTTCGCCGTGGCGCCCGGCAGCACGAAGAAGTACATCCGCCGGTCCGGCGTCGCCGCCACCGGCCCCAGCGCCGTACGCTTCCGCTCCAGCCGGGCCAGCGCCAGACACCCGGCGCTCTCCGCGACGTCCACGACGTCGAACGCCCGCCCGGTGGGCAGCAGTACGGCCGCCCGCGGGTGTTTCGACCACAGGCGGCGCACGACGGTGGCGCTGGCCGTTGCGGCTGCCTTCCAGTCGCGCCGCCCGGGGTGCGCGCCCGGCGCGTGGCACTCCGCGTCGCCGCAGGAGCACCGCGGTACGCCGGTCGCCTCGTCGGTCTCCATCCAGGTGCCCGGGACGACGTCCCAGTGCCGTTCCTCCGCGTACCGCAGGGCTGCGGACAGCGGTTCTTCGCCCCGCTCGTGCGGGTTCAGTCGTCGGGGTACCTGCGTCGCCTCTGCTCCCACGGTCTCGTTCACGAACGGCTCAACTCCAGCCGTGAGCAGGGGTTACGGGCCCGCGGAGCCTTCGGCCGCAGCAACGTTACGGCAGTGGGGCGCACGGATGCGCGGGAGGGAGCATGGCGTTTTCCGCTTATTTCGCGGGAAATGATCGTCCTGGCGGTTCTGGCAGGAACCGGCCGAGCAAGGCCCTTGCAGGGAGGACTACCCATGGCCGCCAGGCCAATCGAGGCACGCACACCGAACGTACGACTTCAGGTGGTGATCGAAGAGGCCGGCTGCTCCAACGCGGGGCTGGCCCGCCGCGTCAACATGTGCGGCCGCGAACACGGCCTCGACCTGCGCTACGACAAGACCTCCGTGGCCCGCTGGCTGCGCGGCCAGCGCCCCCGCGGCCAGGCGCCCGCGATGATCGCCGAGGCGCTGGGCCGCAAGCTCGGCCGCGCGGTCACCCTGGACGAGGTCGGCATGGCCGACTCCCGGCACTCCGGCACCGCGCTGGGCCTCATCTACGCCCCGACCGTCACCGCCGCCGTCGAGCAGGTCTGCGAGCTGTGGCGCGCCGACGTGGGCCGGCGCGAGGTGCTGACCCGCGCGACGCCGGTGGCCTCCGCGCTCGTCGAGCCCAGCCGCGACTGGCTGATCAGCGCGCCCGGGCCGCCGCTCGCCCGCACCTCGGGCCGGCCCGTCACCCGCACCGACGTGAACGCCGTACGGGACACCACCGCCACCCTCGCCGCCCTCGACCGCCGGCACGGCAGCGGCCACTACCGGCCGGTGACCGTGCACTACCTCAACTCCGTCGTCGCCGGCCTGCTCGCCGGCCGCTACGACGACGCCATCGGCCGCGAACTGCTCGCCGCCGCCGCCCGGATGACCGAGCTGGCCGGCGGCATGGCCGTCGACACGGGCCTGCCGGGCGTCGCCCAGCGCTACTACGTCCAGGCCCTGCGCCTCGCCGACGCCGCCGGCGACCGCGGCTTCGGCGGCTACGTCCTGGCGGCCGGCATGAGCCGGCTGGCCGCCGCGCTCGGCAACCACCGCGAGGTCGTCCAGCTGGCCCGTACCGCCCGCGAGGGCACCCGCGACCGCGTACCGCCGCGCGCGGAGGCGCTGTTCAGCGCCGCCGAGGCACGTGGCGCGGCGGGGCTCGGCGACGAGGCGGCGTTCCGGGAGGCGGCGGCGCGGGCGCGGGCGGCGCTGGAGCAGGCGGAGGCCGACGGGATCCGAGGGCCGGGCGGGCCGGGCGGGGCGGGCGGGGCGAGCAGGGCGGGTATGGCGGGCGGTGCGGGCGGCGTACGCGATCCGCGGCGCGACCCGCGGCGCGATCCAGGACGCGATCCGGGGCGCGACCCTGGACGTACGCGCGAGCCCGCATGGCTGGCGCGCTTCGACCGGCCCGCGCTCGCCTACGAACTGGCCTGCGCCCTGCTGGAGCTGGGCCGTTACGAGGCCGCGCAGCGGTGCGCGGAGGAGGCGCTGGCCGGGCTGCCGGAGTCGTCGGCGCGGCTGCGCTGCCTCGCGTTCGCCGCGCTCGGGCGGGCGCAGGCCGGGCGGCGCGAGCCGGCCCAGGCGTGCCGTACGGGCGTGCGGGCGCTGCGGCTGCTCGACGGGCTCGCCTCGGCCCGGGCGGCGGCCGAACTGGCCCGGCTGGCACGGAGCCTGGAGCCGTACGAGGCGGAGCCGGCGGTGCGGGAGTTCACCGCCCGGTGCCATGGGCTGGGCTCTTGGCTCACCGCGGCACCGAGCAGGTAGTGTCCGGACGGTCAGAGTCCGTACCCATGAGGAGTCCCGTTGACCCACAACGGACACGGCAGCGAGCCCCGGCGCGAGGAGCGCGCGGGAGCGGTGCCCCCCGCGTCGGACGGCGCCGGGCCGCCCCCGGGCGGCGAGCCGTGGTGGGCCCAGGACCCGTCCCCGGCCGCGGCTGCCGCGGAGACAGTGGACGAGTCGACGCAGCAGATACGTCACCTCGGCAACCGCCCGGAGCGCCCGCAGCCGCCGCAGAGCGCCCCGCCGGCCGCGCCGCCGGCCGACCCGGAGCCCTGGCCGCTCCAGGCCACGCCGGGCGGCCCCGGCGCCGGCCCCGGCGGCCCCGGCGCCGGTTCGGGGCCGGGGCCGGGGCAGCCGCCGTACGGCGGTGCCCCGCACCAGCCGCCCGCCGGCCCGCCGCCCGGTGCGGCGGACGACGGGGCCGCGACCCAGCTCATACCCCCGGTCGCCGCCGCACCGCAGCAGAGACCCGGCGACGACGCCGACGCCACCCAGCTCATCCAGCCGCTCGCCGGCCCGTACGCGGACCCGCAGCCCGGCGCCCCGCCCGCCGGACCCCCCGGCGTGCCGCCCTTCGCCCCGCCGGCGTACGAAGAGGACTCCCCGCGCTCCGCCCGCCACGCGGCACCGGTGCACACGCAGTTCGAGGGCCTCTTCCGCGACGCGGCCCCCGCCGGCCCCGGCCCCGGTGCCCCCGGCGCCCCCGGCGGCCCACCCGCCGGTGACCCCGGCGCCACCCAGAAGCTCCCCCCGGTCCGCCCCGGCGGCGCCCCCGCGGGCCACCCGTCCGCCCCGTACGGCGCCCAGCCCCCCGGCGGCCCTGCCGGCCCTGCCGGCCCCGCACCCGGTGCCCACCCCGGCGGACCGCCCCCCGGCCCGTACGCCCACGGCCACGGCAACGGCGCCCCGCCCCCCGGGCGCTACTACGACGACGATGACGACGACCGCCGCGGCTCCATCCCCCGCTGGGCCGCCATCGCCATCGGCACCGCCGCCTGCGCCGCCGTCGGCATCACCGCCGGCTGGCTCCTCAGCAGCGGCGACGGCGGCGGCGACTCCGCCAGCGGCGCCACCCCGAGCGCCAGCGCCGACCAGGACCCGGGCGGCAAGGACGACGGCGACGGCGGCGACGGCGATAAGCGGGTCAAGGACGACCCCGCCGAGGCGCAGGCCAAGGACCTGGACGCGCTGCTCGCCGAGAGCAACGACAGCCGGGACACGGTGATCAGCTCGGTGGAGAACATCCGCCAGTGCAAGGCCCTCGGCAAGGCCGCCCGGGACCTGCGCGACGCGGCCGGCCAGCGCCGCGACCTCGTCACCCGGCTCTCGGACCTCTCCGTCGACCGGCTGCCGTCCCACCAGCAGCTGACCCGCTCGCTCACCAACGCCTGGAACGCCAGCGCCTCCGCCGACGACCACTACGCCGCCTGGGCCGAAGCGGCCAGGCGCGGCAAGGGCTGCGGCGGCGGCGGGAACCACCTGTCGGCGGGCAACCGCGCCAGCGGCGAGGCCACCACCGCCAAGCAGAAGGCCGCCGGTCTCTGGAACCCGATCGCCGACGAGTACGGCCTCTCGCGGCGCCAGGCGACGCAGCTGTGAGCGGTACGGCACGGTGAGGGGTGCGGGACGGTGGGCGGTACGGGCACGGTGAGCGGTGCGGGCGGTCCCGTCGGTGAAAGGGCTTCCCGCGGCGACCGCCGTTACCCCACCATGGTCCCCATGCCCATCAACGACATGCCGTGGTGGCGCTGGCGCGCCAACGTGCGTTCCGCGCTGCACATGATCTCCGACCCCGAGTTCCAGCGTGAGTACTGGGCGGCGGGGACGTCGGGGTACGGCGACGTCACCGACGCCGTCTACCGCCTCGTCGAGGACACCTGGCTGGACAACTGGTCGGCGGAGAAGTACGTCGGGACGATCTTCCGCGACTCCCGCGAGGCCGCCCTCGTCGACACCGCCGTGCTGCGCGTGCTGCGCATCATGCACCAGGTCGGCGCGGACTCCCCGGTCTCCGCGTACCTGGAGAACCACGCCTGGCCCGAGGCCGTGCGCGCGGCGCGGGAGGCGCACGTGCGGCTCGCGGAGAACGACGGCGATGACCCCGACGCCACGCCGCGCTCCCTCGAAGTGCTGGCGATCATGACGGGCGCCGCCTGACGGGTGTGGGATCGTAGGCCCATGAGCGAGTACGTGCTGACGCTGTCCTGCCCGGACAAAAAGGGCATCGTGCATGCAGTCTCCAGTTACCTCTTCATGACGGACTGCAACATCGAGGACAGCCAGCAGTACGGCGACCCCACCACCGGCCTGTTCTTCATGCGGGTGCACTTCTCCGCCGAGGGGCAGGCGAACGTCGAGAAGCTGCGCGCCAGCTTCGCGGCGGTGGCGGAGTCGTGGGCGATGGACTGGCAGATCCACGAGCAGGGCACGCGGATGCGGGTGCTGCTCATGGTCAGCAAGTTCGGGCACTGCCTTAACGACCTGATGTTCCGCGCCCGCACCGGCGCGCTGCCGGTGGAGATCGCGGCCGTGGTGTCGAACCACACCGACTTCGAGGAACTGGTCGGCTCCTACGGCATCCCGTTCCACCACCTGCCGGTCACGAAGGACACCGGGGCGGAGGCGGAGCAGCGGCTGCTGGAGCTGGTCCGGGCCGAGGGTGTGGAGCTGGTGGTGCTCGCCCGCTACATGCAGGTGCTCTCCGACGACCTGTGCAAGCAGCTGGAGGGGCGGATCATCAACATCCACCACTCCTTCCTGCCGAGTTTCAAGGGCGCGAAGCCGTACCACCAGGCGCACGCGCGCGGGGTCAAGCTGATCGGCGCCACCGCGCACTACGTGACCGCGGATCTCGACGAGGGCCCGATCATCGAGCAGGAGGTCGAGCGGGTCGGGCACGAGGTGACGCCGGCGCAGCTGGTGGCGGTCGGGCGGGACGTGGAGTGCCAGGCGCTGGCGCGGGCGGTGAAGTGGCACAGCGAGCACCGGGTGCTGCTGAACGGCACGCGCACGGTGGTCTTCGCGTAGACCGCGGCGGTTCTACGACCCGTAGCGGCGACTCCGCGTCCGTACGCGCCGCCTGGGCGGTCCGCTCCGCCTAGCCGCCCGCGCTGTCCGCCCCGCCTGCCCCGCTTACAGCCGCGACAGCGACACCGCCGCGTACAGGAAGTCGTCCACCGCCTCCCGCTCCCCGTCGCGCCCCGCCGCCGCGTCCTCCGGCGACACGTGCCCCGCCGCCAGCCGGCAGAACTCCAGGCCCTCCAGCGCCACATGCGCCACGGCCCGCTCCGGCCCCGCGACCGCCGCCGGCGAGTCCAGCGGGATGTACCAGTCCCCGCCGCCCTTGCCCTCCACCTCCAGGTGCAGCGTCCGCCCCGGCGCCCCCGCCGCCACCAGCGTCCGCGGCGGCGCCGCGCGCCCCGAGCGGCGCCGGTCCGCGAGCCTCCCGGGCAGCAGCCGCGCCGCCAGGTCGATCATGAGGTGCATGTGCTCCGGCGTCGGCGGCACGTACGGGTAGTCCACCGCCTCCGCGATGTCCCAGGCGTGGATCCAGCACTCGAAGGCCCGGTCCAGGAAGGCGTCGCGCAGCGGCAGCGTCACCCCGCCGCCGTACCGCACCGGCAGGTCGGCCACGCCGCCGCCCGCGAACCCCGCGGTCCGTATCAGCGCGTACGTCTGGTCCCGCCAGTGGCCGCGCATCGTCCCCGCGTGCTTGCGCCGGAACTCCCGGGCGAGCGACTGCTGTTCCGCGTACGACGAGCCCGCCTCCCGCCACAGCGCCTCGGTGCGCTCGGCGGGGGAGGAGACCGTGCGCGGGTGCGCCTCGTCGGCGGATGTGTCCGCGGCGGCGAGCGGGTCGGGGAGGCCGAGCGCGAGGGCCAGCAGCCCGTCGACGGCCAGCAGGTGCCCGATGACGCCGGCCACCGACGTCTCCCGCGTCGCCGGCCGGTCGTCGTCGTACCACGCGAGCTGTACCGGAGCGCCCCACTCCGCCTCGCCCATGTCGTGCAGCAGCGCGTCCAGCCGGGCGGTCTCGGCGTCGTACGGCACCGACCACCCGGGCATCGGGATCCCCGGCATCCGCCGCGTCAGGCACAGCTCCAGCACGCGACCGCGCAGGGCGGCGTCCAGGTCGAGGTTGTCGTGCGGGTGCAGCAGGCGCACGGCGTCGCGCAGCCGGAGCGCCTCGTCGGCGCAGGGCGCGCAGTCGGTCAGGTGCGCCTCGACGGCCGCGGTCTCCTCCGGCGCGCAGGCCGCCAGCGCCCATGCGCCGAGCAGGGACTTCAGCCGGCCGTGGTTGTAGGGGCCCGTGGTCATGAGGGCCGCCCGCCCTCGGTGTGCGCGGTGGCGAGCAGCTGCAGCCCGAGGCGCAGCCGCCGGCGGGCCTCGTCGGCGGAGACGCCGAGTTCGGCGGCGGTCTGGCGGTAGTCGCGGCGCTTGAAGTACGCCAGCTCCAGCGCGGCGCGCAGCGGTTCGGGCATGGACGTGACGAGGTAGTCGGCGCGGGCGGCGACGGAGACGGCGCGGATGCGCTCCTCGGAGTCCCCGATCTCCCCGGCCGCGCCGGCCTGGATCACGGACCAGCGCAGCCGCCGTACGGCGTGCTTGTGCGCGAGTCCGGCGAGGAAGGCGCGGAGTTGGCCGCGCTTCGGGTCGTACGCGTCCGGGTGCTGCCAGACGTACGAGAACACCTCGGAGAGCACGCAGTTCGCCTCCTCCTCGTTCTCCAGCACGCGCAGGGCGAGGCCGTAGACGAGGGGCGCGAAGCGGTCGTACAGCTCGCCCAGCGCGGCGGCCTCGCCGCGCGCGAGCCGCTGCTGCATCTTGCGGTTCCAGCGGGGCGGAACGGTGCCCTGTCCGGCGCCCTGCGGTCCGGTCCCGTGCGCCATGCGTCCCCCAATCCGTCGGTCGCCTCCGCGTTGCCGGTGGCAACGAATGTAGCGCCGGGGGGTGGGGACGTACGCCCTCGGAGCGTGATCTGTACCGCATTACGTGCAACAGAAGGCAACGAATTGCCAACGGTTATCCGCTGCTGACCGGAATGCGGGGGCCTCGTGCGGTGATTGCGCATAGGGTCGGTGTTTCATCTTGTGTGCTGTGGGCACAGCAGGTGACACGTGCAACACGGCAGATGACGGATGCCGGCGGGACGAAACGGACGGGCGAGCGGGCGCGACGGGCCGGCAGGCGACGGAAGGACTGCGACGGGGTGTCTTTGCTGCAGGTGACCACCGACAACCGAGGCGACTGGCATGTCCTGTGGGTCTCCGGCGAGCTCGACCTGGTCACCTCGCCCCGCGTACGCCAGCACGTGCACGACGCGGTCGCGGAGGGCCGCCGCCACCTCGTCCTCGACCTCTCCGCGGTCCGCTTCTGCGACTCCAGCGGCGTCGGCGTCCTCATCGCCGCGCGCCGGCTGTTGAGTTCCTGCGGTGGCGAGTTCCGCCTGATCCTGCCGGCGGACGGCGGCAGCGGGGCCACGGGTGCGTATTCGACGGGGAGCGCGGTCGCCAGCGGGGCGCACGTGAACCGGGTGCTGGCGGCGCTGGGCGTACGGCGGCTGTTCGCGGTCTACGCGGACGTGGACGACGCGACGGGCGGTACGGCGGAGCCGCTGTCGGCGTAGCGGGTGTCGGTGCGGCGGCTTTCGGCGTAGCCGGCAGCGGAGTTGGGTGTCACTCGTCCTCGGACTCCTCACTCACCGACCCGCGATTTGACTACGGAGAGTGCTGAAAGGAGGGAGAGCTCAACACGCACGGGCGAACTCTTCCGTTACGCAACGAAGTCGGCCCCGACTCCACTACCCTTCATCGGGTGCGAGTTGTCCTGTGGCGACACGGACCCGCGGCCCTCGAATCGGTGGCCGCGGCGGTGCGGACGTGCCCGACTCGTACATGGTCACAGCAGCATGAATGGTCGATGCCGGACCGGCGTTCGACCGTCGGGCGCGAGCGTCGCACAGTATGCCGCACGCGCACTCATTCGCGCTGGGATATGCCCGAAGCGCTTGTTGCCGTGACGCTACGTCAATCATCCTGGACAGTGAAGAGATCACGCAGCGTGATCCCGAGGATGGTGTGAGCGGTGCAGACCCTGCAGGTGCAGCTCAAGGTGCAGCCCGACCCCGTCGAGGTCGGCCGGGCCAGGCGGTGGACCCGGGCGAGGCTGGCGTGGACCGGGGTGGCGGCCGACGAGCCGTACGCCGAATCGCTGGTGATGCTCGTCTCGGAGCTGGTCACCAACGCCGTCGTCCACACCGACCGGCCCGCCCGCCTCCGCCTCTCCCTCCCCGCGTCGCCCGCCGACTGCGGCCCGTACCGGGTGGAGGTCGTCGACACCTGCGCCGCCCCGCCGCGGCAGCGGTGCGCGCAGGAGTACGAGACGCACGGCCGGGGGCTGGAGCTGGTCGACGCCATCGCCGACCGCTGGGGGTGGCAGGCGGAAGGATTCGGCAAGGTCATCTGGTGCGAGATCGACCGCGCGTGCGCCCTCGCCCGGCCGCCGGGGGAGCGCGCGGACGGCGCGGACGGCGCGTTGCTCGCGGGAGCGCACGAACACGCACGCGCCGGCACGAACAGCACGTGACACCTCCGGACCGGACCAGGTGTTGACGAGCCGTACGGGCCTGATCACCCTTGTGGGCAGCGATTCGTTGCGAGGGGACGCCGAGGGCTGCCGGCCGGTGGTACGCCCTTGGCGAAAGCGGGTCGCGCATTCGGCGACGGTCCCCATCCGCCGATGCCGGGTGGCGGTTCGCCGTGCAAGGCTCGGGGTTGCACGGGCGTACCGCCACTCGACCCTCAGCGGCGTGGCGCGATTCGCGTGGCTTCGCGTGGGCTCCTCGTGGCGTGATTCTTGCGGATGTTGGCGATACGGCTCTCGCCCCGGGCCGTGCGTGGCGCGAGTCTCGAAGCATGAACGTTCTCTGGCTCTTCGCCCACCCCGAACACCGCTCACTCAACGCCGCCCTCCGCGACGACGGCCTCCGCGCGCTGCGCGACGCGGGTCACGAGGTCCGGCAGTCCGATCTGTACGCCATGGGCTTCAAGGCCGTACTGGACGTGGACGACTACGCCGACGCCACCGACCACCGGTTCCTCGTCGGCGACGCCCAGGAGGACTCCTGGCGGGCCGGTACCGTCAGCCCCGACATCGCCGCCGAGCACGAGAAGCTGGCGTGGGCGGACGCCCTCGTCGTGCACTTCCCGCTGTGGTGGTTCGGGCCCCCGGCGATTCTCAAGGGCTGGTTCGACCGGGTGCTCGTGCAGGGACTCGCGTCCAAGGTCAAGGACGCGGACGGCGGAACGCGGCGATACGGGGACGGGGGCCTGGCCGGGAAGCGCGCGCTGGTCGTGACGTCGGTCGGCGCCCGCGAGGCGAGCTTCGGCCCGCGCGGCATCCACGGGCACATCGACGAGGTGCTGTGGCCGCTGCACCACGGCACGTTCTTCTACACGGGCATGGCGCCGCTGCCGCCCTTCGTCGTCTACGGCGCCGACCGCCTCACGCCGGCCGGCTACCCGCCGGTTGCCGCGGCGTTGGGCGAGCGGCTGCGCACCCTGGGGACGACGGCCCCGCTGCCGTACCGCATGGAGCGGAGCGGGGACTACGACGAGCGGCTGGTGCTGCGACCGGAACTGGCCGCGGGCGAAGCGGGCTTGGGAGTGCACCGCACGGAGGCGGCAGGGCCGCACGTGGAGGGCCCGTCGGCGGCGGGGCCGTACGGCGAGAGCCCGTCGGCGGCGGGGTCGTACGGCGAGAGCCCGTCGGCGGCGGGGTCGTACGGCGAGGGCGCGTCGGCGGCCAACGCGCAGACAAACACCCCCACTTCCCCGCACACCCGCCCCAGGGTAGGCCGCCCCTCCGACAATCCCGCTGACAAGCCCGTCCCTCCGCCAGAGACGCCCCACGCCGCAGGCGGAGCCCCCGCCGCAGGCGACGCCCCGCCGCAGGCAACGCCCCGACCGTAGGCACCCCGACCGCAGACGAGGCCCCCGCCCCGGACAACGCCCCGACCGCGGACGTGATCCCCGCCTCGGACAACGCCCCCGCCTCAGGCGGCCACCCCGCCCCCCTCCGCCCGGAACGTACGCCGGTACGCGCTCGGTGACACCCCCAGCGCCGCCTGCATGTGCTGCCGCAGCGACGCCGCCGTCCCGAACCCCGCGTCCGCCGCGATCCGGTCCACCGCCAGGTCCGTGTCCTCCAGCAACTGCCGCGCCCGCTCCAACCGCTGCACCGTCAGCCACCGCCCCGGGCTCATCCCCACCTCGTCCCGGAACCGCCGCGTGAACGTCCGTACAGACATCGACTCGCACTCCGCCAAGTCCCGCAGCGCCAGCGGCTCGTGCAGCCGCGCCAGCGCCCACGCCCGCGCCTTCGCCGTCGTCGACACCGCCGGCTCCGGCACCGGCCGCCGGATGAACTGCGCCTGCCCGCCGTCCCGGTGCGGCGGCACGACGGTGCGCCGCGCCACGTCGTTGGCCACGGCGGAGCCGTGGTCGTGCCGGATCATGTGCAGGCACAGATCGACCCCGGAGGCCACCCCCGCGGACGTCAGCACGTCGCCGTCGTCCACGTACAGCACGTCGGGGTCGAACCGCACCTTCGGGAACAGCCTCCGGAACCGGTCGCCCGACGTCCAGTGCGTCGTCGCCGGCCGCCCGTCCAGCAGCCCGGCCGAGGCGAGCACGAACGCCCCGGTGCAGATCGACGCGAGCCGCGTCCCCACCCGCACGTGTCCCAGCGCCGCCGCCAGCTCCGCGGGCAGCCGCCCGCGCGTGTACGCCTCGTCCGCCTCGTGCGCCGCGGGGATGATCACCGTACGGGCCCGGGCCAGCGCCTCCGGCCCGTACCGTACGTTGACGCTCACGTCCGCGTCCGTACGCACCTCGCCCGGCGTGACCGTACAGGTCACCACCTCATACAGAGGATCGCCCGCCGCGCTGCGGGCCCGCCCGAAGAGGCGGTGGGCGATTCCCATCTCGATGGGCAGCATCCCGTGCCGTACGAAGACCGCGACGGGATGCCGCTCCGGATGCAGGAAGATGCCCGCCCCCGCGGTCGCTCTGCGCTGCACAGTGCTCATGGCCCGATCCTTGCACACGTTGACCCTCGGGCCATCGGGTGTCGCCGCGAGGCCGCCTTGGGTCGGGTTTCCAGGGTTTCCCCCGCCATCTGGTTGACGCTCATGCGAACGGTTGAGCGGCCGGGGCTGCTTGGGTCCCCCGCCGCGCGCAGGCAAGCGGCGCGGCGGGGGCTGATGGGGAATGCTCGCCGCGCTCGGTGGCGGGCGAATTGGAGGGGCCTTCTTCGTCAGTTAGCCGTCGTCGAGGCGACTCGGGCGCCCCTCCCGTAATCCCCGGGGCTAGTTGTACACCTCCCAGTAGCTGCAGAACCTGTCCTTGCCCGGGTCGTCGTCGAGGCAGACCTGGAAGGTGTACACACGGTTCTCGATGAGGTTGTACTTACCGCCATCGCTGGCCCGCCTGACCACGAGGCCGTCGCCTCCCTCAGCGTAAAAGGTGTAGACCTTCTTCGCGTCGCCAGCGGATTTGCTCCCCAGGTAGACATTACCGACGGCCCGCAGGCCGTCCTCGTCGGTGTCGGCGAGTTCCACCCTGTCCCCGTCCCTTTTGAACCACAGCTTTCCGCCAGGGTGGTCGTCGATGGTCTCGGTGCAGATGTCGAGATCCAACGGGTCACACGGGTGCGGGTTCTGCGCCTGCACCGGACCGGCCGCGAAGAGCGCCCCCGTCACTGCCAGCCCCACCGTGAACGCGGCGGCCGAAATCTTGCGCATCATTGCCTGTTTCCTCCCCTGAAGACTTACTCGTGATCGAGGGCGCCTCTCCGAGGCGCCCGGCAGATCCAGCGACTTGCCCCCCGTGAGAGTGCGGCTCAGGCCCTGTTTTGGGCCTTTTGCATTCGTGTCCCTCGTCGTCGGTGTGGTCTCGATTCACGCGCCGATAAGAATTCCCCTGCAACAAGGGTGGAGGGTAGGCGCGAGTCGTTAGCGTACAGGCAAGCCGCGTGGTCGCGACAATCATGCCACCGGCTGTATGCGCAAAACCTGGACGGAATCTATCGTGGTCTTGACGGAATCTATCGCCGTCCGGCCCGCCGGGATCTGGCGTCGGGCCGTTCACCATCGAGGCCACCGCGAACGAGAGAACGTGAGCTACACCGCCCCGGACGGGCGGGTCCACCGCTGGGCCTCGTAGCAGACGGCGAGCGTTGTCGGGGTGGCCTGATCCTTGCAGACCTTGGCCCTCGGGCCACTCGTCCGCGCATGATCCGCGGGCCATCCTCGATGGGTGACGCAGACACCGCCGCCGCCCTCCGCCGAGACCGCCGAGACCGCCGAGACCAACGAGACAGACGACACCGCCGCCACAACCGCGACCGTCGTCCCCGCCCCGCGGCGGCGCCGCGTGCACCGCGCCTGGTTCGTCGCGGCGGTCGCCTTCGCGACCGTCGTGGCCGCGGCGTCCTTCGTCGCGCTGCCCGGGCTGCTGATCGGCCCCCTGCACGACGAGTTCGGCTGGTCCCGCGGCACCATCGGCCTCGCCGCCTCGGTCAACCTCGCCCTGTACGGCGTCACCGCCCCCTTCGCCGCCGCGCTCATGGACCGCTTCGGCATACGCCGCGTGGTGGCCGTGGCGCTCACGATGATCGCCACCGGGGCCCTTCTCAGTCACTGGATGACCGCCAGCTGGCAACTGCTCCTCTACTGGGGCCTGCTCGTCGGCCTCGGCACCGGCTCCATGGCGCTCGCCTTCTCCGCCACCGTCACCAACCGCTGGTTCGTCAAACACCGCGGCCTCGTCACCGGCATCCTCACCGCCGCCACCGCCTCCGGCCAACTGGTGTTCCTGCCGCTGCTGTCGTGGGTCGTGGAGACCCACGGCTGGCGCCCGGCGACGGTGACGGTCGCACTGGTCTCCGCCGCCGCCGTGCCGTTCGTCTGGCTCCTCCTGCGCGACCACCCCGCCGACGTCGGCCTCGCCCCGTACGGCTCGGACGAGTTCGTCCCCAAGCCCCCGCCGCGGCACGGCGCCGCCGCACGCGCGCTGCGCGTCCTGCGCGACGCCTCGCGCAGCGGTACGTTCTGGCTGCTCTGCGGCACGTTCGCGATCTGCGGCGCGTCCACGAACGGCATCATCCGCACCCACTTCGTGCCCTCCGCCCACGACCACGGCATGGCCATGACCGTGGCGGCCTCGCTCCTGGCGGTCGTCGGCGTCTTCGACGTCATCGGCACGATCGCGAGCGGCTGGCTCACCGACCGGTACGACGCCCGCCGGCTGCTCGCCGTCTACTACGGACTCCGCGGCCTCAGCCTGATGTTCCTGCCGCTGCTGCTCGGCCCGTCGATCCACCCGCCGATGGTCTTCTTCATCGTCTTCTACGGCCTGGACTGGGTCGCCACCGTCCCGCCCACGCTCGCGCTCTGCCGCGAGCACTACGGCGAGGACAGCGCGATCGTCTTCGGCTGGGTCCTCGCCTCCCACCAGATCGGCGCGGCGCTGGTGGCCTGGCTCGGCGGCGTGGCCCGCGACGTGACGGGAACGTACGACATGGTGTGGCTGGCGTCGGGCGGGCTGTGCGCGCTGGCGGCGATGATGTCGCTGGTGGTGAGCCGAGGCCGGGCGGAGGACCGGGTGCGGGCGGCGTAGGACCTGGTGCCGTGACCGGTTTTCCCGGGGGCGGTTGAGATCGCGTCGCCCGGCCCAGATGATGTGCAATGGGCGTCGATGTCCCGATGCCCGGTACTCGGTGGCGGCGGAGCGGGGGCGTGGAGTGCTGCGGCGACGAAGCGGCGTACTGATTGGTGCGTCATGAGGAACCGTTTGCAGCTGTTGCTCCAGGTCCTGTTGGTGCTTGTGGCAAGTCTGCTGGGGATCGTCACCAACTACGCCACCAACGAGAACGACGTGCCGTGGCTCCTGCACGTGCTCCAGCGGGTTGCGATCCCGGCGATCGGACTGCTGATCGTCACCATGGTGGTGGTGCAGATCGTCGTCTACCGGCTGGAGAATCCCGCGACTCCGCCGACGGACTGGCCTCGCGACCGGGTTCCGTATCCCGGGTTGGACGCGTTTGTAGAGGACGAGGCCGCCGTGTTCTTCGGCAGGGAGGCCCAGTCCGAGGATCTGACACGTCGGCTGCACGAAGCGCAGGACCGGCCCTCAGACAGGTTCCTCGTCCTCGTGGGCGCCTCGGGGAGCGGGAAGTCGTCGCTGGTACGAGCGGGGGTGATGCCGCGGCTGCGCAGCCGACGCTGGTCGATCCTCCCCGCCTTCTCTCCGGGCCCCAACCCCCTGGCGGCCCTGGCCTCCGCGATCTCTGCGGCCGATGGTGAGCGCGAACCGGTGAGCGCGGTACTACGGCGTCTTCGGCAGGACCCCGCCTCGCTGCTCGCGGAATTATCCAGGCTTCGCGGCGGCAGGTTCCGCCGCATGCTCGTCGTGGTCGACCAGTTCGAAGAACTCGTCACTCTCGCCGGCGAACGGGAACGTACCCAGTTCCTCGAAGCCCTTCGCGCCTGCGTGACGCGAGATGCGCGGATCCGCGTACTCGCCACACTGCGCGTGGACTTCCTGGGACCGCTTCTCGACACGGGCCACGCCGACCTTTTCCAGCACCCGGTCGCCATCGGCGCGCTCGGCAGGAGCCACCTCGCCCAGGTGGTCGAGCAGCCCGCCGCGCTTGTCGGTCTCTCCTTCGCGCCCAGTGTCGTGGAGGCAATCGTCAACGACGCGGGCGCCGACGACGCCCTGCCGTTGCTCGCTTATCTGTTGCAGGAGCTGTACTTCGCCTCCGGCCCCGGAGGGACGGTCACGGAGGAGCTTTACCACAGCCGCGGCGGAGTGGCCGGCGCGCTGGGCCGGCAAGCCGATCACGCCGTGGCCGAGCTGGGCTCTGCGGACGATGGCATTGAATTCGTACTGCGGGTGCTGCTGAGGTTCGTCACCGTCCAGGGTCAAGAGGTGGCCAGACGTCGCGTACCGCTCGCCGAGCTGACGGCACAGGAACGACGCGTCGTGGACGCCTTTGTCGAGGCCCGCCTGCTTATGTCCGACGTACGCGCTGGCCAGGAGCCCTACGCCCAGGTCACGCATGAGGCGCTGTTCCGCCGGTGGGCACCCTTGCGGCAGGAGGTCGAGGCGCGCGCAGAACAGCTGCGGCAACGCGCGGAACTCGAACGGTGGGCGGAGGACTGGGAGCGCTCCGGACGCGGCGCCGACTATCTGCTCACCGGCGAGAGGCTCACTCTCGCCCGGCGATGGCTGCTCGCGCTGCAGGAGACCGGTCAGGCCTCGGAAGCGGCGCAATCGCTCGTAGAGTCGTCACAGCGTCGCGATCTCGTGTTCCTGCGGCGCGTTTCGGACAGCATCGGCGAGCACGCGCTCGGCGCCGTGGAACAGCAGCCTGAGCAGTCTCTCCTGCTGTCACTGGCCGCGCTCGGCGAATGCACGCCGACCCCGAACGCCCGGCGTGGCCTCATGACGGCCCTGGCGTTCAGTCACTTACGTATCCAACTCGACGGGCACACCAACACTGTCCGGGACGTTGCCTGGTCCCCGGACGGGCGGCTTCTGGCCACAGCGTCCAGAGACGGCACGGCCAGGGTCTATGACGCCCGGTCGGGTCGCTCTGTGTGGGCTCTGCCGTCCGAGGGTGTGATGGTCGAGGGCGTAGCCTGGTCGCCCGACTCCTCCCGGATCGCCAGCGTGGGCCGCGACTGCGTCGTACGGATCTGGGACGCCGCGTCCGGAGAGCCCCTGCGTCTGCTCACCGGTGCCTCCGACATCGGGCGGCGGGTTGCCTGGTCACCCGACGGTCGGTGGATCGCCGGTAGTTCACGCGACCAGAGGGTGCGTGTATGGGACGCCGAGACGGGTGACCTCATCCACGAACTGCGCGGACACCGCGACGACGTGTGGGGCCTCGCCTGGGGTCCGGACAGCGCACGCCTGGCCTCGGCCTCACACGATCAGACCGCCCTCGTGTGGGATCTCACCACCGGCACCTCGGTGACGACGCTGTCCGGCCATTCCGACTTCGTGGAAGGCATCGCCTGGTCCCCGGACGGTCACCGGATCGCCACCGGATCCGGTGACCATACGGTGCGCGTCTTCGACGCCGAGAGCGGCGCGCAGCGGCTTCTGGTCCGCGGTCACACGGACTACGTCTGGAACGTCGCCTGGTCGCCCGACGGACAGATGCTCGCCTCGGCCTCCTCCGACCAGAGCGTACGGATCGTCGACGCCTGCGATGCGAAGGTCGTCGCCGTCCTGCGCGGGCACTCCGACACGGTGTGGGGCGTGACCTGGTCCCCCAACGGCGACCGGCTCGCCACCAGCTCCACCGATGGCACGGGCCGCATCTGGGACCTACGCCCCAGGGGTGCCGAACGGCTGCTTCTCCACGGGCACCGCGGACCCGTGAACCAGGCTGCCTGGTCGCATGAGAACACCCGCATCGCCACCGCCTCGGACGACGGAACGGTCCGGGTATGGGACGCCACCACGGGAACCCCCTCCAGCCATGTCATCGAGCAGGCGGACCGCGTCTGGAGCGCCGCCTGGGCACCGCTCGACGACCGCCTGGCCATCAGCACCAACGGCGGTGTGTTCAGCCTCGTCATGGCAAACCAGGCCAGCCTCTTCGACCACCGGGTACCCGTGGTCGAGTCGGTCGCCTGGTCCCCCGACGGCAGCCGCATCGCCACCGGAGACCACGACGGCACAGTGAGGGTCTGGTCGGCCCAAGCGGGAGTCGAACTCGTCTCTCTGACCGGACATCAGGACTGGGTCAGTCGCATCGCCTGGTCCTCCAGTGGCCGCCTCCTGGCCAGCGCCTCGGACGACCGTACGTGCCGACTCTGGGACGTTGCCGAATGCCGGCAGCTCACCGTGCTGCGTGGGCACGACAACTACGTGGACGACGTCGCCTGGTCCCCCGACGAAGACCGCGTCGCCACTGCCTCCGGGGACTGAACGGCCGCCGTGTGGGACACGACCACAGGCCGCCGTGTCCAGGTCCTCAAGGGCCACGAGGGCCGCGTCCGTGCTGTCGCCTGGTCTCCGGACGGTCGGCTCATCGCCACCGGGTCCGACGACCGCACGGTGCGCCTCTGGTCGTCCGCCACCTTCGAGGAGATCGCGATCGTAGGCGTGCACCAGGACAAAGTGGCGTCGGTCGCCTGGTCCCGTGACGGCACTCGCCTCCTCACCGGCTCCTTCGACGGCACCGCCCGAGTGTGGGCCGCCGAGCCCGACTTCGAACGTCTTGAAGCGGAAGCACGCGGCCGGGTCTTCCGCGTCCTCAGCGACGACGAGCGACGGCACCACATGCTTCCGCTGAACCCGTGATCACCACTACAGGTCGACCGTCTCGACCGTGCGGTCATCGGTGTGCACCAGGTACTCGTCCGGGTCGAGATTCATCGCCTTGCGTCCCGGCGAGGCCCAGTAAAGCGCGTTCCGTTCGGCGAACGTCTCCGGGCCGTCGTACGAGATGAGCCAGACGAACTGGTTACGCTCCCGGTCGGCCCAGGCGCCGCCGATGGTGAAACCCAACTCCCGGCGCAGCGGCACGATTTCTGCACGCCACCGCGCTACCCACTCATCGAGCATGCCCTCCCGGACGGTGTAGGTGCGCAGCTGGGTGGTCTTGGGCATCCGAGTCCTCCTGAGTCGTTAGCTCCCGGACCGCAGCGTACGCATCGCGGAGCGGTCAGAACGGTGCGGCGTAGCGCCTACGTCTCGACCTCGCACCACACGATCTTCCCCACGCCTCTCCGTTCGGCCACCCCCCACCGCTCCGCCAGCGCGTCCACGAGCAGCAACCCCCGCCCCGACTCCTCGTCCACCGGGCACGGCCGCCCCAGCACCGGCACCCGCTCACGCCGCGCGTCCGACACCTCGATCCGGACCACGCCGTCGACGCGCAGCCGCACCGCGAGGTGGAAGTCCCGCCCGGGGACCCGCCCGTGCAGCACGGCGTTCGCGCACAGCTCCGCGACGACCGTCTCCACCTTCAGCGACACCTCCCCGCCGCGGGGATGCCCCCACGTGTCCAGCCGCCGCACGGCGAGCAGCCGGGCGAGGCGGGCGCCACGGCGGCTGGAGGTGAACTGCATGGCGAACGTCCGGGCGAGCGCGGTCGGTTGCGCGCCAGGGGCGCATTCCGCTTCTCGTGCAATCGTTGGGGGCTTCATGGGCCCCCACGATGCCGCTGATGCGCATAGCCTGGCGAGGCGTACAGCCGCTACGGAGAGTGCTGTACGTGTCACGTAGCGCTGGTGGGGAGGTAGGTCAGTATGGCGGAATCAGAGCGTCCGGGTCGACCGGAGTGGGGCGAGGGTTCGGGGATCCTCAAGACCTTCGGGATGCAGCAGAAGATCCTTCGGGAGCGGCTCGGGATCACGCAGAAGCAGCTCGCGGACCGGATCGGCTACGGCGTCGACATGGTGTCGGCCGTGGAGCAGGGGAGGCGGATCCCGCGGCCGGAGTACATCGACCAGGTGGACGTGGCGCTGGAGGCGGGCGGGTTGCTGAAGGCGATGAAGGACGAGGTGACGCGGGCGCGGTATCCGGCGTTCTTCGAGGACTTCGCGGCCCTGGAGCGGGAGGCGGTGGAGCTGCACGCCTACGACTGTCAGGTGATCAACGGACTGCTACAGACCGAGGCGTACGCGCGCGCGGTGCTGGCGGCCCGTCGTCCACCGGTGCATGAAGACACCATCGAGCAGCGGGTGGCCGCCCGGCTGGACCGCCAGGCGATCTTCGACCGCAAGCCGGCGCCGATGCTGAGCTACGTGCTGGAGGAGACCCTGCTGCGACGGCCGATCGGTGGAAAGGCCGTGCTCCGCGGCCAGTTGGAACACCTCCTCCGGATCGCGCGACTGCCGAACGTCGAGATCCAGGTCATGCCGACGGACCGCGAGGAGCACGCGGGTCTGGCAGGTCCGCTGCACTTGCTTGAGACGGAGGACGGGCGCAGGATTGCGTACGTGGAGGTGCAGGGCACCAGCCAGCTGATCGTGGACCGGAAAGCGGTCCGCGAGATCGAGGGGCGGTATGGCATCATCCGGGCGCAGGCGCTGACGCCTCGCGAATCACTCGAACTCATCGAGAAGATCCTGGGAGAGCTATGAGCACGCTGGCCTGGTTCAAGAGCAGCTACAGCGACAGCGAAGGGGGGGCGTGCATCGAGGTCGCCCACGACTGGCACAAGTCGTCCTACAGCGGCAGCGAAGGCGGCCAGTGCGTCGAGGTCGCCACCACCCCCACCGCCGTCCACGTGCGCGACTCCAAGGACCCCGACGGCCCGGCGCTCACCTTCTCCGCCGACGCCTGGCAGGCGTTCACCGCCTTCGCCGCCGCCTCACCCCGGTAGCGGACCGCTTGTCGACCACCCCCACCGCTCCCGCGGTGCGGGGTGGGCGGCCGGTTCGGTGCCCGTCCGTCGCCGCTCCTATCCTCGATCGACGCCTTCCTGGACGCCGCCTGGCCCAGAGTGCAGCCCGCCGAGGTGCTCGCCGCGCTGTTCACCGACGCCGGGGAGCTGGCCCGCGCCGCCCACGGCATCCTGGACGCCGCCGAACGGCGGGCACTGCTCTGGGCCAGGCCGCCGCGGTCCGTCAAGTCGGCGAGGTGGAGCGCCGCCGACCACGTACTCCTCGACGAGCTGTCCGGGCTGCTGGATCACCCCGAGGGCTACCGTCACATCGTCGTCGACGAGGCGCAGGACCTCTCCCCGATGGAGGCGCGGGTGATCTCGCGGCGCGCGGAGTTCGGCTCGCTGACGGTGCTCGGCGATCTGGCCCAGGGCACCACACCGTGGGCCGCCCGCGACTGGCCCTCGCTCCTTGCCCACCTGGGCCGGCCCGACACCGAGATCGCGTCGCTCACCACCGGCTTCCGGGTGCCGGCCGCCGTGGTCGACCTCGCCAACCACGTGCTCGGCCACCTCGACGTCGACGTCCCCGCCGCCCGCTCCCTGCGCTACGACGGCGCGCTGCGGATGCTGCGCGCCCCGGATGTCCTCACCGCGACACGGGACGCGGTACAGCAGGCTCTCGGCAGGGAGGGCTCGATCGGGGTGATCGCCGCCGCGGCCGAGGTCGACGGGGTGCGCTCGGTTCTGGAGAGGGCAGGCATCGCGACGGCGGGCCCCGACGACCTCGCCGCCCGCGTCGCCGTCCTGCCGGCGACCGCCGCCAAGGGCCCGGAGTACGACCACGTCGTCGCGGTCGAACCGGCCGCGATCACCGACGCCGAGGACGGGCAGACCGGCCTGCGCCGCCTGTACGTCGTGCTGACCCGCGCCGTCTCCCGCCTCGACGTGGTGTACAGCCGTCCGGCACCGGGAGCCGACGCCGGAGGGTCACCGGTCGCGGAAGGGGGGATCCGGGCGTAGCGTCGGGTGGGGGACTACGGCATCGGAGGGAACGAAGATGCTGGAGACCAACGCGAGCAGGAAGCGGTACGTCGCCGGATCCATCCTCGTGCTGATCGGCGCGGTGGGCGTGGTCTGGAGTGCCTGGCGGCCCTGGTACAACGGCCGCGACGGCCGGTACTACGGACTCGGCGACGTCTTCGACGGCATCTCCAACTCCCGCGCCCAGCTCTTCGGGTCGCTCTTCCTGCCGATGGCGGTCGCCGCGCTGCTGGCCGTCTTCGGGATCCTGCGGCACTCACGCCGCCTCGTCACCCTGGCCGGGCTGCTGGTGCTGTTCATCACCGGGCTCTGGATGTTCCGGCAGGGGCAGGTGGCCGACGGCCTGAAGGTCAGCACGGACGGTACGGGTCTGGACGTCGGGGCGGCGAACGCGGTGATCGGCGGCGCGCTGATGCTGATCGGCGCGGGTATCTGGGGCAAGCAGCGCGTCCGCCACATCACCCCCGAACCCAAGCAGGAGGCCACCGACCAGCTCACCGCCCGCCGCGGCCCCACCGCATACCCCCCGGCCACCGGACCCCGGCAGGACGAGGGCACCCCCAACGACCACCGTCAGGAACCGCCCCGCGCCGCCTGAGGCCGCGGCGCTGGGCGGTCAACCGCCGCGCGCGAAAACCGGTGGAGCTGCGCCGCCCCGCGCCGTTACCGTGCTCGCGGCTCCAGTCGTCGAGGCAAGGGCATGCCGTTGTACACCGTGTGAGACCTCCCCAGCGCTGATCGGTCGCGCGTCGTACGCCGCTCTGTGCGTACGCCGTGCTGCTTTTTGCTGCGTTTTCTCACACAGATACCGGTGTACTTCTGTGCTCACAGACTGGTTGGTCATGCCCACCCGCCTGCCGCTCGTCCGCCGCCGCTGTCACGCGTGCGCGTCCGGGCGGTTCCGGGCGAACGGCAAGTTCCGTGTCAACGCCCACCACAAGCTCCTCGACGCCTGGCTCCTCGCGCTCTGTACGGGCTGCGGGGAAACGACGAAGCTCTCCGTCCTGGAGCGGGTCAACGTCCGCTCCGTACGCCCCGAAACGCTCGCCCGGCTGCATCACAACGACATCGGCCTGGCGGCCGGCCTGCTCCAGGACCCGGCCGTCCAGCGCCGCAACCGCGTCGCGCTCGACTGGACCGGCGCCTGGCGCCTCGACACCGGCGGCACCGACCACCTGGACCGCGAGGTCATCGACGTGACCGTGCGCTTCGCGGCGCGGATCCCGGTCCGGCCGGTGCGGTTGATCGCCGACGGCTGCGGCCTCGCACGGGCCGAGGCCGAGAGGCTGGTCGTGGAGGGGAGGCTCGTCTCGGCGGTCCGCCTGACCGGCAGGCTCTCCGGCGACTTCACGTTCACCCTCAAACGCTGAGAGCAACCCTCGGCAGGGCACGGGCCGGTCCGGCGACTCCCGCCGGACCGGCCCGTGTTGCCGGAGTCCGGCTCACGTCCGTCCGTAACCGACGTGGAAGCTGATCGAACGAGCAGCGCCGAGCGGACCGGTTTGGCGTTGGTGGCCCCAGCCGGGGTAGGCACGACCGCAGCAGCGGCGGTCAGTGACGGCGCGGCCACCGGCTGCGGCGGCGTTTCGGGGCACCTCGCTCTACCTGGGGAATGTGGCTTCGATGCCGTTGAGTGCGAGGTCGAGTTTCTGGGTGTACCAGTCGAATGGGGTGAGTGTGATGGCGTTGGTCATGGCGGCTCGCACGGCCCGCCTGTTGGGTGGGTCGGCGTCGTTGGGGGCCCATAGCTGAGCCATGGCATCCAGGGTCGCCGGGGTGTCGGCGAGTCCGTGGATGTTCTCGACGCCGCGGCGGTGGTCGACGGTGAGGTCGATGACGAGGTCGACGGAGAGAACGGCGTCCCGGGCGGTGAAGCCTTGATCGACGAGGGCGACGGCGAGGCCGTCGATGTGGTTCATCATCGCGGTCGGCATGAGGGCTTGGGAGAGTTCGGTGACCACACCCGGATATCGGGCCAGGAGGTGCCAGAACGTGGTTGCGTGTGTGTGGAGGATCTGCTGCCAGGGGCCGGTGAGCGGCGGCCAGTGGGTGGTGGTGATGACGTGGTTCCAGGCGAGGGCGAGTAGGTCGGCTCTCGTGGGCGCATATCGGTAGAGGGTCATGGTGGAGACATTGAGGCGGCGCGCGACCGCGGCGACGGTGATGCCGAAGAACCCTTCTTCGAGGACGGCGTCGATGATGTCGCTGTCGGTGAGTTTTCGGGGCCGTCCGCTGGCTCGCCGGGGAGCTGTCATTGGGCGAGGAGTCGCCAGGTGCGGGTGGCGTTGAGTGCTCGCCAGTGTGCTGCGTAGCGCTGGTTCATGGTGAGAAGTTCCTGGTGGGTGCCGCGTTCGACAATGCGTCCGTCTTCGAGGAAGAGTATTTCGTCCGCGGTGGTGATGGTGGAGAGCTGGTGCGCGATGACGATGACCGTCTTCTCGCGTCGGAGGGTGTCGATGGCGGTGGCGAACGCGTGCTGGTTCTCGGCGTCGAGGGATCCGGTGGCTTCGTCCAGCAGGAGGATGGGGGCGTCTTTGAGGAAGGCGCGGGCGATCGCGACGCGTTGCCGTTCCCCGCCGGACAGTCGTGTGCCGCCTTCGCCGACCTGGCTGTTCCATCCTTCCGGCAGCGCGGTGATGACGTTGGTCAGGCCCGCTCGTTCCGCAACGGTGTCGAGGTCGGCGTCGGTGGCGTCCGGGCGGGCGATGCGGACGTTGTCGGCAAGGGTGCCGGAGAACAGGTAGTTGTCCTGGAAGACCGGGGCGACCATGCGCTGCAGCTTCTCGGCGCCGATCAGGGCGACCGGCGTCTTCCCGATACGGATCTCTCCTTCCGGCGGGTCGAAGAACCGGGCCGCGAGCCGGACGAGTGTGCTCTTGCCGGAGCCCGATGGCCCGACGACCGCGGTCGTGGTCCTTTGCGGAACGGTGAAGCTGATGTCGCGCAGCACCGGGATGCCGGTGCGGTAGGCGAAAGAGACGTTGGCGAACTCGACTGTTGCGTCAGCCGGTTGGCGGGGCACCGTGGGTTCTGTCAGGGTTTCGGCGTCGAGGATGGTGTCGACGGCGTCCATGTGTGCGGTGGCGGTGCGGATCACGGTGGCGTGGCTGGCGACCTCGCCGAGCGGGGTGACGAGGCGGTTGATGACCGGCAGGGTCGCCAGCAGGGTTGCGAGAGCGAGTGGGTCGGTGACGCCGGCGGCGAACGCGATCACCGTGGACAACAGGCCGAGCAGGGTGAGCCGGACGACCATGCCGTTGAGGATGACGGGGGGTAGCACGAGCCAGAGCTGGCGGCGCTCGGTGCGGGCTTGTTCCCGCAGTGCCTGGTCGAAGTGGTCGGTGGCCGATCCCGCTCGTCCGAAGGCACGCAGCACCGGCTGTGCCTGGGCGAACTCGACCATGCGGTCGCTCGCGTCCGCGGTGGCCCGGTTGACCGCGGCATCGGCCCGGCGGCCGAGCCTGCCGGCCCACCAGTACAGGGCGGCGACCGCGGGTACCGCGGCCAGGGCGATCAGCCCGATCCGATGGTCGACAACGACGAGGGCGGCGATGAGTACCAGCGGGATCACGATCGACTTGATCAGAGCGGTCAGCTGGCGCACGGGGAGCGCGAGGATGTCCATGACGCCCTTGCTGAGGGTCAGTCCCAGGGTGCCGGTGTTGGTCGGCGTGAACCATCCCAGCGGCAACGTCGCGACGTGGTCGCCGATGCGGTACCGCAGCGTGGTGAGCAACTTGCCTGCCGCGTCGAAGCCTTTCAGGGTTGCCGAGTACTCGACGCGCCACGAGATGATCGCGGCGACGCAGAAGCCCGCCAGCCATCCCGCGGCGGCCGTGGTGTCCCCGGTCAGCAACGCGCGCAGGATCGGGATGGTGAACGCGAGGCTGAGGCCCTGGACGAGGCTGGAGCAGAGGGCCCAGCGGAAGTAGCGGTAGATGAGGGCGGCGTTCTCGGGGCCGAGGTAGCGGGCAAGGCGGCGGATCACCGGAGGCTCCCTTCGGTGTGGTGCTGCGCGTGCCAGAGACGCTGGTAGGCGCCGTCACGCTTGAGGAGGTCGTCGTGGCGTCCCTGCTCGACGATGCGGCCCTGGTCCAGGACGAGGATCTGGTCCGCGTCGCGGACGGTGTCGAGCCGGTGGGCGATCACGATGACGGTGCGAGAGCGTTCGGTCGCCAGGGCCGACAGTCCCGTTTGGATGGCGTGCTCGGATTCGGCGTCGGCGGCGGAGGTCGCCTCGTCGAGGATGAGCACGTCCGGGTCGTGCAGGAACGCGCGGGCGATGCTGACGCGTTGCGCTTCGCCCCCGGAGAGGATGGCGTCCTCACCGTGGACGGAGTCGTAACCGCGCGGGAGGCGGAGGATGCGCTCGTGAATGTTCGCCGCCATGGCAGCTCGCTCGATGTCGGTGCGTGCCGCGTCCGGACGGGCCAGCGCGATGTTGTCGGCGATGCTTCCCCGGAGCAGGCGGACGTCTTGGAAGACGGATCCGACCGTGCGGAACAACTCGGCTGAGGCGATCTGGTCGAGACTGACGCCGCCGAGCCGGATCTGGCCGACCGTGGGGTCGGCGTAACGGAGCATCAGCCGCGCGAGCGTCGACTTGCCCGATCCGGAAGGGCCGACGATCGCGGTGACGCTGCCGGGTTCCAACGTGGCGGTGATGTCGTGGAGGACCTCCCGGTCCGGTTCGTAGCCGAAGTCGACGTGGTCGAGCTCGATGCGCGTCCCGGAGGGACTCACCGGTGCGGCCGGTTCCGGCATGGGATCGATCTGGAGCAGTGCTGTCAGTCGGCCGGCCGCGGCCTGTCCCATCTGCAGCGCTTGCAGGTTCGAGGTCAACGCCCCGACCGGGCCTGCCAGGCCGAGGCCCACCAGCGCGAACGGCACCACGTCGATCCCGTCCATCCAGCCCGCCGCGACGAACCCCGTGCCGAACAGGAAGGTCAGGATCAGCAGGGTGATCGGGGCGATCAGCTGGTTCGAGATGGTCTCCGGGGCGATCAGCGGACGGGTCCAGCGGAGGAAGAAGGTGGTGAAACGCTCGACCGCGGCGCGGTAGGCGGCGTGGGCGCGACCGGTCTGGCCGAAGGTCTTGACGACGGGGATCCCGTCGACGAACTCCACCACGGCGCTGTTGATGCCGGCCAGGACGCGGCCGTACTCGCCCATCTGCTTCCCGCTGTCGGCCATCATGCGCCGGTAGATCAGCACGAAGACCGGGATCGGCATCGCCAGGATCAACGCCAGCCGCCAGTCGATGACGAACAGGTACGCATAGGCAGCGATCGGTGTCGCGACCGCACCGGCGATCTCGGTGTAGGAATGTGCGACGAGATGGTGCAGCGCACCGACATCGTCCTGCATGCCCTGCTTCACCTGCCCCGCGGTGGTGTTGGTGAACCAGCCGAGCGGGGCGCTGCGCAGCCGCGCCGCGACGCGCCGTCGCAGGACCAGCGTCAAGGTGTTGTCGGCGAGGTGCGCGATCAGATCCGCCGCACCTCTTAACACGAGGCCCAGTCCGAGCAGGAGCGACCCGGCCAGCAGTGTCGACCAGATGCCCGGATCGGTCGGATCGGCCAGAAGCTGTCGGGCGATGACGCTGCTGGTGATGAGCGGAGACAGCACCAGCGCCGACGAGACAGCCTGCAAGCACGCCGCCAGCACGAGACGTCCGCGCACGGGACGCAGCAGCGACGCGATCGGATTCCGTGGCGTGGTCTCGGTCCTCATCAACGACGCACCCTTCTGCAGCGCAAGTACGCGGGCATCTCCACGGACCACCGGCCGACCCGGATCCGGACCGATAACCATTTTCACTAACGAGCATTATGAGATGCGCCTAACAAAAGGGCAAGCCTCGCCTCGCCTTCGGCGAAGTACCGTGACCGCGCTGGCCCGGCCGTCGGAACTGCGGCGGGCGCGTGCGCGGGTTCAGTTGAGCGGCCTCGCGGTAGCGGCTGAGCCGGTGCTGCCGCAGGGTCAGGTGGGCGTGTCGAGCCCCGCGATGCCCTCGATGCGCACCCAGCGGCTGTGCTTCCCGCCTCCCGGCCCCCGGGTGCCGGGGCCGGGAGGCGGGGGTCGCGCTACGCGACGGCGGTGCCTTCGAGTTCGACCAGGAGGGTGGGGATCGCCAGCCGGGTCACGCCGAGCATCGTGGTCGTCGGCGCCGCCTGCGCGGCGGCCAGGCGGCCGGCCAGCTCGCCGTAGTGCGGGAAGAGCAGATCGACGTCGGTGGTGTAGACGTTGAGGCGGACGAGGTTCGCCAGGGACATGCCGGCGTCGGCGAGTACGGCTTCGAGGTTGTCGGCGCTGAGCGCCAGCTGTGCGGCCATGTCGCCGTCGTGCTGCGGCCGGCCGTCGGGACTCATGGCGGTCTGGCCGGAGAGGTAGAGGGTCCGGGTGTGGCCGGAGACGACCTCGCCCTGGTTGAAGCCCATCTCCTGCGACCAGGTCACCGGGTTTATCGCGGTACGTTCCATGGCCGTCAGCCTCGCAGCGAATCACGACATCCTGTGTCGTATATGCTGCTAGATTTTTTCGTATGCGCGCCGATCGTCTGGTCTCCCTGGTGCTCCTGCTGCGCCAGCGCGGCCGGCTGTCCGCGGCCACGCTCGCCCGCGAGCTGGAGGTCTCCACCCGCACCGTGCTCCGCGACATCGACGCGCTGTCCGCGGCCGGCGTCCCGGTCCACGCCGAGCGCGGCCGGCACGGCGGGTTCGCGCTGCTGCCCGGGTTCCGTACGGAGCTGACCGGGCTCAACCACGACGAGGCCCTGGCGCTGCTCATCGCCGGATCGCGGCGCGGGGCGCAGGCGTTCGGCCTCGGCTCGGCGCTCGCGTCGGCGATGCTCAAGGTGGTCGACGCGCTGCCCGCCGGCTACCGGGACACCGCCGCCGGCGTGGCCGAACGGCTGCTCGTCGACCCGGAGACCGATCTCCTCGCGCGTCCGCTCACCGCCGACGCCGTACCGGACGACGTGCTGGCCGCGATCCGCGGCGCGGTCTTCGCCGGGCGCAGGCTGCGTATCCGCTACGCCCCCGAGGGCCGGGCCGCGGCGTGGCGCACGGTGGACCCGATCGGCCTCGTCACCGTACGGGACAGGGGCTACCTGCTCGCCACCAGAGCCGGCGCCGACCGCACCTACCGCCTCTCCCGGGTACGGGCCGCCGAGGAACTCCCCGAACCGGCCGAGCGCCCGGAGTGCGTCGACCTGGACCGGGCCTGGCAGGAGCGGAGCGCCCGGTTCCGTAGCGGCGGCGAGCAGGTCGCGGTGGAGGTGCGGGTGAAGGCGGCGCGGCGGGAGGAGCTGGTGGGCACCGCGCTGGCCGTGCTGGCCGAGGAGGTGGAGCCGGGGGCCGACGGGCGGCTGCGGCTGGAGGTGGCGTTCCAGGACGCGCGGCACGCCGAGTGGGCGGTGTGGCAACTCGCGGCGGACGCCGAGGCGTTGGCGCCGGAGTGGCTGCGTACGGCGCTCCGCGAGCGCGCCGCGGCGCTGGCGGCGCACTACGCGGAGGCGCGGGGGGCGGAGCCGCCGGGCGGGGCGGCCGAGGACGGACTCGGCGGCTGACCCCGGGCGCGGTGGCCGCGACACCGCCCGGCTGCCGCCGGCTGCGCCGGCGGACTCGCGGCCGGCTCCCCGGTCAGCGGCGGGCCGTGCCCTTCTCGGCGTCCAGGGCGTACACGCAGCGGTCCTTGCTGCAGGCGTAGACGACGCCGTTCGCGACCACCGGGGAGCCGGTGATCTCGCCGTCCGTGGCCAGTTTCCAGCGGAGCTGGCCGCCGACCGCGTCGACCGCGTAGATGCAGTGGTCCGCGGAGCCGAAGTGGACGCGGCCGTCGGCGGCGACCGGGGCGCCGATCAGCTCGCCGCGGGTGGCGAAGCGCCACATCGGGGTGCCGGCGACGGCGTCGAGGGTGTAGAGGGCGGAGCCGCTGCCGACGTGGACGTGGCCGTCCGCGACGAGGACGGGCTCGATGGACTGGCGGGCCTCCGTGGCGATGCGCCAGCGCTCGCGGCCGTCGGCGGCGTCGAGGGCGTAGACCGTACCGAGGTGGTCGGCGACGAAGACGCCGCCGCCCGTCATGGCCGCGCCCGGGGCGTACGCGGGCGGGCTCAGGATCACCGCCGGCGCCTCGAACGTCCAGCGCAGCGTGCCGTACGCCGCGTCCAGGGCGAGCACCCGCTTGCCGGCCGCCGCGAAGACCGTGGGCCCGACGGCCGTACCGGCTGTACCGGCTGTACCGGCCACCGGGAGCAGCCGCACCGGGACGCCGCCGCAGGCGGCAGCGTCGCCGATCGGGTACGACCAGCGCTCCGCGCCGGATCTGGTGTCCAGGGCGCGCAGCCGGCCGTCGCTCCAGACGTAGACCGTGCCGTCGTGGGCCAGCGGCCCGGCCTCCTGCGTCTCGAACTCCGTCTGCGCCCCGTTCAGCTCCCACAGCGGCTCGCCGGTCGCCGCGTGCCGGGCCTGCATGCCGCCGCCGCGGGTGCCGGTGACGACGGTGCCGGCGGCGACCTGCAGCGAGTAGACCCAGCCGCCGGTGCCCTGGCGCCAGCGCTCGCGGCCGTCGGCGGCGTCGAGCGCGTAGAGGCTGGGGCCGTCGGAGGCGTGGATGAGGCCCTCGGACAGGGCCATGGACCAGGCGACCTCGCGGGTCTTGAACTGCCGCCGGCCGCTGGTCACGTCCAGGGCGTGGACCTCGAAGGAGGTCACGTAGAGCAGGTTCCCGGAGACCAGCGGCTTGCCCCAGACGTCGTTGGACATCCGGAAGCGCCACGGCCGCCACCGGGCCGGCTCCGGCGGCGCGGGTGCGGTGGTGGGCGGGGAGGCGGCCAGGTGGTGGCCGCCGCCGATGTGCACGCTGGGCGCCTGCTGCCCGGCGTGCGGTGCGGCGGCGCCGCCGCGGGGACGGGCCCAGCCGAGGTCGAGGCCGCCGTCGGCGGCGGCGCGGGCGCGCGCGGCGCGGGCGTCCACGACGCGAGGGCCGGGGCCGATCGCCACGGGGGCGCCGGCGAGCTGGACCTCGGCGCCGGGCGCCGCGCCGGCCGGTACGGGCTGCGCGGGGGCGCGCTCCGGCGGCGCCGCGGGGGGTGCGGCCGGGGCGCCGCCGGGCGCAGCATGGGCGGGCCCCGAACCGCCGGGGCCGGGGCCGAGGGGGGCGGAATCGGGTGGCCCGGCGTGCCGGCCGGGGGCGGAGTGCGGTGCGGAGTGCGGTGCGGAGTGCGGTGCGGACACGGGGGCGGACTGGGCCGCCGACTGCGGCGGGGACTGCGGTACGGGCCCCGCCCCCGGACCCGCGGACGGCGCCACCGCCGGCGGCGGCCCCGGCGGGTGCGGCGGACGCGGCGGCATCGACCGGCGCGACGCGGAGGACCCCCGCGATCCCCCGTTCCGCCCCGCGGCCCCGCCGGCCCCGCCCACGGTGGCCGCGGCCCCGCGGCGCTGCTCGATCATCCGGATCGCGGCCCGCGGCAGCCACGCGGACGCCGTACCGCTGTCGTCGCCCGCGGCGCCGAAGAGGTGCGGCGCCAGGTCGGACTGCAGCGTCTCCGGGCTGGGCCGGTGGTCGGCCGACATCTGCATGCACGACTCGATGAGCGGGCGCAGCTCGCCCGGCAGCCCTTCCAGGTCGGGCCCCTCGCGCAGCAGCATGAAGACCGTCTCGACGGGGTTCGCGCCGTGGAACGGCGCGTGTCCGGTGGCGGCGAAGACGAGGGTCGAGCCGAGCGAGAAGACGTCGCTGGCGCCGGTCACGCTGCGCGAGTCGCGGGCCTGCTCGGGCGACATGTACGCGGGTGTGCCGACGGCGACGTTGGTCATGGTCAGCCGGGTGTTGGAGACCCCGGACGCGATACCGAAGTCGATCACGCGCGGCCCGTCCTCCAGGACCAGCACGTTGGACGGCTTCAGGTCGCGGTGGACGAGCCCGGCGCCGTGGATGGACTGCAGCGCCTCCGCGACCCCGGCGGCCACCCACCGCACGGCCTGCGGCGGCAGCGGCCCGCAGTCGTTGACGATCTCCTCCAGCGAGGGCGCGGGCATGTACGCGGTGGCGAGCCACGGCACGGCGGCCCGCGGGTCGGCGTCGACGACGGGCGCGGTGTAGAAGCCGCTGACGGCCCGGGCGGCCTCGACCTCGCGGGTGAAGCGCACGCGGAAGAGCTGGTCCTCGGCCAGCTCGGTGCGGACAGTCTTGATCGCCACGCGGCGGCCGGAGGCCGACCGCGCGAGATAGACGAGACCCATCCCGCCGGCGCCCAGCCTGCCGAGCACCTCGAAAGGACCGATCCGCCTCGGGTCGTGCTGCGCCAGCTGCTCGACCACGTAACCATCCACCTCCCCGTCGGGGGCTCCCGGAACCGGGCCCCCCTGCAGCCTCTCACCGCAGGCGTACGGCCGTCAGTCCCGAAAGTACGCCTGCCGATTCTCCACTCCGGAGCGCGCCGGGGCTAACCCGGGGGGCGGCTCGGGGGACCGCCGGCCCTGGTACCGCCGAGTACGGCGGAACCCGGCGGGCCGCGCCGCGCGCGGGGCGTGGGACAGCACGGTGTCAGGTCCCGTCGGTGCTGGTGGCGGGGGCGGAGGGGGACTCCGCGGCACGGGCGCCGCGGGTGCCGCGGGTGCCGCGGGTGCCGTCTGGGTCGGTGGCCGGGCCGGCGGCTGGGTCGGTGCCGGGGCCTGCGGCGGTGCCGGTGCCGGGGCGGCCTTGACCGGCCTCATCGGGGGCCTCCTCGGGGGCCTCGTCGGGGCCCGGGGCGGTGTCCCCGCCCGCCGCGCCGTCCATCACCGCGAACGCCGCCCCCTGGTTGTCCACGACCACCGCGAACGTCGCCCCCGGGATCTCCTGCCGGTCCACCAGCACCCGCCCGCCCCCGTGCCGTACGGTCCGGACCGCCTCGCCGACGTCGGCCACCCGGAAGTAGACGAGGAAGTGCGGCGGCATCTCCGCCGGCACCATGTCGCCGACGACCGCCCGGCCCGCCACCTCCCGGCCCGACCCCGGCAGCGCCCACACCTTGAAGTCGCCGGCGTCGAACGGGGGATCCTGCAGCTCGTAGCCGAAGACGGCCGGGTAGAAGGCGTCGGCGGCGTCGGCGTTCCGTACGTACACCTCGGTCCAGCAGAAGGCGCCGGGCACGTCGGTCACCCCGAAGCCCGGGCGCGTGCCGCCCTGCCAGACGGCGAACACCGCGCCGTCCGGGTCCGCGGCCAGCGCCGATCGGCCGTACTCCCCGACCCCCGCCGGCCCGGTGAGCACGGTGCCGCCGGCCCGCCGGACCTTCTCGACGGTGCCGACGAGGTCCGGGCTGGCCAGGTGCACGCCCCAGGCGGTGGGCATCCGGCCGTCCCGCTTGGCGACGAGCGCGGCGACGGGCGCGCCGTCGAGCAGCGCCCGGGAGTGCCGGGGGAAGGCGTCGCCGACGGGCGTTCCCGTACCGCCCCCGGTGAACGTCCAGCCGAACAGCTCACCGTAGAAGCGCTCGCCGGCGCGCAAGTCGGGCAGCGTGGCGTCGGCCCAGCAGGGTGAGCCCTCGGCGAATACGTCCATGGCCGTCGTCGTCCTTCCACGGGACCGTGTGTGGGGGCTGGTGGTGTGAGCGGGACCGGCGTGACGGGGATCGGGCGGTGGGTCGCATCGCCAAGGTAGCGCCAACATGTCGGCGGTGGACATCGGCTGTTGTGAAAATACCCCGAACGTCGGGTCAATTCTGTTCGAGAGTGGCAATTCGCGCACTTCCGCCCGTGTGACCTCCCCGTTTGCCCTCGTTTGCCCCTGCCGGATCGCGGTTCGATCACGCGTCGGTAAGCTGACGACATGACAGGTCAAGTTCGGACGGTCGACGGCCGTGTCGCCGGCCGGCGCGGCCAGGCGACCCGCACCAAGCTGCTTGAGTGCCTCGGCGAGCTGCTCGACGCCTCGCCGTACCGGGATGTGAAGGTCATCGACGTGGCCCGGCGCGCGGGCACGTCACCCGCCACGTTCTACCAGTACTTCCCGGACGTCGAGGGCGCCGTCCTGGAGCTCGCGGAGCAGATGGCCAAGGAGGGCGCCGGCCTGACCGAGCTGGTGGCCGGCCGCTCGTGGGCCGGCAGGTCCGGGGCGCAGGCCGCGGAGGAACTGGTCGAGGGATTCCTCGGGTTCTGGCGGCGGAACGAGGCGATCCTGCGGGTCGTCGACCTCGGGGCCGCGGAGGGCGACAAGCGGTTCTACAAGATCCGTATGAAGATCCTGAACTCCGTCACCAAGTCCCTGACCGAGTCGGTCGGGGAGCTGCAGGCGAAGGGCAAGGTCGACGAGTCCGTGCACCCGGCGGCGGTGGCCGGGTCGCTGGTGGTGATGCTCGCGGGGGTGGCGGCGCACCAGAAGGCGTTCCAGACCTGGGGCGTGAAGCAGGCGGACCTGAAGCCGTCGCTGGCGCTGCTGATGCACCTCGGGGTGACGGGGCGGAAGCCGCCGAAGCAGACGTGAGCGTGCGCAGCATAGCCGCTGCTGAATCGTTAGTGCTACGAGCCCGGCAATCTGCCGGAAAGCGGCCGTTGCCCCACTACGCTCACCGGCATGCCACATGACAGTGTCCCTTCAGGACGGGCGAGGCGGGACGGCCGGGGCGGCCGGGACGACCGTCCGGTGCTCGTCGTCGGCGCCGGCCCGGCGGGGCTCGCCACGGCGGCGGCGCTTCGCGCGACCGGAATCCGGGCCGTGGTCCTGGAGCGGGGCGCCCGCGTGGGCGACTCGTGGCGCCGGCACTACGACCGGCTGCGGCTGCACACGCCGCGGGGGATGTCGGGGCTGCCGGGGGTGCCGATCCCGCGCCGGTACGGGCGGTGGGTGGGGCGGGACGAGCTGGTGCGCTACCTGGAGGGGTATGCGGAGCACCACGAGCTGGAGATCGTGCACAACGTGGAGGTGGCGCGGATAGACCGCGCTTCGTCGTCGCCTTCCGACTCGCCCGCGTCTGACTGGGCTGCTTCTGATGCGCCCGTTTCTGGTTCGTCCGCTGCCGGCGTCGACTCCGGCTGGAGGGTGGCGGCAACCGGCGGCCGGGTCCTCGACGCGCGCCGCGTCGTGGTCGCCACGGGCTACTGCCACACCCCGTACGTACCGGACTGGCCCGGCCGCGATTCGTACCGCGGCGAACTGCTGCACGCCGCGCACTACCGCAACCCCGCCCCGTACGAGGGCAAGGACGTCCTCGTCGTCGGCGCGGGCAACACGGGCGCGGAGATAGCCGTGGACCTGGCGGACGGGGGCGCGAAGCGCGTGCGGCTGGCGGTGCGGACGCTGCCGCACATCGTGCGCCGGCCCATGGCCGGCTGGGGCGCGGTGGCGGGCCGCGGCCTGAGCGGGGCACTCCCGGCCCGGACGGTGGACCGGCTGGCGGCCAGGGTGAGCCGGACGGCGGTCCCGGACCTCGGCGCGTACGGCCTGCCCCGCCCGGCGAGCGGGCTGTACACGCGGGCCCGGGAGGGGGCGGTCCCGATCCTGGACGACGGGCTGGTCGCGGCGGTACGGGAACGCCGGGTGATCCCGGTCCCGGCGGTGGCGGCGCTGGACGCCGACGGCGTGATCCTGGCGGACGGCGACCGCGCGGAGCCGGAGGCGGTGATCGCGGCCACGGGCTGGCGGCGCGGGCTGGAGGAGGTGGTGGGCCACCTGGACGTGCTCGACGATCGCGGCCTGCCGCGGGCGCGGGGGTGGCGGTCGCCGGAGGGGGCGGCGGGGTTGCACTTCGTGGGGTATACGTCGGCGGTGAGCGGGAGTCTGCGGGAGATCGGGGCGGAGGCGGGGAAGTTGGCGAGGGAAGTGGCGAGGAGCGGCGGCTGAGGGGACGGGACTTCGCCATGTCCGCCGCCCACGTCGTGACGGCTGTTACGGCGCCCCGACGGAGCGCCGCCCACGTCGTGACGGCCGTTGGCTGTTACGGCGCCCCGACGGCACCGCCGTCAGCCGGGCGGGCGTCGCCCCAGTACTCGTGCAGAGCGCTGATCCTGTCGCCGCGCACCTCCACGACGATCATCTCCCAGTTCCGGTACGCCGCCGTGCCGGCCGAGGCGCCCACCGAGTCGTACTCGTAGAAAACCCGGCTGCCGGCGGCGGTGACCCGGCGCCGCTCGCCGTGGACGCGGTTGCCGTTGCCGGCGTGGAACGCGGTCCACTCGGCCACCGCCCGCCGGCCGGGGCCCCCTTCGAACCGGCCGCGCGCCGGATCCTCCGGAAACCAGAAGCTGAAGTCGTCCGTCAGCATCGCCAGAAACGACTGCCAGTCCCCGGTACGCCAGCCGCGGTCGAAGCCGTCCATCGCCGTGTTCGCCACGTGGAGCACCCGGTCGTGGCGCAGCCCGGCGGCTGTCTCGGCGGGTGCCGCCTGGGCCGGGGCCGCGCGCAGCGCGCCCGCGGCGGCGATCCCGGTGAGCAGTCCGCCGGCGGCGGCGCCGCGCAGCACGTGACGGCGGGCGGGGGTCTCCTTCACTTCATCCTCCACAACGGCTCGATCGAATCGACGGGGCGATCGTGCACCACCGCAGCGAAAGCCGACCTAAAGACGGCCCGGAGCGGAACCCGGTGAACCTCATGCGGTCACAGCGTGCGGGACCGTGCGACGCCAAGAGGCACCATGGGAGATCAGTCGCACCGCCCGACGACGTCAGTCGTCAGTCGTCGGGCCGCCGGAAGAGCGCCGTCCACAGGAACTCCTCCCCGAAATACGGTGACTCCGCCGCCTCGCCCCGCATCCTTCGCAGCTCGACCTCCTCCCACCCCGGCTCACCGAAGATCCACCGCAGCGACTCCGGCGTGTAGGCGAGCCCGCCGTGCAGCGTGCCCTTCCGGTAGAACGCGGCGTCCGGCAGTTCGGCGCCCATGGCCCCGGCGGCGAAGCAGGCGAGGCCGAAGTGCCCGCCGGGGGCGAGGTGGTCGCGCAGCAGGGCGAGGTAGCTGACGCGGCGGTGCGGGGGCAGGTGGTGGAAGCAGCCGGAGTCGTAGACGAGGTCGTACGGTCCGCCGTGTCCGCCGTGTCCGCCGCGTCCGCCGTGTCCGCCGTGTCCGCCGTGTCCGCCGCGTCCGCCGCGTCCGCCGTGTCCGGCGCCTCCGCCGTGTCCGGCGCCTCCGCCGCGCGGCGGGCCGGGCTCGTCGCGTACGAGGTCGAAGGCGTCACCGCAGCGGAACCGGACCGTCACCCCGGCCTCGTGCGCCCGCTCCGCGCCCCAGGCGACGGCGGCGGCGGAGAGGTCGACGGCGTCGACGTCGAACCCGCGCCCGGCGAGGAACACGGCGTTGCGCCCCGGGCCGCAGCCGAGGTCGAGGGCGCGGCCGGGGGCGACGAGGCCGCGGTCGAGGTACGAGACGAGGTTCTCGTCGGGCTTGCCGACGAAGAACGGAACCTCCCGCTCCCGATCGGCGTAGAACCCGTCCCACCAGCCGCCGCCCGCGCCGCCGCGCCAGCGATCGGCATCCGGCTCGAACATCCCGTCCAGCAGCCGCAGTACGTCCTCCACGGACCGTATGTCCCGCTCCCGCTCCCGCTCCTGCTCCATGCGAGGAGCGTACGTATCCGGAAACGAGGACGGTGCCCGTCCGACGACTTCCCCTGATGGTCATCGGACGGGCACCGTGTGGGCCGCTCACCTGATCGGTGTGAGATAGCGGCCGACCGCTCGGCCCGGTTTCCCCCTAGAAGCGGGCCTGAGAAGAGAATGGCAGGGGCCCATCAACGTTTGCTTAATGCCCACGTCAAGCCGTCGTTCACCGTGTCCCGCGAGACCGGCGACCGGCGACCGGCGACCGGACGCCGGCGCAAGGGCGCGCCGGGCAGATCGGCGAGTAATCGCCAGCATTGCGCGGGGACGTCCGGATTCCTTGACCGCCGTCCGCCCGCCCGCATACTTTCGCGGCTGCCGTTGCACTGCACCGCGGGGGGCTGGGAGGACTGTCGGTCGTGTGCCAGAGGAAGCCGAGCCCGTCGGAGGTCGATACGGAAGGGCGGTTACGGGCCCCGGGGGATCCCGACGGAATCCCGCTGCTGACCGATCGCGAGCGGCAGACGCTCTTCCTCGTCGGTACGGGCGCGGGGAACCGCCTCATCGCCCGCCGGCTGGGAATCACGGAGCGGACGGTGAGGGCGCACCTCAGCAACGCCGTACGCAAGATCGGAGTCCGTTCGCGGGCGCAGGCGGCGGTCTTCGCGTTCGCGTATCTGGAGCTGGTCGACATCCCGGAACCGCACACCGCGGGCGTTTCCCGGTGACCGCCGCCGACAGGTGGTGAGGGGCGTCGGGATGGCATCAGATCCGGTACGTCGGCCGGAGCGGGTGGGGCCGTCGGGCCACCCGGGTCTGACGATCACGGTCTACCGGGTCTCGCGGACCGGCCGCCGGGGCCGCGCGAGCCGTACGCACTTCCGGCCCGCCGAGACGGAACCCCTGCCGGAGCTGCCGGAGCTGCCCGAGCGCTGGCCACCGTGCCGGTGCCCGCGCTGCCGGGCGGGGTGAGGCGGGCGCGCGTAGGCCCGCCCGAGCCCGGCCGGTAGCCGGCCGGTGCCTGGCCGTGCCTGGCCGGTGCCTGGCCCGGTACCCGGCCGTTCAGCGGCCCTCCGCCGTATCGGCGAGGCACGCCCCCACCAGCCACCCCCGCCGCACCGCTTGCGCCCCACCCTGGAACCGGCTCTGCGCGCCGAGGTGGTCCAGCAGCTCCGCCACCCTCCTGCTGTAGGTGCGCGGCGACATGTGCAGGTTGCGGCAGGCGACCGTGTCCGGTGTGCCGCGCGAGAGTTCGGCCAGCACGGGCACCAGGTGCGGCGGCGGGGGATCGGGGAGCTGCCGTACGGACCGGTGGGTGAACCGCTCGTCCGGGAGTGCGTCGACGACGAGACGGAGACCGTGGGCATGGGCATGTGCTTCTGTCCGGGGAGTCAAGTCGCTCATGGCGTACAGCGAAACCGACGTCCATGGACGCCCTGTGGACGGTGCGTCGAGGGCCGTCAATCCGCTGTCAATCGGGGCGGTCGTGGCCGGTTGTGGCCGGTGGCGGCGGGTGTGGGGGGTGGGGCAGACTGGGTGTGCGGGGGCTGGGCCTGGGGGTGGCGATGTCCGAGGGTGTGCGCGGCGCGGGGTTACCCGGGGGGTCTGTGGGGTTCGGGCTGCTGGGGCCGGTGCGGGTGTGGCGTGGCGGGCAGCCGGTGGGTGTGGGTTCGCCGCAGCAGCGGGCGGTGCTGGCGGTGTTGTTGCTGCGGGGCGGCCGGCATGTGGCGGTGGAGGAGCTGGTCGACGCGGTGTGGGGCGAGGACCCGCCGCGGGATGCCGTAGGGACGGTACGGACGTACGTGTCGCGGCTGCGCCGGGCGTTGGGTGACGATGCGGACCTGCTGCGGGGTGAGGCGGGCGGGTATGCGGTGCACCTGGGGGCGGGTGCGGAACTGGACGTGGACACGGCCGCGCGCCTGGCGGGGGAGGCGGACGCGGCGCTGGCGGCGGGGGAGCCGGAGCGGGCGCGGGAGTTGCGTCGTGACGCGCTGGGTTTGTGGGACGGCGAGCCGCTGGCGGGGCTGCCGGGGCCGTACGCGGAGCGGCAGCGGACGCGGTTGGCGGAGTGGCGGCTGTCACTGCTGGAGGGGCGGCTGGAGCTGGATGTCGAGGTGGGGCGGCGCGCGGAGGCGATTTCGGAGCTGACGGCCCTGACGGCGGCGTATCCGCTGCGGGAGCGGTTCCGGGAGCTGCTGATGCTGGCGCTGTACCGCAGCGGCCGGCAGGCGGAGGCGCTGGCGGTGTACACCGACACCCGGCGCCAGCTCACCGACGAACTGGGCGTCGAACCGGGCCCGGAGCTGGCGGCGCTGCAGCAGCGCATCCTGCGCACCACCGACCAGCCGACCCCGGCACCGGCCCCCCGCGCCCCGGCCACAGCCGTGGCCCCCGCGCAACTGCCCGCAACGCTGCCGGACTTCACGGGCCGGGGAGCGGTGGTGGAGGAGCTGGGCAAGCAGCTGGTACAGGCCCCGCACATGGTGATGGCGGTGTCGTCGGTGTCGGGCATCGGCGGCGTCGGCAAGACCACCCTGGCGGTCCACGTCGCCCACGCTGCCCGCGAGTCGTTCCCGGACGGCCAGCTGTACGCGGACCTGCAAGGCGCGGGCCCGTCCCCGGCGGATCCGGCCGCCGTCCTCGGCTCCTTCCTACGGTCCCTGGGTGCCCCGGACGCGGAGATCCCCGAACCGGTGGAGGAGCGGGCGGCGTTGTACCGCTCGATGCTCGCCGGCCGCCGCGTCCTGACCCTGCTCGACAACGCCCGCGACGCCGCCCAGATACGCCCCCTCCTCCCCGGCACCGAAGGCTGTGCGGCGGTGATCACCTCCCGGGCGAGGATGGGGGACCTGGCCGGGGCGCATTACGTCGACCTCGACGTGATGGACCCGGACGAGGCACTGCTGCTGTTCACGCGCATCGTCGGCGCCGAGCGGGTGGAGCCGTACCGGGGAGCGGCGATGGACGTCGTCGCGGCCTGCGGCTTCCTGCCGCTGGCCATCCGCATCGCGGCCTCCCGGCTGGCGGCACGCCGTTCGTGGACGGTGCCGGTGCTGGCCCGGAAGCTGTCGGACGAACACCGCCGCCTGGACGAGCTGCGCGTGGGCGACCTGGCGGTCAAGGCCACCTTCGAACTGGGCTACGGCCAG